>LPNH01000011.1:1653-84052 GCA_001543385.1 Candidatus Hemicellulosilyticus sp. P3
TGTGCCGTGAAGACTAACTGGAAGGTAAGCGAGATTCCCGTAGAGGTTCTCCGCAAGCAAATCATGAAGGGAATCCGTGAACGTATTCCTTTGGGAATGGATCACCACAAGGAGGCTCAGGATGAGAAGTACCTGCCTGAAGGCTATGACCTCGACAAGTTCGAAGTAGTTAAGCGTCGTCAGGTCTCTATCCTTCACGAAGTCGGAACGTTAGGAGGCGGCAACCACTTCATTGAGTTGCAAAAGGACGAAGAGGGAACGCTCTGGATCATGATTCACTCTGGTTCACGCAACCTCGGGAAGCAGGTCGGTGATTACTACAACAAGATCGCAGCAACCCTCAATGCGCGATGGTATTCAAATGTATCGCCTGACATACATCTGCCTTTCCTCGCCAGAGGTAGCAAGGAGTTTGAGATGTACTGGAGAGAGATGAGGTACTGTATAGACTTCGCTCTCTGCAACAGGAAGCTCATGATGGAGCGTATCGAGGAGATTCTTGCAGACTCACTGCCTGGCATAAAGTTTGAACCGATGATAAACATTGCTCACAACTATGCAGCAGTAGAGCACCACTTCGGTCACGATGTCATCGTACACCGCAAGGGAGCGACACTTGCCCGCGAAGGAGTCATCGGTATTATCCCTGGCTCACAGGGTACGGCATCGTATATCGTAGAAGGTCTTGGTAATCCAGACTCATTCTGCTCATGCTCTCATGGAGCTGGTCGTGTCCTATCCCGTTCAATGGCCATCAAAACGCTGAATCTACAGCAGGAAGTGGCTCAACTTGAAGCAAAGGGCATCGTTCATGCCATACGCTCTCAGGAAGATATGCAGGAGGCATCTGGAGCCTATAAGGACATTGAGGAGGTAATAGCCAACGAGGCAGACCTGATAAAGGTTAAGACCCGACTCCTGCCGGTGGCTGTTATCAAAGGATAAAACGGTAGCGGCGGTAAGCTTCGCAATTGCCTGAGTGATGGCCCAAACGTTTGCTTACACCTAATGGTTACTGCTGGTTCGATTCCAGCCCGCCGCTCAAATAAAAGAGAAGGTCAAGGACAGCTTACTTCTTCGATCTTATGCTAAAGAGGCTCCAATTAGCTGTTCAATTACCTCTCTTTATGCTGCGATAGTTCAGTTGGTAGAACAATAGGTTTGTGACGACATTTCCTGAGAAGGACCAATCACCACATACTTCATTTCTGTTAGACTATGGGTCGCAGGTTCGAGTCCTGCTCGCAGCTCAAGGATAGTATTAACAAGGTCAAGGCTGACATACTTCAAAATAGATTGTGGTTCTGTTCCTGTCAGTCAATTACCTTTTAAATTAAAGACGTTATGAATAACAAGACTTTGACAAGAGTAGCTTTGCGCTACCGTGCAGTGTTCCTCGACATTAATCGTGAGAACATCAACATGAAGTCCGAGGCTTCAGTGCCGGTGATGGCATTCGTGACCAGGTTGAAGGAGAATGGTTTCTGCGTCAGTGAGGAACTTCTTCACGCTTTGAATGCTGCTCCTGCAGACAGACTCGCAGAAATCACCGAGTGTATCAACGACGTGATGGGCGTGAAGCTCAATTGGGCACCACTCGTCAAGGGATGGAATGTGCCAACGGGTGAGAGCCTTGCTGACCATCTGATTACCTGGATTGCCAACATCTTTGGTAAGGAGGCAGGTTTCAAGGGAACGACACTTCCTTGCGGTCACCTTATTCCTGAGGGGACTTTCCCCATTGAGCGTTACAATGGTTGCCCGTTCTGCGGCACACCGTTTGAGACTGCCGACTTCGTTTATAAGGGTCAGGCCAGCAAGCTGAAGGAACTGCGCCTGTTTACTATCGAGGACATGAAGCATGTGTTCGCATCCCTTTTGGCATCGACCACTCCGCTTGATGGAACCCAGAAGGACTCGTTGGAGCAACTGCTTCGTGAGTTCTCTCTGCCCGAGGATGCCAACATCACCATGAAGGAAACAGCTATGCTCGTTATCAAGTTATTGGTAGAACAGAATAAGGCAGACGAGGCATCAAAGCTTTTGAAGACTCCTACTGACGTGCTCCGTTACCTCTGGTATGAGAAGACCGGCTATGTGCAGATTATTGAGCCGAAGACTCTTGTTGCCCATGCCCGTAAGCTGTACTTCCACATGTGGGGGCCACTCGACAGAGGTGCTGATGCGGCAAAGGATATGAAGAAGAAACTGATGCTGAAGTACGACCGTAAGGCGTGTCTGCGTGTGGCATTGTGGCTGAATGCCATCCCATTGACCGCAAGACAGGCAGCTGAGAATATGAATCCAAAGCGCGGAATGTGGGTTCGTATGATCCGTGCCCTCCGTCTGGGTGAATACTCCCGTAAGAATGGCTTTGACCATCTGGCAGAGATTCTCGATGTGTTCTACAAGCAGGATTATTCCACTTGGCAAGGCCGTGTTGACAAGGCTCGTTCTGAGAACGATGCCGACATGACGCTGGCATTGCTGAAGGAACGTCCAGGTCTATTCGCCCGTTGTCTGTTCGCCTCCATGCTCCGCTTCGGTAGCGACAAGGTGCTGGCTGCCTTTGAGGAGATTGCCGACAAGATGCCTGCCCGTCTGCTGCTCTCACTCGGCAATGCTGCAGAGGCATACTTCGACCCCAAGGAGGTGCGTCTGGCCAGACCCATCACTGGTGTTACCCATCAGATTGAGCCTAACAAGCTGTTGGCTCTCTATGATGATGAAGCCCGCAAGGCGATGACAGGAGCCGTAAACGACCTCTATAAGGCCTCGATGGCAAGACGCTTTGCTATCCAGCAGACAGAGGCGAAGACCATCTTCATCGATCCCGCTCTGTACAATATACCTGTCAGCGTGGGCGATCGTTCGGCAACCATTCAGGATGCATCTTGTGCCCTGATGGGAACGCACTTCCCGGTAGAGGGTGATGCTGTCCGTCTGTTCCTCCAGTGGGGTAAAGGCTTGCATGCGCAGCACCTCGATATGGACTTGAGCGCTCGTGTTACACTGCCGAACGGCCAAATTGCAGAGTGCGCCTACTACAATCTGACTTGTGTAGGTGCCAAGCACTCTGGCGATATCCGTTCCATCCCTGAAATGGTTGGTACTGCTGAGTACATTGAACTGTCGCTGCCTGAGCTGGAGGCTGCTGGTGCTGTATATGTCACCTTCACCTGCAATGCCTATTCCACAGGTGCCCTTTCTCCTAATCTGGTAGTAGGATGGATGGATTCTGCCAATTCGATGATAATCTCTGAGGAGAAGGGTGTGGCCTACGACCCGTCTTGTGTACAGCACATGGTTCGTATTAGCGAGGGCAACCTCTCCAAGGGCCTGGTATTCGGTGTGTTTTATGTGGCAAAGCGTGAAATCATCTGGCTCGAAATGCCATTCACTGCGCAGACAATGAGAGGGGCTAACAGCGAGTCCATCGAGGCACTGCTCCACAAGCTGGAGTCGAAGCTCTCTATCGGCGAACTACTTGATATGAAGGCCAAGGCTCAAAGCCTGACTTCAGTAGAGAATGCTGAGGAAGCAGATGAAGCATACACATACGAGTGGGCACTTAATCCTGCAGAAGTAACGAAGTTGCTGAATGGATAAAGTCCACAGAGAACAAGCAATGTAATCCTTTACAAGCTTTCAATAATGAGAAGGATGACAGGGTGTGAGTGCCTTGCCATCCTCTTTTTATCAGATGATTATTTAGTGTTTATTTAGAATTTCGATTACTCTCTCTGCCAATTCTTTTGTGAGACCCGTTTCTGGTTCTGTAATAACTACGCGTTCTGATTGGGTAAGTAAGAAATCGTCACCATCATCAAGAATTGCATAGGAATATGGTATCCCTTGTTTTTGAGGATGAGTCCTGAGCCATTCACTGATTTCAAGACCTCTTGTACCATAGGGAATAACAGAAAATGTGTCTCTGCCCCCATCAAGACTTTTAAAATACAACTCATCCAAAGCAGGAGTTACACCATAGATTTCACCAGGTAAGTTTCGTGCAGTCCACAATTCACGCATCTTGTCTATTCCATCAAGTCGCCAGGATGAAGATACGACCAATTTTGCAGCAGTACAGTCAAGGATATTTTTTAGACAGTCTATCGTGTAAGGGTCGAAAAGCGAACCAAATTCATCGTCACTTCTTTCTCCCTTCCACTGTAATGCTGTCTGGTATTCCATCGTATTTAGGACACCATCGAAATCCAGAAACAAGTACCGTTCTTTATCCTTCATGTCTGTACCAAGTGAAATTAGCTTAGATATTCAACACAACTCTTGCTTGTTTAGTATTTCCATATACTTATCATAGGAGATATGCTTACCTCCCATAGATTTGAGATGGGGGGTCTCGAACTGGCAATCAATAAAGAGGCCACCAATAGCATCAAGAGTCTTAGCCAAATGTATTAATGCCAACTTCGAAGCACTTGGCGCTAACGAGAACATGCTCTCGCCGAAGAACGCATTACGGATGGCAACGCCATACAATCCGCCAACGAGCTTGACTTCTTTCTTCTCAGAGGAAGTGTTTAATGGCTCCCATACTTCAACACTCGCTGCAAATCCAAGGCGATTCAATTCCGTGTAGGCTTGTATTATTTCCGGGCCAAGCCATGCTCCATTTTCCTGATAGCGTCCATCAACAGTTGAGCAACCACGTATAACACCATCAAAATATTGATTAATTGTAACAATGTATTTGTTCTGGCGCATCAACTGCTTCATGGAGTGACTAATATGTATCTCTTTGGGGAAAATGACATATCTGTCCTGAGGGCAATACCAATAGGGTTCTTCTTTATTTCGAAAAGAGAACCACGGGAAAAAACCATTACTGTAGGCTAGTAGTAGTCGTTCAACCGACAAATCACCGCCAACAGCCACGAGTCCATTCTTCTCCCCTAAATGAGGATCAGGAAACCACAATTCATTATCCAATCGATAAACTGCCATCTTTCATTTCAATCGTTATGTTCCCGCCTTTTTTCAGGCTACCAAATAATATTTCCCGCATCAATAATGGCTTCAGCTTTTGTGAAATTACACGATCCATCTCACGAGCACCATATTCTGCAGTAAATCCTTCTTTCAGCAAATATTCGAAAGCATCAGAACTGAGCGTCATCGTAACCTTTCTCGCTTCAAGTTTAGCATCTAACTCTCTCAATTTCTTTTGCAGAATTAGTGTAGCCATCGGCTTATCCATGTCATGGAAGACCACAGCTCCCGACAATCTGTTGATGAACTCAGGCTTAAATGTCTTCTTTACTTGCTTCATCATAGCATCTCCACGGCTAACATTACTGTTAAAGCCAATAGAACCTTGGGATGCGAACTGTGCGCCCGCATTAGAGGTCATGATTAGCACGACATTCCTGAAATCAGCGTGTCTGCCTTTATTATCCGTCAGCCTGGCATAGTCCATGACCTGAAGCAAAATGTTATATATGTCCTGATGCGCCTTCTCAATTTCATCAAGCAAAAGAACACAATTGGGGCATTTGCGAATAGCATCTGTTAGCAAGCCACCATCCTCATAGCCGACATATCCTGCAGGCGAACCTATTAATTTTGCTACAGTATGTTTCTCTGTATATTCGCTCATGTCAAAGCGTACCAACGAGATGCCCAGTTCTTTTGAAAGGACACGGGCAACTTCTGTTTTACCCACACCCGTAGGCCCAACGAACAAGAGCGAAGCCAAGGGTTTATTGTCATCCAATAAGCCTGCTCTTGACATCTGGACCGCTTCAACTACCTGACGTATCGCTTCATCCTGGCCATAAATCTGCGAGAGCATACGGTTTGCAAGACTTTCTAATTGCTGATAATCATCCTCTTCCGCCTCAGAGAGAGCATCTACCTTACATGTCTTTGATAACACATCCGCAATTTCCTTCTTACCAATAGTTCTAGCACTTTCATCTATTTCCATAGCAGCACCCGCTTCGTCGATGAGGTCAATGGCCTTATCTGGCAGGAAGCGGTCGTTTACGTACTTAGCACTGGCATCTACAGCGAATGAGATGGCATCATCATCATACTTCACCCCGTGGAACTCCTCATATCTTGGTTGTAATTGTCTGATGATGTTTTTCGTTTCATCTACAGATGGCTCACTGATATCGATCTGTTGGAAACGACGTATCAGTCCCTTTGAACGGGAGAAATGGCGATTATATTCCTCATAAGTCGTTGAACCGATAAATCGGATCTTGCCAGATTCGAGGTATGGTTTGAGCATATTGGAAGCATCCATCGCACTATCACTGGTCGCTCCAGCCCCTACAAGCGTATGAATCTCGTCAATATAGACGATATTGTTGTCGGCCTCTCCTTGAACACCATCCATAATTTGCTTGATTCGATTTTCGAAGTCACCTCGGAATTGCGTACCAGCCAACAGCGTTCCCATATCAAGCTGATAGATACGACTACCTTTCAACCGTTTGGGTACTTTCTTCTCTTCTATTAGTCGGACCAATCCCCAGACTAAGGCAGTTTTACCTACGCCTGGTTCTCCAACATGCAAGGGGTTATTCTTTTCACGGCGACAAAGCACCTGAATAGTGCGTTTTAATTCTTGCTCTCTTCCGATGAGTGGATTATACCTGTTATAGTGATCGTTCATGCAGGTTACCAGCTTTTTCCATGCTGCCGAACCCTCTTTATCTCCTGCCTTATCTTGCAAATTGTCGTCAAACTCATAGAAATTAATCAATTGGCTCATAAAGTTTGCCTCTTTATTGGAAAGACAATCTTTGAGCATATAGGCAGCCCATGATTCCTTGAGTTTTAGGATTCCATCAACTAAATGAGGAATATCAACAGATTCCGCACTGCTCAATGAGACTTCTTGGATGGCACTTTCTATTACTTTTGCCATTTGAGCAGATACTTCGGGCTCGTATTCCACATTATCTGGTATCGATTCTATATTCCCCAAGAATTCCTCGACACGTTCCGCTAACACCTGAGGACTATAGAATATGTTCAGGGCAGCATTAAAGTTATCTTCATCTATCAGTACCATTAGTAAATGCTCTGGCATGATAAACTCATGTCTGTGGCTTTTACAGCACTCAAACGCCTTTTTCAGAAGACGTGAAGCTCTTTCTGTCTGCTTGATTTTTGACATAATGCTCAATTCTCTTCGGGTTCAACTGTCAGACGTAGTGGAAAACCACTCTCACGCGCCATATTTGTTGCCTTTTGTGCTTTCGACACGGCAATGTCATAGGTGTAGATACCCACTACAGCCTTATTTGAGTGATGCACTTGTAACATCAGTGCCTGGGCATTGTCTTCACTTAGGAAGAATACCTCTTTCAATACCATAACAACAAACTCCATAGTAGTAAAGTCGTCATTGTGTATGATAACCTTATAGCGACGAGGTTCTCGCAAATCGGTTTTCTGTCGCTCTCTTATTTGTGACTGTTCTTGTGGCATAACTATTTCTTCTCACGTATTATTTCTCCAACTTTCTCCAGTTCTCGCGCTCCTGTCAGATAGTGATGTATCTTACCTGCATCAATAGGAATCAGTGCTGGAGACACAGCAACAGGAACATTTTCAAATATCTGTCTGTCGCTGACATACCAGTGCACATCTGACACTCCTTCTATCTGGGGTATCAACTCCCAGAACTCGAATAGTTTGTTCTTGGCAACCACGGCAAAGTAAGAATGACCGTCAGTTGTTTCAGCGACACAAATGAATCTATTTCTTGTCCTTGTCGCAATCTGTATTTCCTCTGATGGATCATAATCAATAGTGATTCTGATTCCGTACTTATTCGTTATCTCCTTCATTTTCTGACGGAACAACGTGCCATGAGGTGAATCATCTTCCAAATCATTAGACATGATATAGTAGTGAATCATCTCGTGAACAAGAGTATCTATATACTCATATTCGGGAAGATCCCTACGAACACTTATTTCAATTCGCAAATCTGTCCAGTGTATCTTTCCCTTCTCGTCTATTTGTCCTTGGCCACCAGTCTGTCCCATGGCAGAATAGCGTGTATTAAGCATTATCGGTGGCCTTTGCAATTTGCCATCGAAACAAAGTTGATTGTAATAATCAAACTTCTCAATAATATAATCGAGTGTTGGTCTCATTCGCTAAAACATTAAATCATCATTTGACTCTTCATCTTGGTCATTGTTGCCTTCTTCGATGTCATCTTCTATCTTGCCGTCAACTATCCAATTGGCCTTTAGACGTTTCAAGCTCTCTTTGGCTTCTTCGTTTCCATTAGCAGCTGCCTTGCGGTACCAGAAGATAGCCTTATGAGTATTTACTTCAACTCCTATACCATCTTCATAGATTTCGCCAAGTTTGAGTATGGCTCTTTCAACGCCCTTTTCTGCTGCCTGCTTGTACATTTGAATTCCTTTTTCCGAATCATCCAGTTCGTCTATATATAGCGAAGCAAGGTCTAGCATGGCGTCTTTATTGCCTTTTTCAACTGCCTTTTCATACCATTTAATAGACTCTTCAATATTTTTCTCTGTACAATAGCCATTTCTATATAAAGATGCTAGTTCCAAAATGGAATCCATATATCCCTGGTTTGCCGACTTGATATAGTAATCCAGAGCCTTTTGCTCGTCCTTATCCGTTGCTATACCATATCTATAATATCGGGCGACATTCTTCTGTGCGACAGAATCATCCTTTTCGGCCGCTTTCATGAACCATTCAAATGCTTTGCTCTCATCATCTTCAAGGCAACCAAGATTGTTCATGGCTGCGGCATTCCCCTCGTCAGCTAACTGCATATACAACTCATACGCTCTATCTTTCTTTCCGATATTTGCAGAAGAATATGCTGTTTCAAACCTAACACCATTCTTACCTTGCGCAATAGCGGCTTCACCCCATCGAGCACATTCTGTATAATCCTTGGACAAGAACTGATTGCCACTAAAATAGTCTTCACAAAGCTTTACCTGCGCATCAGCTCGCCCTTCTTCAGCAGCTTTTATGTACATGGGATATGCTATACCTTCATCTTTAGAAGTACCAATACCCCTCATATAGCATTGTGCCATACACCAAGCAGCTTCAGAGTCCTCATATCCCTGATCAAAAGCACTCTTTAAGAATTTGAACGCCCTAGACCTATTTCTCCAGTCGTTGAAAAGGATTGCTCCATAGACACCTTCGGCTTCATAATGGCCGTTATTTGCCGATGTCTCAATCCACTGATGATAGCGGTAAGCATCTTCTTGCGTCCCAATTCCATCAAAGTACATCAAAGCCAACCTGTACTGAGCAGGAGGATAGCCCATTTCGGCAGCCTTCTGCATCATAGCGAAAGCCTCCATATCTGATTTTTCATACAGACGGCCATCACGACAGCATTTCCCTTTGAGGTAACAGGCATAAGGATTGTCTTTTAGTATTTCCCTATCTATTGTATTGATGATGTCAGAAGTCCAGGATTCATCTTCCACCTTATCAGCATGAAGAACATATATAAACTTCTCCATGCTCAGCATATCATCAGCTTTAGTTGCATCTGTCAGCAGACGTAATCCCGTCTTTATACTCTGCTTTACACCAACCCCATAATAATACATTCGCCCAAGCAGACCCTTGGCCAACGGCACTCTCTTTTCGGTATAGTTTAGGCATCTGAATGCCAGATGAGTATCTCTTTCGACCCCATGATAGCCATACAGATAGTCCATCCCCTTTTGGGCAATCTCCTCGTCGTTGGCACCATTTGTAAGCATTTTGAGTTCAATCTCATCCAGCTTATTCTCAGGTAACAATTCTGGGGCAACCTCTTCAAGCTTCTTGTACCATTTGTATGAATCGGCCCAATTCTCGTTTGCCTCGTACATTTCAGCCATTGCTTTCACAAAACGAGGATTCCCGTTCTCAGCGCCTTGTCTAATCCATTCCTCCTGCTGAACAATGTCTTTTGGCAGTCCATAATCTTCATTTTGAAAAGCATCGGAAAGCTTTAGAATCATATCTTCATTACCCTCCTTTGCCAACTGAGTGATATAGGGTATCGCAGAGATTCTGTCTTTCCCTTCACTTACTTCTGCCAGGGCAATTATTCGATTAATACAGTATTCATCGTTGCTCCGGGCATATTCCTTATATATTTCTAGTGCAGCCGTTGTTGACTGTTTACACCCATAGCCCTCAAACATATCATCTGCCAACTGAATGTGGGCAGGCTTATATCCCTGACGTGAGGCCATAGCTTCCCACTCGTGGGCAATCTTTTCGTCCTGTGGGACATAGATACCTTGGCGATAACAAGCTGCTATTATCCTTTGTGCAAAAGGACAACGTTTCATCTTGCCATAGTTATTGCACTGATTACATTCCTCACATCCATGATCCACTTCATCCATACACTGGAAGAAAAGGTCTTTAGGAATAAGCGTTTCTTGACACATCTTTATGTAATCCTGTCTTTCTGCGCAGAAAGCTGTAGGATCGGGCATATCATCATCATTGTTGTTCCCAAAGTCCTTAAGTCTTAGCTTACATCTTAGGCAACTGGAATTTGTGTCATGATCATAATCCCAGTACGACGTATAATGATAAAGATAGCATGCAAAGTACGCTTGACGAGTCTGCTTGATGATTTCATGAAGCTTTAACCCATCGTCCCTATAGTTATCGTATTCACTCGTCCTAACGACAGTGGCCATGTGGAAAACAAGTACGTCGCAGATATTCAGAGCCTTAAAATCTGTTCTGTCCCATTCCTTGTGAGTGATTTCAGGTTCAACAAACGGAAACATCTCACGAAGCATTTCAATGTTTTTCTGAAGAGTTTCGGTTTTCTTTCCACACACGATGATTCGATCTATCACATCCACTGAAAGCCCGTTTTCCAACATATATTCATATAGGCCTTTACTCCCATCAATATCCATTCCATCATATTCAATGATAGTGATACCCTTGATCAGGGGCAACAACCTTGCTAACTCCTCATGCCGAGAAATCTGTGAATTTAATGTTGACTTGCTACTCATACTCTACTTTGTTTTTTCAACGAACTCTTCAAGCATTTCCTCACCAGCAGTGATGAGCCTGAACTCCACACGTCTGGATTTACTCTTGTTAATCTCCTGTTTCGTCCTGTGGATATACTCTGAGTTGTCATCCAGTGCTCTGCCGTATGACAGGCCATTGGCTGTAAACCAGTATTCCAGCAGTTCCTTATCCTCGTCTGAGTACTGCTGGTATTCCGGCAAGTTTCGGATAAACTGCATCACATTCAAAGCCCGTCGCTGCGATAATATCAGATTCGCATAATAAGGGTCAGCATCCAACTGAGGGTAGGGGACGTTATCTGTATGTCCCTCTATTCTGATTTCTCGAATCTTATCCTTCATTGACGCATTCAATAGGATTCCCAGATAACGCGGAATATAGTTCCTTAGTTCTTCCTGAAAAGCCGGTGTCAAAGCCCAACTACCAGGAGCGAATAGCGTCTGAGCGTTCTCAAATCTCATGGACAGGTCACCATGAATAGAGATTCTGCCTTGCTCCGCCTCTTCTTTGAACTCTGCAACTAGTTTATCATGCAGGTCTTGTCTGTTCTCGACATATTGAGTAAGGACAGACTGGTTGTCTTGCACTCGCTTTATATAGGCGATTGCAACGAACAGGAAGATAACCATCAGTCCTGTCATCAAGTCTGAGACAGACATCCACACATTATTCCTTGCCATTACCAACCCTCCTCTTCTTCGTCACCACTATGTATATCTGCAATAGCGTCTTTGATCTCGTCTTGACGTATATAAATAGATGATACCGAAGATTTAATTTCTTCCATATCGGTTTCCAATCGCTCCGTCATATCTGCTACATTCGTATTAATTGTAGAAACAGCCGCCTCTATATCGTGCACATTGTTATCGAGTGCTGAGATCGAAGCCGTAGCAGTAACAGCAACGGCCCTTAGGCGAGGCAGCTCCTCAGCTATAGAGCTGTTGGATGTAGATACATTTGCCAATGTCTTCTTTATTTCCTGATTGATTCCTGACAGGCCTTTAGCAATATCTCTCAACTCCTGGCTTAGCCCCTTTATCTCTTCCAGATCATCTTTCAGCTGTTCAACATCCTGACGAATAACTTTCACCGTTTCGTCTTTCGACAGAGTGCTTACCAAATTCTCATTATTGTCTTTGAACAATCTCGGCAATTCCCTTTGATTGGCATTCATGGCATCAATAATCATCCGGGCGGCCTTCTCTATATCAGAGGACTTTTGTTCTTTGTCGAACTTTGCGCTTACAATCCTGTTAAGAATAAGCGAACCCGTCATACCCAAAAGTGAAGTAAAGAATGCCGTCTTCAAACCATCCAACAAGATAGGAATGCTCAGGTCTAATGTCGCTGTATTAAAAGACACTAATCCCCTTGTTATGCCGAGGAAGGTTCCCAGCACACCAAGGGTTGAGATAATTGAAGGCAACTGGTCTATCCATTTCCTTCGCTTTGGCAGTTCTTCATTACTTGTATTGGCCACATAGAGCCATGCGGCAATAAATGCCACAAAGATAACACAACAAGCGACTATGGTAAAAGTGTCTAAATTTGTCATATAGCGACCTCCTCTTTCTTATTAATCAAAACCTTCCAGAAACTGACAGGCAAATATACATTTTCAAGTTTTGCTGCCTCTTTGAACATCGGTGCAATCTCCTCTGGGGTGTAACCAGCAATTCCACATCCGACCGGCGTAACATAGAATTTCAGCTCAGGATGGGTCTTTGCACATTCTGTAAAGCCTTTGGCAGCAATCTTCGTGCTTTCCAGTCCTTCCATTGTAGGCAAAGCGTATGACTGTCCTTGCAGTCCTTCGCCATTTCCCCATTCAGCACCGAACTGGTTGTAGGCCACCCTTGCAGCACCACCCATGTGCATTCCTTGGATGTTGCTGCCAAAGACAAACACCTCATTTGCCCCCAACATATTAATCCTTGAGGGAGTGATGTGGTCAGGCAACGTCCCTGTATTGCCACCAGTCATCCAATATAGCTCTTCTTCTGTATAATAGTTCTGCTCCATATTCTTATTCAATAATACTTGTATCTTTCGCTTTTGGACTTCCGTGGAGGATATTTGCCACCTCACGACAGCCACAGTCACATCTGGATATTATTTTGCACCCTGAGCACATTGTTGGCTTATACTCGCTCTGAGAATATAGATTCCAATAGTCTTGGTCATCTATCAAATTTTCGTGGAAAATATGACCTACAATATGTGGGGAATGATTGCAAGTCCTGATATGGCCTGACGGGTCAATGACAAAAAAGCCCTTTGCCGCAGCGCATTGATAGCCCACTTGCAACCGCTTGTACTTCTTGGGTTGTTTAATGGCACAATAGGCCACCTCCGTACCGAGATTACCATACCTGTTTGAGAAACTCAGCACTTCTTCAGCTGTATCAAGCATACCATTAATCTGCTCTGGTGTCAGCATCAGCTCTTTCATATAGCTCAACCCTCTGCCACCAGGCAGGAATCTGTTCAGTAAGATAGATGATGCTCCGCTTACCAGACCCATTGATAAGGTCTCAAACAGTTCATGGTAGTTCTTTCGAGTTACGGTTACATTGAGCGTTGTCCTCATGCCCAATGACTTTGCCTTCTCAAACCATCCCAATACGCCATCGGCATTATCTACGCCAGTATGCTCTTTGAACGTACTATATCCTGGCAGACTCATACTCAGATGAACATTGCATCTCTTAAATAGTTGCAGATATTCATCTTTCATCGCTAATCCATTGGATATAAGGACAATTGGGTTGTTGATGCCTTTCTTTAGACCTTCTGTATGGATATATTCCACTATTTCAGGCATACAATCCTTCAAGATTGCTTCTCCTCCTGATATTGAGAATGTCTGAATTCCTATCTGATATAGTTTGTCGATGGCCACCTTCCATTCGTCCAGACACAATTCCTTTCCCTTGGGGTACTTCGAATCAGGAGCATCCCAAGGACACGAGCAGAAGATACAACGATGATTGCACTTGTATGTCAGCTCTAAGACTACGGAAGGAGGTAATATCATATTAAATATCGAACTTAATACCAGTCATAAACTCAAGAGTATCCTTCTCTTCGTCAATATAATGGTTCCCATCATGGCTATCATAATACATTGGTTTGTTTTGAAGCAATGCCAATAGCGATCTGTATGAGTCCTTATAGTTTGCTATAGCCCGATGGTATTCAGTCTCACCAAGGGCCTTGAAGAAGAATATGTGATTAATGTCAGACAACCAGATATCCTTTTCCCAGTCAAAATCTTCATCATCTTCTGACTTCATATCAGGATAAAGTTCTTTCTTCACTTTCTCCGCACAAGAATGGCAAGCGGTCTCAACCTTAACATCATATCCCAATGCAGCCATCTTTTCAACGATTTCGGTGATCGTATCATGAGTATTCCAATCGCTATAACAGATATCCTCGCCACACATATCGCAGTTGATATGTTTTTCTGGTGGGGACATAATGCTATAACACATAGCACCAATCTCCCTCTCTCTTGGTGTCTCGTCAGCGGCAATCGCTTTAAGTCTTGCCACCAGTTCTTCTTTTGATAAAGGTTTCTTAGCCATATTCTTTCTTTTTTATTTGTAGTCAGATCAGTATCTTAGTTCATCATTACTGTTCAATAATTGCTCTTTTTTCTTTTTCTCCGCTATCTTACGACTGAGTTCTTCCAGCTCTTCTTGCTCTTTAGCCTTTCGCTTCTTTCTATCGAATAATTCCTCAATAAATGTGCCGACTTTTAGAACTACTATCATCAATAGAATAAATGGCCCCGCTGCTGCAATGATTAACACCTGGGAAAAAGAAGTATCCCTATCTTCTTTCGGGTAAAACCTAACCCACAAAGACAAGATGGCACATACGAGCCAAATGATGAGCAAATAATGAATCCAAGTCATAAGCCTGTCTTTATTTATGTGATGTAATGCATATGATAGTACAATCTGGCACTATGGCACTTTGGGCAGAACAACGGGTCGTCATTGCCTTTAAATATCGACTCCTCCTTCTTCCTGATGACAGTACCACACTTAGGACAAACAAAATCTTCTTTTGAATCTCCAAATGTGTGATAATGCTCACTTTCATTATATTCTACCGTGAAAGCATGACACTTCGGACACTGTCGCCCGATATTGCACGATGTCATGCCATGTGTAAAACTAATGATTTTCTCCTGATAGCCACAATCGGCGCACTTAATGGCCCCTGCACCTCCCATTCTCGAAAAACAGAGATAGTTCTCGTCAGGACGTAGTCCAATTTTGGCTTTCAGCTCATTTTCTCTCTTTTCCTCTTCTTTATCCTTCATAATACGCTTTCTTTTATCTCTAAAATGCTGGAACAATATATATGGGAACCAGATCGGGGAAAACAGGATGATGAATGGGAATACCAGTATAAGTACAACCCATTCTTTGAATCCGAATTTACTTTCTCCCGGCTCTCTTTTCTTATTGCTCCTGCGAAGATATAATACTGCCAATAGGCAGACGATGCAGTAAATTATTGAGCAAACAACCCATATCATAGTCTAACCCTTTCTTTAAAACATTATTCCACAATCGTATGCTACCAAAACCTTGTTCTCCGGCTTGCTGAACTTCACGGAGTCACCATCCTTTACAACTTCCACCGTAGATTTCACCATTCCACGCCAATCATTCCAGTAGGCATATTCCAAGATGGCCTTGTCACCAGTAATCTTGACGGAAGGTAGCAGAGTCTCTAAATTCAAAGCAAGGACTTCGTCTCTAACCTTCGATCGTCTGCCAAAAGAGCCACATGTTTCTTCATCATATACAGGGAACATCTTTTCTATACGTTCCGTATCGAATACATAGTACACTGTATTATAGTTCATGTGCCAACCTCTCGGCATGAAATCTGTGATATTGTCAAGCAGCCAGGCCTGCATAATACCCTCTTCGGTGAAAGGAACATAGAAGTATGGCAATATTGGTGGAACATCGTCAGCTTCGCCAAAACCAATCCTTCCATGTATAAGCAATGAATCATCGTATGGAATATGAACCTTCTTCTTCACGGTCTGGCGTTCCTTCTTGAACATGCCAAACAATGAGCCATACTGATTCTCTTCCACTTCTTCCACGTCTGTAGGATAGTAGTGCTCGTATGCACCCTCTGTATGACAGTACGGCATGTGTCTGCTGCCGTGAGAATCGCCTTCCTCAAAAACATCCAGGACGTATCCTCTACGAATCTTAAGTAAGGGGAGCTCTGAAAGGGCACCCATCAAATCATCAACCTGATCGATGTTAATGCTATCCATATATTCCTCAAAGTCCGCAGCCAACTTTGCCAGAGTCGGTTCTTCCTTGTTGTCGAACCCCTCCTGTTCATGTTGTCCTACTACAGAACCAGTTATCCAGAGCCAACCACGAATCGGGTCTGCTTTCTGCACAGTGGGGAAGAAATCCCGTCTGAAGTATAGAGGTATCGTAACCTGCAGTTCCCCATCATCAGTATCTCTTCGACAGATAATCACGTCCGTTTTGAAGAAGTCAACACCAAGAACGGAGGAAGATTCTATAATATCTCCTGCTGGTGACTGGAACTCTGCTTCGTCTGGACATTTTGAATTCTTATTGAAGAAAGCAACCATATTCTCCATGCTGAATTTAACTGGCTCTACGTTTCCATCCTCGTCATAATTGGGCTTTTCACCAATCTTTGCGAGCCAGTCGATAGCCTGCTGGCCTTCGAATTGGAATCCTCGCTGTGCTTCCTCGACCTTCATTCCCAATGCCGACAAATCTACAGTCAGTTTCTCTCCTTCCTGGTATTTCTCTTTGTTGCAATAGTAGTCGATAGGGAAGAAGGCAAATTCAAATTCGCCTATCGAGCACAGCACCGTTGCCTCTATCTGGTTGTCCCATTCCAACACCTTGTCAATGGTTACCTCGTAAGGAACACCATTGCCAAAGGGATAGATTGACATGAACTCATTTCTTTTGTTCTTCTTCGAGGCAGCAATAGTCGCGAGCAGCCTGACATCTCCTGTCCCATACATCAGGGAGAACACCGTAGTCCTCTCCTCATACATATCTTCAGTTGTTACAGCAGTACGCGCCGTCCTCCAAGCTTTTGCCTCTTGGATTATCGGATGGAGATACTTTTGAATAAGCCTGTTTGACGGCATGATGCAATCCAGATGGTCTCCGTGATTCATATACAGTTCTTCATCCGGGTCAATGACTTTGAAGTGCTTGTCATGTTCCTTCATGATGCCAGAGGTAATCCTGCCTTCAGAAATAGTCAGATAAATAACAGAAACCACGTCGCCATCCTTGATGATGACACCCACGTCACGCGTCTGATGGTTGCGACATACACCCATAGCCATCTGTGATGCCTTAGACTTGACGGTGGCCAGCTTGGCCGTAAAGTAATCAAGATACTCTTTGCGGCTTGGCATCTCGTCAAACACCCAGTCAGAACCATAATGAAAGTCTTTGTCCAGATAAGGTTCTACGATAGAAGCATCAAACTTCCTCCATGCTTCAGAATACATATTTGCTAATTCAATGTCCGACAAGTTCTTTGCCAGTGGCTCATTCTTTTCGTCTGGCAGGAGACTGACAGAATAGTACTTAAAGCAGAAGTCCCCACCGCAAAGGGCAGGTTTCCCGTTTTGGGTCTTGTCTTCCCCATAGATGCACCATGCATTAGCAAATGTTACACGGGGGATAGCGCCTGTACGACGATACTCTTCAACCATCCACGATGTGTCGATGTCTGAGATGTCTTTGTCCGTTTCTTCTTTGTACACCACAAGCACATTCACCTTCTTCTCGCCAAATGCTCCAACAGAGAAGTTTGGGCGTTTTCCGCTGTTCACGAAATAGAAGTCTGCCTCATTGGGATTCTTCTTGTCATACTTCACTACCTCTGCATTCGTGTCGCTATACTCTTCCATCAGGACTTGGACTGCGAAGTCATGCAACTCCTCAGCAGTCATTACCTTTCCTTTTCTGTCTTCTGAGCAATCATGAGTGTGAAACACCGGCTCACCATTCTTTATTCGTCGCATCATACTGTTTCTGTTTTAGAGTTATAATTCACGATTCACGTTGCAAAAGTAATACGCAAGAGTGCGACCTATCTGCACAGAACTTTCTTTTTTGACAATGTGACCAAAAACGCCCTATATTGCTGCAAATATAAGCAAAATAAGCGATATTTTGTGCAAAGTTGCGAAATAAAACCCAATTTTACAAGTTTATATGCTTCGCAAGGCTTGTGAAAGCACAAATTAGGCCATGTTCTATTGCTCGTCAGATTCTACCTCGACAGGAGAATTAACCTTTCTTGCCTCGTCGAACTTGGCCTTCATGGTCGGGTTCTTGTAGGTCAGCTTACGGATAGTCAAATCCTCTGTGTCCTGTTGGGCCAGGCGAAGGTTGTTCTCAGATCCAAGCAGATTCTCCTTTATCTTCAGGAGCTTACTGATGGTGTCATCAATCTGCTTGACAGCTTCGTCGAACTTCTTCGAGGCCAGCTCGTAGTGCCTGCCGAACTTCGTCTTGAAGTCCTCTATCTTACTTTCGAAATTGGTGACATCCACCTCCTTACTCTGAGCCAGAATGAGCTGTTTCTTATACTCCAGGCTCTTCTTCGAGGTCTGCACCAACAGATTGATGAAGGGGACAAAGAACTGTGGGCGAATAACGTACATCTTCGGATAGAGGTGCGACTTGTTCACAATGCCGTTATTGTACAGGTCATTGTCAGCTTCGAGCAGACTGACCAAAACGGCAAATTCACAGCCCTTCTTTTTGCGATCCTCGTCGAGTTTCTTCAGGAAGTCCTCGTTCTTATGCTTGGTGGCAGTGGTGTCCATCTCGTTCTTCATCTCAAACATAATGGAGATATACTCCGTACCGTCCTCAGAATCGCGGAAGATGAAGTCACCCTTGGTGCCATCGGCGGCGTCATTGTCTTTGTCAAAGTAGGCATTAGGCATGGCAGGACGGATATACTGCTCATACTCAATGCTGCAATGCTGCTCCAGAGTCTCACCAACCATCTTGGTTGACATCTTGGTCTTTAAGTCCTTGTAATAGTCCAGCTGTTCCTGTTTCATCTGGAGTTCCTTCTTATGCTGCTCCAACAGCGCGGTTTCATGGATTTGGGCCTCACGCTTCTCCAACTCAGCATCAGAACGGAGTTTCATAATCTCCTTATCCTTTTCCTGAACAGCTTCCTGTGCCTTATTGCGTTCAGCCATCACAGCTAATTGGAGCTTACTGTCTCCCTGTTCAATAGTAGAGTTCAGTTGCGCAATCTTCTGGTCCTTTTCGGCCAAAGCAAGTGACAGTTCGCTCTTTTTCTGTGCCTCGATGTTCTGAAGTTGGCTTTTCAAGCGTTCAATCTCAGCATCTTTCTCGCTTAGTTCTCTGTCTTTCTTGTTGAGCTGAGTCTGGAAAGACTGTTCCGTCTTGACTGCGGCCAAGTCCTGTTCAGCTTTGTGGCGCTCATCAATCTCAGCAAGCCGACGATGAATCTCTGCATCGAATTCAGCATTCTTCACCTGACTCAGAATAGAAGCATAGTCTGCTTCGTCAACCTGGAAAACACTTCCGCACTTTGGGCATTTCAGTTCCTTCATGACTTAAAACCTTTATATTTCACATTCAAATTAACTAACTCGGCAGCAAAGGTACATTCCAATTGTGCAGTCTATTTGCATAGAAGAATATTTTTTTCACCTTCGCGATGATGCAAATTTACGAATTTTGAGGCAAAAATTGGCGAAATCATCTTTTTTTTTATAATTTACGTGATTTTTTTGTGCTTTTATCGTTGATTTTACGAAAAATTCGCTATCTTTGCCGATAGTATATTTATAAATAATGTGTAATTATGGAGAATAAGCCTATCAACAGGATCAAAGTGATGCTTGCAGAGCGCATGGTATCCAACAAGGACCTTGCAGAAATGTTAGGTAAAGACCCTGCCACCATTTCCAAATGGGTGACGAACACTTCTCAACCAAGTCTCGAGAATTTAATCGAGATAGCACGCTGTCTGAAATGTGAAATTAATGACCTAGTACGAACCGAACCACGATCCTAATGACAATGTAAACCAATAGCTTATGCCTACTAACAAAAACGCCCTTTTACGTTACCAGATACTCGATCGCTGCTTCAGCGACTTCACTCGGAAGTACGAGATTGACGACCTCGTGGATAAGGTCAACGATGCTCTTTATGACCTTTATGGTACAGAGGTAAGCATCCGTCAGATTCGTGATGACATCAAGTACATGCGAGACCGCGTTACCTACGATGCCCCCATCAAGGCTTATCAGTACGATGGTAAGAAGTGCTACTATCGCTATGAAGACAGAGACTTCTCCATCTTCAATAATGCCTTGTCTGTAGAGGAGGTGTCCAAGCTGCGCTCTACTATCGAGATGCTGGCACGTTTCCGTGACGGCTCAAAGAACGCCTGGCTTGAAGAGGTTATTTCCAATCTGGAGTATCGATTTGGCGTAAAGGGTTCAGGTGAGAATGTTGTTTCATTCGAGCAGAATGAGCAGTTAAGAGGCTTGGAGTTCCTGGGAGAGCTGATTGACTCTGCCATACACCACCAGCCACTTCGCATTCTCTATCGTTCTTATTATGGCATAGAGCATAACACCATTGTTCACCCTTATCACATCAAGCAATTCAACAATCGTTGGTTCCTCTTGGGTCTGGAAGAAACAGACAATGGTAACCGCCTTACTAATAAGGCACTCGACCGCATTGTCAAGTTCTCCCGTGCTAATGTGTCGTTTATTCCCAATACAGAAGTCGATTTCAGGGAATATTTCAAAGACGTCGTAGGCGTGACAGTTCCCAAAGAGCATCCTGTTGCAGAGAAGGTGGTGCTGAAGTTTGATGCAGCCCGCTTCCCCTATATCGTCTCAAAGCCGATTCACCCTTCACAGGAAGTGATTAGCGAAGAAGACTGTACGCTACAGATTAGCGTGCGTCCCAACAAGGAGTTGGAGTCACGCATTTTCTCATACGGTCCACAGGTTGAAGTGCTCGAACCAGAGTGGTTACGGCAACAAATTGAAGAAAAAATTGAGGAAACCCTCAAAAAATATACATCTGGGAAGAATGGCTGCACAGCAATACATTAGATTTGCACTCGATAACTGATTGTTCAATTTAAAAAGAATGAATTATGGGATTCTGGGATTTAGTAAAAACAGCAATTATTGTTGAGGGCATTGATCACATGCTGAATAGTGGTAATAAAAAGAACCACAGCGGCTATGATCCAGGTGCATGGCGAAGAGACATTGACAGAGAGAATGATCGCTATCGTGGGTTTTACCATGATGATGACGATCTGTTTTAACAATTAATAGGGTTGCTCATACAATATGACTAGCATAAAGGAAGAAGGTCTTAGAAGAAGAATTGGATCCGATTATTTAATTGGATGCTACACCATTAATGATGATGGGACGGCTTGCTTTACCGACATTAGAGGTGGTGAGGGTGATATTGTCAGAAATCCCAAGAACGAGCAATCTGACATCATCATTAAATGTGATGATATGACTTTGGAGGAGGGAGTCTTCTACCATTTCCAGTGGAAACTGTCCGAGTCTGAAGAGATTGTTATGGTAGGTCATGCCGAACCTGTTAACAATGTACAATTCCTTAATGCACTATTTGAAGCACGTCTGAAATTATCCGGAAAGAATCTGGAAACTTTTAACAGTGTTCAAAAGACCATCTTCAATGAAGTAACTGGAGCAAAACAAACATATATCTATGAATTGCTTCAAAACGCCAATGACTATCCATTCAACAATGAGCATGTCTATGTCCAGTTCAGAGTTACCGACCATTATCTTTTCTTCCTTCATTCAGGAGCATACTTTAATCTGAAGAATATCGTCGGAATAAGTGATGTAAACCAAGGCGAAAAAGCAAAGAACACCCAGACTATTGGTTATAAAGGAATTGGATTCAAGACCGTTTTTTCAAACAACGAATATGTCTATCTTCGGTCTGGCGATTGGAGCTTGCGTTTTGACAGGAAATACTCCGAGGAAAAATTCTACGGAAGGTGTCCATGGGCCTTAATGCCAATTCCAACAAACTTTTCAGAACTCGATGAAGAAGCAAAAGCCACTCTCCAGGCTGCTTCTGATGAAATGAGAGTGCAATTTGCACTTCGCCATAAAGTCGATGCTAAGGAGAATATTCCACAGCTTGACAAGGTGTTCAGCAATAACCAAATACTCCTGTTTATCCCAAATGTCTATAAGGTAGAGGTTTTTGTGGATAACAAGAAAACGCATGTTGTTGAAAAGGATGACGAAAAATGGATTGTTGATGATTACCAAACCCTTATTTCTGACGATTTAAAAGAATGGATCGTAAGAAGCATAGAAAATGGGGAGAGAGTACCTGAGAAGTTTAAAGATATCAGCAAGGTACGAATGTCGTTCGCCGTTTCCAAAGAAGGCAAGAAGATTATCCCTGTTGAAGACGCACGGGTTTATAACTATTTACCGACTGAATTAAGACTGGGGTTTAAGTTCCTGTTTAATGCCGACTTTATTCCCGATGGTTCTCGTAGTGGTTTGCATAATGTCAGATGGAACGATTATGTAATGGAGCAATGTGGCAGTACATTCGCTAAATGGTGGAAGTCCCTCCTTGTACAAGATGATGAGGATGCTGCATATGACATTGAATCCGTTTTCGATATTCTACCCAACATTGAAAATAACAGTAATTACGGCAAATTATTCTTGAAAGGGTTCTTGCAGCAGATCAAAGAGATTTCCTGTATTCCTGTCATTCAAGATGGGAAATATGAATTGGTGAAAATGAACGATGTCATTTTAGATGATAGTGGCATCATCGCATCTGAACATCCAATCTTTACTGAAGAGGAATTTTATCTTTTCACACGCTTCAAGGGTACATTGCCCCACAAAGGCATCCGCTGTCACACCAGATTAAACAGTCTTCTGAAACATTTCAATATTTCAAAAGTGTTTAATGGAAGACATTTAACGGATCTCTGCGAGAATCATCATTTCATAGAATGGCTGAAGAACAAAGACAATAGTATCAAGTTCTTGGGATTCTTGGTAGAACATGGTTATATAGACAATTTCTGGAATTATCCCATTTTCCTACGTAATAATGGATCTTTAGGCAGAGCAGATAACACTTATTATGACATAGACAAATATGTAGATGATCTCAGTTTTCTGGCAAACGACCTACCTCGTCTTGATCAACAGGTGAGGGATACATTAACTGAGAAACATCGTGAATGGGCAAGCTATAGCCGTAGATTTAAGCCTTTCATGGCGTATGAGTTTGCGCGGAACATCTTCATGCAATTCAATAATTTCAGGAAGAAGTTCATGTCTAAGGAAAATAGTTCTCACTTCTTACATTTTTTAGCACTCACGCAATATAGTGATGGTATTCCTGAGAATTATCCCCTCTGCATGAACGATGGTGAGATTTTGTCGGGCAATCATTCCGTATACCAGGAAAGCGACGAGGCATTGGCATTTGCAGCCCATAGCTGGGTCGATAAGTCATGGATACATTTCATTCATAATGAATATTTTGTTCGAGATGCTGAAACTGTCAAGGCCTATTTGTCGTCAAGGTGCGGTATTAAGCCTCTTACAACAAATGACTGTTATAAGTCTTTTATCGCAAATGACAAACTGGTCGGGAAAATATCTGATCGCATAAAAACAGCAGATAGTAGTAAGGACTTTTACTTGTATCTCTCTGATATACAAGATGAAATAGGCAATTTTACACCAACAATGCGCCAATCTTACACATTATTGTCTACCGACAGTAAAAATGAAGACTGGCTTCCTATAACCAGAACCATCTTTTGGGACGATGATGAATGGTGTGAAATGACAGCACAACCCTGGATGCCCGATAATTGTTGCATGGCCATATCAGACATCTACTTCAATGGGGTAGGGGAAGAAATGGCGAAGAAGCTTAAATCCCTATTCACTACGAAACAGGTGGTACAGAAGTATTCTGTTCAATCTTTCTATCAAAATTGTCTTCGAAACCGGCTAAAGGATGTCTTTGTGGGTATCAGAACAAAAGAAATGAGCATTGAGTTTATGAATTTCATATACTCAAACAAGACTTCTTTGTTTAGGGACGGTGTTGTTACCCGCGAGTTCAAAGACATGCCGATTCTATTAAGAGGTACAAATCAGTTAGTTTCCATTAGCAATGTAGATGAAAGTATTTATATTTCCTGCCCTGAAATCGACAATCTGTATAACCAGAAATGGTTTGTGAAGGACAGTATCGCTATTTGTGATGAGTCATATACAGAGTTGTTTGATGGGCGAGAAAGAAAGGATTTCTTCAACCAATGGGGTATTAAAGACTATCAAGAAATAGAGTTCGTGAGATCAGTTATCTTGAAAGGCTTGAATAAATATGTATGTAATTTAGAAGAAAGGGATGCCAATATTGCTTTTCATCGCTATTTCTCAGATGTCCACGAATCCTTGTCGGAAAAAGACCTTGAACCCATCAAGGATATGCCGATTTTCATTTCGTCACCAGAAGACGAAAGAGGTATACTTAGCAACAGGAGTTCTAATCACTACCTGCCTTCAGATCAGTTAACTCAGATAATAAGTTTGGATTTAGTACCTATCTCTATCTTGGATTCTATTCATCCCGACTATATTAAGAAAGAGTCTGACCAAAGATATTTTCTTGATAAATTAGATAATGTAAAACTTGAATTAGATGAATTCGTCGAATACATCAATGGCGAATCAGAAAGTGTAGATCCATATCTGAGAGAAGAATCAAGAAACATACGTTTTTGGCAGTGGGCATGCAGTATTTCTGAAAACAGGAAGGCTCTCCGCTGTTTCCCAATGTTAGGTAGGAAGAAAGGAGATGCCACTGATTCATTCGAAATGCCAGAGAACCTATATACATCCAATGATTATGCAGGTTATGATATTGAAGACACCATCAATGAATATGTTACTGATGCCTTGTTTGTGTCCCCTCGATATGCTCAAGGACTTCCTGAAAATGTTAAATATAACTGGAAATCACTTTTCAGAGACTTAAAGATCACTGTTGATGATAAAGAAATCGTCTATAAAGATATCTTGCCGAATCTTAGCCGATATAAGAAGACTTCCATCATAAGCTCCTTGGCACAATGTGCTGATGATATCATATCAAAACTGCGTAACAAGGATAAGGAGATGACAGGATGGATTAACAATCTACAGCTATTATGCGTTGATGGTAATTACAAAACTCCAAAAAACTGTATTATATCTGGTCAATATTTTGATTTCTCTGACGGAATTTTTACTGACATCAAAATCCCCAACTTAGTCTCAGAACAATATATTGAAGATTGCAAAGACAATGACGATTTACGACGTAAAGTTGTTAAGTTCATAACATCTATTGCAGATATATATGAGATAAACGTCGATTCCCAGACAAAGTTACGGGATAGCAAGCTCGTATTCTTTATCCAAAACCAGCAACTGTATAAGAATAACGAGAGCCATTATCGCATTATAAGTCAGTTAGCTGAAGCTTTTAATTCTGATGTAGTTGGAATATCAGCCCTAATATCAAAAACTGGTCCGATATATCTCCATACAGTCAATGGATTGTTTAAACGTTCTTCAGAACTATACTTAAGTTCTGTTTATAATCCTTCCTGCGATTATATGGCTTATGGCGTTTCAGAATTGGATTTTGTTAGTGAAAAGTATTCTGACTACACAGAACAATTATTAAATAGATTCTTCAGATTACTATCTGTCAGGGATAGTTTCTCTTCATATAATCTTCCCCAATTGGCAAATGAACGGTTTGCTAAGTATTTCTGGGAGATTTTTGCTCCAAAAAACGAGTTTATATTAAAAGATATATGCACTGAGGATAATCTGCGTACAATACCTTGTATACCATCTAATCTTGGTGTAAGAAGACCTTGTGATTTATACGACCACCGAAATTCTCTTCTCAAAAAAATGGTATTGAGGATAAAAGGAGGGGAGGACAAATTATCAAGCATAGAACTACCATCTTGGCTATCCAATACACGTTTAGGTTTTAGAGGAAGGCTATATTTGCCAGATTGCCTTTCATATCTTAACCTGAATATAATTGATTTTAGGCGTGATGTCATCGACTGGATTACTGATATAGAGTCAGATACATTAAGGCGGTATTCAAATGCCATAAATGATTATATTGCAAATGCGCTTTGGTTTAATGGAGAAAAACAATGGGTTCCATTAAAGGGATTGTATGCACTTGAATGGGGAAATAAGACGCTGAAAGACAATTTCAGTGGTAATGCCCGGATATGTAATCCCTCATACATGCCGGAATCAAAAATAGATTACGACAAGTTATGCTCTATTTTTAATATCAGAATCCTTACCGATAATGATTTCAGCAAGAGAAAAGACGGTCATTTCTTCAGAGACGAAGAAGCTATCCGAGAAATAAGGAAGAGATTACTATATTTAGCTTACAAAACGGGCAAAGACAATTGGAAAGAATCCTTTGATGAATATAATAGTCGGTTACAAGCAGCCGATATATCTCAATGCGAAAGAATAGCTTACTCTTTCAGTGATGACATTGAAACAGATCTTCTGGTCTATGCAGAAGATGATAAGGCGTTATGGTATGTAGGCGCATGGACTGGTTCCATGTTCCTCGACATCTTAGGTTGGATAGAAAGCAAAATTGGTATTAAAGGTAACTTTGATAACAATTTCATGCGCAAACTATTTCTCACACCATTCAAGGATTTCGTAAAGAGGCAGGAAGGAGGCTCATTGCCACAAGAAATACTCGATTTCCTGAGTGAAGAAGAAAAGGCTGGCATCAATGTTGATAAATTCACTAATGCCGAAAAATTTGAAGAGAAGTCATATGATGAAGTTGAATCAGACATAGACGGTGTGGATGACATTGAAGATTCAGACATAGATTCTGACGAACAAGAAGAATTAGGTTCTTCATTCCACAGTACAGCGCCAACTGGTTCAAGAGCATCAAGAAGCAGCTCTCCAAGAGAAAGTAGTCAAAAACCATCGAACCGTTCTAATGGCTCTTCAACAAAGCCTAGTGCAGGATCGACAAATACAAAAGAACCTGATACACCACAACTTCCACAAAAGACAACGGAAGAAAAACTCAAAGAAGAGTTTGAGATGAAGGCACAAAGGAAAGTTGGCCGTCCTGCATCATCCGGTTATTCCCCAGAATTATCAGAAGTATCAATAAGGAATGCCCATGACGACTCAATATCAAAACCCTTCTTTGATACAGATGATAATACACCTAATATTCCAAGCAACGACAGCAGGTCTTCAGCACTCTCAAAAGCTTCGCAAACCATCAACAGGAAGAATACAGAAGCTCAAAATATGGCCGAGCATGCTGCTGAACAGGTTGACATATTTGAACTCTGGGACAATACGCCCAGATATAGCTATCTTTGGTACAAATACCTGATGAAGCTGCAAAACGAAGATAAAGCCAAGGCATCAAGACGTTCCACCCAGATTGATTTTGAACATTTTGAATTAATCTGCGACGATAAAGTCCTGCATCTGTCTGTTCCTTCAGTAATAGTACCAGGATGGATAGAGGATGCGTCGGTAGCTATGCAGGCCATAGGTGCAGGGGCGAAAAAGATTAATGGTAGCATCGTCAAAGTTGATGACACAGAGGTTGATGTCATGATTAACCCGGATGACATTGCGAAACTTCAAGGTGCCAAGAAAATTCGTCTAAATGCCGAGAGCCTTACTAACATTATTGATTCCTTAGAGACCAGATTCCTGCAACTTGGGTATGACGATTCCTATGATATGCAAGCTAATCTCCCCAGTGACATTAGCTTTATCTACGGGCCTCCAGGAACTGGAAAAACTACAAGACTAGTTGAAAGGCTTCATGAAATCGTGAGTGGCAGCGAAAGTAAAATGAACATTCTTGTTCTGACTCCTACGAATAAAGCCGCGGATGTTATTGCAGAAAAGTTGGCCTGTGACGATGATTGCTACAACTGCCTTGCAAGATTTGGCTCAACTGAATGCATGAGCCTTATTGAAGAATATGCCGTTTTGCAAACTCGTGACACGATTGACATGGAGTTACTACCCAAAAACATTGTTGTCACAACAGCAGCAAGATTTGCTTATGACTTCCTACAACCTGACGATGTGGCCATTTGTGACTACAATTGGGATTACGTGGTGGTTGACGAAGCTTCAATGATTGATCTCTTGACAATTACTTACGTGCTCCATAAGGCAAAGGGCTGCAAATTTATCATCGCTGGCGATCCCAAGCAGATTCAGCCAATCAATGAGGTACTTCCTATGAATGTATATGGGCTGGTCGGTCTGGATAGCTTCAAAGATGCCATTCAGAATTACAAGCGCTATCCCGTAGAAGCGCTTACAGTCCAACACCGTTCTGTACCCACAATCGGCAACCTTGTTAGCAAGTTTGCATATGATGGCTTGGTTGAGAATGATGCGAAGAGACTACCTCAGAAGCCTTTGGATCTTGATGGAATTCCTGTTAAGGATATCAATTTCATAGGATTTAAGACTGAGGACTTTGGCGATTATCTTTATTCTCTAACATCCATCGATAAGTCAGCATTCCACCTCTATTCAGCCATATTCACATACAACATGGCCGACTATGTCGTTAAGCAAGTCACTAAGAAGTATCCAGATAAGAACTACAAAATTGGCATTATCAGCCCATATAAAGCAGAAGCTAATGCTGTAGGACAGATGTTGGAGCGCAGACCGATAGACACTGATGTCGCTACGGTGACATCAGGTACCGTCCATCGTTTCCAAGGTGACGAATGTGATATTATGTTCATTATCTTAAATCCACCATCAAATGTTACATCTGGCGCACATGTTGTCGACACTAACATTATTAATGTAGCAATGAGCCGAGCACGCGACTATATCTTCTTTGTCATTCCTGATTCAAAGATTCAGGGATTCCATACAAGGGAGACTTTAGGCAAGCTGGTAGACAATAGTGATAAGACTATTCAATATTGTTTCAATATCGAGAAAACCATGTTCGGCAATTCACAATATATATATGATAATACAAATGTGACACCGCATTTGCCTGTCAATGTATATTATGATACCCACTCTCTCTACGAAGTTCGAGTCGATGAGTCAACACTTGACATACAAATAAATGACGATGAAAAGAGTAATAATTGACATATTTTTCGTATCTTTGCATTATAATTTTTGATTATGGCATCAGACAATAACAATAAACCCAAACTGACAGAGCAAGTAGACATCATAGAAGATGACCTGCTTGAGGTTTTCGGTGAAGAAGTGTTTTCCACCCTTCTCCGAGACCATACTACGGGACAAAATATATTTTGGGCTACCAATGATTACGAATCTTTGGGCGATGCTTACAGTTACAACAAGCCTATAAAGGCAGAGCTGATTACAGGTGCGAACAATCATGTCATCATGCCACGAGTAAAGAAAGAAAAGGCCCTGCAAACTGCACGTTCCAAGGACAAAGCCGAGGTGTTTACACCTTCTTGGGTCTGTAATGCACAGAACAACTTAATAGACGAAGCATGGTTTGGCCGTAAGAATGTGTTTAACGAGGAAGTTCTTACTCCTGACGGCACACACTTTTGGACTCCAACAGAAACGATAATTCAATTCCCTGAAGGTGACAAACAAAAAACCTGGAAGAAATACGTTCGTGAACCTCGTTTGGAAATCACTTGTGGTGAAGCACCATATCTTGTTAGCCGATATGATACGACCACAGGGGAGCCTATCCCTCTAAAATACCGCATCGGATTACTTGACAGGAAGCTTCGGGTAGTCAGTGAAAACCTCGACAAGACTGGCGAATGGCTTAAAATGGCACAAGAGGCCTACAAGAGTACATACGGTTATGAATGGCAGGGTGACAACTTACTTCTTGCCCGTGAAGCCCTTCTCATGACATTCGTAGACTATTATGAAGCTAAATTTGGCAAATATCCAGAAACTGATTCTGTGAATTATATTGCTTACATTATCTCATGGAATACATGGCAAATGGACGGTTTGAAGATGGTGGTGCCCAATTCTTGCGAAAACGTATTTGAACAAGGACTCTTTGAAATGGTTAAAGTAGATTGCCCCGCCTGTCAAAGTGGAGCGACAACTGGTCATATTGGAAAGAAATGCCTAATCCGTGACTGGAAGAAACAGAAGCCCAAAGATTGGACTGATTCAATGGAAAAGCTCAATCCCGATGGACAAAAGTATAGGGCTTCATGGCAACTTCTGACATTCCAGTCTCTGGTACTCCAACAGCAGAAAGACGAGGAAGAAACTGAAGATTAACTATTATCCTATATGAGTATGAAGTATACCATCACCCAATCGAGGCTTCTGTACGTTCTTAGTATCGACGACAGAAAGCGCAACAACCTTCTTAAGGTTGGCGAGGTCTTTGTGGACAACGAGGTTGCTGAAACCAACAACAAGCAGACATATAGCAAGGCTGTTCGCGACATCCTCGACAAACGTTCATATATGCAGGGCAAAACCTATCATATAGAGTATGTGGAGTGTACAACCTACAATCAGGACACCAAATGCTACAAAGCAGATGACGTGTATCGCACACTCACAGAAATGGAAGTCCCCTCCAAGGCTTTTGAGAAGATAAAAGGAGAGGATGCTGATATCTGGTTCGCTGCAACGCTATTTGAAATACAGGATGCCATCAAGAAGATCAAGAACGGTCAAGGTGCCAGCTATGGTGCCATCAAGTTCCGTCCTGAGCAGGACAAGGCCATTCAAGAGACGGTTGCTCATTTCCGCAAAGCTACCGGTAAGGCTTTCCTTTGGAATGCAAAGATGCGCTTTGGCAAGACGCTAAGTGGATTGGAGGTGGCCAAGGAAATGGATTACAAGTCAACGCTCATTATTACCCACCGTCCTGTGGTGGATAAGGGTTGGCATGAGGACTTCGATAAGATTTTTGGTGACAACCCAGATTACAAATATGCCACTCGAATGAGTGATGATGATTCCTCTGGTGGCGACTTCTATCAGTTGACAAAACTCGTAGATGCGGGCAAGAAGCGTCTGGTATTCTTCGTTTCTATGCAATATCTGCGCCTCTCTCAATTTGTGGGAGGTAAAGAACGTAACTTCGACCCGCTTAAAAAGGCTATTATGGAGTATGATTGGGACTTCGTAATGGTCGACGAAGCCCATGAAGGTATCGAGGCTGCTGCTGGTATCCGTGTGATGACCCGTCTAAAGAAGGAGAATACACGTATCCTTTCGCTTTCCGGTACTCCCTTCAACCTGCTTGACAAGTACGATGAAGGCGAGATTTATACTTGGGATTATGTGATGGAACAGCGAGCTAAACAGGAGTGGGACGACAAACACTTTGGTGATCCTAACCCCTACGCTGAACTACCACGAATGCAGATTCTCACCTTCACGCTGCCAAAGATGGTTCGCGATGAAGCCAGAGATAACAATGAAATATTCAAGTTCCACGAGTTCTTCCGTACCTGGAAGGAGGAAGACAAGCAGATTCTCCAGAATATGATCGATAATGAGACCTCTGCTCTGAAGAAAGTGGAATTGCAGGCCAAGTTGAAAGAGATTAGGATAGGTAAATTCGTCTACGAAGGGGCCGTCCGTCGTTTCCTTGATAAACTAGTTGAAGAATCAGAAACCAGCCAATATCCTTTCTCTACTGATGAGTTCCGTGACAACTTCAATCACACATTCTGGCTCCTGCCAGGTGTTCCAGAGGCTGCCGCACTCTATGAGCTGTTGAAGGAACATGATATTTTTGGCGAGGAGAACGATATGTTCCACATCGTCAATGTGGCAGGTGACGGGAATATAGAGGATAAGGATGGCAGCGCTTTAAAGGAAGTTCAGGATGCCATCAAGAAATATGAGCGAACTATCACCCTTTCTTGCGGCAAACTTACTACAGGTGTTTCTGTGCCGGAATGGACAGCAGTTCTTTGCATGAAGGGTTCAGAGAACACACCTGCTGCAACCTACATGCAGACCATTTTCCGTGTTCAAACCCATGCGGTATTGAATGGCCGTCAGAAGTCCGACTGCTATGTGTTCGACTTTGCTCCTGACCGTGCGCTTACTGCTGTAGCTGAAACTGCTAAGATGGCGGTTTATGCCCAGCAGGAAAAGGGAAAGAAACAATTAAAGTTGACACAGAAGAAGGAAGAAGAGCATTTGGCAGCCTTCATCAAACTCTGTCCTGTTGTCTCGATGGACGAAGGTCAGATGGGGCGTCACTTCTCAGCCAACCAGATATTCGAGAAACTATCGAATGTCTATATCGAGCGAGCTGTCCGCAGTGGCTATGCCGACAACTCGATCTACAATCCTGAACAGCTGCTTAATCTTACGCCAGAACAAGAAAAGGCTCTTGGAGATGTTCGCGAATTACTAGGTTCTATGCCTAATATCGGAACACCAGAGAAGATCACCATCAGTAATAATGGTGTTAGCAGCATGGAAGGTGTAGAACTTGTTAAGTTTATCTATTATCTTACAAGTGAAAATATTGTTCCCAAGCGTCCTATAAAAGCAGACGAAACTGATGAGAACGGTTTCCCAACAACCAAAGACGACAATTGGGATGACCATTTCTGTGCTCCAAGCCAAATGTATCCATACGTGTTTATTTCAAACAGTCGTCTTATAGAAGGTCAATGGACTGACTTTTCTAAACCAATCTTATATAAGCAATGGACTGATCCAGACAAGGACACAGACGAGGCTAAGAAAAAGCGTGAACAGGAGAACAAAGAAAAGCGTGCCCGAATGTCAGTACTTCGTGGTGTCGCTATCCGTATTCCTCTATTGGTATATGGAGCAGAAATCAACGATGAAGATGGTGAGGAAATCACCATTGACAATTTTGCCAGCGAGGAAATCGTTGATCAGGCTTCATGGGATGAATTTATGCCGAGAGGTTTCACGAAAGAGACTTTCAACATTTTGAAGGATTGTTTCGACCGCAGTATCTTTACAGGTGCCGCCAAACGCATCCGTCAGATGGTGAAGGAAGCAGACAACCTAAATACAGAAGACCGTATAGCCAAGATTGCAACCATTTTCTCTTATTTCCACAACCCAGACAAAGAGACTGTGCTTACTCCTTGGCGTGTTGTAAATATGCAACTTAGCGACTGCCTAGGTGGCTGGTGTTTCTACAATGAGCAGTTCGATGCCGAAAATACCGTTGAGAACCAATATGGAGAGAACATTAAGATGCCTCGTCCTGTTGGCATACAGGTAAATGATAAGAAAGAAATTATTGGGTTTACCAATGATGTAACGAAAGAAGTTTTTGGTGATTATAATGCTCGCATTCTTGAAATCAACTCCAAGACGGGTCTCTATCCACTCTATATGGCATATTCCATCTTCAAAACCTCGAAGGAAAAAGCTTTCCGAGAGATTCAGCTGACTGGCGAACGTGGCAAAAGCAAAGATTCAGAAAGCTACATTCATCAAGCTGGAAACGACTTAGAGATTTGGAAGGATGTTCTTCAGGACAATATCTTCGTTGTCTGTCGAACAAAGATGGCTGTCAGTATCACTAAACGTACGCTTGCTGGTTTCCGTAAGGACATCCGTATGAACGTTAAGTGTTATAGTAAGGAAATAGAGGTTGGCGATCTCATCTCTTCTGGTCTCTTGAAGAAAAACGATGAAGGTGTAACAAAGGAAGATAAGACCTTCTTCTTTAATGGAGAGTCCAAGGTTGACTGTGATATGATGACCGTACTACGCGTTAAGCCAGAACTATTCAAAGAAGATGTTGTACAAGGAATAAAATTCTGGCATGTATATAATTCCATTCCAACGAAAAAAGAAGAAAATATTGATGATATGAAATTTACTGCTATTGTTGGCAATCCGCCATATCAGATTGTAAATCCGAGTGATAATCAAAACCGAAATGCTCCGATTTATCATAAGTTTATTCAAGTCGCAACTCAAATGCCAGTTAAGTACTTGTCTATGATTACTCCAGCCCGATGGTACTTTAACAATATCCTTTTAGGAGATTTCTCACAGACATTTGTATCTGACACAAGACTTGCATACCTCCATGATTTTACTAATGCCACAGAGTTATTCCCAACTGTTGAGATCAAGAGTGGTGTATGCTATTTCCTCTGGAATAGAGATTATAATGGGAAGTGTAAAATCGTTGAGAATATAAGTGGAAAAGAGATTCACTCTGAAAGGTTTTTGAAGTCGGAGTATGATGAGGGCTTTATCCGCTATAGTAAAGCTATACCCATCATTAAAAAAATCAAAGAACGCAATGAAACTTCTTTTTCTTCTATTGTTTCTCCCCAAAATCCTTTTGGGTTTAACACTGCTGTAAAAGGAGATGAGATGTTTAACAATAATTCTGTTACAATCATTTCAAAGGGGAAAACGGATTTGCAAGAACTATATATTGATAGAGAAAAAGTTACATTACATCCAGAATGGATTGATCAGGTAAAAATCATTACCTCAAAAGCAGCTGAAGATGGAATTTTGCCAGGAAAGGTAATCACAAAATTCTACATCGTTGGAGAAGGGAAGTGCTGTAATGGAACATACATGGTCATTGGACCGTTTGGTCATGATATGAAAAAATGCCAAAATGTTATATCATATATGAAAACAAGATTCTTTAGATTTCTTGTTGGCGTAAAGAAACCAACCCAAGATTTGAAAGACCAAACATTCTCTTTGGTTCCTATGCAAGATTTTTCTGAATCATGGACGGATCAGAAATTATATGCTAAATATGGAATTATTGACGAAGAACAAGAATATATTGAATCTCTAATTAAACCGATGGAATAATATGCCGAAGCGAACTTATACATCCCTGCCCACAGACTATCCTGTCTGCAAGCATGCCGACTGTTCGATGGCAGCCACTTGCTTGCACCAGTTAGCATACCCAACACTATTGGGGACTCAGACCTATTTGCGTTTGATCAACCCCCGCATGTGTTCTAAGGATGAGAAATGTAAGTTCTATCGTAATTCCAAGCCCGTGACGTATGCCCGCGGGTTCACTAATTTCCAAAAGAAGATGTTCCCTGGTCAGTACCAGACGTTCATGACGACGCTTATAGGAAAGTTTGGCCGCAATGCCTATTTTGAGCGTCGGCGTGGTGAAACAGCACTCTCCCCAAAGGAGCAGGAAATCGTTCTTGCAGCCCTTCGTAAAGCAGGTATAACGGAAGAAATGAAGTTTGATGCGTATGAAGAAAATGTGAATTGGTACGATTAACCCAGTACTTCAGTTTGAGTACTGTGATACTCCTGTAAGGGTACTACAGTACTTCAACGGGAGTACTGACAGTAAGTAACAAGGAAAGAAACAGTTGATATGGCAGAAGAACTACGTTTAGATATCAAACCAGAGCTTGAAGACTTTAATAACCATATTAAGATCAACAAGAATATTATCCTGTCTGCACCTTTCGGTGATGGGAAAAGCTATATGCTGCAGCAGTTTAAAGAGAAGTATGCTAATCACTATCACTTCATAACGCTTTACCCTGTCAACTACACTATCGCTGATAATGGTGACATTCTGGAGTACATCAAACGTGATATCATCTTCCAGCTTCTGCGTGATGGTTTGATTTCCGATACTACCGACTTCTCTACTGTTTGTGGGTCACTTTTCACTGCTGAGAACATCAATGAATTTGTTGATGACATAAGTAACAGCAAGGATAATAGCAGCCTGTTAGGGGCGGCCCTTAAAGTGCTGATTAAGGCAAAAGAAAAATACGACAGCGAGAAAAAAACAGCTTCAAAACTGTTGTATCATCACCAAAATCATAAAGGTGAGCTCTACGAAGATGACCTATATACAATGATTATCAAAGCTGGACTGAAGAATCCAAACAAAACCACCGTCCTTATTGTAGAGGATTTGGATAGAGTGGACCCGGCTCACCTTTTCCGTCTGCTGAATGTGTTCAGTACACAATTCGACCGTCCCTACATAAACGACGATGATTATAAGTCAAGCAACAAGTTTGGGTTCAACAAGACCATTCTAGTGATGGACTACGAACAGACAGAGTTGCTTTACGAGCATTTCTATGGGAACAAAGCAGGGTATCACGGTTATATGAGTAAACTGATGACGACCCAGCCCTATCGATTTGACATCAAACAGAAAGCTCAAGACTTTCTATATCATCACATCGTAAAGGATGTCGGCGTGAGCGAGGTCGGATTTGAATGCTTCACTCAGATAAAAAAGAAGATAAAAGCTTTGTCTGTTAGGGAAGTTGTGGCTGTACTCAGTGCCGACATTAGCAGCTTTATCAAAGTACATTCGCTGAACATGTATAATGGTGAACCATACTCCACCGTAGGGGGAGCCACAAAATGCCTGTTCTACATGCAACTTTTAGGTTGCAGTATGGAAGACTTTAAGATGGCCTTCCTCAGTCAACAACAAGACAGGACAACACTCTTAAAACTGCTCGCACCTTTTATCCTTGAACATGCACGAGAACGCGAATTCGAGGTGAGATACTCTAATGGCGAATTGAATAGCTCCAACTCCTATACAATTCTTTTGAAGGACGACGGAGAAATATCCGTTAGCAAAACCTTTAAAGTAAGTGAAGGTAGGCCTAATGACCAGCCAACTCTCGAAAAGGCTATACAACAAATGATTGATTGTACCTATTGTAAAGGAATGAAATAATATGGAGAGGATGCCGATAGATAAACTGCATGAGCTTTTCCACCGCTATCTGATGGGAAAGTTCGATGGCGATGTGGCTGAAGTTCAGGTATTCATGGAAACAGCAGAAGAGGTGCTACCCTTTACGTTAAACGAATACTTTGGCACAAGCTACACCACCATCTACGATCTTCAAGACGAGAACGAGATTGAATCCCTGCGCAAGAAAATCAAGGCTCATACGGTATTAAAGAACATTGACCGCCGCGAGGAACCTCGCTATACGGAAGTACTGAAATGGTACAGACTGTTCATCAAATCTTTAGAGAGCAGTCCAACACCGGTCCTGGTACCAGGCGAAGGAGTGCCTAGCAGCGACGAAGACACTTTCCACGGTGTTCAAGAGAAAGCTTCAGAGCGGACTACTACCTTCACCACCATATATCTGGAAGGTGAAGCAGCCATGCAGCAGCCCAAGGAAATACGCCTTCGTAATCAGCATCTTAAAGAGGCTTGCAAAGCATATTTCAGGGAGCTGCATCATGGAAGACTGGTTTGTGAGTGTTGCGGTTTCGACTTTGAAAAGGCATACGGCAAGGTTGGTGAAGACTATATAGAGATTCACCACAGATCCCCATTCTCACAAACAGAAGGAGAACATCCTGTAAGTGCCATCACCGACCTTGTTCCTCTGTGTAGTAACTGCCATTCTATGATACATAAGGCAGCAAAAGGGCAAGGGACTTGTATCTCAGTGGAAGAACTGCAAGAACTATATAAGGGTATCAAATACAACGAATGACTATGCAGCAGACGCAAGAAGACATCCAATTACTGCAATGCCTGACAATAAGGAGAGAGCAGCTACGGCAGGGAATACTTCACGGTAGGCCCTACGTATGGGAACTCCGACTGTCGCTTGACGAGTTCTGTGTCTTGGAATCGGCCATTAATAATAGCATCTCCTCCCATGCAGGAAAACATGATCACCTGCTGACGGAGGAATTTGCCGTTATTGTAGTGATGTATCTCGCAGAGTGGTATAAGCGCTTTTATAAGGGTGCTGAAACAATGGATGAGAACAAGATTCTTGCGCTGAATACAGAGGAGTTAAAAAGACTCTATGAGTTGGCTGAAATAGACAAAAATACCTTTGTCTATAATGCCTCTAAGAACCCTGATAAGACTTCATATCGTTGGCAGGAGTCACTGCAGGTGTTGGGCGGTCTGGCTGTGCAGGCAGAGCTGAAACGCGATGAGAACGACAAGCTGTTGTCACAGTTATGCAAGATCTTCCATGGTGAGGATATAGAGCTTGATGACTTGAAAGACAGAAACCGTGCAGTAGCCTTCCAAGAGTCAATAGCTCGTCAGCATAGTCTATATGAATACCTGAAGTGTATTCTGGAGAAGGACGAGCGAGGTCGTCGCAACCTGCCGTTTGCATTATCAGACACCAAGAATGAAGATACCTATATACCCCAGCTGATTCGCAAGATAGAGGAAGCTGACCAGATAGCCAAGAAACACAAGTTTGACTTCGAGTGGATTATCAGCTATTCTGCCAGCCGTAACCAGATGGTTCGTCATCTGAAGGTGAAGCTGAAGCCGGAAGTTATTGGTGGTGGCAAGAAACAATACATTGGCTATGACCGTCTGCGCCAACCTGAATGGGGCATAGAACATCCAGAAAATGTGGGCCGCATACGTTTCTATCTGCGATTCAAGAATGGTAAATTCTACGTCCAGAAGGAAGGAAAGCAAGATGAACCGCTGTTCAAGTATGACAATACAGGTAGCGAACGTACCGGCTTCCTTTCTATCAACAAGGAGGATGAAAATACCTATACGAATGTGCCTGTAAGCCGTTTCGATAAGGTAGAAATGGTGATGCAGTATGACGATAAGTGCCATGTGGTACAGGTGCTGGAGGTTAAAGACTATATGCAGGTTTATGCACTGCCCAAGAAATCGACAACGTTCACCAATCGTCGCAACTCTCAGGCTGCTACCGTAGTTATCTTCTCATCAGCCTACCACCTTACAGAGGAGTATAAAAACCTGCCTGTAGTTTATGCACACTATCGCAACGGAGAGCAGACAAGTGAGGATTACTGTTGGTGTCCCATCAATGACAAGGTGATTATTGCCGATAGTGACGGACATGAGGTAACACCACCATTCTTCAATCGAAATGGATTGTATCAGGTGGTTACCAGAAAGTACCTGAAAACCATCAAATATAAGGAGAACGTTTATGTGCTCTACCAGTATATTGATGCCGACTATGATGAAGACGAGTTTCAGAGTGATGACCTGCCTGTGCTTTTTGGCCGAAACGGACTGGAAGTACGTCACTATCCTACAAGACAGTCAGGCGAAGGAATGCCTTTAACAGACTATGATTTGGAGTGGCTAAAGGATGGCCGCTATGTGGACTGGGACAAGGAAGAGCCGAAACAAGGAGCCATCAAGTTGCGTGTAACGGTGAAGGGCATTGTCTTCAATCCCAAAGTATATTATGTTCCCTTTGCACCTGCTGACGCCAGTCAGCCGCCAATCTGGCGAGACTTTGAGCATATGCGCATCTGCACAGCCCTTGATGGAGTTGAAGACATCCAGGATGACATCAAGAAGTTACTGGAAGGAGAAGAGACAGAAGATACGAAGCAGCTGATGATTGGCACAGAAAAAGCCAAGATTTTAGTGGATGTTTATCGTCCTGTAATTGTTCGCGAACTGTCTCAAAAGAAATCTAATGACGAGACAAGCCATGTCATTAGCTACTATCAGAAGGATGAAGATATTCATATCCCGCTGATTGACTGCGAACAGTTCTCTGTACGAGATTTTTCTGAGAATGGTGTCATGGAGTATCAGGTGAAGAGCCGTAGCACAGTTTATTATAACTTCCCGACCTTCAACCAGACCAGCTTTAATGCAGGGATGTACACAGAGGAATATGCAGCTAAGGAACTAACTCCTGAGATACCGCTGGAGTATTTGAAAATCTATATGACCAAACCACAGGATGAGTTAAAAGAACTCTATGCCTGGGATTACAAGAGTGAACCAAGGCCTGTGGAAAGTCCCAATGAACTGACGGAGGAAGGCATCGTCTTCCAAAGTCTGATAGAAAATGACTCGCCTCGTGACTACTCTATGCCTACTATCAAGAAAGGAAAAGGTGGTTGGGGTGGTAAGAAGAGTGTGGTCATTATTGACCCGCTGAACTGTTTTGAAACAGTGGCATCCCACAAGACATACTTTTTCCTGTTTAACCCGCTTATCAAGGTGATTGCGGGAAGGGCACAAATTAAGGATATCCTGTTGCCACTGATGAAGAAAAGAAAATACAAGCTCGACGAAACGGACATAGAGAATCTTTATAGGTTTGCGATGCAGTTCCATTTTGACTGGATGCTGCTGCCACGAGACCTGTGGAAAAATGAAATAGATGCATTCACAAGTTCTGACGAGGAGCGGGAGCATATAACAGAAACCGTTATGCAGTTCTTCAGCAAAACCCCAAAATGTACTGATGAACGAGAGCAGGCTATGCTCAAAGAGTTCATTGGGAAATATTGGACATTTGGGGCTTTTCCTAAAGTTGAGGAAACGGCAGCTGTGGCACTTCGTCTGATTAAAGACGATCCTGAAGCATTGGGTAAGTTAACAGAGAAGGACTTCCTGAAGTTGTACGACGAATGTAAGTTCAAGTTCAGCGAAATGAGTAAGGCGGTAGAGAAAATAGAAACTAATGATTCCACGATATGAAGCAGAAGTTTAGATTTGCAGAACTGTACAGAAAGAACAGGACGGCAGTAGAGAAAACACTGTCGGCTATGTGGTGTGGTGAAGCACGAAACGAAAGCCAGAAGGGTTATATCAGTCAGTTGACAAAGCTCATACCAGAGGTCTTTGCTCCCAAGGATGCAATGCCGTTGGTACAGTGCATGAACAACTATGAAGCGGTCTATCCTGAGCACGAGGCCGAAGCAGAGGAGATGCTTGGAACGCTTTGGAAGAAAACACTTCCCCCCAGGGAGACATATAAGCCCTACGAGCATCAGTACCAATGCTGGAAGACATTGCTGAAGGGAAAAACGCCCGATGGAATGAATATGAGTATCGTGGTAACCACAGGTACAGGCTCTGGTAAAACGGAGTGTTTCATGCTGCCATTGGTACAAGACTTGATTGATAACTTTGTGCCCGAAGAGGTACAGGCTATCTTCCTCTATCCCCTCAATGCACTGATGGAAGACCAAAAGGTGCGTATGGAGAAGTTATTGGAAGGTACTGAACTGAAGTTTGCGGTCTATAATGGTGATATGCCGCAGTGCATTCCTTCACCAGAAGATCCCAGCTATAAGAAGGTGATGCGAAAGGTGGATGCTATTAGAGGAATCACTCGTGATGAGCAGGGGAATATCACAGAGACCAAGTTCAAGCATGTCATAGCAACCCGCGAGGAATTGCGGCAGCATCCAGCAAATATCCTGTTGACCAATCCCACAATGCTGGAGTATATCTTACTGAGAGAGAAGGACAGAAATCTGATTAAGGAAGAGAAGAAGACGTTACGCTGGATTGCTCTTGACGAGACTCACACCTATACTGGTGCAGGAGCGGCAGAAATAGCCATGCTGATTAGACGTGTGCTGATGGCCTATGGTGTTACGACCAATGATGTTAGATTCGCCACATCCTCTGCTACCATCGGCAAGAGTGGTGATGAAAAGGCAAAGGAAGAACTAAGAGAATTTATTGCCAATATTACTGGTTTGCAGGTTAATCAGGTGCGATTCGTTGACGGTAAGCGTAAAGGACAGGATGCGCTGCCAGAGAAAGATAAAGGATACTGGATGCGCTTGATGAACGAGAACAAAGACGGCTACCTGCGTCTTGACGAACTAATTACGGAAGGAGAATCGGTTGAAGAGAAACTGGAGAGGCTGGACGCCATGTGTCAGACCGCGGAGGATCAAGGATTGGAAGACCTGCGAGTGAAGGTGCATTATTTCTATCGTGTTCCTAATCACGGTCTGTTTGTTGACATCTCCGATCCCCACTATAAAGAGGACGGCAGCTTCAAGATTTATACTGAGAACATGCCTGATGACACTCCTGGAACAGCACCCCTACTCGAAATGAGCCGCTGTAAGCATTGTGGTGAGTATGTGGCCATCGCAGAAGAAGTGAAGCTGGATGATGGTATTGCTTTCAGTCCTATTACAATGGATGATAGCGACATGTTCGACCTTGACAGTACCGAAGAAACAGGCAAAACCTATTACATATTCGGTACATCAAACAGTGATGATACGGGCTTTGATAACAACGCCCCATATATAATAAAAGGTAATAGAATGCTTAATGTGACAGCAGGGAACCCTGCAGGACCAGGCTGGCACGTTATAGCAAATACACAATGTCAGTGTCCTTACTGTGGCACCAAACTTACGAAACAGGCAAAGCCGGATGAAGAGAATCCAGATCAGACCATACAGGATGAGGAAGATTCGAAGAAATTGCAGAAGTTTAGAATTGCTTCTGACTTTGTATCAAGACTGATTGCACCATCTACCCTCGATCTGATGACTGAGGCTAAGCCAAAGGACGAAAAGAAAGTCTCGCTTCATAAAGGGCAGCAGTTTATTAGTTTCGTGGATAGCCGACAGTCAGCTGCGCAATCCACTATCAAGCAAAATCTGGAAGAAGAACGTTTGTGGGTTTATGGAACCATCTTCCATGAACTGTGTCGTATGGCTACAGCAGGGACCATGACATTGGATGAAGCCAAGAAATATTACGAAGGCGTTTTCAATACTGCTACATCGCGAGCCGAAAGACGCGCCGCTGATGATATGTTGGAGATATTGGAAGGTAACGATCAAGAGGCCATTAACAAGATTTTGGCAGACTTGAAACCCAACAATTTCCTCTCATGGCAAGATATCCTTGATGTGCTGTTGAACGACAGATTGGCCGATACCTTTTGCCAGCAGTTTGCAGAACGTTCAGAACTAAGTCCAGAACTGGATGATGATGGAAATATACGTCCTGAGACCAAGCGTAAGTACATCCTTGCGATTATGGTTCAATATCTGTCAAAACGTCCATTGACGGCGGCAGCACCTGAAACAATGGGACTATTCACTTCTTATTTTGTTCAACTAAAAGATGCTTTAACCTCAAAACTTCCTGATGCAGTGGAACTGTTTAACGGCAAGTTGGATGATGAGAATAGGATTACAAAGAAAGACTGGCACGGATTGATGCAGATATTCTTGGACTACACTGTTCGTTCAAACGAGTCTGTTTTCCTGAAGATGGATGACTTAGACCCAATGGACATCTTCCAATGTGTACGTTTTGCTACACAGAAAGAGCGCCGTCGTCCTGTTCACAAGCCAACTGTAAGGGAAAAGGGGCCAAATCGTTCACGTATTATCCGACTGTTAGCTAAACTCATTGCTAACGACAAGCATATAACCATCAACAACGCTATCAGTGGTTATAAGCAGCAAATTCAGGACGTGATTGATTGCATGTGGAACGAGCTGACACTGAAATATGAACTATTGGAGCATAGTACACACTATGATGATGAACTGAGACAACATGTCAAGGATAAAGATGAGATAGTCAACGATATTCACCTGACCCCATATCGTTTGAATTTGGCAAAGATAGGCTTCAAACTTTATGATGATGTTTATCTCTGTGATACGAATGCAAGCAGCGACAATCATCATGTAGAATGGCTGAGACCTATTGAGACCCCCTTCCATGGGTATTCTCCTTATACTGTTGGTGGCGAACCTATGCCATTGAAGGAGGAACTACATGAGACATGGGAGGCATTTCCATATCACAACTTCAGTGCTACACCCAATCCTACAGATGAAGTCATTGAGGGGTGGGCCAAGGAAAACAGAAAAATCCTCTGGAACAATGACCTATGGGGCGAGACAGGTACGTTCGCTGAGCGTCTATTGCAGATTCACCAATTCCCTGAGTTGTTTATTCAGGCAGAGCATACGGCACAGGTTGACAAGATGGTCAGCCGTCAGGTACAGGAGGATTTCAAAGACCATTGTATCAATATTCTGGCCTGCTCCACTACGATGGAAATGGGTGTTGACCTTGGAGACTTAGAGTTGGTTATGATGACATCTGTGCCTCCCATGCCATCCAACTATAAGCAGAGAGCAGGACGTAGCGGACGACGTGGTCAGGTGAGAAGTGCCTGTGTTACGCTATGCGGCTCTGATGCCGTTGGCATCAGGACATTGCTGAACCCAATGGAGAATGTGATTCTTCGCACAACCAGTACGCCAACAGTCGATCTGAATAGTGCTCAGGTTGTTCAGCGTCACGTCAATTCTTTCTTGATAAGGGAGTTTGGTGTGTTTGGTATGGCTGGTGGAAGTGTCAATGAACAGGTTATCAGTTACTACACCAATTACGAGATTGTTCCTGACGGAGAAAGCAGCCACTTTAAGATTAAAAGAAAGGTTGACCACTCGCCTGTCAGTCCACTGGACGGTCTGGGCGATGAAACAGGTACGCCCTACGAAACCTTCAACAATAAGTGTAGTGAAGCTCTTGATGATAAACTAAGAAGAAAACTCAGGATTCTGTTGAACGGAACCATCTTCAGTAGCCGTCCACCCCAATATGTGGTGGCAAAGGCTCGTGAGATGAATGAGAACTGCTATGCTGAGCTGGAGCTGCGTATCCAAGACTATGCAAAGCCTTACAAGGAAGCCAAGAGTGCGAAGCAACAGGCTTTCTTCGAGATGAAGTACATTGAACCGTTGGCTGCCAGACTATTGGCATATTGGGCTACACATAGGTTTACTCCCAATGCGAACATGCCAGTTAATGTGATTGAATTTGATATTAACTCTGCTTCTCAGAATACTTATTCGTTAGTAACGGTATCGAACCCGTCATATCCACTGCGTACAGCCTTGTCTCAGTATGCACCAGGAAATCCAATTGCTCGTGACGGAACGGTCCGCATCGTTCGTGGTATTCGCTATACCAACTTCTTCAAACCTGAGGTTACGTTCAAGAAACTCTATTTCAACAGGGAGCAGGTTGTTATCGATACGAAGGATGAACTGGAGAACCTGGAGAAATGGAAAGTAAGCGCAAGTACAGAACTTGACCTTCTGCAGCCAGCAGAGTTCATTCCCGATATGAATGAGTCTGCTAATCGAATTCTTGACCAGAACGTCTATACTCGTGTCAGTGCACAGTTGATTGGTGCGGACGAATGGAAGCAAGACAGAATTGAGCCGCATTTGTTTGATTCTCGCAGTAGTCGCGAGAGTGGGAACGGTCAGATTCTCTACTATAATGAAGGTACGGGCTTCGGCTATTGCCATTGTACGAAGTGTGGTAAGACCGTTTTAGAGAACTGGCCAGCTGCTGCATCGAGCGATCCAGAAAAGATGCCTGCCGAAATGAATAACATTCCATCAAAGGATGCCGAGAAAGAGAACTTCCACTTCTCACTGATTAGAAAAGGCACAAAACCCAATCGCTGTATGGGATGTAATAGTACGGATTATATCAAGAGAAACGTAGTTCTTGGCGATACTATTCAGACGGACTATACAGAAATCAGAATCCGTCACTTCCAAAAAGACTGGATAAATGGCCGTAATGAGGAGGAGAACCTGCTTATTACGCTTGGTCTGTTGTTTGCAAGAGGTTTAGCAGAAGAGCTGAACGTGGAGCGAACAGATCTTGACTTTACCATCACGCCTAATGGTCATATTTGTATCTTTGATGCAAATCCTGGTGGTTCTGGTTATTCAAACCAATTGGCTGCTATGGATTTGCTAAAATCCGTGATTGAGCGTTCACGTCTCATCATCGAGGCTGCAGAACAATCTGGTAACAAGGAGGCTCTTATCGACAAATTTACCCTTCACTATGTGAATCGCATTGATATTCAGGCTGCTAAGGCTTGGATTGAAGAAGAGAGAGCAGCCAGAAAAGTATTGCCAGATCCTGTCAAAAATGTCTTTGGTGATACTGTTACTGAGACTTCGCTTGCCAAGATGCAGCGGGCATTCATCACTTCTCAGAATGAAGCCGTGCTTTTTGTGGATGATGACTACGACCATTGGGAGTACGAAGGTACAGACCATTGTTGGAGGGGACAGTTCCTCAACCATTTTGCTCCTCACGGCCAGCAGACTTCCTTCTGTGTTGCAGAATGTTCTGACAACCGAATGACAGAGCCAATACGTGACATGATACGTTCTATCAAGGGATGGGCGAATGAGGTTCTTCATATTAAGAACCCATTTGCTGGCAATGGATTGTTCCCGCTGGCATATATAGACGGAAGGTTGTACTTTACGAACAACCCCAACCATATTACCCTGAACGACAAATGGGGCAATGGAACCATCTATTATATCCGTACCAACAACTTTGCTGCTACAGCTGACTTCATTGATACCTCAGTTGAGGAGAGCACGACAAAGATATTCAAATTGACAGATGGTGATCCGACGAATATCAAGACGTCAGAACTTGGTAGACTTATTCGCAGCAAGTCTGGACATATTGTTGATGCTTTCATCGACCATTGCAAGGCAAATAACGAAGAAACTATAAAGGTTAGCTATCAGGATGAGCACATGAAGAGTATTTTGTCGATGATTCTGACTCTCCAAACAGCTGGTTATTTCATCAAAGAGATTGGTAATACGTTCACTATGGAGTTTAAGCTGGAGAGATATGACTCTGACAGCGGTAAATGGGACAGCATGACAGCCAACCTTCCTTCTTCTTACTCAAAGCAAATAACGACAAGCGAAAAGAAGATTGGTAGAGATGAATGGCTTGAAAGCCTCGCTAATAGCTGGCAAGAAGATTTGGATTATGAAGATCAGATAGACGGAACTATTCTTCCTATTTGTTCTCTACCCAAGAATACACTGACTCACTGGCGAGTTTTGTCGTTTGAGTGTGCAGGGAAACGACTCAGTATCTATCCTGATGGCGGTTTGATGAATGGTTGGTCGATTTACAATGCACCTGGTCGTTCACGTCGATACGACACAGCCACCATTACTTACGATACCGAAATAGACCTCTATCGTAATCAAGAGATTAAGTTTGACGTAACAATAGAAGACATTTAATATGGCATCTTGGAAACCAACAGAGATAATGGTAAATGGGAACCTTGTGAAAGCGCAAGCTCCACTCATTGTGTCGGCAAGTAGAAGTACAGATATTCCTGCATTCTATGCTGATTGGTTTTTTGACCGTTTAGAAAAAGGATATTCAGCCTGGACTAATCCTTTTAACGGCGTGAAATCGTATGTTTCATACGAGAAGACTCGTTTTATCGTGTTCTGGTCGAAGAATCCAAAGCCACTATTACCTTATCTGCATTTACTGAAAGAACGGAATATCAAGTGCTACATACAATATACTCTGAACGATTATGAGCAAGAGAAACTAGAAAAAGTACCGCCTCTAACCGATCGCATTGAAACATTCAAACTTCTTGTTGATCAACTTGGGAAGGGTGCCGTAATCTGGCGATTTGACCCAATGATATTGACTGATGATATTTCTATTGACAACTTGCTGCAGAAAGTCCAAAAGATTGGTGACCAACTGAAAGGTTACACTGAAAAGCTGGTTTTCAGCTATGCAGACATCGCTTTATACAAAAAGGTGAAGCACAATCTGGAAGCCAGTGGTGTTCCATATCATGAATGGGAAATTGAACAGATGGAAGATTTCGCAAAAAAGCTTTCTGCCATGAATGATGAACGCGGCTGGAACTTTCAACTTGCCACCTGTGGCGAAAAAATCGACATTGACAAACATGGCATCCTACATAATCGTTGCATTGATGGTGATTTGATTACCCGCCTTGCTTGGGATGATAAGGAACTCATGGACTTTATGAAGGTCAAGATTGAAGATATTCCCGCTCCATCTTTGTTTGATGAGCCAGAATTACCTAAAGGAGCCATACTATTGCCTAATAATCACTACTTTATCAGTACACATAAGAAAGATCCTGGGCAAAGACAGTTCTGTGAATGTATGGCATCAAAAGACATTGGCGAATATAATACCTGTCCACATCTTTGTGAGTACTGCTATGCCAATGCCACCAAGCAATTAGCACTGCAAAACTGGAAATGTCACAAGGAAAACCCATTTGGCGAGACAATAACGGGAAAGTAATAATTTGAGGGACTATATGAGCTACATAACCGATATACAGAAGATAAGTGACCTGACTATAAATGATATCATCAAGGTCTCCTTACGTTATGTTCCTGATCCATTCAAGTCATGTCCATGGGCGTATAGGGATAGCGAGGGACGAACGTTGGAACATGGTACAGCTGTTCTCGAAACAGAAGAACAGTGCTGTGCATACATGGCCGCCTATGGCCCGATGCATCGCCACAAGCTAATTCGCGCCTTAGATGAGAATGAATTCCCATACAAAAACCTGAACAATGGCGTGGAGATTTATGATTGGGGATGTGGCCAGGGTATTGGTACTGTTGCTATCATTGAAAAACTACGGCAGTTTGGCTGGTTGCCAAAGCTGAAGAAAGTCACCTTAGAGGAACCTTCTAATGTGGCAAGACAACGAGCTGTATTACATGTCAGACAGGCATTAGGAGAACAAAATACTGAGATTACTGACATTCCTTATTATCTTCCTTCAGATTATGGCGACAACAGCAATTCCATCACGGAAATTGATGTTCATGAGCCTTGTGCTATACATATATTCTCGAATATTTTGGATATTGAAGCTGTAAGCCTGAAGGGTGTTTCAAAGATGATAACCTCTTCCGGTGCTCAGCATATAGCCCTGTGTATAGGTCCGGCAAATCTAAATGAAAGCCGAATCAATACCTTCAGCTATTATTTCAAAAAGGAAGGCTTACGGGTGTTTACAGAATTCCGTGATACGAACTTTGGTCACCATCCCAATGGAAGGGCGTATGGTTGTCTTATTAAGAGTTTTACCTATAGCCTGATACATAACAGTGACATTCTGCATAAATACAGCTACTTTGCTCCTGTTCAGCTATTTGCGGCTTATTCAGATGTCAACTTGCAGGGGTCTTCGTTGCAAAGCGCTTTTGAGGTTCTGGCTCCATTTGATATGACAGCACATAAAAACCTTTGCCCGGTCTATGCCCTTGTTAGCAATCTTATCTCACGTGGTTGTCCTACATTGGCCAGCCAAAAGGTCTTGGATGCCACCGGTTCGAGGGATAAAGCAAAGAGCCTTAATGCAGTTGCTCGTATTCAGAAGACCTTCATAGAGGCAATGATTTCCGATCGCATGGATTTGAAGAAGGATACTTTGAATATTCTTGTGATTGAAGATGACACGTCAGTGGCAAAGATTGCCATCAACGATTTTGTTGAGTTATACCATCATATCGTTGCCATGACGCAGGATTATTCGGATATGACCCTTCCCCAAATTAACATATATGGTAAGAGGGAGGCTAAGACACAAACAACTTATGATGCTATCATTGATGTGTCTATCGACCAATTATGTAATCCTGAAGAAGTGGTATTCTCTAAATATAAGGCCAACAACGACTGCTACTTTATTGTTCGCTCTTCAAAGTCAGTATATGCGGAGAGATTCCTCTATACAACTGAGAGAATCAAGTATAAACCTCTCGTTGAAAAGGACACACAAGGAAATTATCACAATATTGAGGATGTTTGTGGCCACCTGCGCTATTTCCTGAACTTGATTTTCAGAAAAGAAGATTTCAGACCTGGCCAGCTTCCCATCCTTAGTCGGGCATTACAGCTAAAGAGTGTCATCGGACTATTGCCAACAGGTGGTGGTAAATCCCTTACCTATCAGCTGGCTGCCATACTACAACCTGGTGTTACCTTGGTTGTTGATCCGTTAAGAGGTCTTATGAAAGACCAATATGATGGTTTGCTAAAGACTGGTATCGATTGTATCTCGTACATTAATAGTGACATCACGAAGGACAGAGAAGAAAGAGAACGAAGGGAAAATGCACTTACTGGTTCTCAGATACAGATTATGTTCTTATCGCCTGAGCGACTAAGCATACACCGATTCAGAGAGGTCTTGCGTTCAATGCGCGAATCTGACGTTTTCTTTGCTTATGGTGTTATCGATGAAGTTCACTGCGTTTCTGAGTGGGGCCATGACTTCAGACTTGCTTACCTGCATCTGGGACGGAACCTTTTCAACTACGTTTTACCCAAAGAAGTCGAAGGCGAAGATAATCACATATCCCTGTTTGGACTGACGGCAACTGCATCGTTTGACGTCCTCGCTGATGTGGAAAGAGAACTATCGGGAAGTAATTCATATTCATTGGAAGACGATGCTACAGTCAGATATGAAAACACCAATCGACTGGAACTCCAGTATTATATCTATCCTGTGGATGCTTCGGCTGCTGATAAAGCCCGAAAAGTTGATGAAATTAAAGAGGATTTGGTTCTTAATGCCATTAATGATGCAACGGAGAAGATACAGGAGATTCAAAATGATGATAGTATCAGTGAGATTAAGAAACGATTCCTTGAAAGAGAGAATATCTCTGATGAAGGGAAAATCGCAGAAGTCAATTCTACTGACTTATACACAGATGTTAATGAGGATTGGTATACTGCAAGGCATACAGATGTTGCCGGAATTGTGTTCTGCTTACGAGCCAACAAGGATGGTAAACCTGACGTAAAACTGAGTGTTCCTACTGTAGCCAATACCTTAAAAGAACACAATATCAATCGTATTTCGACATACAAAGGAGGCGATGATACGTCATGTCAGGATGATTTCCTTGCAGGCGAGACAAATCTAATGGTTGCGACAAAAGCCTTTGGAATGGGTATTGACAAGCCTAACGTTCGTTTAACAGTGCACCTGAATTACCCTGGATCTTTGGAATCATTTGTTCAAGAAGCCGGACGAGCCGGACGTGACAAAAAGATGGCTCTAGCAACCATCATGTATTCGCCTAAAACCTATCCTGTCATAAATGCCAGGACTCGTCAGTGGAGCCATTTCTCAGCAGACTATACAAATAACAAGTTCTTCTATGACAGCAACTTCCTTGGTGAAGAGTTTGAGTTGTACGTGATGGAACTCTTGATGAATGGTCTGAATATCCGTATCAGCAATGAAGAGATTGCTGGTATTGAGACTCTGAAATATGGAAATAGTAAAGGTATTCTTCAATACATCAACAGATATGCCAAAGGAACGACCCTTACATATTATGTATCATACGAAGAAAATGAGCATGTTCTCGACGAATATAATACATATTTAAAAGAAAGGCAAATGCCTCTGTTCAGTACATGGAATGCCAAGAACGCAAAGAATGATAGAGGATTCAGCTATATTCGGGACTATGGTTCGGCTGAATACAAAGATGCAATTCAAAAGGCTATCTACAGAATGTGCATTATAGGCTTGATAGATGACTTTACAGAAGACTACGCCCAAAAGACTTTCCGCATTACGACAATATGTCAGGACGAATCGCACTATTATGATTACCTCAGTCAATACTATCGGAAATATTACTCCGAGGATAGGGTTGACATCATGATTAATGAAGTCAAGCAGATGGCGGTCAATGATGGTGTCATCATGGCATGCTTAAAGCACCTTACCTCTTTTATATATAGGAGTATCGCGGATAAGAGGGCCAGGGGTATCTTGGATATGGAGCAATTCTGTAATATGGCTATCAGCTCAGGCAAGGACTGGAAAGAAACGAATGAAGAACTGAAGGACTTTATTTATTACTATTTCAATTCTAAATATGCAAGAGAAGGCTTCGTCACATATGATTCAAGTGTGCGCCAGGAAATACCATTCTCACTCAAAGATGACACCAATTACGATATTCACAGTGAAAGTGAAATATCAGATTTCAATCTTGTGAGAAAGTATATGAGGGTGGTTGATCCTGATATTGTCAACAATGATTCCCAAAAAGACAATATCAAGCACTTGCAAGGTGCTGTACGTCTCATCAGACGTGCTATCGCAGAAATGAACCCTGTACTGAACCTCTTGAATATATTCTGCATCCTGTTCCTTGGTCAACATGAGAATGAGATGCTGGAGCAAGAACTATATGATGACTACAAAGCAGTCATGAGATTGTATGCGTCCCAAGGGAAACTTGGCCTTCTCAATGAATATACAGATTTATTATTGCAGCATACAGCCATACTTCCAGAAGACAAGGTGTATATAGAGAAGATGCAGCTTGCCATTCAGCTGGAAGATCATGTTGCAGAACTCAATAGAATTAATCAAATATACAAAGAAATATGATCGACGAGAAAATCAACAACTCACTCAGAGAGTTAGAGCAAGGACTTAAAAGCATGGAGTCCGCACGCAAACAAGTGGAAAAGACTGTCAATTCCTACGATGGTCTTAATTCAACTACCGCTGAGTATGTCAGTAAACTCGGCACTATTACGACCAAGATTCAAGAACTTGTTGATACCATCGGCAAGGATTATTCTCAGAAAGTAAAGGCGTTTGAGAAAGACCGTGAAACAGTCATTAATGCTGCAACTGCTGCAACTGAAAAACTTTCCAATGCATCAGAAGAGTTTAAAGACTCATTGGTTGATATCCAAACAAAACTGAAGTACAGCTTAATCGTTAATGCCGTATCACTCGTTGCTATTGCTGCGATTCTATTCTTTCTTTTGAAATAAAACGAATATCTGCCCTCTATGGAAGAATTAAAGTCTATAAACTATTTGGATTTGTGCGCTATTCCCGAATTATGCAATAAGAACTTCTTCATCCCAGATTATCAACGTGGTTACAGATGGGGAGATACTCAAATTCGGCAGATGTTGGAAGACATCTATAGCTTTATTTATGAGAAGAATGCAGCAGGTAGCTTCTATTGCCTTCAGCCCATTGTGGTAAAGAAGATGACAGAAGAGGAAGTTGTTGCGAACAATTTGGAGTCTAAATATGACGATAATATCTGGTATGAGGTGATTGATGGGCAACAAAGGCTAACTACCATCAGAATTATTCTGGCATTAGAAGGGCAGATTGATCGTTTTAACAAAATGCGATTCAAGATGTATTATCAGACTCGTCCCAAGCTGGGCGACTTGTTTGATAAACTCAGGATTGATGAAGAAGGGGATAATTTCATAGTAAACTTCGAGGATGGCCAGTATGATGATATAGATTCATGGCATATACATCATGCTGCTAACAAAATACTGGACTGGTTCCAAAACGGCAGTAGCTATTATCATCCTTCCATTCAGGAATTCAAGGGAGGATTTTTCGAAAACTTCTCCAACACGAAGGACAAGGATAAGTCTGTACAGGTAATTTGGTATGAGTTATGCGATGACAGCGATCCCTATGAAATGTTTAAACGATTAAACGACAAAAGCATTTCATTGAATAATGCAGAGCTTATTCGAGGAATGTTCTTATCAGACTCTGCCACTTACAAAGGAGAAGAACAATTGCTTGGGCAATTCGATGAAGATGTTCGTCCAATTGTTGAAAAACGTGAATTAGCTCGAAAGCAGAGCCATATTATTGAGCAATGGGACATCATTGAGAGCCAGTTGTGGGATGAAAAATTCTGGTCATTCATCAAGAAAAACAAAGACTCAGGCAACTATAGCTGTCGCATTGAGTACATTTTTGACTTGATTTCGAAGAAAACATCAGATCAGAAAGATACATTATATACCTATCTGGAGTTTGACAATATGCTAAAGAGTGGCATAGTAAAAGACCTGTGGGAATTGTGGCTAAAGGTTGAAACCTATTTCTCACTGCTTTTAGCATGGTACAATGACCGATATTATTATCACAAAATTGGTTTCCTGACAACGGAATTAGGGGCATCAGTACTAATCGATATGCTCTCAGAGTCAACAAATGTTAGCAAGAAGGAATTCAAGAAATCTATCGAAGGGCGAATATATGAAGCTATTCATGACAGGAAAAAGCCCGGAAGAAAGATTCTAGAATATACATATAAGGATGACTACAATATGCTAAAGAGAGTTTTGTTCTTATATAATGTAGAAACAGCCTATAAGCAGGGCTTAGAGTTCTTTCCATTTGAGAGATATAAGGATTATGACTGGACTTTAGAGCATATTCATGCACAAAACTCAGAGCGAATAGACCACAGCATAAAAGATAAGTGGATTGAATGGTTTGAAGAGAACCAAAAAGTGCTTGAGCGTCTGCATTCCAGACTAACAAATGATGAGAATTTGAAAAACTTGCTGTCCTATTTCAATAACGAATATACTCGCCTTCTTAATAATAAAGAAAGGTATACATTTAACGATGTAACAAAAGTATTTGATTTGGTCTTGAAGTATTTCAATGATTTGAGTTCTCAGGAAGGCACGCCAACTGTTATGCATGGCATTTCTAACATGGCACTATTAAGCGGCTCTACCAACTCATCTATCGGTAATTCTGTGTTTGAAGTTAAACGCCAAATGATAATGGATGATGATGCGAAAGGTAAATACATACCTTTGTGTACCAGGAAAGTATTCCTAAAGTATTATAATAAGGAAGATCAGGATTTTACTGTACAGCAGAACTTCTACTGGAGTGACAAGGACAGGAAGCATTATCTGGAGGATATCAAGGACGTGTTAAAGCCATATATTGAGGCAGAATACAAACAATCAGAAAGTGAGGTGACAAATGAATAACATAGGCAAACTTACGACTTTTAGCAGGCTATTGAACGACGAGTCTGTAATTATGATACCAAAGGTACAGCGTGATTATGCGTATGGTCGAAAAGAAAACAAGGTTGAGGAAGTCCTTGATGGAATGCTTACAACCATGTTAGATGCTGTCGCAAACAATTCTGTTGAAATCTTCGACTTTGTCTATGGTGGCTCGTTTGTAAAGAGGAACGACACTGGCGCAGGATTGATTCCATTGGATGGACAGCAACGTCTGACCACCCTTTTCCTTCTTCATTGGTACGCTTCTGTCGTACAACCTGTAGTTGAAGATGGGGAAGAGAATACCATCATTACCGTTGACTCGTTGCTCAAATTTCGATATGAGACCAGACAATCAGCAACAGATTTCATCGAAGCTCTAATTCGAGATATTCGGAATGACATAATTCCAAAATACTCTGAGCATAAGAATATAAAGGAAATGATTATGGATAATCCCAAATATCTTCCTAGTTATGATGCAGATCCAACCATTGTGTCGATGCTTAATGTTCTGGAACAGATTGAGAAAAAGTGTCGGGAATACAATATTGACAAGCTTTGGTCGAAGTTGACAACACGTGATAACATACAGTTCTATTCCCTTTCGCTCGACAAATTTGGACTTACAGATGATTTGTATATCAAAATGAACTCACGTGGCAAGAAGTTGACAGAGTTTGAAATCTTTAAGTCTGATTTAGAGAAAGCAATAAAACGAATATCAACAGACTTAAAAGATGAGGTCTCAAATAAGATTGACAATGCATGGATTGATATCTTGTGGACTTATGCGCAATCTTGTGATGATGATAACATCGTTAAGAAAGCAGATGACGGGTTCATGCAGATGTTTAAGAACATTTTCCGATTGGAATTGTTCAGAAGAGGAATTGAATTAAAAAAGAACAGACAGGCTACTATCGATGAAATTATCACTGACGAGGATTCTATAAGGCAAATAATTTCTATGTTTGATACCATGTCAACTATTCAGAAGACTTCAGGTATCACTGATTATTGGAAGCAATATTTCTATTTCGATGATAATGTCATAGGTCAGGATTCGCTTATCAGACTGTTCTGGTTGCGACAGCAAAGCCGGAAACCAGTTTTTTATCTGGCAATGGACGGAGATTTGTCCGTACCTGAGACTGTCTATTTTTACACCATATATCTTCTAAACAAACATAAAAAAGATGAATTGACTTCTTTGAAGTGCTTGCGTGTCATCCGCAACCTTGTCACTGCAAATGTTCGAGCTAATAGTGCACGATACGATATGCTTGCTGGATTTATGCAGGACGCGGAAGAAATAGTTCAAAATGACGGACTGATTTCAGAAGGTAATCATACTTTTGTTTCGACAGCCTGCGAGGAAGAGCGTTATAAAGTTCTCAATTTTACACCAGAAGAATACTCTGCATTACTGAAATATGAGAACCACAACCTTTTGCAAGGTTCACTTATGCTCTTTATTAATAAATACGAAGATCATAATATTCTGTTTCAGCAATTAGAACATTTCACTCATATTTTTAACAATCAATCACCTGATTATTTCGACATAATTCGCATTAATCTCCTATTTGATGATGTGGAATATGCTCAGTATGATCCCAATATGGAGCGAGATGAAAACATGACCAGAAGATATTTTATTCATCATGGAAACGACCTTTCGCAATTCTTCATCAAAAACGAAAGAAGGCGTAATCAAGATGCCATTCTTGATATAATTGCGAATAAGTTTACATCATTGGAGAATTTAGAAGAACCCCATCAGAAATGTAGGCAATTCAGTATTAAGTCTTGGCAATACTATATGGCAAAATATAGAAGCGCCAATAGAGAAGATACATCTTATGGATGTTACGCTTGGGATGACAAGATGAATAAACCAATAGAAATGGTTATACTTAACAGCTCTTATCATAGCAATTATAACATAGAATGGAAGATGCTGAATCATATTCTTGTTTCAGAACTATGTGACGATAATGTTAGATATTCGCTTGACCCCCATGCCTCAAGTCCGTTTGTCATGAACAAATGTGGGGTGACACTTTCTATTACCCAAGACGGATGGCTCATGACTTGTAACAATGAGAATGTCGTCAATTGCCTGTATAACAATGATACTTATTCTATTGCCAATGTAGAGGGTGAAGATAACACCTACTTGGTAGATTTCAAGTATGATGCGACCGAAATGGATTATATTGATCTCGCAAAAATGGTAATTAATAATATCGAAGTAGCATTAGAAAGTACCAAACAAGAAGATTCTGAGAACTATGAAGATAGACTGCACAGTTGATGTATATCTTTGCATCGTAAAAGTGTATCAGATATAATGGCGATAATATGATGGGACGGTTTTTTTTCATTCTTTTCATGATCCTACTGATGACGGCATCGTGCTCCAATAGGAAGGCTTCTACGGATTCATTTGTCTGTGATCCCCCCTCTTATAGCGCCACAACCGAATCAGTTGAACCTGATACAGATGCCGTCAATCATGAAGTTTCACACAATGATCCTGTAAATACACATAGTTCTTCATACAGAAGTAGCCACAAGGAAAAGGAACTCGATAACATGCGTGGCTTTGACCCTGCATCCGAGGATGATATGGAGGACAATGGTATGCAACGCTACTTCGACGCTAACGATGATGAAGCCTGGGACTAATATGAATAATGCTATAGACATCAGCCCACGAAAGAAGCAGCTCAAAGAAAAATACGAGCGGCTGCAACTGGAATATGCAGCTCTTGTAGCTGAGCGTGACGAGTTGGTAAACTCGGAAGGGCCGCGTCTAACGGCATTATATATGGAAGCTGTAGGGCAGTTGCAATATGAGGAACTAGTACTTCAGTACGAGATAGCCCTGCTTAAACAGAAGCGGGATTTGCTCCAGGCATACAAGAATCGTGGCGAGAAAGCTGATTTGAACTATGTGAACGAGCAGGTGGAAGCAACGGCCAAGACCTATAATGAGAACATCCAACGGGAAGAAGAAAAGATAAAGCAGGCCAAGGCCTATATTGAAGAGCAGAAGGAGGAAGAGAAAAAGAACCAAGAGGATGAGAAGCGTGAACTGAGAGATCTCTATCGGAAGCTGGTTCACAGACTTCACCCCGATCTTCACCCAGAACAGACGGAATGGGAAAAGGAACTGTTCCTAAAAGTACAAGATGCCTACGAAAAAGGCGATTTGGAAAGACTGCGCGAATTGGCAAAGCAGTTGGAGGCTGGAATGCCAGCTGATGCCGTTGACAATGAAACGACGGAGGAATGGGAAGAGCGTGTGAATCAGCTGAAAAATGAAATTACGAAGATTCGCGAGGAGATAGCCAGAATCTTGCAGGAATTCCCATTTACTTATCGCGAACGGCTGAACAATCCCGAATGGATTTCTCAGACACAGAATATGCTGCGCCAGGAGATTGCCGAACTGAAGAAAGAGAAAACACGGCTGGAGAAAATCGTCAGCATTATGGAGAAAGGAGGCAAGAGATGAATCATCAGATAATGAAGATCAGTCCTGAATTGCTGGAGATGATGGGGTCTAAGTTGCCCAACAGCCTACAGCCCTTCAGTCGTGAGATATTTCTTCTAGATATTATCGTGGCTGGGACTTCGTACTGCAAGAAAATAGATAAGGTCTATCCGAAACTGGAAAAGGGGCTTGTACTGCGAATGCAGCGTCATCCTAAGAACAGGCACGATGAGCATGCCATCGGTATTTACTTCGAGAGAATACGGATAGGGTGGGTTCCAAGGGAACTGAATTTGATAATCTCTCGATTGATGGATGCCGGAAAGGCCTTCTTCTGTAGGGTTGAAGGCGTGGAACTTGTGAATGACTATTGGGTTAAGATAGATGCTAAGATTTATATGGTCGAATAACTGGCTGGAATATGAAGAATCAGATAACGATATATTGTCCATACTGTGGAACCGCTATAAAGATAGAGATTATGGCAGGGAGGAGTGTAATAGACTGCCTTCAGTGTGGCCAGGAGATTACACTTACTCGGAGCGACCTCAATAAGTATCAGTTACGCTCGTCGGTTGCAGATGAACAACGGCAGTTCGAAGATGCTTTGGCTAACTATCGGCGTAGGAAAAGTATGGGCTTCCCAGAAAGACGGATGCGTAATTCGAGCAGTGGTAGTTCAGGATGGAATGGGTTCAGTGACCCTGATGATTTCCCCTCTGATGGTTATGACGGAGGTGGTTGGTAAACTGTCTTCACTCTGTTACTATACTCTGTAACACCGCTAAATGTTATTAAATGACTTCCCAAAAATGATTATTATCAGCAAAAAAATCGTAAATTTGTAGCCAATATACAATATACTGACAATATGAGACATAGAATAAAGGCAGGTAAGGTTGGCTCATTTACGCCTGAGAAGCAAAAGGTGGAGATAGAGCAGCTGGAGAACAGGGAAGTCGCTGACGAAGTAGAAGAAATCTTCGAGGAGGATTCTGAATTCAGCAATGATGATGATTTCCTCGCAGCGATGGAGTTTTACGACAGTCCAGACGAGATGGGGTAAAGGCAAATATATATTGTTGACAGACCAGAAAGAAGTAATATTGAAAGCGATTATCTATGAGATTGTAATCGTTACAGGTGATGAAGGAACAAAGGCGCTTCTGACAGCAGACAACTTGTTGGCAGATATGGCCGTTCCCGTGACACAGTATGACTTCACCTATGCTGACAGGGCAAAGATGAAGAAGTTATTCCGCGCTGTTGAACGCTTCTTGAAGTCATCAAAGATGAAAGTTAACAGCTATACCAAGGCTGGGCTTCAGGCTAAGTTCGAGACCTTATGGGTTCCGACTTTATCTGAGAAAGAGAAACAGGATCTTATCGCTGATTTCCGAATCATAGACGGATTTGACGAAGAGGGCTATGCTATTTTCAATGAGAAAACCTTCAAAACATGGAAGGATGTGTTCTCGAAAGAAGTCAACATCCCCAAGCTCAAATATAAAGTTCCACAATTTGGTGGTGGATCATCGTGCGTAGAACTCATTGATGATAGGCCATTCACATCATACCATCATACATATACAGATGGCTTCAAGGAGGCCCCACTCACTATTAGTATGGATGAATGGTGCCGGATAATTGTCAATGCAAGCAATAGCATCAAACGTATGTTACAGTGCTATCTGCAGGCGGGACGTGGCCAGAGATATACGCTGCAACAGATGGAAGAGATGTTCGGTGTCAAGGCCGATGCCCTTACAGGTAGCATAGTTGCACTAGGCAGACGTGCACAGCACATGCTCAACTTCGCCGTGATTGACGAGAAACTGGTCAACTCCAACTATCAGAGCACGTAAGGAGAACGGTCTTTGGGTATGGGAACTCCGACCTGAGCTAATGGATGCTGCCGAGAAAGTCTTGCGAGAAGAGAAATTCCCAGAAGTGAAGCGCCTATGAACCCAAAAGAGTTTGTCGGACAGTTTATCGAGGAATATTTGGAAGATGACATCAACCGTTTGGCGACCTTCCCGTTGGGCAACCTACGCAATGACAAAGTGTTTGGCTGCCCTGGTCGTAACTTCGATTCAGATGATACGGAGTTGATGAGGGCCATCTATTGCCTGGTATTCGGCGAGGCCTGGGAGAATCTATCGATGGAAAACCTTGGTGACGGCAAGCTTCGTGGTGACACACTCAATACCTATAATACATTGTTTTCTCAGCCTTGGAACGAGAAGTTCACCGCGATATGGAATCCTGATGTGATAGTATCGGAATAAATGTGCCACTTGTATCGGAAACAAATGTACCACCTTCAACGGAATGAAATGTGCCACTCGTATCGGATTGAAATGTACCATCCGTATCGGAATGAAATGTACCACTGAAAAAATCTGATGTGAGGTCGTTTTCTGAGTGAGAATTGATTACCTTTGCGGCAGAAGTAAAACTCTAAAGCAAGGTGATTATGGCAAACAAGAAAGCGACAATGACAGATTTGAGACTATTAATTCGAGAATTTATCAAGGGGACCTCCAAGCGTAAGATCAGTGAGATACTGAATCTTAGCCGTACCTCCATTGATGTCTATCTCGGGAGAATGGATGCCTCTGGTAAATCGGCAGAGGATCTCTTGCATAGTGATGACAAGACGCTCAACCAGGTAATGGTACGTGACTGTGGCCATCGTAACACTGACAGCGAGAAGCTTGACGAACTGACACCTCTGTTGGAGGACTATGCGCGCCAGATGCAGTTGCGTAACATGACCTACCAGCTGCTCTTCGAGAATTACAGCCAAAGGGTGCAGCATCCCTACGGCTACACTCAGTTCAAGGAGAAACTACAGGCTTATGAGAAGGCCCATTCCTATTCCTTCCATAACGTTTATGAGCCTGCCGGAGAGATGCAGGCGGACTATGCTGGAGACAAATTGTGGATTATGGATCCACACACGAGAGTAGGACAAGAGGCTTATATCTTGGTATGTGTGCTTCCCTTCTCAAGCCTTGCCTTCGCCACTGCCATGCTCTCCACGACGATGGAGAATTTCTTCGACGGTTTGTCGCGATGCCTGACCTATTTTGGTGGTGCACCACTGGTAGTAAAGAGCGACAACATGCGGCAGTGGGTAAAGAAGTATGACCGCTATGAACCTGCTTTCACTGAGGCAGCCAACCAATGGGCATTGCATTATAGCACATGCCTCGATAACTGCAGGATCACCAAACCGCGCGACAAGGGACCGGCAGAAAGCCTAGTCAGTCAAGTTTACCGATTCTACTATGCTCGCATTGAGAGCGGTAACGGTAGCGGACTGAGAGAGGAGTTTCACTCCATTGACGAACTCAACACCCGTTTGTATGAGTTGAATGACGAGTATAACAGTCGTGTTATGAAATCTATCGGTGCTTCACGCTGGGATAGGTATCTCAGCAGCGAGAAACCACTGATGACTCCGCTACCGCCTGAGGCATATGTTTTCAAGTATGAGAAGGTCTTTACCGTAGGATCAACCTATCATGTGCAGATCGGTAAGGAACGCCACTTCTATAGTATACCATACCAATGCGTAGGCAAGAAGGCCAAGGCTGTGTACGACTGTCATACAGTAGAGATATGGGTAGACCTAGAGCGTGTTGCCATACACCGTAGATGTTTTACTGACGGGTATACCACAGATCCATCGCACATGCCACCCAACCACCTGGCCTATATGCGTACCAAGGAATGCAATGCTGCCTATTTCCTGGACAAGTCGCGCCTAATAGGCCCGCATGCCCATGAGGTAGTGGAGAATGTACTGAAATCGCCTTATTTTGTACAGCAGGCATACAAATCCTGTCACGGCATACTCAGACTTGCCGAGAAGTATGGAAATGAGCGTATGGAGCAGGCCTGTCTGCGTTTAGGTACAATAACAACGGGTACATATACCCGCCTGAAGAATATACTGGAGCACGGGCTTGACAGTGTGCCCTTACAGCAGGGAGACACCTCGTACATGCCCGCCAACGACGATGTCAGGGGACCGTCGGCATACGTATAGGCAGAGCCTCGTCGGGGCTGTCTGCCCCTTGCCGGCAGGCGTTCCCCGAGTGTTTTTCATATTTTAAATTTTAAGGTTTAATCATTTAAAGTAACGGAAAGATGAACAACCAAGTGACAATCGCCCAGCTTCAGCAGATGAAGCTCAAAGGAATGGCTGAGTACTACCTGTCAATGGAAACACTCTCGCCAGAGAACAGACCTACGCTCGACCTCTTCATGGCAAAGATGGTGGAATCGGAGATCCAGTACAGAAACCGCAAACGTACGGAGATGTACCTGCGTACAAGCCGCCTTAGGTACAACACTGTGATGGAGGATGTAATCTGCTCAGAAGAGCGCAACCTCACCAAACAGACGCTACAGGAACTCGCAGACTGCGACTTTATCCCACGAGCCCAGAACCTGCTGATTACAGGCAGAACTGGCTGTGGAAAATCGTTTCTTGCCTGTGCTTTGGGAAGGCAGGCATGCCTCTTAGGTCATCGTGTGGAGTACTACTCCATGAACCGCTTTATTGAGAAAATCTCTATGGCAAAGGCTGATGGGACACTACTTAAGGTCATTAACCATATTGAGAGAAACTCCCTCGTCATCTTTGACGACTTTGGCTTGCAGCCTCTAGATGACAACTCACGTCTGGCATTGCTACAGATACTCGAGGACTGCTATGAACGGAAGTCTGTCATCATTACCTCACAACTGCCTATTGCCAAGTGGTATGACTACATCAAAGAGCCAACGCTGGCAGATGCAATTATGGACCGTTTGACGGCAAATGCGAGGAGAATTGAGTTAAAAGGTGAAAGTTTAAGACGGAAATCAAAATAAATAATGTATCTTTGCGCCCAGAATCACGACCTCAAGCGAGGCGGTACATTTGAAACCGCTAAGGCCGGCACATTTCATTCCGTTACAGCCGGTACATCGATTCCGCTATTTACACCTGATGATGAGTTAAAAGCAAAGATGAAGGAGTTTCAGACTACTTGTTACACCATTGGAAACATGGCCGTTCTTCCAGACAGGCGTATTGGAGAATGGAGCATTAACAAACATCGTGGCTGCCATAATGAATGGCATGATTACGAAGATCGGTTCTTGGAGGCTCTGTATTTGGTGTTGACTGGTGATCTCCAGAGAGACCTTGATTTGGAGGAGTTGGTTGAGCTGAATAAAGAGGACTTTATGCCTTTCTATGGTAAGGATGGTTGGGTAAAGTTCGTGGAAGGGAACTTTCTGATGGGCTATGTTAATAGAGACTATGTTCCCATCGTGCGTTCCAAAGGCTATACTTACTGGCGCGGTGGATATACAAACCGTGATCGTTTTATTGCAGAGTGTTACCGATATATTGATGAAAGTACTAAAATCATCAATCATAGGGCAAAACTGATGATTGAGAAACTCAAAGTAAAATTATATATATGACTCGCAGAAGTGCCTTGACTTCTATAATTGGAGGCGGAAAAAACTGGCCGAGGTGGAGCCGAACGATGCTCACCGCATGATAGCTGAGCTGGAGAAAGAGCATGAGGTGACGGTGATAACGCAGAATGTGGATAACCTGCATGAACGGGCAGGCTCGACGCGGGTCATCCATCTGCATGGAGAACTGAGCAAGGTCTGCTCGATGGATAACCGCACGACTTGTGTGAAGGAATATCCGCTGACTACACCCATCAAAGTGGGGGATAAGGCAGAGGATGGTTCGCAACTGAGGCCCTATATCGTGATGTTTGGCGAGTATATCGATAGCATGAATGTAGCTGTTGACATCGTGAGCAAGGCTGACATCTTCGTGGTCATCGGCACCTCGCTGAAGGTTTATCCTGCAGCAGGTTTTATCAACTATGCCCACCATGAAGTGCCCAAGTTCGTGATTGACCCAGGAGAGATGGAGCAATGTACGCATTTGGGCTTCACTCACTTCAAAACCACAGCCACAGAGGGCATGAAGATGCTACTGGAGGCATTCAGGGAATTGTTAAGAGGAGATGAATCTAGAAATTTATAGCTTTTCTTGGAAAAAATGCAGAAAAAAATCAATTATTTTGTTAAACCGAGCATTAAATGCATTATTTTTTGTAACTTTACACCCGATTTGCGAATATCTATCGTAGATGTGATTGATCTTTGACACTCAAGAATCTCTTGTTCTATCAAGAGTAGCCTACACGATATTGCGTCACTGATAACAGCGGAAGAGGGCTTTTTTAGGTGAAACTTCATCCTAGGCGAAAGCGAGCCGACCTCCGTAAGAGAGTTCTCTGTGAAATGACAAGTAGAACCCAAAGTGTGAGGAAAGGATATGAATCGGGAAAAATCCGTGAGCGTCCTCAGCTTGTAATGGTAAAGGGCCCAAGCCAGGGTAATAGGCACTCGTAAGAGCAGGATTAGTTAGAACGAGAATTGATTCAAAATTAGACGAAAGGGAATGCGGAATAACCCGCAGTTCTAGTTAGCAGCGAATAGTATTAATTAATATAGACTTATATGGATGAAATAGAAGACGGATTAATAGAGATGCTTACCGAGAAACTTGTGGATATTATTGGAGATTCTGGACAAGCTGATGAACTCATTTCCCAAGCAACTGAGGCTCTTCAACAGTCATTGACTCATTTGTCAACTTCGCTTGACACAATGAGTGATGAATCGAAAGAACAGTTAATTGATTCTGTTCTTTCCACACTCAGTATTGCTTCTGATGCTCCTGGAATTAATGATGTTGTTCAAACTGCAGCCTCCATTAACTCTTCTTCGTTTGATCAAACAACTTGGAGTGGTGAGTTTACCGATGGATGCTGGAACGTTTGTACCATTTCATCTGGTGAAGGAGCTTTACGAATGACATGCGGTTATCATACATAAGCGTTTCAGTTATCACAAAAAGGTTATATACATATATTCATGGCCTGAATAGGAGTAGAAATGAATTACATATTCTATCCAATTGATAGGTATTTGTCAAGCAATGTAACTTATTTCACATTTGAGATGACGCAACAATGCAATTTTAGATGTGGTTATTGCTGCTATTCAGGGCATTATCGCGGAATGAGAACACATTCTGAAAAGGATATGTCTCGAAATACTTTAATCGGTGCCATAAATTATGTAAAAAAACACGCAAAAGAACAATCGCAAGTGTTTCTTTCGTTTTTTGGTGGCGAAGCTTTGTTAAGGAAAAACGAAATTGATTATACACTGAGAAATCTAAAAAACTATTTTGGTAATAATATTATCTTTGATTTATCCACTAATGGTTCACTTTTGTCTGATGATAACGTTGACTGGATTTGTTCATATGACAATTTGAATATAAGTGTGTCTATTGATGGGTGCAAAGAAGTCCATGATAAAAACAGAAAATTTGCCAATGGACAAAACACATATGAACTTGTGTATGAGAACTTGCTGCGCTTCAAGCAACAACGACCTAAGGAATACGACGAAAGAGTAAAACTGCTGTTAACAATAGGCTCCTTAAAAGATATTGAATTAATCGGGAATTCTTTCCCAACATTTGAACCAATTATTGGAAATAACAAAATATTTATATCACATATTATCCCAAATATAGAAAAAAAACTATATTATCGTGATTCTTATGAAGATAAACTCCTTTTTTGTGACACCGCGATAGCTCATTATAATGAAGGGCGCAGGGATATTTATACAATTTTGTTAGAAGAATTACTAGATAAAACAAAATATAAAGGAATCATTGAGAAACAGAAGAAAATTCCATTAGGGACATGTTTGAACGACATGTATAGTACTTTTATTTCTTCAGACGGTCTTTTGTATGCGTGCGAAAAATTTGGCGTGAATCAATCAATCGGAGATATATGGCATGGAATAGATATAAAATTGGCGAAGAAACTCTCAATAAAATATTCACTAAGGAAATCCATCATCTGTGGAGATTGTCCTGTGATAGAATATTGCAATAGATGTATATCTGATTTAAAAATGACCATAGGAGAAATGCGATTTATTTGCCAAGACATGAAAGAAAACATTAAACTTTCATTATATTGTAAATCAAGAATTATAAGTAAACAATAAATATATGCAAGCATTTATTCTTAACAAGCCTTCGGAAGGCTTAACATATTTCTCAGGCAAAGAGAAGAATGGTGGATATCTGATCAGTAATAACTTCAATTATTTCGAAATCAAACATTCAAAAGACAATTATTATGGTAGCTATATTTTACCCATAGCAAATAATAAGATTATTGTAATTGCATATGCACCTCAACTTGGTATTATTGACGAACTGATAGAGAACAAAGGAAGTTTAATAAAATTTATGTCGTTTTCTTCTAGGTTATCAGCTATTCTCCAAGATTCAACCTCATCTAATAAAGAGAAAAAAAACGTATATATCCAAAAATATGCAGATTTTACCTCTGCAAACCATAATTCATGGTACAAATGTTGGTGTATTTGCAAAAATATTGAATTTCCGCTCACCAAAGATATATTTAACTCGGAAACCTCACAATTTATGGCAATCAGCAAAACATTAGATACATTTGCTGATATTTTGAAAGAATTTGAAAACACTGCAGATAAACTTAATTCAGAACTATCATATTCACTTTGGGCCGCCAAACTAGATAAACCTTTGTTGAAAACAACGCTTTCTCTAGCAGAGAAAAACAAATTTTTTCCATATTTTATTTTTCAATTAAATAATGTAAAAGAACCTTTTCGAGATTTTGTTAAAAAGAACAAGATTGCATTCTTTTCTAGTAATAACAAATATTACAAATTTGGAGAAGATATCCCAAAAGGAGATGGGTGTATGGTTATGTTAGCAGAGTGCTTTGATGCTTCATTGAAAGACAAAGAATACATTTTTACCATAGATTATAATTATAAGGATGATTATTCATGGAATCTTTCTGTCAATTTGGGAGAGATAGCAGAACTGGCCAAAATATTTACTCACCATATTGACACGAAAAATAATGTTAAATTAGAGCACAATGTATACAAGTATATGCCTGAGACATGCCGTATATTGTTTTACACTAATAAGAATAATGATGGCATGTCGTTAGAAAAATACATTGAGTCTGGTGATACCCATCGGTATTATTATGAGCGCGATGAAACATTCATCACATTGGAAGATTCAATGCTCAAATATGGCCTATGGACAAATATTAAACATGAAAATATATGGCGATATAATCGGTATGACACTGGAATCCAGACTTTTATCTATGCTATAATGGAAGGACTGACAGTAACAAAAGAAGTTCTTTTATATAAAAAAATATACAAAACCGATTTTGCAAAATACATCATATCTCACCTAATAGATGGGGCTACTTTTTGGTTAAATCCTATTGGCAAAACCTATAAATGGCTTAAAAAAGGACTAAATAATTAAGGACGAAAAAAATGGCACATATAATGTACAGTTAGCAGATATTACCTGTGATTTGGGTGGCGACATATAAAAAACTATACATCGGATTATATGCTCAAAAAAGAATATTCTTTAGATATGAAGAGTAAAGATCTCAAAATAGATACGATGAATTGCACTCTTTCAACACTGGTCATGAACGGCATGATAGAGACCGAAATGAAAGAATATTTAGGGACTGGAACTGCTCCTAGCGCGACATTCAAGGCTCCAGACGTAGAGGCGCTCAATATAACGTCGCCGGAAGAGAGCCCTGAACTGGACAAGCTTGTTAAAGCCATGGGAATATAGTCTATGAAGCAGATTCCCTTAGTTCGAAAAAATAATCAGCTGCTCCTTTGGGGTAGGATAAATGGTTCTATAAACATCCAGTTCATTTTAGATACTGGCTGTTCAAGCATGCTGCTTTCAAAGGAGGTAGGTGATATCCTCTTCCTAAAAGGCAACCTTGTGAAGTCGGATGTAAAAGGAACCCTTGCAAGTTCTTATGGCGGTGTATATACCGCACAGCAAAAAGAAATCAGCATCAGGAACCTGACGCTTGGAAAGATTAAGCTAAAGAATGTGGAAGCCTCCATCTGTGATCGATATGGCGCACCAAGTCTGCTTGGCATGTCTGCCTTAGACAAACTGGATGGTTACTCAATCACAAAGGACAAACTAATAATCGATGACGGCAATGCGGAAACGGTTACCACGACAGGCAAAGTGGAAGATCACAAGCCATATAAGACTCGCTTTAAGGGCTGTATCAAGCGAATCCGCAAGATTCGTGAAGAAAGCGGAACTGAGGATTATAAGTTTGACTATGCCAAGCACGTCATGCTGATCTACAGTCCCATACAGTCGTGCTATCCGCTTCTGCTCGATAAGAAATATGCACTCGTCAGTGAAGTGCTGGAGGAACTGCAGCCGCTCATCAAGGAGAATCTTGCAGATGACGAGGAGAACACAGACCAGAAAGGTGCTTTCATCACGGCCTACTTAAATTTCTATCTGGCTTCGGCCTATTATGGGCTGGAACGGATTGAAAAGGCGCTGACGTACTATGACAAAGCTGGTAAATTCTTTCTTCGAGGCAGTTCAATACTAAATGAAATCAACGAAATCTCTCGTAGGATTCGTGAAAAACTCGAAGAAAGAGATAAAGACAAACCGAAGGTATTTGCTCCCGCCAAAACTACCACGTTCGAGGAGGACGTGCAGGCTTATAATCTCCACCAGATTGATTTCGAGGATCATTATTATGGGAATGGCGAGACAAAATCAGCGTATGTCGGCTTTCAGAATTTCGATGCTGCATACACCTTCTGCCGTATGAATCACAAGCGGTTGGAAGTGCTGAGAAAGGATGATGGGAAATGGCAGAGGACAGGTAATATCCCTACAGAGAACCTTTACTACAGTAACCTGAAAATGGAGGAAGGTTACAAATGCTATGCTTTCGATTCGTATATAGATGGAGACTTGAAAAAGCTGACTGAGCAGTTGGGAGATGACAAGGAGAGAATAGAGCAGGTCAAGGAGAATGCAAAAAAGGCGAAGATTGCCTTAAATTCAGTAGAATGCTCATTTAGAGATTATCCTGCTGTGGTTCTTTGTGAAGCAGACCTTACCTTTGATGCACTCATAAAACCAGGGGGGGACATATCCTGGCATGGGCAGGAACTTGTGCTTGCTGCGGTGGATATTGAAGAATCGGTTACGAAAAGACTTGAAGAGGATGTTCTGGCTGGCAGAATCATACCCTGTGCTTTCGGCCAGATGCCAGAGAACTATACTTACTTGGCTGATAAGAACAGAGAGTTGAAACCATTTTGCGAGGATGACTACGCTGCAAAGAATGACCCAGAAAACAGTCGTTGCTTGGGACGCTTCATTATATACGATGATGAAAACTGCGTAGGATATGGATGGCGTTCTACTTATGATGACAAGTATTGGCGTTGGGAAGGTGTGGAGCACAGCAACATTGGTGGTTTTCCAAACACTGGTGATGACACCTCATTAGTAAATGATCATCGAATTTGCTATTGGCAATTAGTCCTATACCGCAAGGAGGATGAAAATGGAATCATTCATCCAGAAGCATTCTGAATAGAAAATTCTAATAAATTGATTATGGCATACACATATAAATATCCAAGACCGGCTGTTACGGCTGACTGTATCGTAATAACGAGGGAGGCAGAGCCCAAGGTGCTGCTTATCCAACGGGGGAATCCACCTTTCAAGGGCGCATGGGCATTCCCCGGCGGTTTCATGAATATGGATGAGACCACAGAGGAATGTGCTATCCGTGAGTTGGAGGAAGAAACAGGACTGCGACTTTCAGACATTCATCAGATTGGAGCGTATTCCAAGATTGATCGTGACCCAAGAGGGAGAACTATTACCGTCGCTTATCTGGCCATTATCGATGAGCCTATTGCTGTCACTGGCCAAGATGATGCTGCCAAAGCAGAATGGTGGCCACTGTCGGACTTGCCACATCTGGCATTTGACCATTATGACATTATGCAGGATGCGATAAGAAAGATGCATTTGATAATGGAGTGTAGCGAAAAAAGGATTCAATAATCAAGAAACATCTAACCTCTGCCACAGTTTGGCGCACCCTTATCATACTTTTGCAGAAAAATCTTAGAAATATGGACAACGATAGAGGACAAAGTTTGATAACCAAGTACGTCTGGGTGATAGAGACTATCTATCGCAGACGTAAGATCTCGTTCAAAGAACTGAACGAGTTATGGCTTCGTGATGACATCAGCAGAGGAGTGGATATACCCAAACGTACCTTCGACAACTGGCGTTATGTTATCTGGGATATGTTTGGCATCAACATCGCCAATGAAGGACGTGGCGAGTACCGTTACTACATAGAGAACGAGGAGGACATCAGCAAGAATGGACTTCGTTCTTGGTTATACAATACTTTCTGTGTAAGCAATGCGTTGGCGAATAGCCAAAGCATTAAAGACCGTATCATTCTTGAATACGTGCCGTCTGGTCAGGACTACCTTCAACCCATCATTGAGGCCATGAAGGAAAACCGTGTGCTAAACATGACTTATCACAGTTATTGGAAGGACGAGGAAAACAACTTCGATGTGCAGCCGTATTGTGTGAAACTATTCCGGCAACGTTGGTACTTGGTGGCTCGAAGCACCTATTCATACTATTACGAGAAAGGACCTCGTATCTACGCACTCGACCGCATCAAATATCTTCATGCATCAGACGAAACATTCGTGATGCCAAAGGACTGGACTGCAGAGAAATTCTTTGATGGCTGCTTTGGTATCATTGCTGAACAGTCTGTTGAAATCCAACCTGTCAAATTGAAAGTTTCGGCAGGACAGGCCAACTACATCCGTGACCTGAAGATGCACGAGTCGCAGGAAGAGATAGAGCGCAACGAAGAATACAGCATCTTTACTTTCAACCTCCGTCCAGAGTTTGACTTCCAACAGGAACTGCTTTGGAATGGTGAAGACATGGAGGTACTTGAACCCAATTGGCTCCGCAAAGAGATTGCCGGTAAGATTAAGAGAATGTGGAACAAATACAAAGATGACCAAAAATGAAAGATTTTGCAGCTATAGATTTTGAAACGGCCAACAATGAGCGCAGCTCTGTTTGTTCTGTTGGAATTGTCATTGTTCGCAATGGCGAGATTGTAGATACGTTCTATTCTCTCATCCAGCCAGAGCCAAACTATTATAACTACTGGTGTTCTCAGGTTCATGGTCTCTGTCATGAAGATACTGACAATGCACCAGTATTCCCGAAAGTATGGGCACAGATTGAACCTCTGATAGAGGGTTTACCACTCGTTGCCCATAATAAGCCTTTTGATGAAGGTTGTCTGAAAGCCGTATTCCGTATATATCAGATGGACTACCCAGAATATGAGTTCTATGACACTCTTTGTGTTTCACGGCGAGTGCTCCCTGATTTAGAAAACCACCAACTCCAGACTGTTGCCACCGCCTGTGGTTATGTGTTAGAAGACCATCATCACGCACTTGCTGATGCAGAGGCATGCGCATGGATAGCAAGAGAAATACTGTAAAAATTGAATATAGAAACAATCAGTTAAAACGTTTGTATTATGAAACATGTGATATTTATGCCTTGGGAAGGGAAGAATTATAAAAAGGGGGGATTCTTTGGTAAGAAAATTTTAGTTATCGGTGAAAGTTTTTACTGCTCAGAGGAAGAGGCTGTTTCTACTTTGACGGATAAGGTAATAAATGACTATTTGGCAATCAGAAGGGGGGAATACCGCGAAAACAATGGTCGTTGGACCAATACCTATTTGAAGTTTGAACGTTCGCTTGTGGGTAAAGAAACAACACCTGAAGACAGCCGGACAATATGGGACTCAATAGCATTCTATAATTTCTTACAAGTACCAATGTCTGGTGCAAGAGAATCCGGCACCCACGAAGACTATATAGAAGGTCAAAAGGCTTTTCTTGAGGTAATAGATGAATACCAACCGGATTTGATAATTGTGTGGGGCGTACGTAAACTGTATGAATATTTGCCAGGTGAAAAGGATGGTTGGATTTGTGGTGATAAATTAAAGATAGATGAGTACGATGTTAATAATGGATATTATCTACGAAACGGGAAAAAATCCTGTGTTATAGCTGTATATCATCCATCTACAGGCTATCAATGGGATTGGTGGCATAGGGTAATTAAAGTATTCCTATAAATTTGCTAATATTATGCCTGCTATAGAACATGACCTATTCATTGAATGGATGAAATGGCTGCAAAAGAATAGTCCCTTGCACAAGTTTACTTACGATGGCATTGTAAGTATGGAAGACTGGTTGTTAACACCAACCAAAATCCTGTTAGTACTTAAAGACTACAATGACACGTGCCATGCCGAAGATCACCTGTCCTTGGACCAATTCGATATTGACGACAGAGAAGCCATAAAGTCCAATATCCCAAACCTGCGCTATCATCTTGCTCATAGCATTGCAGATAAGCGAAATTGGCGCACATGGAATAATGCTGCTCGATGGATTTATGGATTATTGAATTCCACACTGGGAAACTATCCTCCTTATTCAGAAGCATCCTCAAAAGGTGATTCCAGACATCGAACTGTCTTTATGAAAAAAGTGGCTGTACTTGATTTGAAAAAACAACCAGGCAAATCTGCATGTTCTAGAAAGATGTTAGATGATTATTTTGCGAAGCATCATGAATCATATTCATTCCTTGCTAGACAAATATCCTTATATGGACACCTCGATTATATTGTCTGCTGTGGTGATGGCATCTTGGAACACTTTCTTCATGTTTTGGAAATACATATTCACAAAAGCTCAGAAAATAAGATTGTCTATAAAGGTGAAAAGTTTTTTTTGACAGTGGGTGGTACGTTGATTATTGACTATAGGCATCCGCTTCTTCTTCAAAAAGGTGTAAGTGCAAAAGAAACATATATCTCCCTGATGAAAATCGTACAGACCGCATTGAAAATCAAATCCCATGTTTGACTTATATCCACCTCTGGTCAAAAAAAATAGAATCTACTACTGTTAATGCAAGCGCAAAATAATCCCGATTAGTTCAAACTTAATTTTTTATTAAGAACTGCGGTTTTTTTTCGACCTCTGCCACCAGTTGGCGGAGGTCTTTGTTTTCTTTGCACAAAAATAATGTGAACTATGGCTGATATACACGATTACGACATTCAATGCATTGAGCATGAGATTCTTTGGAAGTACGACAAATCCCCATGTGATTATCCTGACTGCGACTGTTTGTTGTCCTTACGAAAGGACATGATAAACAAAAGAGTTCTGGCTAATCAGGAAGAAATCCTCCCTGACATCATCGCATTCAATGATGCGCTGACTGCCGCCCTGCGAGAATTATACGACAGGGCGCATCGTATTTGGGACAGCATCAAAGACAATGTGGATTTCAAGGATGCTGAAATCGAAGCAAAATGTTATCTCAGCTACGATTACCCGAAACTTCATCCCGTTCAAGGTGATGACAGGCAGGATTTGTGGAATTCCATTTGTGACACTGGTTGGAACAGATTATATGACGATGGCGTATCGCTGACGAGTCTCTCCATTCCCGACAATGACGAGTCATTTGAAAGCTTCATCGGAATGGAAGATGAATATAATAATTGGAATGAAGGACTTGACAGAGAGCTCACTAAGGAATTGCACCTTACAAGTGCTTTCCACAACCTCTATGAACATATGGAATTCGCAATTACAGACTTCATCTATGTACGTGAGTTTGAGACAGAAATCAACATTGAAATCCACAAAAGCATATGATATGAATGATATTAGAACTAATCGGTTTATAAAAGAGGTGTTGGACTCAACCAATAAACTCGTCAATATAGATATTAATGATGTTAGAGATCTATTTCAAGAAGACGAAGAAATCCACGCTTTTGATGTGTCTGTACCCGCAGATAAAGAAAACAGAATGATGCTATTGGTGGAACAAATAAAGAAGTGTTCCAAATGTCATGAACAATATAATCGCATTTTGGTGTTTTTCTTCTTCCCCGAAGAACGACCATTGCTGATGGAAGAGCTGAAGCCGTTTAGTGACTGGATTGAGTCAGTGCCTGGTGAATTTATGGTTAAGTGGGGAATGGCAACCCAATTCACACAAGATCTTCGGGCAATCGTGATATTACAATAAAAAGGATTATAGATATGCAAGAAAGAAAAACAAAGACAATATCTATGGATATCGTGCTTTCAAAATACTGGCTCCAAATAAAACTTCTGATGAAATGATATTTTCTAAGCCTCCGCCACAGATTGGCGTAGGCCTCATTTAACTTTGCATCGTGAAATAAAAATAAAGTTTAATCAAAATTCATAGATTATGATAAAATCACTGAATGATGAGTTCATGCAGCACATAGCTACAGAACAGATGTGGAAAGAGTTGTCAGAAAATTTCCAATGGACAGAAGCTCTTCTGGAAAAGTATGCTGACAAAGTTGATTGGAAAGAGATTTCTTGTAACCACCGTATTCAATGGACGATACCGATGCTTCAGAAATTTGCAAAGAAACTGGACTGGAGTTCGTTGTCAGCAAGTGCCGATGAAGATTGGTTTACAGAGGTTCATCTTGAAACATTCAAAGATAAGTGGGATTGGGAAAAAATTTCACGTTACGTTAAGTTTACTACGGAGCTGATTGATAAGTATATAGACTACATCAAGTGGTCGGATCTGATTGGCTGTAGTGGTTATCCTGAAACATTTCGTAATAGCGATATTGATTGTATTGCCTTCTTCGAGAAATACAAGCAATACATTCCAATGACCCAACTTCAGGATTCAAGCCTTTGGAAGAGCATCATCGAGCAGATGTCAAAGCAAATGGAAACAGAACTTTTATCTTAAACCCTTTAAACGATATATATAATGGCACTTTGGAGAATTGTAGTAAAAAACAGCGGCAATGCCGCATGTAAGAACAAAAAGCAACGTCTTGAAAAAGGTATGTTCATTGAAACGAGCACGGTCTCGCCAGTACCGCCTATCGGTGTTAGTAGTCAACGGTCATTGTTGGTGCAGCTCTTCCTGAATAAATATGGTATCGAGATTGCACCACAGAACATGACTCGTTCTTACTTTGATTGTGATAAAATAGGATAGATATGGGAAATACTAATAGTGAGAATTATCCCATGCTAACATTACTGGAGCATATCCAAATAAGACCCACCATGTATATTGGGCGATTAGGTGATGGATCTTTAGCAGACGATGGTCTCTATGTTATGTTGAAAGAAGTAGTTAATAATGCTGTTGATGAACTCGAAAACAAATCCAATGGTCAAATTGAAGTGGATTTGATGAATGAACATCGCATTACCATTCGCGATAATGGTAATGGTATAGCATTAGATAAGCTGACTCAATGTTTAGAAGTAGTAGAATCAAATGCGTTCTATCCAACAGGTAAAAAATCTATTGGCCTACATGGTCTGGGTCTTAGAATTGTTAATGGACTTAGTTCGTATTTTGAAGTAAGAAGCTATCATGACGGCAAAGTTAGAACTGTTATTTATGACTGTGGATTATTAAAGAAGGACATAACAAAGCCTACAAATGAGAGTAATGGTTTATATATTTCTTTTGAACCGAATATTGCTCTATTCAAGGACTATCGATTCCATGATGATATTCTGAATGATATGCTTCGTAACTATTCATATTTGAACACTGGATTGTCCATTAGATATAATGGCTTGCAAATGCTGTCTTTTAATGGGCTGGCAGACATGTTACACGACAATGTTAAGTCTGAAGCAATATACCCCATTATACATTTCATTGGAAATGACATAGAGATTGCTTTTACGCATACATATCGGAGTGGAAGTACAATCTACTCATATGTGAATAAGCATTATACGTCCTTTGGAGGCACTCATCAAGAGGCTTTTGAAAAGCACTTTATCAAAACCATGAAGAGATTCTATGGCAGAAAGAAGAACGATGCCATACTCTATGGTTTGGTGGCCGCAATTGCAATTAGAGTTGACGATCCCATCTTTGATTCATCGACAAAAGTAAAACTATCATCAAACATAATGGAAGAGAATGGTGTATCTATCGACACCTATATTGGTGATTTCTTGGAAAAACATCTGTATGATTACTTATGTGCACATCCCGATGTATCAAGTACAATTAAGTCAACAATTGATGAATATAAATAAGCAGTTATATAGGAGCGACAAACCGTGATGGTTAGTCGCTCTTTCCTTTTTAGCTTTCTTCTTCACTGAAGAACGAACCTGTGGGCATGGCGGCATCCTCGGCGACACAGCAGTTGTAGCGTTCGCGGCTACGTCGTTCACGGGCGAACATGGCCATGGTGCCTTCCTCGTCCTGCTGGAACTCCATGTGTTCCTCGATGGCGAAGGACTGGGCCATGGTCTCGACATCGAGGTTGTCCGTGCCGATGAGCGTAAAGGTCCAGTTCTGCTTCTTCAGCTTCTCAATCATCGTGCGAACCATCTTTAGGGTCCACTCCTCAGAACTGTTCTCCTCCCCGTCGGTAATGATGGTGACGAGTACGTGGTCGCCATCTTCTACCTGTGCATTGACCTTGGCGATACCCTTGCCGATGGCATCGTAGAGGGGTGTGCCGCCACCGGGGTTGTAGGCTTTCCAGTCGAGGTCCTTGGTGCGCAAGGCAGAGGCGTTGTCGTAGTGCCAAGTGGTGTGGCCGCTATCGAAGGTGAGAAGGGTGACGCGCTGCTCCTGGTCGGGGTACTTCTTCTGCATTTGGCGAACGGTCTGGAGAGTTTCGTTCATGCCGACGAAGGCCTGCTTTCGGATGACATACATCGAACCGCTTTCATCGACAATAATCAGGTTATGGACACGCTTTGTTTCTTTCTTGTTCTGCTGCTTGGGCATAGGATCATTCTTTTTCATAATTGTAACTTTTTAAATGGTGAATACTCAATTCTAAGACGTCTTTTATCTATTTGAAGATGGTTTTCGGAAAAAATTAAGCTAATGCGGCAAAAATTTCGTATCTTTGCGAAAAATTTGTGCCCATGTATTATCAACGACTGTCAGACGACGAGATTATTGAGGGCTTCCGCGAGGGGGACAGCGACATTATCCGTGAGTACTTCTACGGGTATTGTGAGGCGGGTTATCGGCTTTTCGACCAGCGGTATCAGTTGAGCGGAAAGCAGAACCTGGACTTCATGTCACTGGCTCACCAATATGCCATCTACCTGATGGAGCACAACTGGAAGCCTTTGGAAGATCATTCGCCGGAGGTCAGTCTGAAGACGTGGCTGATTGGTGGGTTTCGCTATGTGGTGCTCGACGCACTGAAATGGTATCACAGGGAGTACGGTAGCATCACCTTCGAGGACTATCTGCAGTCGTTTGACATGAAGGGCGACAATCTGCGCCTGCAGTTCAACCGCATTGTGGAGGACATCTGCGACCATGCGCCTCTCGATCGATGGGACAGACTGATTATCACGATGATGCTGATTCGCGGCTTCAAGGGAAAAGAAGTGGCAGCGGAATGTGGTATTACTCCTTCGGCTGTGTCGCAGCGCTACAACAAGCTGAAGGATGAAATTATCGTGCCTTACTTCCGCCAGAACTTCGATATGGACTTGGATATGCCGGAGGTGATGGACGAACGTGCTATCGTCATGAGCGAGGCTATGATGGAGGAAGCTCCGATGGGCATTCCTGCACCGATGGCTTACGAGGATATGAGAATGAGCAAAACAGAAGCACCAGATATGGAACAGAAGAGAACAACACCAGAGTTTATTACAGAGCTGCAGCCGAACGAGATATTTGTATTCGGCAGCAATCTCAAAGGTATGCACGGCGGCGGGGCGGCCTACATCGCCTACCGCAAGTTTGGAGCTATCATGGGCCAAGGCGTGGGTCTGCAAGGTCAGAGTTATGCCATCCCAACGATGCAAGGCGGCGTAGAATCTATCCGTCCGTATGTAGATGAGTTTATTGCCTTTGCCAAAGAACATCAGAACCTGACGTTTCTGGTTACTCGAATCGGCTGTGGCATCGCCGGATTCACTGATGATGAAATCTCTCCGCTGTTCGAGAAGGCTCACGACGTGGAGAATATCGTGTTGCCACCGAATTGGTAATAACAAAGAAAGGTTTCTATGATCTGGTTCATCATTATAGCAGTAGTAGTAATCGTATTTTATGCCATTATTATTAATGGCACAAGTATAAAATCTGTAGAAGATGAATATGATAACGATGAATAGAAAATGGCAAGAAGAAGCATAAAAGTCAGCCGTTTTCAAAAAAAATCTCGAAAACGGCTGACTTTTGCTTTTTATTCGTACCTTTGCAGCTGTTATGATAAAAGATTGTATGATGGATAAGAATTGTAACCGAAATTACGGATTTAAGCATATCTCAGAAGAATATAAATGGATGACCCATAACTGGACTAAGGAACTGGCCAAGCATGAGCCAGACTTAGAAGTTAGAGATTATGTTACTGAAATATTAGAAGACCTGACTACTCCTGAGAAATCCCGACTTGTGAGTTCGACGGATAAATTCGACTGCCTTGAAGAATACTGGGAGAAAAAACTCGAGGACGATGAAGTCTATAAGTGGCTCATGACCTCAATAGACTTCTTTGCGAAGAATGATGCTTTTGAGTTGTGCTATAACATTCAGAAGGCTATAGAGATTATCAGAAAGTTTATTGCTGATAGCGAGAAAAACCATGCAGAGCCAGTAGCAATTGATAGTTATGGTTTGCCATTCTAAAGTATGTGCCTTTATAATTAAATCTCTTCAAGTTTCATGTAATAACGGAGGGGAGGGCAGATCTGGTTGATAAATGAACGGTAGAATGCCGACCAGTCCCTGCGCTTCGCTGAATCCTTCATATTCACATGGTTGTTATAGATGGCACATCCAATCTTGTGCTCGTTGAATCCTGACTGGAAATCAATCCTCTTGTCGCAGGCCTTGAAGTATTCATAGAGTTGTACCGACTTCAAGTACAAGAGCACCCTGTGGACGTAAATGACAAGTTGGGGGGCATGAATACGTTCCAGCTTCTTGATGTAGCCGTATGATTGAGAGATGGCATTCCCCATACCGAGCCATTGAATGGGACGGTATTTCTTGAACTCAGGCGTATTGTGCATGGCTTCATCCGTATAAATGCGAATCAAACAGGTTCGTATATCCAACACCAAATAGTCGAGCAAATCGGACAAGGACAGCGTTGAGTCTGGAGTCATCGTATTCCTAACCGCTTCTGCAAATTCGTCCTTTCCGTTGTCTGTGGGCACCAAGAAATGATGAAAGTCGAAATGCTCTCCTCCAAGATAGTTGTCCAACAGTACCAATGAACTCAGGACCTCATAGCATTTGTCGTTGGAGTCAAGATCATAGTCAATCTCATAACTCTGCTCGTCTGTCTTACGGAACGGCATCAGCGGAGCATCAGGATTAACGACGAGATGGGTCGTTATGCTGACATTATGTTTGGATTCTATCTGCTCAATGAGGTCGTCAAGCTCGTTTATAGACATATTCTGGCAGATGGTGAAGGAAACACCATAATACGCCTGGTTATAAAAATCCCTATCGGATTGTGGCTGTTCGGCTTTGACCTCAAAGACAAGCCTGTAAAGCCATTCGTATGCTTCTTCGTATTGTCCGAGTCCCAGATAGACGGATGCCAGATACAGATACGGGTCGCCATGGGCGTGTTCCTGATCCTGCTGCATGGCCGTCTTAAACTCATTGATGGCATTGTCGTACTCTGTACGCTCCCAATACAACCGCCCCAAATTTATGTGGGCATCATAGCTTTGAGGAGCAAATTCAAGCTGACGGAAATAGTATCCTTCGGCTGTGGTGAGGTCTTTCTTTGATAAAGCAACGTCACCCATGATGCCAAAGGCCTCACTGTTGTTCCTGTCCTGCTGAAAGACAGAGATAAGATGGTCAGTGGCAGTTTCAAAGTCTTTCTGCTTGACAGCATCGCGTGCCAACTGAAGAAAGGCCTGTATTTTATCTTGTTTTACCTCTGCCATACTTATACAATTGGTCGTTTACCATGGAAATAGTCATCAGCGTACTCTTCACGCATCTGTGCTATTTCGCTGTTAATGTCATCCTCCAGCGTCTTGACGGTGATGTGCCAGTCATCGGGTATGCTAAGGTCGTCGTTTTGCGATTCATCATGATATCTGGCCCTTAAACAGCGAACTCTCAGATTCTTCTTATTGAAGAACCAAGAGATACAATTGACATCTTCTGCAATCTGATAGACAATCTGCCGATATTGGCTATTCTCATTCTCGTTCTCTTTTGTACCCTGATACAGTTTACCGTCTTTCCCTACATGGCAATCCCTGCGAGGAATGTAATATCCGTCTTCGTAAGAATAGATACTGAATGTGTCCGTGTTCCTGATTCTATATATTTCGAGAAATATCGTCTCAGGGAGTTCTTCTTGCGGATTATCCTGCATACGATTGGAAACGGAGATACCGTGACGTTCTACATCGACAAGAATGTCGGAATAGTCACCGCTACGTTCTTCTGCATTGAGGTCAAGAACATCTTGGAGCTTAGACAAGGGAACCGTTTCACCCTTTTTGCCAACGACAAGATCCGCGATGCCATCTTTAATGCAATCATCTTCACGGACTTCCCAATCGTCATCGACAATGGGATAGGTCATGAACTTACCACAATGGTATTTTTCCTTGTCCTCGTCTGTGGCTTCTGCTATCAGAACCCCTTTGAGGTCATAGAACCAGCAGCCAAGGCGAATGACCTTTTGTTCGTGGTCAAGTTCTACCCGTATCTTCTTACTTTCGTCTTCCGTCATAGCTGCGTGATTAGAATTTCACAGTGTATTCGTCGTTGATGTAGGGGGTCTCAATCTCGTATGTCAGCTCCTGATGGAGGGATTTCTTATCTTCGTTTTCGGGCATTTCCAGTGTTACCCTTGCATATTGTTGTTTCATCTATCTTCTATTTTTTTGTTGCGTACTATTACAATCGGATTGCAAAAGTACTCATTATTTGGCAGAATTATGCGTGATTTAACTAATTTAGCATAAAAACAGAAGATCTTTTGACAGCGGGTAAGCGATTATCCAGACTTTTTCGTAATTTTGTGCGCAGAATATCGGATAGATGCTGCCACAATAAAAGATTGATGTATGATTCAGAAGCATTGTTATGAGTGTGGAACGGCACTCACGGAGCGGGAATTAGAGGGTGAGGGGATTGTTCCATACTGCCCTCAGTGTCAACAGTATCGTTTCCCGATGTACAATGTGGCCGTGAGTATGGTGGTTATCAATGAGCAGACTGGACAGATTCTGCTTATCAGGCAATATGGGAAACCGCACTTCATACTTGTGGCTGGCTATGTCAACCGTGGTGAACAGCTGGAACATGCCGTCTCCCGTGAAGTGAAGGAAGAAACAGGCATGACTGTTGCTCACCTGAAATTCAATCGTACCAGTTTCTTTGAGCCGTCAAACACATTGATGTGCAACTTTACGGCATTCGTTACTGATGCCAGCGAGTTCAATCCAAACAAAGAAATAGATTCTTATCAGTGGTTCAGTCCTGACGATGCACGCAAGAACATCAAGGAGAATAGTCTGGCAGCAGCATTCCTTAATGCCTATCTTGATGAATAAGTAGCATGAAACAAAATAAATGCCCCGACCTGCAATTACAAGTCAGGGCTTATCCTATTTTTTGAATTCCTGTTCAACTTCGAGGATTAGGCTGTCAACATCAGCTTTTACACGGTTGTAGTTCATATATAAGATACGTTCGCGGGCATCGATGGACTTGAAATCATAGGCGATGGGGAGCGGATAATTGGCGTAATCCTCCTCTTCGGCTTTGATTTCGGCCATGTCGAAATTGGTCTTGCAGAGACAAATACGGGTTTTTCAGACGGAAACAATAAGAAAGAAAAGGCCAAATAAGTAACTGAATATCAATCGGTTAAGAAATTTTTGGAATTTTCTTTTCTTTGTCCAAATATCATTAAAAAGGCCATAATTT
>LPNH01000101.1 GCA_001543385.1 Candidatus Hemicellulosilyticus sp. P3
CATTGCGGAAGTCGAGCGCAGAGCAAGCTTGCTTGCTTTGCCGAGATGCAGCAATGTCATCGAAGATAACGGCAAGGAGAAGGACCCCGAGACGGGCTTCCTCTACTACGGGGCACGCTACCACTGGCCGGAGGTCTGGACCGGATGGCTCTCGCCGGACCCGATGATGGATGTGTACCCGGGGATCTCGCCGTACAACTACTGCAACTGGAACCCGGTGATATTTGTGGATCCGGACGGGAGAGAGGCGGGAGATCCTCTAAAAGTAATGAAAATCCGCAGAATGCGCTTGTCGAATACTTTTGGCATGGTAAGGCATCGAGCTGATGGAACATTAAAACCACACCAAGGAATAGATTATTATGCTCCACAAGGGACACCTGTTTATGCTGTAAAAGATGGTACAATTGTTGACATCGGGACTCAAGGTGATTATGGAAAAACCATCACACTTGAATTTAAACAAGACGACGGCACTATGGCCTATGCATTCTATGCTCATTTATCAGCACAAAATGTTAAAGTGGGACAAACTGTTTATGAAGGTGATGAAATCGGGTTGACAGGAAACACGGGAAATGCCAGTAATATGAAAGGTGAAGATGAACATCTTCATTTTGAGTATAGAACTGGCGGTTCAAACCTTGGCTTAGGTTTAAAAGGACGAGATAACCCCAATCTAATTGTGGACACTAAATTTGAAATAGATCCTAACAATTCCAACAAAGTAGTACAAGTTCGACCGATATTAGAACCTAAACATAAATGCATATTGAAATGAGGAAACATACTTTTAGTCTAATATTTGCAGTATCTATTGCTTTTGTATCTGCTGGATGTTTGAATATCGCACAAAATACCGTGGATACATGCAAAGAAAAACATATTATTAAAACGGACTATGTTCCTTTACATCAAACAGCATATATATCCAGTTATGACGAACTGGTCTCAGAATCAAATAATATGCTCACACAAAAGAGATACCCGTTCTGCTATATAGCGGAACAAGATGGGATAATCATCTTTTATTGCACAAGTAACAAAGCGAAGAGAGCACTAATCCGACTGACTTCTTCAACACAATCTTATATTTCTGAATTATACAGGATTGATCGCGATAAAAAAACATCCTTTGTCACAATGATTACAGAGGATATAACCGGAAGTAATCGGTGCATCGTTGTTCCATCCGACAACACTACGATGTATTCATCTGATTTGTTCTTTCTCGATGATATTCTACAACTTAATGACATCCTTCTAAACCAAGACTATTCGTCCATACAATTCAATTACACCAAGGATGGGTCTCCAAATCACAATTATTCCTTGGACATTGAGCTACAAGAGCGGAAAGATGTTCTAATCCTTGAATAAAAAAGGGATGAACCTTGCATTGGTTGCAGTTAACGCGACAGTTTTTACATCATTTGAGGATGTGCAAATATATGCTAAAGATGTTGGCTTGCCCGATAGTTATCGCACAGCAGACCAAATGCTTAATATCGCCAATTATGTTTTGCAAAGAGAAAACGTCACAAAAGGATCCGATGGTCAAACTGATTGGAGATGAAATTAGGGAAAATGTTAAATATAACAAGCAAATAGAACAATGTTCAAGAGAGTGACAAATCTTGGCCATGCGGGTGCATCAAGGATAAATGGATCACTGAAATTCTCTTGGTCATTATTACACCATCCTGTCATTCACTAATATTTTACCCAGTGAAAAATAACCTAATATTCATCTTTTTTTCTATTATGTTGTTTTCCTCGTGCTCTTCCCAAAATCTCAAGGAAAACGATATGTCCAATGCTCGAACCCAGTATTTGAATTATCTGAACGAGTATTGGAAGAGTGGAGATATGTCTAATATTGATTCGGCTTTAATATACAATGCACATTTAGTGGAATCAGATTCTGTAGGCATCATAGACTACCTGTACCGGATACAGATGCTGGATTTATGTGGTCGTTATGATTCAATACTATCTTTTGTCGACAGGATTCCCCCAAATATGCTGTCATGGCCACCCGAATACAAATCGTATTTGCGATTTAAATGCAAGGCAATTATGGCCAATGATGCCGATGATTCATTACACTACAGGGATTGCCTGGATAGCATAATGATGATTTGGCGTCCTCTTATGTCAGATTCCATAGCAAAAACAGACTCTCTCTTTTCAACACCTATAGATAATATCTTAGACCGGTATGGATATCTATTGGATTCGTATATTCGTTATTATGAGATATTATCTCTTCTTCACGGAGAGGATTCTGTAGAACAAATTCTCGCCACCAAGAAAGAACTTTACAACTGGAACGACGAAACGTATAGCATGATTATAGAGTGCATAAATGGAGATGCAGTGCTGTCACTTCCATAATTTTGAGGACAAACGTGGGTGTTTTTCTATAAAAATCATGTTGGATAATATCACAGACAGCAGAACGCTGACAATTGACAAGTCACTTATCGGCGAGTGTGGCGATGTGGCATTGTGCACCTGCTTCGTGACCGCCAGGGGCTACACCAAGCACTATTTCGAGGGAAGCCGACGCATCTGCAGCAGCGGCGGAGGCTTCTCCCGTGTGGACTGGGACTCGATAGCCCGCAAGGACGACGGGGAGCTGATGACGGACTGCGACGGGCTGGTGTCGCGGCTGGAGGAGGGATGCATTGTCGATGACGTCTCCCAAGCCAAACCGTTATCAGAAAGCGGCGACTTTCTGCGGTTTGG
>LPNH01000102.1:0-2738 GCA_001543385.1 Candidatus Hemicellulosilyticus sp. P3
AGACCTTCCACCTGTTTGGAAGACGCTGGAGGTTATATCGTTGGGGGAACTCTCGAAGCTCTTCAATAACTTCAGTGAATCGCAATTGAAGCATGATGTCGCACATGAGTTTGGACTGAATCACCATAAGTTTCTTTCCAGTTGGCTAGAGAGTCTGACCTCGCTGCGCAATCACTGTGCCCATCATGCCAGAGTGTGGAACAGGGCATACCCTCTGAAACCTGCTACACCACAAGTGATGCCCAACAAGTGGCTAACAAACTTCACTTTCAGAGAAGAGTCGCTTTATGCCCAACTCTGTTGTATTGCCTATTGGCTGAATGCCATCGATGCTAACAATACTTTCGTTAGTGACCTAAAGTTGCTGTTGCTTCGGAATCCGTTAATAGATCCTGCCATGATGGGGTTCCCGTCAAATTGGCGACAGGAACCCCTTTGGCAGTTGTAGAGTCGGCAGTATAGTAAGAAGTTCAGGCTATTTTATCTTTTTTCTAATATCCTTCGACTGCTGTATCATCAGCCGTCCAATACTGTCACGCATGGCTGCTTCCTGTTCCATCTGATGACGACGACGGATGGAGTCTTCGAAGTTGATGACGAACTGCTGGCAGTGGTGGATGCCGTTCTTATTGCCTGCCCAGACATTACGCTCCAGCCATATCACATTTGCGTTGTTGGCGGGCAGTGTAGCCCTTAATGCACGATACTTCCAGCCTGCTAATTGCAGTTCCTCTATCTCTTTTGACTGGTCGCAAATCTTGGTTGCAAGCAGGGACATACAAAAGAAAAGGACTGTACCAATGCCCGCTAACCACCACGTTTTAGTTGTCAGATCGTGGGTGACCTTCTTGTGTTGAGGCTTGCCCATCTGCTCTGTCATGAACTGGCGCAAAGCTTGGATTTCCCCTTTTGTAGTCTCGTTGCCTTTGGCTGAAAGTACTTCCAACTTACTGCCTATGGTTTCCAGTAGTTCTTTCTTGCTCTCCTTCTGACGTTGTGAGACAATCTTCAATGCATCCCGGAGGACACAAAAATTTATGTTTGTCCGATTCATAGAGTCAACCAGAGGCATTATAACCTCTGCCAAATTCTCTTTGTCCTCACTCTTGCCCTGCTCTGTCTGAACGGGCTGCTTGTCTAACTTCTCTTCGATGCGCTCCAGACAACCGAAGATGCTCTCAATGATTTCATCTTTCATTTGCATTTGGTTTTATTGGTGAATACTCATATTACTTGTTTCGCTTATAGCCTCGGGCCACGTTTCTTTTTCTTCCGCTGCATCCGTCGACGGAACTCTTCTTCGGCTGGGTCATAGACGGGATTGTTGGTATCGAACAATCCCAACGACGGGAAGTCAAATGTAGAACGAGACGTTCCTTGCCAGTCGGAATTAGGCTCTTGCATCGGTTGCTCATTCTGCCTTGTTTGCCCTTGATTAGCGGTCTGCCTCTGCTCATCCCTTGACAGACATTCGTTCAGTTTGGCGTAGGTAAATTGTCTGCCAACTTGTGAGCCTTTGAACCTAACACCGTCCTTGATGAAGGTGATGCCCTCTATTACATCATCGTTTCCCCGTCGTCTCTTGAACTCCACTTCGACACCCTGCCGTTTCAGCCTGTCCGCGAATTGCTGCCAATTCCCGACATCCTTCAATGCCGCCTTGACTGCATTCTGTATCTCGAACTTCGTGCGTTCCGTGTAGTGTAGCCGTTCCGTTCTGGTCTGTCCCTTGCCATCGGAATAGGTCAGCCCGTACTTGTCTTTCAGATGCTTGACTATCTTCTCGCTGCGCTTCCTTTCGAACTTATCCGAGATGATTCTGCCGTTATTATCGATGCGGTTATACACTAAATGACAGTGCGGATTGGCCGTATTATGGTGCCTGACAAGGAGAAACTGCGTGTCCTTGATGCCCATCTGTTCCATGTACTCCCGTGCGATTTTAGTCATCATCCCGTCCGTCAGTTTGTCCTTATCCTCCGGCTTGAAACTCAAAGCAATGTGTCCGACAGGCTTTGAACACCTCGGATTAAGCGCTCTCTGGTACTCAAAACTATCCGCTATATTGCCGACAGAGCCGAGTAACACACCGTCTGAGGCCAGCACTGTCGCATTGTCCTTACCCGTCACATACTGGACGCATCCACGAAAAGATGCACCCTTCACTATCTTGGCAATCATCCGTTTTCCCCCTTTCCCTGCTTGTACTCATTGATGATTGCCAGCACTCTTTCCAAAGCCTCGTCCACCTTCCTGCTTGTATGGTAGAGGCTGGTCTGGTGGCTGAGCCTTGCCAGTTGGTTGAGATTGTTCGCCATCCCTGCAAGTTCACGGTAGAGGCTTGCGTTCTCCGTCGTGTGAGGCATCACGACTTCCGACTGCAGGGCAGACTCTCGGATGTACTCCGAAAGCTGTCGGTTTGCCTTCCTGCATCTTACCCGCAAAGTCTCGTGGTCAATCTTCGAGAATCTGACGGTGACGGACTTCGACCGTCTGCGGGCTTTCGGCAGTGTCGGTCTGCCTCCCTTGTGCCGTTGGGTCTTAGCCCCGGCTTTTGTTTCCTTTGTTTTCCCTGTTACCATTATTGTCATTGCTTACGTTGTTGTCTGTGTAATCATACGTCAGTAACCGAACCCTGAAATCTGCGACCGTCGGGAGCGGATTTGTCCCGTCTGAAAGAGCGGGCAAGGTAGTTTTCGGGTTACGAAAACACAACCTTGCTTGCTCTCGGAACAATG
>LPNH01000102.1:2814-4611 GCA_001543385.1 Candidatus Hemicellulosilyticus sp. P3
GCGGCAGATGTTTTCCAGCAGTCCCGTGACACTCATCCGTCTGGTATCGGACAGGCGGAGGACAATCAAGTCAAGTTTCTGGCGGACTTCCTCACTGACGAACACGGGGCGGCGATTGACCACCCTTGGCACCCGAAGGAAGGTGGCCCGGTACTCGTCAAGTGACAACTTGCGCTGCTTGCTGCTTACACGTCGCACTTTTGTGGATGACGTGTCAGATGTAGGGGAAGGTACAGATGTAGGGGATGGTGTAACATCCTCTTTAACGTCAGGGAAAAGAGATTCCTCACCCTGACCTATGACAACCTCTTCTGCTGATGCGTAGGTTCCTTCACTTGGGGCAACAGAGGAAATGTTTTCCGTCTGCTCCTTTTGTTCCTTACTTCTAGAAGCGATTGGCGATTCAGAGATGAATGCCCTGAGTTCTGCTTCCGTGAAATTTCCAATTTCTTTCTTTGGCATTTTACTTTGATTTTTAAGTTACTACTATGGTCAGAGTATGCACTGCTGACCGGTTATCGTGTGCAAATGTAATGTGCCTTGTTTACACTGCCAAGAGATTGGGTTTAGATGCCCTATTCTGCGCGTGGCCTTGAAAAATTGGCTTTTTTCGGTAGTTTGTTTCCGTATTCTGCCAAGTGGCTATGCGGTACAAAGCGTTTTTTCAGGGCTGGCGATGTTGTCTGTGGTTGCTCCGTATTCAGGGCATACAAAGAGTGCAAGGCGCTGTATATATTATAAGAAATGTGTGGCCGTCCCGTGTGAAGGATGGCAGGCCCTCCGTCCCGTGGTCTATCCATCCTGTAGTCCTACCATCCCGTAGTCCATCCGTCTGTAGGGATGTAGGGCGGGACCTGCACGTTACGGATGTTGTCACTGCATACATAGGAAACAAAGCATAGATTGTTTCTTCTCCCGATTCTGTTGTTATCCTTGGCCGTTTTGGCACAGCGAACACAGGACAATGACAGCCAACCGCCAGTTACAGACAACCAACCGCCACTTGCAGCCATAGGAAGGTATGAACTTGGTAAATGGAAACGACCTTATTAAATTTGCATCCGCAAAAGGAAAACTGGCAGGGACACGCGACATACGACGACACGGAAGCGACATATCATGCCGTGAGTCTGGAAATCCATTGCTGGTAGGATGAAATACCCTACATTTGCATTCGGAAAGTTAAAGTCGAGTTAAAAAACGGCACAACCTACTAGTAAGTTGCGAAGCGGGACGGAAACATCTCCCTACCTTTGTACCGTCAAAAACGGGAAATGTGATGACAACTTGTTAACAACTTGCCAATCGGTCTCGTAAAGACAAGGTAAATTTGCGCCGTCAAACGAAAAATCAATGTCAACTTGATATCAACTTGACATTCGGTCTCGTCAGGACATATTACCTTTGCACCGTAAAAAAAAGATGCGGAACACCAAAGGAGAAAGAAATGTTCTTCCAAGGTGTTAAAACGGTGGCAAGAAGTTAGAAACGGAATGCCTACCTTTGCCGACAAAAAGAGAAAAGTAATAAAAACATAGTAAAAAAGAACAGATATGGACGCAATTATTATTGAACGCAGTGCCTACGAGGAACTGCAGACGGGCTTCAACAGCTTCATCAACAAAATGAAGGCGATGGCCAACAGGGGAACAGACAAGAAAATGGGAAAGTGGGTAGACAACAGCGAAGTGATCAGTTCACTGCACATCAGCCTTAGAACGTTGCAGACGCTCCGTGACAACGGGACGCTTGCCTACTCTCAGATTGAGCGTAAGATTTACTACAAGCCGGAGGACA
>LPNH01000102.1:4701-5570 GCA_001543385.1 Candidatus Hemicellulosilyticus sp. P3
GCACTCTATGAGGACGTGACGGGCAAGTACCGTCCGATGCTGAACGGGGAGCGCTACCTGACGGACGATGAGACGTCAAAGGCGCTGAAGGTCAGCCGTCGGACTTTGCAGGAGTACCGCAACAACGGGGTGATTCCCTACTATGTCCTGGGAGGAAAGATTCTCTATCGGGAGAGCGATCTGGAGGCACTGTTGCAAAGGTGCTACCATCCTGCCACCAAGTCGGCGGAGTAGCAATCAACCTGTGCAATTCCCTCCATGGGACTGAGAAGCAGAAAGGCGGATGTTTGCCAGATTGGTGGCATGACATCCGTCTTTCTGCGTTGAAGTTTGTATCAGCCCTCAGTTCCCCTTTCCCCTGATGGTGGTAAGTATGACCTCAAACGGCTTGTGGTTGCGTTCAATTCGTGCTATCAGTTCCCTACGGACTGCCCTCGTCTGACAGGAATTGAGACGGAAGGCAAGCAGCAGCACGACCTCAAAGCTATAGACTGTCAGATACAGACCACGATTCACCTTGATAGTCCGCTCTGCCTCGTAGGGCTTTACCTGTTCTTCTTTGTAGAGGGCTTGAATGGTATTCCTCAGTTTGGGGATGAACACTCCGAACAAGTCCACCATCTCGGACTCGCTCATCCAAATCTCGCCTGTGGGAATAGACAACGTATTGTCGTCGTTCCATTTGATGATGTTTCTCTGCTCCATAGTGCTATGCCATTTTGATGTTACTGAATGATGCATTGAGTTTGTCGCCTAACATTGTCAGGTCGTTGTTGAGTTTCTGGCTTGTTATCTTCGCATAGATTTGTGTCGTGACAATGTTCGTGTGTCCCAATACACGGCTTACACTCTCGATGGGCATTCCCTTT
>LPNH01000103.1 GCA_001543385.1 Candidatus Hemicellulosilyticus sp. P3
CATTGCGGAAGTCGAGCGCAGAGCAAGCTTGCTTGCTTTGCCGAGATGCAGCAATGTCATCGAAGATAACGGCAAGGAGAAGGACCCCGAGACGGGCTTTCTCTACTACGGCGCACGCTACCACTGGCCGGAGGTCTGGACCGGATGGCTCTCGCCCGACCCGATGATGGATGAGTACCCGGGGATAAGTCCGTATGCTTACTGCATGTGGAACCCTATTGTTACCATTGACCCTAATGGGTGTGATACATTGGTCTTCAATAAATTTGGAAACTATTTACACACGATAAAGTCCGACGGGGAACATGTTGGAATATATGATCCGCCTTCGGGCAAACCATATAATTTTACTTTTGCAGACCCCATAAATGATCCAATTTCTATCGAAGAAGGCAAAATTACAAAATTACAAATTGTACAGGAAATCGATATAAGAACGATGCTTTTTAATGCAGGAGTTTTTAGTGATGATAACCGAGACCGCAGATTAGGTTATATAAAAGAAGAGGGGGTTGGATTGGGAAAACTTGACTTTTCAAAGAAAGCAAAAGGGGGGATGATAAGTATGTATGGATCGGATGTCTACCATTCTATGTATTTGGTTGATGGGGTGGCTCATAATCCAGATAATTTTGGTAATTTCCTTTTTGGGGCTGCAGGTAATGCGTTAGGGATTCCTCTTGTTGCATTAAAATTGGGAGCGCATTGGAATAGTATTGTCAACAGTAAAGAAAATGGTTATAAAAGACAACTCGATTCAAAAGACGACCAGTTTTCAATTAAATGCGGCTTCAATCATGCTAAACGGCATAAATATAATACCATTAATGATAACCGTAGTAAATAAGTATGAAAATAAACATATTTTTACTCTTACCGTTGTTTTTTATTCTGTCATGTGGTTCCCAAGACAACAATTCTCTTGCAAAAGAGGATATGACTCTTTTTGATGGGTGCACATTATTTTTTAGAGGAATTGACGACATTGGATATAATTTGTACGCATTAATGGTTGAGGATGATACAAATCAAGAGTGGTTCTTCTTAAATGCGTGGTATAAAGACACTACTGATTATAGACTACTTGTAACAAATTCTGTAGAGGTAGACACGACGCGCGTGTTGGCTATTCTATCCTTAGCGAATCGGTGCAAAATCCGTGAAATACATCCAATAAAAGAACATTCCCTTGATGTTTATTTAATTGGAAAGGAGAAATCTATTCCGATTTCGCTTGATTGATAAATTTGTGAAGTTAATATCGGAATCTGTTCTCAAGGAGTTGGCATAGGTGAAAATAATTTATTCAAAAACATTACTGTCCACTAAAAATCAGTGAAAGTTCTTTGAAATTATTGTAAGTTAATTATTTGTAGAGATTTTTCGAGTTGACGGATTTGAATTTGTATCTATGCAGGAGATACCCCTGCATATGAATCAAGACAAATACGTTTTTGCTCAGTTGGTTTCTTTTTTGAATCGGAACCATTTCAATTACCTTGTAAGGAAATACGGTGGCGATCGCTATGTGAAACATTTCACCTGTTGGAACCAGTTGCAGGTGATGATGTCCGGACAATTGACCAATCGCGAGCGTTTGCGTGATTTAATTGTCATCATCGAGGCTCATCGCAGCAAATGCCACCACCTCGGCTTTGGTAAGCATGTCACAAAGAGCAATCTCGCGAAAACCAACCAGAACCGCGACTGCCGCATCTTCGAGGAGTTTGCATACTTCCTTGTGGCAGACGCCGGGGACAAGCGTATTACCGACATCTTCAAACTTGGCGGAAACGTTTATGTTTTCGATTCGACGACCAAAGACCTCTGCCTGTCGGTGTTCTGGTGGGCCTCGTTCAGAAAGCACAAGGGCGGTGTCAAGATACACACGTTATACGATGTCGAGGCGCAGGTGCCAGCATTCTTCCATATAACGGAGGCATCCATGAATGATGTCCGAGCGATGGACGAAATACCTTACGAGTGCGGTTCTTATTACATCTTCGACCGTGCCTACAACGATTTCCGTCGTCTGTACAAGATTACCGGAATGGGGTCGTACTTTGTCGTGAGAGCCAAGAAGAATCTGCAGTACAGAGCTGTAAAATGGAGACGCCGCCTTCCTAAAGACGTGCTATCAGACGCCACAATCACTTTGACAGGTTACTATCCGAGCAAATACTATCCAGAGCCGTTGCGGCTTGTACGTTTCTGGGATGCCGAACAGGAAAGAGAATTCACATTTCTGACGAATGCCTTTCATCTCTCTTCATGGCAAGTGGCGGAACTCTACAAGAACCGCTGGCAAGTGGAACTCTTCTTCAAATGGCTGAAACAGCATTTGAAAATCAAGAAATTCTGGGGTACCACTGAAAACGCAGTGCGCATCCAAATCTATTCGGCCATCTGCGCATACTGCCTTGTGGCAATCGTCCAACACGATATGCAGTTTAAACGAAGCACCTATGAGGTGTTGCAGATACTATGAGTTTCACTGACAGACAAAACTCCGCTTTACGACCTCTTCAACATTAATCAACTCAATGATTTCAAATAACTCAACGATTCTAATGGACAGTTTTTATTAAACTTTTAAAATGTTAATTTTTAGTGGACACTAATGAGATTAGAAAATAATCCATATCATTGCACAGTGAAGTTTAACCCACCGGGAGGGAACCCTTTTTATGGGAAAACGTTACAATCCTTTGGAAGAAGAGTTCTTGAT
>LPNH01000104.1 GCA_001543385.1 Candidatus Hemicellulosilyticus sp. P3
ACGATCTCCCTGCCAAGGTGCATACAGACACCCGCTACGAGCGTCTGAGCACAGACCGTAGCGACTGCCGCCTGTCCTTCGCCAGTCCCGTGGGACTGCTGCTGCCCTGCAACCATATCTACAACCAGTATGTGATACTTGACAACAGCGACGACAACCTGCAGCGGTTTGAGAAGACGGCCCGGAACATGCAGTCGCTCAGCCGCTACTCGCGAAGCAACGCCATCAACAAGGAGTGGATAGACGAGTATCTGAACGAGGCCCATTCGCAGGGACTTGTCAGCGTCCGTGCGCACTACGACGTCATTGCGTGGAGCGATGACGCCGAGGAACTGAAGCATGCCAAGAACGACATAGGCAGTCAGCTGGCAAGCATGGAGTGTATGCCCCGGCACAACACCGTCGATTGCCCGACGCTCTATTGGGCTGGCATCCCCGGCAACGAGGCCGACTTTCCTGCGGAAGAATCGTTCTACACCTTCATAGAGCCTGCGGTGTGCCTCTTCACGGAAGAAACGAACTATCGCAGTTCGCTCTCGCCGTTCGGCATCAAGATGGTGGACAGGCTGACGGGAAAACCGCTGCACATCGACATCAGCGACTTGCCGATGAAGAAGGGTATCACGACTAACCGTAACAAGTTCGTATTGGGACCCTCTGGCAGCGGAAAGTCGTTCTTCATGAACCACCTCGTGCGCCAGTACTATGAGCAGGGCACCCATGTCGTGCTGGTCGATACGGGTAATTCCTATCAGGGGCTGTGCAGCATGATCCACCGCAAGACGCACGGGCAGGACGGCATCTACTACACCTACACCGAGGAACACCCGATTTCGTTCAACCCGTTCTATACCGATGACTTCGTGTTCGACGTGGAAAAGAAGGACTCCATCGTGACACTGCTCATCACCCTCTGGAAGAGCGACGACCAGCCCGTTTCAAAGACAGAGTCGGGAGAGTTGGGCAGTGCCGTAGCCGCCTACATTGAACTGATACGCGCAGACCGCACGGTCGTGCCGTGCTTCGACACCTTCTACGAGTACATGCGTGACGTGTATCGCCAGCAGATGCAGGAGCGTGACATCAAGGTAGAGAAAGCCGACTTCAACATCGACAATTTCCTGACGACCTTACGCCAGTACTACCGAGGCGGCCGCTACGACTTCCTGCTGAACTCGAAGGAGAACATTGACCTGCTCAGCAAGCGCTTCATCGTGTTTGAAATCGACTCCATCAAGGACAACAAGGAACTCTTTCCTGTCGTGACCATCATCATCATGGAGGCATTCATCAACAAGATGCGGCGTCTGAAGGGTGTGCGCAAGCAGCTTATCATCGAAGAGGCATGGAAGGCGCTTACCTCAACGAACATGGCCGAGTACATGCGCTATATGTACAAGACTGTGAGAAAGTATTTCGGCGAGGCAATCGTGGTGACGCAGGAGGTGGACGACATCATATCGTCGCCCATCGTGAAGGAGAGCATCATCAACAACTCCGACTGCAAGATACTGCTCGACCAGCGCAAGTACATGAACAAGTTCGACCAGATACAGGCATTGCTGGGACTGACGGACAAGGAGAAGGCACAGGTGCTTTCCATCAATATGGCGAACAACCCCTCACGGCACTACAAGGAAGTGTGGATAGGTCTGGGCGGTACACAGTCGGCGGTCTATGCCACCGAGGTAAGCCCGGAAGAATACCTTGCCTATACGACCGAGGAAACGGAAAAGGTTGAGGTGTACCGGCTTGCCGAACAGTTGGGCGGTGACATTGAGGGAGCAATACGCCAGTTGGCGGAGAAAAGGCGCAATGAGAATTAAGTGACAGAACTATCAAAAAAAAGAAAAGACAATGAATCAGAAAAACCATCTGCTGCTATTAAGCAGCTGCATCATCAGCCTTGCCACCATCGTCATGCAGGGCTGTGTTGAGCCGACAGACGGCAGGGCCGCCCTGTGTGGCAACTGGGAGAGTGTCGGGGGCAAGCCCGACGTGCTCATCTACAAGGAAGGGCCAGCCTACAAGGTCACGGTCTTCAAGCGTGGCGGACTGACGCGCAGGCTGAAGCCCGCAACGTATCTGCTGCAACAGGAGAACGGCAACATGTTCATCAACACTGGCTATCGCATCGACGTGTCCTACAATGAGGAAACGGACGTGCTCACCTTCTCGCCTAACGGCGACTATGTGCGCTCCAGGCACTATCCCGATGATGACCGTGCCGACGGACTGCTGGCAAACTGAAAACAGAGACAATCAACTGAATCATTCACAACAAAAACAGAAAAACAAATGAGAACAAAAGCATTAGTGATTATCGGCCTTTGCATGACACTGTTCGTCGGCAGGGCCAGTGCACAGTGGACGGTCATTGATCCGACGAACCTGGCACAGAGCATCGTGAACTCTACCCGTGAGATAGTCGAGACTTCCACGACCGCGAAAAACATGATCAACGAATTTCAGGAGACGGTGAAGATCTACGAGCAGGGCAAGAAGTACTATGATGCCCTGAAGTCGGTGAACAACCTGGTGAAAGATGCCCGCAAGGTGCAGCAGACCATCGTCATGGTGGGCGACATCACCGACATCTACGTCACCAACTTCCAGAAGATGATGTCCGACGAGAACTTCACCGTTGAAGAACTC
>LPNH01000105.1 GCA_001543385.1 Candidatus Hemicellulosilyticus sp. P3
TTGTTCAGTTAATCAGTTGTTAGTTGTCCTGTGGGTTTATCTGATTTTGAAGGTGATGAGTGTGAAGGCAGCCAGCAGGATGGTGATGATCCAGAAGCGGATGGTGATTTTCACCTCGTGATGTACGGTGTTGTGGCCTTTGCCGTGCCCTTTAAAGGTGACAGTTGAGTTGGGCCAGGCTTTCTGGAAGTCGCTGTAGCTGGTACGAAAGTGGTCGTGCAAGGGACCTTTCTTCCAGATTCTGTGTTTCTTTCCGGTCTTGACGAAGCGTTTCACGTCGAGGTCGGAGAGGATCTCGAAGAGGAACACACCGCAAAGCAGAGGCAGGAGCAACTCCTTGTGCATGATGATGGCCGACACGGCGATGATGCCGCCAATGGTCAGGCTACCCGTGTCGCCCATGAAAATCTGGGCAGGGTAGGAGTTGAACCACAGGAAGCCGATCAGGGCACCGACGAAAGCGGCCATAAACACCACCAACTCTTCGCTGCCTGGGATGAACATCAGGTTGAAGTGGCTTGCCGTGACGGCATTACTTGAGATGTAGGCCAAGATGACCAATGTGATGCCGATGATGGCTGAGTTGCCCGAGGCCATGCCGTCCATGCCGTCGTTGAGGTTGGAGCCGTTGCTGACGGCGGCCACGATGAAGATGGTGAGGAGCACGAGGAAGACCCATGCGAGGTTGTACATCCACTTCGGGCCTGCCCAGCGGAACAAGTCAGCATAGTTGAGGTTGTGGTTTTTCAGGAAGGGGATGGTCGTGCGGGTCGATTTCACGTCGGGACTCTTCACGACGATTTCCTTGTTGTCTTCTATCTTCAGCTGCACTGTCTCGTTGATTTGCACGGCTGGGCTGAAACGCAGGGTAAGACCGACGATGAGGCCTAAGAGGACCTGTCCGCCGAGCTTGACAGCGGGTTTGATGCCGTCTTTCTTATGCTTGAAGGTCTTGACGTAATCATCGGCGAAACCGATGACACCGAGGAGGATCGTGGTGATGATCATCAAGATGGTGTAGATGCTATGGATCTTGCAGACGAGCAATACGGGAATCAGGATGGCCGCAATGATGATGACACCGCCCATGGTGGGTACGCCAACTTTCTTGGTGTTGTAGGGGTCGATGGACTCATCGCGTTGGGTCTCGACGACTCTCTTGCGCTTCAGCAGCTTGATGAAATAGTTGCCGAACCATACCGAGACGACAAGGGCTAGGATGATGGCAATGGCAGCGCGGAAGGTGACGTAGTTGAATACGCCTGCACCTGGGAAATTGCGTTGCTCTAGATAATTGAACAGATAGTATAGCATTATTTGACCTCCTTGAATGCTGCCGACAAGACTTCCTTGTCGTCAAAATGGTTCTTTACTCCGTTGATTTCCTGATAGTTTTCGTGTCCCTTGCCCGCCAGCAGGATGATGTCGCCTTTCTTGGCCAGGGCCACGGCTGTGCGGATGGCCTCGCCTCGGTTGGTGATGCTCAACACTTTGTGCATGTCTTCCTCGGCGATGCCGGCTTTCATCTGGCGGATGATCTCGTCAGGGTCTTCGTTGCGCGGGTTGTCGCTGGTGAGGATGACACGGTCGCTGAGTTTCACGGCCACAGCAGCCATCTCGGGACGTTTGGTGGTGTCGCGGTTGCCTCCACATCCCACGATGGTGATGAGTGTTTCCTTGTGGCAACGCACGTCGTTGATGGTCACCAACACATTCTCCAATGCGTCGGGGGTATGGGCGTAGTCGACGATGCCGACGATGCCACAGTCGGAGCGCACCATGTCGAAGCGTCCGTTGGCGCCGTGCAGCTTGCTGATCTCGACCAGCAGCTCGTCTTTATTAAAGCCTAACGAAATGGCAGCGCCATAGATGGCCAAGAGGTTGCTGGCGTTGAAGCCGCCCACGAGTTGGGTGTAGACCTCGGTGCCGTTCACCTTGATGAGCATGCCATCGAAGTGACTCTCCAGCACGATGCCTTTGAAGTCGGCGTCGTGTTTCAAAGCATAGCTGAGTTTCTTGGCCTTGGTGTTCTGCAGCATCACCGCGCCGTTCTTGTCGTCGAGGTTGGTAAGGGCGAAGGCACTCTGTGGCAAACTGTCGAAGAATTTCTTCTTGGCGTTGCGGTAGTTGGCCATCGTCTTATGGTAGTCGAGGTGGTCGTGGGTGAGATTGGTGAAGATGCCCCCTGCGAAATGTAATCCTGCGATACGGTCCTGTGCCACGCTGTGTGAACTCACCTCCATGAAGGCGTACTCACATCCTTTCTCCACCATTTGGTGCAGCAAGGTGTTCAGCTCGATGGGGTCGGGGGTGGTATGTGTCGAAGGGATCACTTCGCGGCTGATGATGTTCTCGATGGTTGAGAGTAGGCCGCAGCTGTAGCCCGCATCGGTGAAGAGACGGTAGAGCAGGGTGGCGATGGTGGTCTTGCCGTTGGTGCCGGTCACGCCCACCAACTTCATCTTCTCAGAGGGGTTGCCGAAGAAGTTGGAGGCAGCCACGCCGAGCACGTAAGCCGAGTTGTCCACCTTGACATAGGTGACCTGGTCCGACTTCTTACGCGGCAGCTTCTCGCACACGATGGCGGAGGCTCCTTTCTCTATGGCCTTGTCGATGTAGTCGTGGCCGTCCA
>LPNH01000106.1:0-1017 GCA_001543385.1 Candidatus Hemicellulosilyticus sp. P3
AAGGGTAAAGTTTTTACGCATAATAATATAATTTTAGGTTTGACATTCAATCCATTACATTAAAATGCTTGGGGAGATGAGGGTACACCTTAATCTATATAAGGAAAGCCAGCTCTTGTCCCGAAAGCCTTGTTTCAGCGACAGGCGGCAGGTCTTCTGACTTACTCCTTTGTTCTGGCCGCCTTCCCGAAAGACTAGGTTTTCAGTGGCATAGTGACCAGCGTGAAGAGCTTACAGCAGCGGGAACTGTCCGGGATTTGCACCCGATTCCCTATTGAGCCTCTCGGCACCGCTTATCGGCCGCAAAGATAAGTATTTTCTTTGTCATTTATACACTCTTCAAGAAAAAGTTGCTATTTTTGCCCACTCAAACCATAATAGTATTTCGAAATTCACATACAATGAAAAAAATAACCACCCTTTTTGCCGCCTTGTTCCTCTGCCTTGGACTGGCTCAAGCGCAAGACGTTTATGTCTCTGGCAACCACTTTACCACTGGCAAGGTATTGAAAAACAACACACTGCTTTACAGCTTAACCGACAGCCTCGACATCCAGCTGAGAGGCATACAAGTCGCGGAAGACGGAACAGTTTATGGAGCCGGATCCGCCTTCAACTCCGATGGCGTCTATGGCCGCGTTTGGATGAACGACTCTTGCGTGTTCGTCTCCGACAATGGCACCTATTTCGACCACATCGCCCTCAACGGCAACGACTGGATAGTGGCTGGCTTCAACAACATCTGGCAAAACGGCGAGCTCCTCTATTCCTACGACCACAACGAAGACGCGTGCCACATTCACAGCCTGGCCGTCGACGCAACGACGGGCGACATTTATGCAGGCGGTGCCATAGCCTTTAATAGCGACTCCCTCTACCATGCCAGCGTTTGGAAAAACGACTTGCTGCTTTGGATGGCAGATAGCACTTCGAGCATCCAAAGCATCTGCTTCGATGGCGACAACCTCTATGCAGCGGGATTCATGGTTGAAAACGACTCCATTACCTACGGTGTCA
>LPNH01000106.1:1027-3627 GCA_001543385.1 Candidatus Hemicellulosilyticus sp. P3
GCCTCTATTGGACAGGGATTTCCTTGACGGATACCATTGTCAATATTTGGCAAGACGGCGAGATACTCTTCGACCTGCCTGAACTCTCTGGAATCAGCAATTTGGTCGTCAACGAGAGCGGAGTCTATTATACCGACGCACAAACGGTTTATAAAGACGGCGAAGTCCTCTATCAGCCCGATGAATGCATCATCTCGGGCCTTGTCGTGCTTCCTTCCGAAACGCCACAACCCCAAGTGGAACCTTTGGCATTGCCTTGGTTCGACGGCTTTGAAGCCGACAGCACCTGGGCCGACTGGACCGTCCTCGACTTCGATGGCAACACCGCCATCGGCTGGGAACGCAACGACGACGAGGCTGCCACCGATGACTACAGCGCACGCCACCTCGCCTTCGACAACATCCAGGAAGGCTGGCTGATCACGCCCCCACTCTACTTGCAGTCCTACTCCGACTCGGCATGGGTGTCGTTCAAGACCTTGGAAGTCAACCCGAGCAGCTACACCAGCAGCCAGGTGATGATCTCCACCACGGGCACCGAGCTCTCCGACTTCACCGAGATATGGTCACAAGACAATCCCTCCAACACTTGGGACTCCATCTATATCGACCTCACCGAATACCAAGGCGACACCATCTATCTCGCCTTCAAATACAGCGGCCATCATGGCCACGACTGGTATATCGACGATGTGAACGTCGATGAATCCTTGACGCTCTATACCATCACCGTAGAAAGTAACAACCCCGACTGGGGCACCGTCAGCGGTGGCGGCACCTACCCCTTTGGCGACACCATCCAAATCGAGGCCATCCCCAACATTGGCCATGAGTTCCTCACTTGGAACGACGGCCTCGTCGACAACCCGCGCGACATCGTCGTCACCCACGACAGCACCTTCGTCGCCCTCTTCGCCATCAGCCAATACACCATCGAAGTCATCTCCGACCATCCCGGCTGGGGCACCGTGACTGGTGGCGGCACCTATTATTATGGCGACACCATCCAAATCGAAGCCACACCTTATATGGGCTTCGCCTTCGCTGGCTGGGACGACGGCATCATGGACAACCCGCGCACTGTCATCGTCACCGAAGACCACACCTTCACCGCTCAATTCGAGATCAGGCAGTGTGTCATCACTACGGAGGTCTACCCCGAGAACTCAGGCACCGTCAACGGCGGCGGCACCTATAATTACGGCTCTACCGTCCACCTGACCGCACATAGCAACACTGGCTATACCTTCAGCCAATGGAACGACGGCAACCTCACCAATCCGCGTAGCATCTTCGTCGAAGGCGACGCCACCTATACCGCCGTCTTCACGCCTTTGCAATATGAAATCACCACCGAGTGCGATCCCGTGGAAGGCGGCACTGTGACTGGCGCAGGCATCTACGACTACGGCACCGTCGCCTCACTGACAGCCACGCCCAACGAGAACTACATCTTCCTCTGCTGGAGCGACGGCATCGTCAGCAACCCGCGTAACGTCACCGTGACGGGCAACGCCAACTACAAGGCCTTGTTCTACCTCCAAGGCACACCACAATACACCATCACCGTCTTGCCTAACGATCCTGCTCTGGGCACCGTGACCGGCGGCGGCACCTATCCGCAAGGCAGCACCATCGAAATCAGCGCCACACCGTTCGAGAACGTTGCCTTCCGCAGCTGGGACGACGGCAACACCGACAACCCGCGAAGCATCACCGTCACCGGCGATATGACCTTCACCGCGCTCTTTGAGGCCGTCCAACCTGGCGAGACCTACACCATCACCGTCAGGTCCGAGAACCCCCTCATGGGCACCGTCTTCGGTGGCGGCACCTATCCCGTCAACACCATCATCAACATCGGAGCCTCGCCCAACCAGGGCTTCTATTTCTCGGGATGGCAAGACGGCGACATGAACAACCCGCGCACCATAACCGTCACCGGCGATGCCGAATACGTTGCATCGTTCTCCACCAACCCGACCGTGACATACACCGTCACCGTGTATTATGACGAGACGCAAGGCTTCATCATCGGCGCAGGCACCTATAACGCAGGAGCCACGGCTTCCCTTGCGGCCATCCCCGCCGACGGCTATTACTTCAAGAAATGGGGCGACGGCAACACCGATAATCCCAGAGAGATCCTCGTCGACCACGACATCGTCCTTGCCGCCTTCTTCGAAGGCACAGGGGTCGACGAAGAGGGCTTCGAGAACGTCAGCCTCTACCCCAACCCCGCTAACGACAAGATCCGTATAGAGGGTCTGGAAGGCGAGCATGAAATCAGCATCTTCAACGCCATGGGCATGAAGGTCATGACCGTCACGCTGCAGGACGAAGGTGAGATCCACATCGACGAGCTGTCGGCTGGCCTCTACCTCCTCCGCATCGACGAGAAGTACACGATGCGCTTCGTCAAGAGATAAGGCCAAATCAAGGCAACAAAAAAGGTGAGCCTCAAACGAGACTCACCTTTTTTGATTCATTTATGTTCCTTATTTTGTCAGCACCAGCTTCAGCGTCTCGCTGCCTGACTCCGACACGGCATTGATGAAATACACACCTGATTCCAGCGTGTTGAGGTAACGCTCAAACGT
>LPNH01000107.1 GCA_001543385.1 Candidatus Hemicellulosilyticus sp. P3
CTTCTCGTTGAGACAGCCGAAGCGCATGACGAACTCGTCGTAGTAGGAATTGAGGTTGGCACGTAGCAGGTCGTTGGGCTGACGGTTGTCTGCCTCATAGCTGTAAAGCTGTTCGTAGTAGTCGCGGACGGTCACATACAAACGCATCTTGGGAGCCTGTGTGGCAGGGAGTGTCAGGGGATTGAAGACGGCAGAGCCGTCCCTGACCTCAGACAATACTCCCAACTGCTGGTGATAGTCCACGACCACGGAGCCGTCACGCAGGTGCTGATACATTGTTCCCTCAAACTTTCGGGGCTTCATCAGTTCTTCCTGCCGTTTCTGTTCTGCCTCCTTTCGCTCTGCCTCGGACTTCTTTTGTTGCTCCGTCCTGACAACCTCGGAACGCTGGTCTGCATTGGCCTCGATTTTCTGCTGTCCTAACATGAGAAGTTCCTTGCGTCGCTCTGGCGACATATCCATCATCATCTCATAGAAACCATTGATTGGCGGGTTCTCTTCCCAGTCCAGTGAGTCATAGACGGCCAGTTGCTGTTCGACATGGCTTTTCTTCGCCATCTCGGTCTTCTTCTCCTGAAGTTCGCGGGCCTTCTTCTCTTTCTTCCGTTCCTTCTTCGGTTTCTTGGGTTCCGGCTTTGGCTTGGGCTGCTCCTGTACGGTCATTCCCCAGAGATCAAAGAGTGAAAGTTGCTGGTTGGCTTCTGGCTTCGACTCTTGGGTTGGTTGCTGTATAGGTTCTGCTTCGGGCCCTGCAGTTGATGAGGCAAGAGGCATATCAACGATTTTGGCAGATTCAGCCTGCTGAGTCTCGATTTCCTCAGAGTCCTTGATTTCCTCTGCTTCTGCATCCTCAATCACAGGTTGGGTTTCATTTGCAGGCTCAGCCTCGACTTCTGCATTCTCAATGACAGTTTCCGTTTCTACCACCTCACTCTGCACTTCTGTCTGTTGAGTGACAACAGGACTTTCAATACCCGTGAACATCGTGAAGTTCAGATGCTTCGGCAGTTCGTTCATCAATCGCTCACGGAGGTCACGGGCAATACCAGGAACTCCGCCGGAATGCTGATACTCCAAGGCGGGCTTCCCATACTGGTCTGTGCCTCTTAGGGTAGCCGTGGCAAGGACATTCTCTGGGTGACGCTCGAAGTAACTGTTGTGGATGATATGCTCACCTTCGGCAGAATAGGTCAGGTTGATAAGCTGTTCATCCTCACTCAACCCCTGCTTATGCTCATTTTTCTGAATGATGATCAGGTCGCTGCCAGCCTCCGTGTTGGCATTCTCCTTGAAGAGATTGTCAGGCAGGCGGAGGGCTGTCACCAAGTCGGACTGTTCAAAGAGCAGGTTCAGACGGTACATGTTCTGACTGTCGAGATAGTTGCGGGTCGTGATAAACGCCACCACTCCACCGTCACGCACGGCATCCAAGCCCTTCTGCATAAAGTAGCCGTGCAGGGACTTGGAAATGGTACGTTTCATCACCGACTTGTGATTGCTGTAGATGGGGTCGAAGACCTTTGTCTCGCCAAAGGGTATATTGGAGATGGCAAGGTCGTACTTTCCCAACTCTGACGGCAGGATACGCTCAAAGCCTTCCACATGGATGTCCATGCCTTCATTCGCATGGAGTTTGGAGAGCAACAGTCCCGTCAACTTGTCCTTCTCGAAGGCTGTTATCCGGGCATCGGGGTTTACAAGTCTCATGGTGTCAATGAAGACACCCATGCCCGCAGACGGTTCCAGAATCTTCTCCGGTTTCAGGTTCAGTTCTGCCATGACGGTGGCAATGGCATCGGGAATGTCCTTGGGCGTGTAGGTGAGGACGGACTGCTTCATGCTGGCGACATAGAGTTTATACTCGTCCTCGCTGTCCGTATGCTCACGAATCAGGTTGTGGAGTTCGACAGTCAGGTCGTACAGCGGAAGGTCGCTCTTCGGCCAGACAGCCTTGTTATCCACAGGATTCAGCACACACTTCAGCCCGCCGAAGCCGCAGTAACGGAAGATGATTTCCCGCTCTGCCTCGGTGGGTACACGTACTTCATCGCGCAGGGCAAATGCCGTGCGGATGGCATCGATATTGGCTTGCAGCCGTGCCTTCCTATTGAACGCCATACTGCTCGATGTAAAGTACCACGGCACCTGTCAACTCCGTGTATAGCTGCACATAGTCCGTTGACAGTTCAAACTCAGGCTGTGTCAGATCGTAAGGCTCGAATACGGGCTTGACCAGTGGCAGCAGTTTCTCGGCAAACGGAATCCTCTGTTCCTCGTCCACCTCTGCTGCAAACTCCTTTTCCAGCACCTCCGTCAGAATGCTCCAACTGGTGACGCTCAGTCCCTTCATCAGTTCAGCCATTGCCAGTTCCTGTGCGCCCTCTACGGAATGACCGTCTAGACGCGCCTGTTCAAAGGTCTCTGCAGCATGAAGTTCGCGGTTGTAGATAAAGTTGAGGTCTTTGGCCTTTCTTGAATGTTGCTCCAGCAGGTAGCGGAGCAGATACAGTCCATAGTAGGACAACTCCTGTTGCTCTTGTCTTTTCATTTTCAAAATACGTTTAAATGGTTATAGAATCAGCGTACAACTAAAGCACCCCGGGTATCCCTCCCGAGGTGCAACCACTGAATCCATTTCAAAAATCGTGTAAACGAAAAATGAAAATGAAATTCAGCGGCGAAGTTACGCATTATTTTCGGGATTGCGGCTTCTTTGCGGACTTTTTTCGCTCAGGGAATGAAAATTCGGTCTGGAACGTGTCACGATTGAGGGTTACGACTGCATCGAAGGAATTACCCTGCTTACTTTTGAAGCCCTTGATGATGCCAGTTCTGCCCTCGGTCAGCAGAGCCTTCAACTGGTCATTGGTCAGTTCCTTGCCTGCTTTCTCTCGGAACACATGGCAGTCACAGGCTGGATTGTCACATTTGATGACCTTCTTGTAGAACTGCATCGTGCCTTTCCCGCATTTGGGGCATGGGATGCCGATGCCGCTATGCTCAAACCTGTCCTCCAAGGAGAGAAGTTCGTGGACGATGCTGCCCGTGTAGTCCTCAATGCCCTTGCGGAAGTCCTCGGCGCTGTACTCTCCACGTTCAATCCTGACAAGTGCCTGTTCCCACTGTCCTGTCATGGCGACATCGGCAATCTGCCTGTCCTTCAGCAAATCATATATGAACAGACCTTTCTCAGTCGGGATAAGCTGTTTGTTCAGGCGTATCATATACTCACGGGCAATCAGTGTCTCAATGATGCTGGCTCGTGTGGCAGGTGTGCCGATACCACATTCCTTGATGGCCTGTGCCAGTTCCTCATCCTCGATACCCTTTCCGCAGGATTCCATTTCAGACAGCAGTGTAGCCTCGGTATGGATGGGTACAGGCTTGGTCTTACCCTCGGCAAGTCCCCAACCAGACACAGGAATCTCCTGACCTTCTTTCCATTTCGGCAGCCGGTCATTGTCCGTGTCCTCGTTGTTGATGAATCTCCAGCCCGGCTGACGAATGACAGTTCCCTTGGTGACAAATGGCACGCCATTCACCTCGGCTGTAACGGTAGTCAGTTCCTTGATGCACTTGTCAGAAAAGGCTTCGAGCATACGGGCGATAATCATATTGTAGATTTTCTTGTCATCGTTGGACGGGTACTGCAGTTTCTCACCTGTAATCAGCAGGGCGTGGTGGTCAGTGACCTTTGAAGCATCCACACTGCGATGGCTCGGCTTGCGGATGGTCATGGAGAGAGCACCCCACTGCTCGTTATCTGCAAGAGTACGTAACAGTTTGGGAATCTCGTCATAGACATCATCGGGAATATATCGGCTCGATGTTCGTGGGTAGGTGATTGCCTTGGCCTCATAGAGTTTCTGAGCAATGGCCAAAGTCTGCTCAGCAGTGAAGCCATACTTCACGTTGGCATCCTTCTGAAGTGCCGTGAGGTCATAGAGCAAGGGCGGTTCCTCCGTCTTTTCCTTGCACTCCACCTTGGTGATAACCACACTTTTATTACCCTTCAACTGTTGATAGAGGGTTTCGGCTGTTTCCTTGTCCTCCCATCGCTCTGCGGTCAGAAACTTGACGGCCCCACCGTCACCTTCGGTAGTGAAGTGCATCTGCCAGAATGCTTTAGGCTTGAAGTCCTTGTTCTCCCTGAAGCGACGACACACCATCGCCAGTGTGGGTGTCTGTACACGTCCGAGTGAGTATGTTCCCTTTCCTGCTGCTATCGTCAGGGCCTGTGTGGCATTGATACCCACAAGCCAGTCGGCTTCGCTACGTGCCTTGGCAGACAAGTAGAGATTATCGAAGTCATGACCGTCCTTCAGGTTCTTC
>LPNH01000108.1 GCA_001543385.1 Candidatus Hemicellulosilyticus sp. P3
CCTGTGGTGACGCCCCCGTATGTAGGATTGTCATCCCATCGAAGTATTCCGAACTCAGGGTAACCCAGCATTTATGGTTTACGACTATCGTCCCGTCACTCACGACCGTGCTGGCAGGTATGGAGGGATATGAGCCGAAACCGCTTTGCGAGAATGTCAGGTCGAAGGTGTTCCTGATAGGTTTGCTGAGTGTCGCTACGGTTGCTCCCGCCGCATTCTTGACATCACAATAGAGGGTAGTGCTCCATGGGAATACAATGGTGTTGGTGATTGTGCACTGGTTCTGTTGAGGCGAGTTTGTTGTTAGGATACTACTGTTGAGGAAGTTCACTGCGGGTGCGATGCTCCAGTCGGCTGTATATCCCGTCGGCAGGTTGGCTACGCTATATGTTGTGGTTCCACAAGGATGTTCTGGGCCGGAAATAGAAAATGGATACTGCGTTTGGATAAGAAAAGGCAGATTTGCAATGGATTCTTTCATTCTTAAACCTTGTTTTGTGGTGAAATAATTCATGCATGAAGGTGGTGCGTATGACATTATTAAGTTCACATCAGGGTTATAAGATTGATTGTTTGCATCTTTTTCAATTCCTGTATATATACAACCAGCATTAACCTTCCCCATTAGATTCGGATCTGCAGGAGTGTCCTCTATATAATCACCGCATGAACTTGAATTGGCTCCGTTTACAAGTTCTTTGCATTGGTTTCCATCATATCCTAACGTCATCGGCGTTCCTTCTGTGTAAGTGCCATGATGTGTATGCCATAAATTCAAGACATGCCCCATCTCATGAGAGATAATATGAGTATTACATAATGGTGTCCCGTCATAATTACCATAAAGGTAAAATTCGGAACTAACTCCAACTCCATTTGCAAGCCCAGCATAATTCCCTGAATAACTTGGATATAAATAAATGTCAATGCCGTCGGTGTGATTATTTACATAAAAAATGTTTGAATTAGGACTGTTATTATAGCAGGTGTTGTTGTCAATAAAATCTATACTCTCGTCCCAATAGAAATATATACCACGACTGTTGAAATCACTATTTAGTATATTATATGCATTTGAAACTCCAGATGTTGAAATGCCCCCCATTCCGAAAGAATTTCTTATTACATGGAAATATACTTTGAGAAGATAGCTTGTATTTACCGAACGATTACCGTGAGACGACAGCCTTCTTACATTTTCAGTATCGGTAATTGCAGGGGTTTTGCAAAACCCCTGTGAGAATACATTTAATACAAAAATTGAAGAAAAAAACCATGCGATAAGCCTTTTCATAAATTATCTCTTTTTGAAAACAAACTCTGTAGTACTATCGGTATAAGCATTTGAGTCGCCACTAATTGACATCTTGCCATCAGAGATGACACAATCACGCTCTTCTCCGTTTATTAAGATTGTATGTTTCTCCCTGTCGTAGGAAAACGCATACTCTCCTGTATGAAGGAAAGAGGGATGGTCATTACTACTATTAACCTTCAGCGTCCCTTCTGTGCAGAAATAGTACAGATCCCGATTGCCGGAAGGAATCTCATTGGTGCCACCAAAAGCCCTGTTTACAGCCTCAAGTTCCCATTCTCCAACAATTTCGGGATAAGTTTTCTCTTCATTCAATCCATCGTCCTTACTGCACCCCACACTTCCTGTCATCAGGACCAGAAGCAGGGGCAGATACAGGAATAATTTCTTGGTATTCATAATCAAATGTTTTATGTTAGTACTTATTGTTTCTGTTTTTATATAACTAAAGTTTGAGACCCCACCCCTGCCCCTCCCCTTGAAGGGAGGGGAGTGGCTACCGCCTTGTTCGTGTCGGGCCGTCCGCAGGCCTCTCCCCTCCCTTCAAGGGGAGGGGCAGGGGTGGGGTCTGTATTCTTATTACTCACCATTGCTTTCGCGTTCTCGAAAAGTTTGCTGCAAAGATACACCTTTCATACGACAAAGCCAAAGAATCGGATTACACATTTTACACAAAATAGCATTCGCAGGGTTGTCGCTGGGTAGAGCAGGCTATTTCAACGTCTGTAGGCGGGCATCGAAATCCCTGGCACCGCCGCCGGCACGGAACAGCTTCCACATCAGGCGGCTTCTCATGTTCGAGATGCCCTGTGGGCTGACGCCAGTGAGCGTGCCCATCTCCGACGGAGTGAAGTGCAGGCTGACCAGCAGGCAGACGCACTGCTCGTTAAACGTCAGCCCATCGCCGCTGTCGTGCAGCAGGCGGATGACGGGTGCTGTGCGTCTGCCCATCATCGCAAACAGCTCCTTCCACTCCACACCCGACGGCTTCCTGGCGGACGAGGCCAGTCGGTGGAAGAGCAGCACTACAGGTTCGGTGGTCAAGTCTTCTCTCAGCTGGCCATCCGTCTCGCTATTGTTGTAAGCTGCTAACATCTTGTCTGTCATCTATATCTTTCAACTCAACATGGACAAGAGCACTCGGCTCTGCAGCTTTGTACCTTCAGATTCAAAGAACCGACCCCGTAATCGACTATCGACTATTCGCTGTAAGCAATAAACCATTGTCCAGTGCTATCTCTACCCTCACA
>LPNH01000109.1 GCA_001543385.1 Candidatus Hemicellulosilyticus sp. P3
TGCACACGGCTGAACGTGGGCAGGCTATTTCCGAGATTCCTCTCCGCAAGGTGAATGCCAGCGAGGGTGACGTAAAGAAACAGATTGCCAACACGGTCAAAGCGGTTGTGCGTGGCTACCACTATCAGACATTGGGCGAACTGCGTGCCGTCCTCTCCTTATATAATATAGCTGTGGAGGAAACAAGGGGTATCGCCCGTAACCGTGAGTATTACGGACTGGTCTATTCTGCCACCGATGACAACGGCAACAAGAATGCGAGTAAGCGAGAGCAGAGTGAGCTTGCTCATTCTGCCGAGCGTGAGCATCCTCGACGGGTTAATCCCGTCAAGATTGGCAATCCGTTCAAGGCTTCCAAAATCGGGCCGTCTGTCGGCTACGAGGCAGTGCAGAAGCGTTTCGCATGGTCGAAGAAACAGATTACCGAAGGGGGCATAGCCGCTTCGCTGAAAGAAAAGATACTGCCCATACTGGCGGCATCATCCAATACGGAGGACTTCAAGAGCCGCTTGCAGGCACAGGGCATGGACGTGGTTTTCCGCTACACGGACACGGGACGCATCTACGGAGCCACGTTCATTGACCACGACAGCCGTAGTGTGCTGAACGGTTCGAGGATGTGCAAGGAACTTTCTGCTAATGCACTGGAGCAGCACTTCAACAATCCCCACGACCACGGGCAGACGCAGCAGGGACAAACAACTGGTGGCAGTGCATTCTCTGGTGCCGACCAGTGGCAGAGCCAGTCCGCGCCATCCCAAGACTACGACCACTCTTATTCCGACTTTTACGGCTTCGGCTTGTTCACCACCGACAACCCAGCGGTTGATCCAGCCGAAGAAGAGTTCAGAAGACGTATGCAGAGAAAGAAGAAGAAACGTCGTGGCCCGAAACTCTAATCATTCAACAATCAAAATTCAAAAGAACTATGCAACAAGAAGACGATTTAAGAGGACTCGCCAAGGTCATGGACTTCATGCGAGCCGTGAGCATCATCCTTGTGGTGATGAATGTTTATTGGTATTGCTATACCACCGTAGAGGGGCACGGCATCAATATCGGTGTAGTGGATCGCATCCTGCTGAATTTCAACCGTGAGGCAGGTCTGTTTCGCTCTATCCTCTACACCAAACTCTTTGCACTGCTTTTGCTTGCACTTTCGTGTCTCGGCACGAAAGGCGTAAAGGGCGAGAAGATTACTTGGCCGAGGATATGGGCTGTAATCGGCACTGGCTTTGTGTTCTACTTCATCATCAACTGGTGGATGCTGCTCCTGCCCATCCACCCGGATGTGGTGACGGCACTCTACATCCTCACCATAGCCATTGGCTATATCTGCCTGATGATGGGAGGTCTGTGGATGAGCCGACTGCTGAAGCACAACCTGATGGACGATGTTTTCAACAATGAGAACGAGAGTTTTCAGCAGGAGACACGGCTGATGGAAAACGAGTATTCCGTCAACCTGCCCACCCGTTTCTACTACAAGAAGAAATGGAACAAGGGTTGGATTAACGTGGTCAATCCCTTCCGTGCCACCATCGTACTCGGTACGCCGGGTAGCGGCAAGTCGTATGCCGTGGTGAACAACTTCATCAAGCAACAGATTGAGAAGGGCTATTCGCTCTATTGCTACGATTACAAATACCCAGACCTCTCCACCATTGCCTTCAACCACCTGCTGAAGCATTCCGACGGCTACAAGGTCAAGCCGAAGTTCTACGTCATCAACTTCGACGACCCACGGCGTAGTCATCGGTGCAATCCCATTCACCCCGATTTCATGACGGACATTGCCGATGCCTACGAGAGCGCATACACCATCATGCTCAACCTCAACCGCACATGGGTACAGAAGCAGGGTGACTTCTTCGTGGAGTCGCCTATCATCCTCTTTGCAGCAGTGATATGGTTCCTACGCCTCTATCAAGGCGGTAAGTTCTGCACCTTCCCCCATGCGATTGAGTTGCTTAACCGCAGGTACGAGGACATTTTCCCCATTCTCACGTCCTACCCTGAGTTGGAGAACTATCTTTCTCCCTTCATGGACGCATGGCTTGGCGGAGCGCAGGAGCAGCTTCAGGGGCAGATAGCAAGTGCCAAGATTCCGTTGTCCCGAATGATTTCACCGCAACTCTATTGGGTCATGTCTGCCAGTGAGTTCACGCTCGACATCAACAATCCCGATGAGCCGAAAATCCTCTGTGTCGGCAACAATCCCGACCGACAGAACATCTACGGTGCAGCCCTCGGTCTGTATAACAGCCGTATCGTGAAACTCATCAACAAGAAGGGCAAGTTAAAGTCATCGGTCATCATTGACGAGTTGCCTACCATCTACTTCAAGGGACTCGATAACCTCATCGCCACCGCCCGAAGCAACAAGGTGGCTGTCTGTCTCGGTTTTCAGGACTTCAGCCAGCTTGTCCGTGACTATGGCGACAAGGAGGCAAAGGTGGTGATGAATACCGTCGGCAATATCTTCAGTGGGCAGGTAGTTGGTGAAACTGCCAAACAGCTTAGTG
>LPNH01000110.1 GCA_001543385.1 Candidatus Hemicellulosilyticus sp. P3
GGATCATCCGGATTATAATTGGCCACTCCAGCCTGGACGAACTGGTGAAGGACTTGCCGGCGGAAGGTCTCACGAGTATTTGGGGCATAAGGAGATCCCGCCTTGTAGTTCTCGTTCACGAAAGCCATAATCTCCTTCGTAATCCTTTGGCTTGTACGTGTTGCCTCGGTCCAAGGAGTATCTTCCTTTACGCTGCACAAAGCCAGCAATGTCAATGCGGACATTTCGTTCTGCTGCGCGGCAGGAAGTCCCAATGCTTTCAGAATCGCTTGTGCCTCAATGATTTTGCTCATTTCTGTTGAATCTTAAAATAGTCCAGGACCAAATCGTTGATGAAGTCGATGGAATAGTTGTTCCTCAAAATAATCTTCCGACCTATCTCCCTTATCGTCTCGATGGGTGGAAGAGGCATCATCCTCAGTTCCGTGGCGCTGACGTTGATGTTCCCGTTGAATGTCCTGAACCAGGCATCAAACATCTCGCTGTCCAGCAATGCCGTAAGTCCCATCACTTCATCTCTGCGGAGGTGTCCTTTCGGTCTGTAAATATAGTTCAATTTGTTCTCGATTCCAACAAATTCATGTTGAGACATATTGCCGAAATAAGGAGCTGCCACCAAACGGCTGCTATCATCCTTTGAACTGAATCGTCTGATCAGCACATAATTCTTATTGGGTAGAAGCGCAGACCTCGTTTCCGGAGCAACCTTGATGTACTGTCCCTTGTCTTTCTTCTGAACAGGATGATCACAAAGCATTTTGACGACATTATGGAGCCAATAAAGAGGAACCGTGTCATCCCCGGGTTCATCCATGATGTAATCATATGCCCTGAATGCCACTACCGGCCCCGTCGAGATCTTAATACCGTATTCCTCCATATTCCCGTCCCAAGAGCGGAAGAGGCCAAGAATTGCCTCGTCGCGGCCATCAACAGGTAAGTACACGACTTTCTCGGTACTGTTCACGTCTACAATGTCTTTAGCGTCGTACTCTTTTTGATAAGGGCAATTCAGATCGGAGATTCCTTGACTGTACGAGACGGTAATACGGGAATCGTTCCCGGCCGGAAGCATCCGCATAATGACCAGTTCCTGCAGAACTTCATCCTTGGCGAAGGTGTCTTTTCGCGTATTGAAGAGGTGGATCAGATCTATTCTAACGTGCCGGAACAGAAAATCCCGGAATGACTGGAAGTATCTACCGGAGGCAAAGCTCCTGGGGGTAATGAAAATCATCTGGCCGTCTTCTGCCAAGAGCTTGGCGCAAATGGCCATGAACAAGGCGTAGATGTTTGTCTGCCCATCGACGATGCTGGCACAAGAGCGCGTGTGAATATCGTCCTTGGCCAACTTGAAATACGGCGGATTGGAGATGATGTAGTCAAACCTCTCTGAACAATACATATCGCCAAAGATGGTGTCGGCTCCGTCAAGGCAATCACATTTCTCCAGCACGAAGTCTGATTCGTTCAGTTGGTAGTCAAGTTTCACCTTCCTCTCTTCGCACCAGGCTTTCAAATATGAAAGAACGTCCTCAGTCAGCGGAATAACTCTCTTATCCGTCTCGAAAAGGGATAGGTTGATATGCTCCGGCGTTTCCGCCTCGACAAGGTGCTCAATCAATGCACAGGAAAGGATGGCAAGACCGCAACCGGGGTCCAGGACGGAAATATCCTTCTTTCTAGACGGAGTTGCCAACCTACCCATAAACTCCGAGATGGACAGCGGTGTAAAGAACTGCCCTTTATGTTTCTTATCCTTTTGGATGGAAGAAGCAGCATACGCCTGACCGGCTCTCTCTGCGAATTGAGAAGGTCGTTCTCCAATAATGGGTGCAATATGTGACTCTTCTGCCATACACGATGTCATCTATCCATATTCAAATACAAATGTAAGGATATTTTTTTGACAGGCATAGCATGATAACGCTTACTTCTGACCAAAGCGACAATAAGCGATTGTCAGAGACGGAAAGCCCCTGGATTTGCCGGGCATTTCACCCGCAATTTAACGCACGAAAGCCACCCTCGCCGTTATGGAAGGATGGCTTCGTGTTGTATTGAACCATTCTTACCTGTCGCCAACACTATGCGTTATTCTTCCATTCCTGCGGTGTCATGCCGGTAAGGGCCTTGAAACTGCGGAAGAATGTAGTGCGGGAAGAGAAGCCGGATTCGTCGGCCACCTCGTCCATAAGCATGTCCGGATGCTCACGCATCAGACGCTGGGCATACTCAATGCGATAACGTGTGATGAGGGAGGTGAATTTTTCGCCGGAGAGATTGTTCAGCAGGGCGCTCACGTAGGTCTTGTTGGTGGCCAGTTCGGTGGCGACGTCGGTAATGCGGAGATTCTTGCGGCGGAACAACTCCTGCTCCTTGATCAGGGAGGACATCTGCGTCATCAGGTCGGTCCGGAGTTTGGTGTCGGTCTCGTCGGCATCCGGGGTGTCATCCGTGCCGGGATGACGTTTATGTAAATATCGATATATCAGGATGGAACCGGCTCCAAGCAGGAGAAT
>LPNH01000012.1 GCA_001543385.1 Candidatus Hemicellulosilyticus sp. P3
ATCGATATTTCGACAACAAGCATCCCCGCAATGAGGAAAACATCAAGGAAACCGAGCGCATCCTTAGGCAACCGCATAGCAAGATACCTTGGTGACATTCTTTTGCCATATTGCAACGGACGATTGCTCGGTCGACAACCCACAAAACCTTCTGGCTCCCGCACCATTTGGTGTCAGTCAATCCGTTCACACAGCAGTCCGCATTTGCAGCCGGCCGCTGTAGTGGCAATCAGATACCGTGTGCCGCCTTCGCGCAGTCCCAGCTGTTGTTGCAGCCGGGCGGCATCCACCGGGTAGTTGCGGCTCACCACGTGGCCACACCCTTCCGGCACGGCACGCTTGACTGCCTGGCGGTTCAGTTTAACCGTCCCCGTCACGCGAAACCGGCGTCCGGGAAATCCCTCCACCATCCGGTCGCTGGTGTAAAAATGGCTGTTTACGTCAAGCTGTTCCACATGCAGCTGCTGGCTGATAAGTTTGAAAGGGCCTCCTTTCATTATCGCGGCATTCGGCTCGTACAGATAGCTGCCCACCGCCTGGCAGTAGTGCCCCTCGGCGGCAGCCTCCTCCTCGGCGGTGAAACGCCAGACATCCGTTCTGTCGGCGCGAATATCCACACAATGCCGTGTCACCGTTTTTTCGGTTGGCTGGCACACCAGCACAATCTCTTTGCATTCCCCTTGCACGGCGATCAGATAGACATCTGTCACCGAGTCCACCTGCCGGATGGCCTGCTGCACGTCGATCATGGGAGACGCTTTTATGGCCAGTTTGCGGCAATGCGACATAATCAATGCCTTGTGTTGCAGTATGTCAGGGGTGCAATCCTCCAAAGCGTACACCCGATGTCCATGCCGGTCGCGTCGTGCGGGGTCCACATAGATGAGATCAAAGAAGTCCCCGTGTTTTTCTATCCAGTCCATGCAGTCAGTTGTTTCACAATGCACATTGGTGCATCCCGTGGCAGACAGGTTGTGCTGCATCAGCGCACACAGGCTGGCGTTTTGTTCCAGATAGGTCACCTTTGCCGCGCGTGAGGCCATCCAAAGAGTGTCCACCCCCATGCCGCCTGTCAGATCAGCCACATACGCTCCTTCGGCGACCAGTTGGGCGGCTTTATATCGGGCGGTGGCTTCTGAACTGCTTTGTTCGCAATTTAAGCGAGGTGGATAGGCAAACTCTTCATATTCCAGCAACGACGGCCATTTTGCCGCGGCGGTCCGCATACCCTCGATCTGTTGCACCGCGGTCCGCATATCAACATCTGGATAACGCGCGGAATCCAGCAGCAGTTGTGCGGTGTCGTCATGAATATGCTCCCGGGCAAATGTCAGTGTTGTCCTGTCCATCAGTACACACCGGCCTCGTGCAGCCGCTTCAGGCGTTCCACCACCGACGGCCGGTCCTCCTTATAGGTGACGCCAAACCATTGCGCGGAGGTTTTCAACACCGTCATGGTGGCATAACCGCTATGGATGAAGGTGTTGACGGCAAAAGGAATATAATATTCCGACTTTAGTTCCTGTCCGTGCTCCTTCAAGAATTCAACAAAAAGCTTCTCGCTTTCGGCAAAATAGTCGGGGGTGAAGCCGAAAAGATTCATACTCACCGTGGTGTCGGCGTCCAGCGGATGCAGGGTGCCGTCGGCATCCTTATATTCAATACCGTTGTCGGTGCGTCCGATGCTGGTGCGTTCCGTCATGCCGACAAGCAGCCCCTGCGCGTCGGTCTCGCATACGCCGCGGCTCACCGTGCCGTTCTCGCTCAACGTGTTCTCCAGCCGGTAGCCCACCATGCAGTATTTGCCTCTCGTGCCGTCCAGTGTCTGCAGATGTTTTGCCATCACCGCAAAGGCGTCGCGTCCATAGAAGTCATCGGCGTTGATAATGGCAAAAGGTTCGTGAATAACCTCTTTTGCCATCAAAATGGCATGATTCGTTCCCCACGGTTTCTCACGTCCTTCCGGCACCGTAAATCCTTCCGGCAGTTTGTCCAGTTCCTGATAGACATACTCCACCTCGATGCGTCCGTCGAAATGGCTGCTGTTGATGCGCTGTTTAAACTCGTCGGCAAACGAGCGGCGTATCACAAAAACCACTTTGCCGAAACCGGCGCGGATGGCGTCGTGGATGCTGTAATCCATAATGATTTCACCGTTCGGCCCCACACCGTCCATTTGTTTCAGTCCGCCATAACGGCTGCCCAAACCGGCAGCGAGTACTAATAATGTAGGTTTCATTCTTCTATTTGTTTCGTTTAAGTTTAAAAAAATCCTTCAACAGTTGCTCGCACTCCGTCGCCATCACGCCTCCGGTCACCACCGTCTTTGGGTGCAGAACCGCCCCCTTTGTCAGTGAAAAGCCCCGCCGCGGGTCTGCCGCGCCATAAACGATACGGCTTATCTGTGCCCATCCTAAGGCCCCGGCACACATCACGCACGGTTCCAGCGTGACGTACAGCGTGCAATCCGTCAAGTATTTGGCTCCCAAAAGTTCCGCCGCGGCGGTGATAGCCATCATTTCGGCATGCGCCGTCACATCATGCAGACGTTCCGTATTGTTATGGCAGCGTGCCAGTATGCAGTCATGGCTCACCACCACAGCACCCACGGGAATTTCCCCCTCGGCCAGCGCCTGCCGGGCCTCGGCCAGCGCTTGTTCCATATAATGAATGTCCGGATTGTCGATGAGATTCATTTGCGTTTTCGTTGGGTGAACAGCTTTTCGTCGGGCGCCACATATTGTGCCCGATGAAAGATAAATGTCACTGAGCCGTTGTGCTGGTAGCTCTCCACCGAAGGCAAGAGCATCGCTCCCAACGGCTGATACTCGTGATAGGCGTGCCAATCCACGCGGTTCCGCGGTGTGACGGGTACCGGTTCGCCGCCGATACTGTCGCTTTCAGTATACAGAAAAAGCAACTTGCTGTCCCGTTCGAAGTAATAACGCCGGTCATAGCGCGTCGGATTGCGTACGCCGATGCGTTCGGCGGGCTGCCCCTCGAACAAGACACTCCCTTCATATCTCAATTCATTGCCGTGTAGATACCATTGATACAGCGGGCCTCGGAAATCGTACCCCAGCGCCTCGTCGTAGAATGATTCGGCGTTCACACTCTTCCATCCTTCGCCAATATGATAGCATTCATAATACGTTTTGCCGTCAGTGAACAGGCATTGTTGCAGCACCCCGTCATACCACAGCTCCATGCGCTGCCGTTGCCGGGGACCTGCCCATCGTTGCATAACCAGTGTGTCGGTTTGTCCGCGCGGCACAATACGGCTTTCGATATAGAGCAGGCTGTCGACTTGCAGTGCACCCAAATTCAGTGTGCGGTAAAAGTCCGCCACCACCTGCGACGCCTTTCCGTCCGGGCTATACAGAGCTTCCTGTCCGGCCGCCGCCGTCGCGACCGCCGCCCACAATGTCAATATCGCAATCTTGCACTTCATCATCGCTGCAAAGGTCGGGCTCGGTAAGGTATCGTCAAGGGGTAGCCCTGCTCCCTGACCGCGGTGTAATGAGTGAATTCTAAATGCAGGGTGTCCTGTCTCCGTTCGTGCTCCACCACGATATCCACGTCGCGCCTGCGTTCGCGGTAGGCGTCGAGGAAGACGGGCTGCAGGCGTCCATAGTCAATGCGATAGCCCGTCACTTTGTGCAGCGAGGCATAATCACCCTTGTAGTACTGTTGGGTGGCACGGGCGTATACGAGGATGCTGTCGGGTGTCAGCCGTGCGCGGCCCAATTCCACAATCTTACTTATGCTCAGCCAGATAATACTATCCTCCTGCATCCGCAGCATGCCTGTCAACCGGATGCCCTGAAACGTACATTGGAAGTTGGCCGCAAAGCGTATATGTCCGGTGGCGGGTGTCGTCGTTGCGCCGCTGTCTGTCGCTTGTGCCGGTGTCGTCGACACCGCTTCGCGCCGGCTACGGCATCCGCTCAATAGGACCAATAGGGCCAGAATTATTATTGCAGAGTGTCTCATTGGTTTTCGAGGATTGTCCGATAGTGATGCAGCAATGTCTCGCTGTGCTGTGGGTCATTCTCGACGGCGCGGCGCATATAAGGCAATGCGTCGTGGTCGCGTCCCATCCGGTGCAGGATCCAAGCGTAGGTGTCCAGAAATGTAGCGTTCTTGGGCTCCGCTTCAATCGTACGGCGCGACATCTGTTCGGCATGCACCAGTTGCGCCGGGCTGGCTCCAGGCATTTCGCTCAAATAATAAGCATAATTATTCAATATGCCCATATCATCCGGATGCAGCTCCAGATAGCGGTCAAAACATGGCCAGGCCTTTTCCGGCTCACCGGCGCGGTAGTGGCATTCAGCCATCAAACCATAGCACTCGGCCTCTAGATACCCATTGCGGAATCCCAGTTTCCGGCACCGTTCCAGATGGGTGAGCGCGGTTGTATATTCGTGACGCCCATGGGCATCCAGTGCCAGCAGGTAGTGCGGAAGCAGGTGGAACGGGAACAGCTCGCTCGCCAATGCGGCGTCGTGTGCCAGACGGTTGCTGTCCTGTGTCATCGACTCGCATATCAGCAGTGCCTCCCACGCCTCATAGCGGCTGCTGTCGTGGCGCAGATACAGCCGGATCCAAGGCAGCGCCTCTTCATAACGTTCACGACGCATCAGCACGTCTGCATAAAACATCGCATAACTGCTGCTGTCCTCGCAGTAGCGCACCAGTGTATCCACCAAAGCATACGTCTCTGGGGCATACGTTTTGTAAAACTCCTCCGTCGAATAGAATGTGCTCAATATCTGCATCTTGTCCGTACAGCTTAGCTTAGGGTGCCGGAATCCGGTGGCCAGTTCCTCCATGGCTCGCTGCGGCTCGCCGGTCAGCTTATAATAATTGGCTAATGAGATATGGATAAATTCATCGTCGGGACGCTGGCGGGCAATATTGTCGTAATACGGTTTGGCGTGGCGGTAATCCTTCTGTTTCATGTAGGCTTCGGCCACTATGGCGCTGAAGCGGGTCTCTTCCGGCATACTGCGAGCCAGGTTCTCCACCTCGTGCAATGCCTGCTGCGGTTTGCCTAACGCCTCCCACAGCTTTTGTTTCTGCAGCGACACCGCTTCGCTGACACCCCAGCGTCTCTCGGCGCGGTTCAGTGCGTCGATGGCGTTTTCAGCATCGCCTGCTTGCAAATAGGCGTCTGACAGCTGGTAATAATTCTCCCTGCGGTCGGGCTGCACTGCCACAATCTCCTCCCACATGGCTGCCACCGCCTTATGGTCATATCGGTGTCCGTATATGTTGGTGAGCAATAATTTATACCATACATTGCCTGTTTCCAATTCATTGGCGCGATGACCGTGGTACAGTGCGCTGTCTAATGCGCCGGCCTGCAGCAACATTGCCGCAGTCTCATAATGTGCTGCCGCACACCGGTTGTCCTGCGTTAATATTTTTTTGTACAGCTCCAATGCCTGCTTGTCGTTTCCGGCCTCCTGTTGCATCTTGGCCTCGATAAGCAGGCCTTCCAGTTGCAGGGTGGCTTCATCCACCTCTGTCGCCTTTTGCCGGCCGGTCTCTGTCGCCGCTGTCGTCCGTTGGCTCCTGCAGCCGGCCGGGATGCACCCCAGCAGTGCTGCTGCAAATACATAGAAAACAGTTCTTCTCATTCGTCTAAATACTCATTTTGTTCGCATCAGGCGCCCGTACATATTTGGGAATGGATTGTCAATATGTCAGCAATAACGTCGTTCCCTCCTTTTTTATTGCGTCCTCCCTTCAAGTGCTCTTTTACACGAGCTCATTTGGTTTCGTAATAAAACAAAAAAGGCGGCGACTGATTTGTCATTACAATTCTTTTTACTATATTTGCATTGTTTAAGGGGGATTTTTCGAGGCTTGTCTTTCAGTTTAACTGACTGAAAGCGAAATTCGAAAGGTGCTTTTTAGGCAGGATATGCAAGAAAGTCAAATCTTATTCATCAAAATCACACAACAAATGAAAAAAACATTAATGGTTCTCAGTTTCGCATTGTGCGCCACGTTCGCCTTTGCGCAAACCAACCGTGTTGTCGGCCAGGCCAAAATCGACGACAACCGCCAGAAAGCCAGCCAAAGCGTGACCGCTTCATTGCAGAACGGCGCCGCGGTGGACTACAAAGGTTCCATCTTTACCAAAGATGACACCTTGGCATTATTCGATTTCTCCATGGCTCCGGATGCCGCCAATGCCAACTATTCGTTCGGCACCGTCGCCACCGGCGACGTGATCGGCGGCCAGGCGGCCACAGTGCATGCCCAGCCTTTTGCCGGTGCCACATGGCATCGTTGGGTTGGTGTAGACTCTGTCTCGCTCCTCGACGAGCAGGGAATGGAGTCCGTATATCCGGATTTGGGTTTTGTATACGGTAACCCCAGATATCTTTACAGTGCAGGTAATCGTATGGACACTGATTACTGCTCCTCCCTCAACGGATGGGTCATGCTGGAAATGTGGTCCACCGAGGACGGTTCAGGCAGCATCAATGCCTACATCGCGCTGAACGCCATCCCCACCACCGATGTCGAGCTCTTCTCGGTTCGTTTCTTCCAGTACCTGTACCATTTTGCCGAGAGCACCTATGTTGATTACAGCACCGATGGCGGCGCCACATGGAACACCACGCAGATCAACACCAACATTGCGGTCAACAACGATTCTTGGGGTTATGCCCGTTTCACCATGCCTTCGGCCGCCGCTGCCGGCAGTTCGGTCCTTCTGCGCATCCGTGTCCAGAGCACCTACAACCGTGGCTATGGCTACTTGTGGATGCTGGACGACGTGGCCGTCACCAAGAATGTCGACGACCAGTTTACCAAAAGCGACCAGTACTGGCTTGCCGGTGCCTATCAGCAGATGCCGCAAGGCCTGAGCCTTCCCGTCGAGTGGGCTTCCCGTATCATCAATAGCGGTATCAACGCCCAGACCAATTCTCAGTTGAAACTCGACAACGTCTACCAGGGCACAGCCACCAACATCCATACATGGAATTTGGGTACCGTTCCTTCGGAGCAGGATTCTGTTTATGACCTCTCCACCACTGCCTCCTTCCCGACAAGCAATGCCGGCGACAACTTTGTCACAGCCACCCTCACCTCCGACAATCTGACGGTTGCTTATGACACCGTTCTCTACATGGTCAACACCCTCGGCGCCGACGGTTCCTACACTTGGGCCCGCGACAACGGCTTCCTCAACGCCAAACATTCGTTCCTCTTTGGTTTCGACAGCAGTACCTACGTCGATGACGAAGGCAACACCAGCCATTACATTACAGAAAACTCTCCTTACTACACCAACCAGGGTCACAGCGTCTATGCTCTCTATGAGACCGGCTCCACCGTTCCTACCGATGGCAATGGCAGACCGTGGGTGATTCGTGGTGTCGAGTATGTCGTGGCTGTCGACGAGGATGTGGTGAACAGCTCCACTCCCGCCCAGATTGCTCCTGCCATTGTGCGTGACAGCAGCACAAACGACGGCTATGTCCGTTTCCTCCCCGTTTCCACTGGTATTTCGTCCTATACCACTAATCCCGCCACCGAATACAACGACCCCGCTGAGATGCGTGACTTCGGCTACTATCAGCAAAGCGACGGCTACAACACTGTTCGTATTGACTTCTCCACGCAGGCTGAATTGATGCCCAATCAGTTGTACCATGTGGGTTATGAGTTGCTGGCCGATGCCCGTTTCGCCGTGGCACACACCCCGTACAACACCTACACCCAATGGAACGAAGAGAACCAGCGTTACAGCTACGTCCCGTTCCGCAACAATGCGCAGTTGAAGAAATATGCCTACAACTTCACTTACGGCATGTCTCGTTTGGCTAAAGGTTCCGACGTCTTGGTTTACAATCCTATTGACGGTTATACATGGGCAGGTCAAAGTGTCGCCTACTATCCTATGATTCGTCTGCTTGTCGGTCCGCGCTCATCCACGAAATCCATCTCCGTCACCTGCTCTTTTGAGGATGATGATGAGGAACTTGGTGGTGTCTATTCTGCCGATCTGCAAGGGCTTTGCGGCTCGACACTCGACGTTGTCGAGGGCGCCAGCACCCGCATCTACATCATCCCCGAGACCGAGGTTTCCGTTTTCACCCTCACAGTTGACGGTGACGAGATCGATGTAACCACTCTTCCCAGCGAACCCATCAATGACGGTGCCTATACCGGTTACTACTATGAGTTCAACAATGTCACCGCAGATCATCAGGTGGTTGCCTCCTTCGCAGTGGGTATCGACGATGTCGCTGCCCGCGTCAGGATGAACCTTCAGCCCAACCCTGCCTCTTCCAATGTGAAGCTCAATATCCAGGGTGTCACCGGCTATGTCAACTGCGCACTCATCGACATGAGCGGTCGTGTCGTCCGCAGCAGCCGTATCAATGCTGAGACCGAGAACACCATCAATCTCAACGGTCTTGCCAAGGGCGCCTACTTTGTCCGTATCACCAACAATGATTTCACCAAAGTTGAAAGACTCATCGTTCGCTAATTCCGATAGCGTCATACGATAAATGAAGCGGGGGCTCGATCGAGTCCCCGCTTCATTTATATAAATGGATAATTTTTTTTATCCTGTCAATCCGGCGTTATTTCGTGCAGGATTATTTCAGTTTCTCCTTATATCAAAGAATATTACCCAGCTGCTCTTTAATCTTCTCCAGTTCATCCTTCATCTCCACCACCAGTTTCTGGATTTCAACATGGTTGGCTTTTGATCCGGTGGTGTTGATTTCACGGCCCATCTCCTGCGCAATAAATCCCAGTTTCTTTCCACAATTCTCCTCTTCCGCCATTGTCTGACGGAAATAGTCCAGGTGTTTCTGCAGGCGCACTTTTTCTTCTGTAATATCCAGTTTCTCCAAGTAATAGATAATTTCCTGCTCAAAGCGGTTGGGATCGACCTCCTTGATAGCAAACTCATCAAAATATTTTTTAATACGTTCGCGAGCCGTTGTGATGCGCTCTGCCTCGTGCGATGCAATCAGATGTAGTCGTCGTTCTATCTCGTCCAGATGCAGCCTGATGTCTTGCTCCAACACTGTTCCCTCATGCAGTCGGGTCTGTTCGACTGCGTCGATGGTGCTTTCCAACAGTGAGTCCAGCATAGCGGTCTGTTCGTCATCCGCTTCAGAATGGTCATTGTTAAGCCAGATATCGGACTGCGTGGCTAAATGCTCCAACAGTCTGCTGCTGTCACACCCTAACTCGTCCCCCAACGTTCTCAATTCATTATATTGAGTGCGTAACAGTTCTCGGTTCAGCCGTACATTGACATTTTGCAGACCCTCTTCGCTGATATACACATCCACTTTTCCGCGAACCAGCCGTGTCAGTCGCCGCCGTATTTCCATCTCGTGGCTACGGTGGCTGGATGCGGTTTTGACGTTAAGGTCCAGTGTTTTGCTGTTCAGAGTTTTAATTTCGACGGTGACAGTCTTCCCGTCTATGGTGCCCTGCATCTTTGCAAAGCCTGTCATTGATTTCATCATGTCTGTTATTCTGTTATCAATTGTTCGAATGCCGGTGTAGCGATACAGTGCTGCCGCCCCCTCTCATCGTAAATGAAAAATACGGGCAGTGAGGGTTCGTGTTGAACGATAAATCGCATCGCGCTGTCCATCCCCATAACCATGAATGCGGTAGCCAATGCGTCAGCACGCCATGCGCTGCTGTCCACCACTGACACGCTGAGCAGACTGTGTGTCACCGGTCGTCCGGTTGTCGGGTCGATGGTGTGCGAATAGCGTATGCCGTCCCGCTCATAGTATTTTCGGTAGCTGCCTGATGTCACCACCGATAGGTTGTGCAGTCCGATACACAATGCCACTTCAGGTTCGCTGTATCGTGTCGCTGCGGGTTGTTCTATGCCCACGCGCCACGTACTGCCGTCGGGTTTGCTGCCGTGCGCCACCACCTCGCCGCCGATATCCACCAAAAAATTTTCCACCCCTTGCTGTAACAGGTATGCGGCGATCAAATCCGAGGCGTAGCCTTGTGCTATGGCGTTGAAATCTATTTCCGTTCCGGGCGCTTTTCGTATGCAGATTCTCCCCTCGGCATCGGTCTCTATGGCGACAGGTTGCCGTGCCACATCCAACATTGCGTCAATTATGCTGTCGTTCAGTGGCTCCTGCAGCTTGAAACTGAAGCCCCAAGCCTGCACTATCCGTCCGATACGGCAATCAAAGGCACCGTCGGTATAATGTCCGATGTCGATTGATTTCTGAAGTATGTCGGCAAACAACGGGCTGATCACATGTTCCTGATTGTTGTTTACACGCCGCAGCAACGAGTTTTCCTCCCATAGCGACACCTCTTGGTCAAATGCATGCAGCAGCGAATCGACAGCGTTATCGAAACGGCGGTTTTCTGCATCGTAGTATTGAATACTGTAATAGCTTCCTTGTGCCTCTCCGTCGATACGAATTGTTTTTTCCTGTCTTCTACAGGCTGCCGTGATCAGAACCATAGCGGTTATCGCCAGCACTGTAAAGGTTGCGTTCCGTTTCACTATGGGAGGGAGAAGAGGCATACCGGGTGTTAGGTTTATCAAAAAATAAAGCGTCCGGCATTGATGCCGAACGCTTTATTTGAGAGAGTGGTGTATTACTTCTTCACCACAAATTTGCGGTTCAGGCTTTTGCCGTCTTGCAGCAGCACCTGCAGTGTGTAGGTCCCGTTGGCGAGGTGGTTCACATCGATGCTGTTGCTGCCATCCATTGCAATGCGTGACACACATTGGCCGATTGTATTGTAGATGGCTGCTTCACGCACTGTGTTGTCGCTTTCGATGTTGATGCGGGCGGCGGTGGGGTTGGGGTAGATGATGACGGCGCTGTTGTCGTCCACATCGTCAATGCCTACACCCACCAATACAACCAACCAATGCTCGGTATAGCAACCGGATTCGGGGTTGGTCACCGTCAGCAACACATCGGTCGTGGCGTTGATGTTGCGCAGTGTCAGCGTGTCTCCCTCATAGCTGTCGCCTGTGGTGTAAATGTCCCATGTAAACTCGGCGTTGCTTTGGTCGCTGCTGGCATAAATGGTTGCATCGCCTGTGTTAGGAAGTTGCAGGTCACCCTCGACAGCGGTGATGACAGGCGAGGGGCTGATGCGGATGAGCACACGCTGCACGCTGTCGCATCCGTTGGCCGCCCCTTTGCTGTAAAGGATGGAGTCGAAAGTGGTGATGGTGTAGGTGTTCTCGTTCCATGCATAGCTGTCGCAGGCGTCAATCGTATCGTTGCGTTGCGCGTTGGGTTTGGCATGGCATCTGACGACAGACAGGCTGTCTCGGCAGACGGCTATGCTGTAGTCGCTAAAGAGTTTTTGTATGGTGGAGTCGCCGTAGATACGGTACGTGTTGCGGACGGGGTCGCCCTCGAAACGGTAGCTCACATAGCCGCAACGGGTGCTGTCTATTGTGTCTTGTACACTGCGCAACGGAACAATAGTGACTTGGCGGTAGGTAGTTCTCGGACAGTTATCTGCATCCACGACGGTGAGACTGTAGAATCCGTTTTCGGTGATGGTCAGTGTGTCGTTTTCCTGCAAAGCCCATTTCAGTTCTTTGCAGAACGTCTGTTCAGGCAGGGTGTCGCGAACAGTGTCCAACGTCAGTTCCAGAGTGTATACTGTGTCGCAAGTGACTATTTCGTCGCTGTCAGTGTGTGTATAGACACCTGATTCCGTGTAGGTGTTTCCATGCCAGGTGTATTCTCCGCAACTTGTGACGATGTCGTTCGGGATCATGATGGTGGTGGCGATGGTCAGTGGCAATACAGTGATGCTGTCGCATGCATAAATTTCGCTGTGCAGGGTGTCGGAATAAAAGCCGCTCGCTGTCAGCGTATCGCCATCCCAGTCATACAATACGCAGGCGGTGACGGCCGTCAGTGTGTCACGCTGAATCCCGCTCTTATACAGGTTGATGGACACAATGCTGTCGCATCCGGCGGCGTTGACCAGCGTGTCGCTATAGATGCCTGCATCGTGATAGAGACGGTTGTGCCAAGTGTATGCGCATCCCATCGTGACATCGGCCTCTGTATAGCTTGTGCTGTGGTTTACATGCAGAACCAACACGTGAACCGTGTCGTTCAGTGTGTAAAAAACATTTGTATCGCTGGTGTGGGTCTTCCCGTCAATCCATGTCAGCGAGTCGCAGACGCTTATACTGTCGATCACAATGGCCTTCGCCCGGTTTTGGGCTTGCAGGGTGACGGGGAGCAGAACAACGGTCAAGATTAAAAGAAATAGTGACTTCTTCATCTGTATCGTATATTTATTATTTCTATATATTTGATGTATAGCGATATGAAAAGTTATATCGGTTCGCCTCGGCGAGGTATCAGCATGCAAAGATACTCTTTTTTTTTTAATTGTATGCTTTGTCCATGCTTTTTCATCTTTGTTCGGGGCCGCCTCCGTTGCGCAGGGTCAGCTCGACGACATTCTCGACATGCTGAGTGTGCGGAAACATATCGACGGGTTGTATGCACCCTACATCATAGCGTGCAGACAGAAGTTCCAGGTCACGGGCTTGGGTGGCGGGATTGCAGCTGACATAGACTATCTTGCGTGGTGCCGTTTCGAGCAGTTTGGCTATTACGCTGGCGTGCATGCCCGCCCGCGGCGGGTCGGCGATGACGACATCGGGGTGTCCGTTTTCAACGAACAGCTTGTCGGTGAGCGCCAAAGCCATGTCGCCGGTGAAAAAAACAGTGTTGTCGTGATGGTTTAGTATTGCATTGGTGCGTGCGTCGGCAATGGCGTCGTCGACATATTCGATACCAATTACTTTTCGGCATTTTTCGGCCAGAAAGTGAGCGATTGTGCCGGTGCCGGTGTAAAGGTCATAGACCACTTCGTCGCCTTGCAGCCCGGCCAGTTCAGCCACATGACGGTAAAGCTGTTGCGCTTGCCGCGAGTTGGTTTGGAAAAAAGATTTGGGTGTGATTTTGAAACGCAGCATTCCTGCACTGTAATAACGGGGCATCTCCTCCACAATATGGTCTTCGCCGCGGTAGCATATCACAGGTAGGTCTGTATAGCTGTCGTTCCATTTCTCATTGACAATGTATTGCAAAGACGTTATCTCAGGGAAAGCGGCCGCCAGGTGGTCGAGGAGCCCGAAGAGCCGGCTCTCGTCCCGCTCTGCCACAATGACGATAACCATCCATTGTCCGGTATTGCTGCAACGCACCACCACATTGCGTAGAAACCCTGTATGGTTGCGGATGTCGTAGCAGGTCAATGCGTGCTCTCGGGCATATTCGCGTATGGCGTTGCGTATGGCGTTGCTTGGTTCACGTTGCAAGGCGCAATGATCGATGTCGAGCACTTTGTCGAAGAGTCCGGGAATGTGAAATCCCAGTGCGCCCCATTCCTCCTGTTCCGCTACTCCGGGATCCGTACGCCACCGTCTGTTTGAGAAAGTGAATTCCAGTTTGTTCCGATATTCATATATTTCGGGCGATCCGCTGATAGGGCGCATGCCGCTGCAATCCACATGTCCCAGCCGCTCCAGCGTGTCGCGGACCTGTTTTTCCTTGGCGGCCAGCTGGTCGTCGTAGCGAACCGTCTGCCAGCGGCATCCGCCGCAAGTGCCGAAGTGGGGGCATCGCGTTTCCACGCGCCGTTCGGCGTAATGCTTAAATGCAACGGCCCGTCCTTCCGCATAATTCTTCTTCTTGCGTGTCAGCTGGATATCGACCACGTCGCCGGGTACGACGAACGGGACAAATATCACCATCCCGTCGACCCGTGCCACTGCTTTGCCTTCGGCGCCGATGTCGGCGATGGCTACATCCGTCAGGATGGGGAGATTTTTTTTTCTCGACATAGAATGCTTATTGGTGGATGGCAAATAAAAAAGAAGTACTGGTCTACAATACTTCTTCAATCGTTTGTAGGGGGCTCTTCTGTTTTTGAGCCGTCCGTTGTGATGCAGTCGCTGTTATCGCTCGTCCGAAACAGAGAGTTTTTTTCTGCCTTTTCTGCGGCGGGACGCCAACACTCTTCTACCGTTGGCCGTGGACATTCTCTTGCGAAAACCGTGCTTATTAACTCTTTTTCTGCGGGATGGTTGGAATGTTCTCTTCATGATTTCTCATTTTTTGGAGTTGCAAAGATACGCATTTTTTTTTATTCAATCCGATTTTTTCAATGAATCCGGTGCGAATTGTTGCAATGACGTGTGTTTATGTAAATTATATCTGTATAACATCATAAAGGGGTGCGATGGGTGCTGTATGAAAAAAAAAATGTATTTTTGCACTTCTGATTGTTGATTATTTGTTGAGATGGATGCCACGCTTTTTTCAAATCTGCTGCAATCCGGCCATGTGCTGACTCCCGAAGAGTGGCGGCAGGCCGAAGAAGCAAGTCAGCAATATCCCTACTGTGCTCCGTTGCAGCTGCTGGCTTTCCAGGCCGCTGTGTTGATGGGCGATGCCGCTCCTGCAGCGGAACGTCGCGCCTCTGTCGCACTCTGTCTGCCCGACCCGGGCTGTCTCGACACACCGCATTTCCAACGCCCGGCGGAGACGCTACAGGATCCGCCGTCGGTCGACATCCTTAAGGAGATCAACGCCTACCACGAAGTCTCATTCAAAACAGCGCCCAAGAGTGTCATCCTGTCCCACTTCCTTGACACGGCAGGTTACGACGTTTCGTCGGAATCTGTTTCCGACAGCCAGTCCATAGAGGAGTTGGGGAGGGTGAGTCTGCAGCGCGACGACGAAATTTGCACCGAGACGCTGGCTCAGATTCTTGCCCGGCAAGGCAAACACAGCGAGGCGATAGAGGTCTATGGTAAATTAATGCGCAAATATCCCGAAAAAAGTGCTACTTTTGCAGACCGTATTGCTGCATTGCAAAAAGAAGTAAATAACTAAAACAGAGAATAAAATGTACACATTCCTCGTAGTCCTTATCCTGATTGTATGCTTGCTGTTGGCCGTCGTGGTGCTTGTCCAGAATTCCAAAGGCGGCGGTTTGGCAGCCAATTTCTCCGCTCCCAATCAGTTCATGGGTGTGCGCCGTACCGCCGACTTCCTTGAAAAGGCCACTTGGTGGTTGGCCATCATCTTGGTTGTGCTGAGCTTGGCTGCCACTGCTTCCATCCCCCACCGTCATGCTGAGGACACTCTTGAGACTGAGGTCTCGCTCGACAACAATATCAGTCCCGTGACGACCACCCCGACGGCCCCTGCCGCGGTTCCGCAGGCTGAATAAGGCCCTCGTTGTCTTCCATCCGGGGCGGTTCCGATACCTATGACCCCAGAACGACAGGTCGAACGGCTCATCATTGAGGCTTTGGGGCATAACCCCACCGATGATCAGCGGCAGGCGTGCCAGGCCATAGTCGAATTTCTTTTCTCCCCTGACCCCTGTCAGGCATTCTTGTTGCGCGGTTATGCCGGTACGGGCAAAACTTCGTTGGTCTCCGCTCTTGTCAAAGTGGCGCCGCGGATCAATATCCGCACCCAATTGTTGGCTCCGACCGGCCGGGCGGCCAAAGTGTTTTCCTCTTATGCATCCCGAAAGGCCGGCACCATCCATAAAAAAATATATGTGACCGTGCTCGACTCCGCCGGTGTGCATCGGATGGTACGGGCATCCAACAGGCATTCCTATACCCTTTTTATTGTCGATGAGGCGTCAATGATTGGCATTGACCGCCCGTCTCAGGGTACAGGGCGGTCTTTGCTTGAGGACTTGATAGACTATGTTCTCGAAGGCAGCCATTGCCGTTTGCTTATGCTGGGCGATTCGGCGCAGCTGCCTCCCGTAGGGATGGATGTCAGTCCGGCGCTTGACATCGAATATCTTTCGTCTGTGTCACCCCTGCATATGTCACAGTACGAAATGACCGAAGTCGTGCGTCAGCAGCGTCAGTCCGGTATTCTCGCCAATGCCACGGCTGTACGCTGTGGTGTCACCATGTCTGCATTCAGACCGGATATGCTCCAATTCAAGTTGTCGGGCTTCGACGATGTGGTACGGCTCAATGGTGCAGACCTTGAAGAAACACTGCATGTGCTCTACGACAGCACTTCTCCCGGCGACGTGGTGGTCGTCACACGATCCAACAAGCGCGCCAATCTATTCAATGAGGCCATCCGTAGCCGAATTCTATTCCGTGAGGGACAGCTCAATGCCGGCGACCTGTTGATGGTGGCGCGTAACAATTACTACTGGGTCGATGCCGACTCTGAGATGGGCTTCATTGCCAATGGCGACGTGGCAGAGGTGCTTTCCGTGCGCAATCACGTCGAGCTCTATGGGTTCCATTTTGTCGATGCCTCATTGCGCTTTGTCGACTATCCTGCTGCTCCTGTTATCGAGTGCAAGCTTCTGCTTGAGACACTTATGTCAGAGTCGCCTGCGTTGACAGCTGCTGAGTCGCAGCGTCTGTACGAATCTGTGATGGAGGATTATGCCGACATCCCGTCACGTGCCGGACAACATCGTGAATTGCGCCGTAACCCCTATTACAATGCGTTGCAGGTCAAATTCTCCTATGCGCTTACCTGCCACAAGACACAGGGCGGGCAGTGGCGGCATGTTATTGTTGACCAGGGTTACCTCACTGACGGGATGCTGGACCATGCTTGGTTACGCTGGCTCTACACCGCTCTCACCCGGGCCACACAACGGCTCTATCTCCTCAATTTTGACCGGCGTTTCTTCACGAGCGAAAAGGAATAAATAAACAGGCGCCCACATTGGTGTGAGCGCCTGTTCCATTTGCTTGATTGCTGCAAGGCTTAGAGTTCCATGCCCTTGCCGGCCTTGAATTTGGCGACCTTCTTGGCAGGAATCTTAATGCTTTTCTTGGTGCGGGGGTTCAAACCTGTGCGAGCCTTGCGCTCGGCCACGCTAAACGTACCGAAACCAATAAGGGTGACTTTCTTGCCGGCCTTCAGTTCTTTCTTGGTGGTGGCAATGAATGCGTCGAGAGCTTTATGGGCGTCAACCTTGGTCAGACCTGCGTTCTCAGCCATTGCGGCAATTAATTCAGCTTTGTTCATAAGATAATGTTTTATTAAATGGTTTTTACGCCACAAAGGTATACAAATAAATGTGAAATTGCAAATATTCACTTATTTTTTTTGCAGCCTCTGTCTGGAAAATCATTTAACAATTTAATATCCAATTAGATATATCGTAACCGCGAAGAAAATCCGCGATGCCGACGCGGCGCTTGCCGTTCAATTGCAGGCTGATTATGTGGACAAATCCGTCAGTTGTACCTACTTTTAGATAACTTTTTCCGTCGCTGTAGAGTTGACGAGGCTTGCTGTCCCCGGAGGCTTCAAACCGTGTCTCAAATACCTTGATACTTTGCGGCATTCCCTTTCCGTCGATAAGATGCATGATGGCGGCGGGGTAGGGGCTTAGTCCGCGCACAAAGTCGTGGATGCGTTTGCCCGGCAGTTCCCATGGAATCCGGCAGTCCTCCTTGAAAATCTTGGGGGCGGCAGGGTAGGATGTGCAGCCGTCATTACCGGGTTGTGGACGGGGTGTCAGCCGGTTGGTTGCCAACCCCTCGATGGTTTTCGCCACCAAGCGTTGCCCCATCACTGCCAGCCGGTCGTGCAGTGTTTCAGCGGTATCGTCATCATTGATGGGAGTCGACGCCTGCATCAGTATCGATCCCTCGTCAATATGTTCATTGAGTAAAAAGGTTGTGACACCGGTTTCCTGCTCGCCGTTGATAATCGCCCAATTGATAGGGGCGGCGCCGCGGTATCGTGGCAGCAGCGAGGCGTGTAGATTGAATGTGCCCATCGGTGGCATCGCCCATACACACTGAGGCAGCATCCTGAAAGCGACCACTACGAACATATCGGCCTGTAGCGCCTGCAGCGCCTGCAGAAAGTCGGGGTCGCGCAGTTTTTCGGGCTGCATCAATGGCAATGCGTGCTCCAGGGCGTAGTGTTTCACTGCGCTTGCCGTTGTTTTCTGCCCGCGGCCGGCAGGGCGATCGGGTGTGGTGACGACCGCCGCCACCTCATATCCGGCGGCGAGTATAGCCTCTAAGCTGGACACCGCAAAATCGGGTGTACCCATAAAAACAATGCGGGGTTTCATCACAGTCATTGCAGATTGAGTTCCTGCTGCAGGGCACACATCTGCAAAGCGCTGACGGCACCCTCCACACCCTTGTTGCCGTGTCTTCCGCCGGCCCGATCGAGTGCCTGTTGCATATTCTGTGTGGTGAGCACACTGAAAATGACCGGATGCCCGCTCTGCAGCGCCACCTGTGTGATGCCGTTGGCCACGGCGTCGCAGATGAAATCAAAATGGCGTGTTTCCCCTTGTATCACACAGCCAATGCAAATGACTGCATCCAGTGCGCATTGCCGCAACATCATCTGGGCCGCTGCAGGGAGTTCGAAAGTTCCGGGTACGCGGCGGACAATCATTTTCTCTTCGCGCACGCCGTGTGCAAGCAATGTCGTGCGGGCGCCCTCTAACAGGGCATCAGTGATTTCACTGTTCCATTGCGCCGCCACAATGCCGATCGAGTAGGGCGATCCGTCGGGTATGGCGTCAGGATTGTAGTCCGAGAGATTGGTCTTTTTCATCGAATGTGGATTCATTTGACACGGAGTCTCATGCCGGCTTTCAGTTTTCCCATATCTGGGTTGAGCTCCTTAAGTTTGGCCACGGTGGTGCGGCACTTGATTGCAATCAACGGCAAATCGTCCTCTTCCTTGGCTGTATAAAATCGCATCCCGTTGGATGCAGGCTGTTCTTTGATATAACTTTTGTCTGCCTTGTAGGCCAATACTTCGCCGTGTCGCGGCTTCGTGACACCGAAATAACTTTTGTCCAGATGTAATCTCTTTGTACGCAGCGTGTAGTTCGAAAAATCCAGCAGCCATTCGGGGTCAATCGATTCATACATAAAGCGAACCTCGAAGTGCAGATGCGGTCCTGTCGAGCGGCCTGTGCTGCCGCCCAGCCCCACTATGTCGCCCGCTTTCACCTCCTGCCGCACCTTGACATTGATTTTCGACAGGTGTGCATAAGCTGTCTCTAATCCGTTGTAGTGCCGCACTACCACCAGATTGCCGTAAGCGCCCATCGGGCAGGCCACACGCACTACACCGGCAAAGGCGCAGTGGACAGGAGTGCCGGTGTTCAGCCGTATGTCCACGCCGCGGTGGGCACGTCCCCAGCGCCAGCCGTAAGGCGACGTGACCGCTCCCTTTACAGGGAAGCAGAAATCATCATCGCTCTTCACAATCCGCAGGTTGACTTCGTCGGGCAGTGAATCGAGTGTCAGGATCCGTTCGCGCACACGGTGGCTGGAGAATCGGTTGCCGTACCACAGCACACCGACACCCATGCTGTTGGTGGTATCCATGGGTTCCACTGTCCGTTCCGGTACCGACGGCACCGGCCTCAGTTGGCTCTTCTGCTTGGTGTAAGGTACGTCGTCGCCTTTCCTTTCCGGGAGTCCCTTGGCAGGCCTTGCATTTGCATCCGGGTTATATAGCTGTGCGTTGATCAGCGAGTCGTAATATGCGTTCACCTGTGCCGATAGCTGCACCGACCCTGCGCACAGTGTCAGCAGCACCATCGTTTGCAGCCGGCGTCTGAGCCGTCCCACAGGGATGCCCAGCATTTCGCGGTATTTGGCAACAGTCCGTCGTGCAATGGAGATGCCTTCGCGGCGCATTGCATCGGTAAGGGCGTCGTCAGTGAGTGGAGCCGTCTTGTCCTCGTGTTCCACCAGCTGACGCAGCGTCGCCTTGATATGTTCAACACCTACTGTGTCGCCATCGTCGGTCGGCACCGCCTTGGTAAAACAGTCTTTCAACGCCACCACACCGAAATCGGTCTGGATATGCTTGCTGTTCACCACCCGTGAGATAGTCGATGTGTCATATCCGGTAGCCAGGGCTACATCCTTTTGTTGCAGCGGCAATAAATCGCAGGGGTTGCCGCTCATAAAATAATGTGCCTGATAGCGTACAATAAAATCAACAATCTGGCCTAATGTCCGGCGCCGTTGGTCGAGTGTGTCAATAAATGTACGGGCATCCTCGGCTTGAGTGCGCAGGAATAGCAGTGTCTCCTTGTCAGTGCCGCCATGTTGAGGCGCCGAACTCAACTGTTGGCCCAGCTCGCTGTAATATTGGTTCATCTGCAATGTCGGCAGGCATGCGTCATTGGGTACAATAGACATTTGTCCCTCATGCATCGACACATAGAAGTCAGGCACCACATAGTGTGCGCTGTCGCCGTCTCCGCTGTCCCGTCCGGGTTTCGGGTTAAGCCGTTGAATAAACTGTATAGCGGCCTCCAGCCGTTTGCCGTTCCAGCCGCTGTGTTCCTGGATGCGCTCGTACTGTCGCCGGCTGAACAGGTCGAAATATCTATCCACCACCACCGCTGCGTCGGCCTGGACGGCGCTCTTTTCATCCATATTATGCAGTTGCACGGAAAGACACTCCTGCAGGTTCCGGGCACCAATGCCTACAGGTTCGCACCGTTGTATGATCGACAACACCTCCTCAGCCTCCGCTGTCTGTACCTCAATTCCTTGTCGAAAAGCCAGGTCGTTGACAATCAGCCCCAAGTCGCGGCTTAGGTAGCCGTTGTCGTCAAGGCTTCCCACAATCTCGCGTGCAACAACCCGTTGTCGTTCGCTGAGCGGCTTCATATCCAGCTGTTCCAGCAGTCGCTCCACGGTAGACTGTTCCGAAGCGTAGAAATGTTCATGCCGTCGCTCATTCTTGTCGTGTTCTAAACGTTCGCGGTAGCGATAATCCTCATCATCCCAGTCGTCGCCGTCGTCGGTGGCAGGCAGTTCGATTGCCGGAGGTGTCAACTCCTCCAGCAGCGGATTCTTTTCCACCTCCTCTTTTATATGTCGCGACAAATCAGACACAGGCATCTGAATCAGCTTCATCAGCAGTATCTGCTGCGGAGTCAGCTTCAACGTCTGCTTCAGTTTCTGTGACTGGCGTATCAAAGGCAATAGAATTATAGACACTTAGGGCATGCAAACTCCGCCCCGAACGAATGTGCTAAATTACTACTATTTTTTGAATTGGTAAAATCCATGCCCAGCGTCGTAAAACGTACAATAGTTCAACCCAGCCGGTCTTTGGGGTTATGCCGGAACAAATGCATAGAATAGACTATAAAAACAACTATGCTGATACGTTCGTCCAATACCCGGTTTGGGTAAAAGACAGCCGGCTTCACAATAAGTGAAGCCGGCTTGTTTTTTGCTACGGAATATGAACGTTCGTATTCCGGTTGGTTTATTCCTCTTCGTTGGCAGCCTCCTCGTAGGCCTTGAGGAGGGACTGCTGCACATCGGTGGGAACGAGCTCGTAGGAGCTGAAAGTCATGGTGAAGGTGCCGCGGCCGCTGGTGAGCGAGCTCAAGGCGGTGCAGTAGCGGTTCATCTCAGCCAATGGCGCCTTGGCCCTCAGCGTCGTATACTTGCCTTCAGCATCCATACCCATGACGATGGCGCGACGGCCCTGCAGGTCGGTCATCACGCCGCCCTGGCTCTCGGTGGGCACGGTGACTGCGATGTCGTAGATAGGCTCTTTGATTTTCGGGGCAGCCTGCTTGAAGGCCTCGCGGAAAGCGGTGCGTCCAGCAATCTTGAAAGCCGTCTCGTTCGAGTCGACAGGATGCATTTTTCCGTCATAGATGTTGACAACGATGTCGCGAGCGTAACTGCCGGTCAATGGACCCTGCTCCATCTTCTCCATGATGCCTTTAAGGATGGCAGGCATAAAGCGGGCGTCAATGGAGCCGCCAACGATACAGTTGTTGAACACCAGTTTTCCGCCCCACTCCAACGGGTACTCCTGTGTGTCGCGTATGGGGTACTTGGTCTGGTTGGGCATACCGTCATAGTAAGGCTCCACCAGCATATGCACTTCACCGAACTGGCCGCTGCCGCCCGACTGCTTCTTGTGACGATACATAGCTTCGGCACTCTTGGTGATAGTCTCGCGATACGGGATGTTGGGGGCGGTGAAGTTCACCTCCAGCTTGTACTGATTGTCGAAATACCACTTGATGGTGTTCAAGTGCAGCTCTCCCTGGCAGCCAAGGATCACTTGGCGTAACTCGCGGCTGTTTTCCAAAGTGAGGCTGCGGTCGCTGTTGCATAGATCTTTCAGTGCGGCGCCGACCTTCTCGTCATCGTTGCTGTTGGCTGCTTTTACAGCCACGGTGTAGACAGGTGTCGGGAACTCAATCTCGTTCACCACATCGTCGGTGTTCTTCGGGGTGGTGAGCGTCTGGTTTATCTTGACATCCTTCAGTTTGATAGTGCAGACAATGTCGCCGGCGCAGGCTTTCTCCACGCGCTGACGGTCCTTGCCGCTGCAAACGAGCACTTGGCTGACGCGCTCTTTGCTTTGGTTGCAAGAGTTGACCACGTCTTGTGCCTCGGCCAGTTCCCCGTCGAACAGGCGCAGATAAGTGATTTCTCCCAGGTTTTTGTCCTTGGCGCTTTTGAAGGCAAAAGCCACGGTGGGGTTGGCATTGTTGCACTTCAGCTCTTTACCGCCCTTAGTCTTCTTGGCCTCGGCCACTTCGTCGGGGGCAGGGACATTCTGGCCGATAAATTCCAGCAGACGGGCCACACCCATATTCTCCTTGGCGGAGGTGCAGAGGATGGGGAAGAGGTCGCGTTTGTCGATAGCCAGTTTCAGTGCCTTGGTCAGTTCCTCGGCGGTCAGGTCGCCGTTCTCAAAATATTTCTCCATCAGCGCGTCGTCGGCGGAGGCAGCCTCCTCGACAAGCGCCATGCGCATCTCTTCGGCACGGTCGGCATGCTCGGCGGGGATATCGCTCATCTCCATCTTGCCGTCCTTGAATGTCAACAACTTGTTGGCGACGATGTCCACCACTTGGTTAAACCCTAAACCTTGGTTGACAGGGAATTGCAGTACCGTGCACTTGCCGCCAAAGAAATCCTTCAGTTGGTTGACGCTGTCGTCGAAATTGGCCTTTTCTGCATCCAAGTGATTGATGACAAACATCATGGGAGAGTCCAGTTTGGCTGCATAGCGGTTGGCCACTTCGGTGCCCACTTCCACGCCGCTCTGTGCGTTGACCACCACCACGGCGGCTTCGACAACATTCAATGCCGAGACCAGTTCGCCCTGATAGTCTGCAAAGCCGGGGACATCGAGTATATTCACTTTTTTGCCGCCGTATTCGGTGTACATGAGGGTTGTCTCAACCGAGTACTTACGGTCAAGTTCAATGTCGCGGTAGTCACTGATGGTGTTCTTGTTGTCCACCGATCCGCGACGGTTGATAAGGCCGCCGCAGAAAGCCATGGCTTCAGCCAAGGTGGTCTTGCCTGATTTGGCACCGCCCACCAAGGCAATGTTACGGATGTCCGATGTCTGATAAATCTTCATTGTATAAAAAATTTAATAAATCTCCATTGATAAGTTTTGATAACAAACGACTTATGTCGGTCCAAAGGCTCTTTCACCCCTGGCTTTGAGGAGAGCAAAGATACTAAAAAAATCCGGAAAAGTATGTATTTTTGCATTTTACTTGCGGTCCTGTCGCCGCACCACTGTCACCGCATCATGGGAGTTATTGCGCGTCAAAGTATCAAAGGGGCCATAGCCAACTACATCGGTATCGCCATAGGTTTCTTCACCACCTTTTTCGTCCTCACCGACTGTCTGTCGCAGGAAGAGATCGGCCTGACCCGTGTCATGGTCGACATCGCCATGCTCTTCTCCAGTCTGGCACAACTGGGCTCCAATGCCTCCATCATCCGTTTCTTTCCCTATTTTCGCACCCGTTCCGACGACAGCCATCATGGTATATTTGCCTGGGCGCTGTTGCTGCCCTTCGTCGGCATGCTTCTCATCACTTTCGTCTTCATCATCTTCCGCCAGCCTATCCAAGCCGTCTACGCCCAGCGGGCGCCGCTGTTGGCCCACTACTTCCACTTGCTTGTTCCGCTCACCTTCTTTGCCCTGTACCAGACCGTCTTCGAGACTTGTTCCAGCGTGTTGCTCCGCATCACAGTCCCCAAGCTCGTCCGTGAGGTGGGTGTCCGTCTGTTCAACCTGGCGGCCTATCTGCTGTACGGTCACGGGGTCATATCATTAGATGTATTCATCTGGTTGTTCTGCGGCAGCTACGGTTTGGCCATGGTGTTGAATTTCTGCTATCTGTTGAGTCTGGGACATCTTTCCTTCCATATCGACCGCACATTCCTCGACCGGGCTAAAGTGAACGAAATTCTGCGCTACACTTTCTTCATGACGATGACAGCCCTTGCGGCCAATATACCCCTGTTCAACACCCTCTTTTTGGGAGCACAGAAAGGCTTGGCGCTGACGGGTGTCTACACCATAGCGCTATACATCGCCAACGTCGTCGAGGTTCCCTACCGTTCCTTGGGTGCCATCTCGAGACCGATGGTGGCTTCGGCGGTCAAAGACTCCGATTGGGCCGAGGTGTCGCGCCTCTCCCGTCAGGTCTCCGTCCACCAGTTCCTGGTCAGCATCTTCCTCCTCCTCTTCATTTGGATCAATCTCGACGTGCTCTACGCCTTTATTCCCCGTGGCGACGACTATGCTGGCGGTATGCTGGTGGTGCTCATCATGGGCATGGCCAAGGTGCTTAACTCCTCTCTTGCCGTCACCACCGACATACTCAGCTACTCGCGTCACTTCTCCCTGTTGCTGCCCTTCATGTTGCTGCTCACGCTGGCTGCACTGCTGGGCAATAGCTTTTTTATCCCCCGTTGGGGCATCAACGGTTCTGCGGCCGCTACGCTGACAGCATATTTGGTATATTATGGTTGTATGCTGCCCTTCATCTCCTCCAGACTTGGAGTGCGTATATTCTCACGCAACCACCTCAAAGTCATCATGATACTTGTTGTTTTAGTTTTAATGCACCTGTTTTGGACTCTCTTGCCGTCGCCGCAATCGTTGTTATGGACGTTGGCTCTTGCGGTGGCGCAGACTTCTTTGCTGCTTGCGGTGGCGCTGACGCTCCTCTATCGTGCGCACATCTCTGCCGACGTCAACCGGCTCATAGACCGGTTCCTGTTGCGCCCGTTGCATTTGAAAAAAACTTTGTAATTTTGTGCCCTTGATTTTTTTGTCAATGTTAGATAAATTACAAGCCATATACACCCGTTATCAAGAGATTGAGCAACAGATAAACGATCCGCACGTCACGGCGGACATGAAACATTTTGTCAAACTGAGCAAAGACTACAAGGATCTGCAGCCCGTGGTCAAAGCCTACCACGACTACAAGTCCCTCCTTGACACCATCGCCGAGTGCAAAGAGCTTTTAGAGTCCGAGAAAGACGCCGAGCTGCGCGAGATGGCCAAAGAAGAGCTCACCGCCAGCCAAGCTCGCAAAGAGACGATGGAAGACGAGATACGCATCCTGCTCATCCCGGCCGACCCCACCGACTCGAAAAACGCAGTGGTCGAGATCCGTGGCGGCACGGGTGGCGACGAAGCCTGTCTCTTCGCGGGCGACCTCTTTCGCATGTACACCCGTTTTTGCGAGAAGAAACACTGGAAAGTCGACATCGTCGATTTCAACGAAGGCACAGCCGGCGGCTACAAAGATATCACATTCAACGTCAGTTGCGACGAGCGCGACCGTAGCGGTGCAACCGGCGTCTATGGCCTGTTGAAATACGAAAGCGGTGTCCACCGAGTGCAGCGGGTCCCTGCCACCGAGACACAGGGCCGTGTCCATACCTCCGCCGCCGGTGTAGTCGTCTTGCCCGAAGCCGAGGAATTCGATGTCGAGCTCAACATGGCCGACGTCCGCATCGACACATTCTGTGCCAGTGGCCCCGGCGGGCAGTGCGTCAACACCACCTATTCCGCCGTGCGTCTCACCCACATCCCTACAGGCATCGTCGTCAGTTGCCAAGACCAGAAATCGCAAATCAAAAACAAAGAAAAAGCCATCGTTGTCCTTCGCACCCGGCTCTACGAGCGCGAATACAATAAATATATGGAGGAGATGTCCTCCAAGCGCAAAACCATGGTCGCCACCGGTGACCGCAGCGAAAAAGTGCGTACCTATAACTATCCGCAGTCCCGTGTCACCGACCACCGCATAGGGTGGTCCATGCACAACCTGCCCGCCTTCATGGACGGCGATATAGAAGAGTGCATCGAAGCGCTCCAACTTGCTGAAAACGCTGAAAAGCTCAAAGCCTCTGTCGGTTGAACAGCGCTGTGATAAAGAATCCGGCTGCATCTGACATCAGATGCAGCCGGATTCTTTATTTGTCCATTTGCGTGCAGTCCTTTCAACGCACAATATCCATCTCTTCGATCAAGTTCTGCGCATTGGCGAATTTGTCAATCACCCACAGCATATAGCGTGTGTCCAGGCAGATACAGCGTTGTAGATTCTCTTCAAAGTCAATGTCTCCGCTCATAGCCTCGCCGTTACCGTCAAAAGCGAGTCCTATCAGCCGGCCGTCGGCATCAATGACAGGCGATCCGCTGTTGCCGCCCGTAATATCATTGTTGGTGATAAAACAGGTGGGAAGTTCTCCTTTCGAGTTAGTGTAAACGCCCAGTTCGCCGGCATGATACAACTCCTTCAGGCGCTTCGGCACCATAAACTCACTGCTGGTGCTGTCTTCCTTCTCGATCACGCCGCGCAGCGTCGTATAGAAATGATAGCTGACGCCGTCCTTCGGGTCGTAGGCTTTGACATTGCCATAGGTGCAGCGGATAGTCGAGTTGGCGTCGGGTGAGAGCAGCTGCTTGCCGGCATTCATCTGCATGATTCCGTCGACAAAATTACGTTGGCCGCGTGCCAGGTTATCCCGGGCGTCCTTCGGCATCATCTGCGCTATAGCGCGGTACTGGTTATAGATGGCTTCGCCCAGTTGGAACATAGGGTCTTTCTTCACCTTCTTTGCGTCAATCTTTTTCAGCATCGCCTCGAACCTCTCGGCATTGGCAAAAAACGACCCCTCATATTGTTTCTCGGCATACTTCGTCCAGTCTCCTTTATATTTCTTCCCGGCTTTCAGGATGATGTCGGGGCAATAAGTGTGGTTCATCTTGTCATACACGTGTCCAAACATGGCGGCCAGGAGGCGACGGTCGGTTTGCTCGTCATAATCTTTGTAGAACTGGGCGGCTTCCGACTGCAGCATCGCAGTCATCGCCTCTTTGCGTTCAGCATCCTTCTCGTCTGCTATGCGGTTCATCAACACCCCCAGCTGATAAGCCTCGAAAGGCAGCTCCGCGCCATCCAGCAGGCCTTCAATCAGATACATGCGAGCCTCGTTGTAGGGGCGCATCTCTTCACAGGCCTTTTCAATCAAAGGCAGTGCCTCGGCATACTTAGGTGCTTTATTGCGGGCCCATTGGCGATACCGGCCTTCAATGTCGCGTTTGATCTCCATTGTGCCTAAGTTTGACAGCGCTTTGTTCTGTTCGCTGGAATACTTCCAGTAATTCGAGCAAGACGCATACTTCGACGCATATTTGATGCGAGTGGCTTGGCTGGCGGCCATCTCTTGGCGCAGAATGTCGATTTTCACCGTGCGTATCTCGTGACGCAGCTTGTTGGTCACATCCATCACCTCGGACAGACCGTAGGAAGTGACATAATGGTTCGTTGTCCCGGGAAATCCCAGCACCATGGCAAAATCACCCTCTTTCAGTTCCCGTATACTCACCGGCAGATGGTGTTTTGGCTTGAGCGGGACATTCTCCTTGGCGTATGCCGCCGGTGTGCCGTCGGGAGCTGTATAAATACGGAACATCGAGAAATCACATGTGTGGCGTGGCCACGACCAGTTGTCCGTGTCGCCTCCAAACTTGCCCATTGACGAGGGCGGGGCCCCCACCAGACGCACGTCGCGATAGATGATGTGGACAAACAGGAAATACTGGTTGCCGTTGAACATAGGCTTCACAGCGGCTTGATAGAGTGTGCCGGCCACAGCCTCGTCCGACAGCTTTTTCGATATGGCTTCCACCGCCTCAGCCCGGTCCGCCTCGCTCATGCCGTCGTTCAGGCTGCCCAGCACCTGTTCGGTGACATCTTCCATACGCACCAGAATCGATGCCGTCAAGCCGGGGTTGGGCAGCTCCTGCTCCTTATTGTAAGCCCAGAATCCGTCGCGCAGATAGTCGTGCTCCACGCTTGAATGCTCCTGCAGTTTACCGTAGCCGCAGTGGTGATTCGTCGTCATCAGACCTTGGTCAGAGATAATCTCTCCCGTACAAAAATGCCAGAATGGCTGTCCGTCGTTGCCCAGGCCCACAATGGCATCCTTCAGGCACGACTGGTTGATAGAATAAATGTCCTCGGGAGAAAGTCGGAAGCCGGCCTTCTGCATGTCAGCATAATTCTTGCCGATCAGCGACAGTAGCCACATGCCCTCATCGGCCCTCATCGTGGCGGGCGCCAGTAGCGCCGCTGCCATCAAAAAAGCTCCAATAATTTTTTTCATAATAGTTATAACATTTTATTTATGTGGTGTTTGTATATAACCGTCGGAAATGCGGTTACAAAGATACGAAAAACATTGCATTCATCCCCGTTTCCGGGTGACTCCCTGTCGTTTTTATCAACATTGCACACCGGCGCATCCAGCCTGTCCGCACCCTCGTCCCCGCTTTGAAAACCCACCTCCCGCTGTCTTTTGAAACTTTTTTCAGAACATTGCGTTGAATGAATGTAGTTGCATTAAAATGGAAGTTTTCAACAATTACTGGGACTAAATGGTTTTTTTTGGAAAAATGTTTCTATCTTTACAACTTGAAAAACTATAGGAAATAATGGCGTTACTGCTTGGTATCGAATACTGTAAGATTGACTCGAACGGTCGCTTCAAGTTTCCGGTCGCCCTTAAGCGGCAATTGGAGACCGAAGACAATCGTTTCGTGGTCCGTCGCAGTTTCGACAGCGAGTGTCTCGAACTATGGACCTATGCCAGTTTTCAAGCTGAAGTGGAGCAACTCCAGGAAAAGCTCAATCCCTACAACATCGCCGACCGTGCTATCTTGCGCCGGATGACCCATGCCAATCAGGTGGACATGGACACCAACGACCGCCTGCTCATCCCCCCCGAGCAGAAAAGCGTGTTGGGCGATGCCAAAGAGATTGTCCTTCAGTCAACAGGCAAGTATATAGAGATTTGGGAACGTGACGCCTACGGCAAGATGGAGGCGTCGCTTGCCGACTTTGCCTCCCTTGTCGACCAACGACTGGGACAACATGGAGGCATATCATCTACCGGTTCTGCTGAATGAGTGTATCGAGGGGCTGAACATTCGTCCCGACGGCACCTATGTCGACGTCACCTTCGGTGGCGGCGGCCATTCGCGTGCCATTCTGGAACGTCTTGGGCCCGCAGGCCGCCTGATAGCCTTCGACCGCGACGCCGACGCTCAGCGTAACGCCCTCGATGACGCCCGGTTCACTCTCATCCATGAAGACTTCCGTTACCTGAAAAACTTTCTTCGCCTGCACGGGGTGCGGCATGTCGACGGTCTATTGGCCGACCTCGGCGTGTCGTCACATCAGCTTGACAGTGCTGAACGCGGCTTCTCAACCCGCTTCGACAGTGAGTTAGACCTGCGAATGGACTGCAGAGCCGCCCGTTCGGCCCGCGATGTTGTCAACGGCGACGACGAGCAGACCTTGCGCCGTATTCTTTCCCTCTACGGCGAGCTGCCCAACGCATCCGCCATGGCCCGCAGCATCTGTGCCGCCCGAGGCCGGGCCCCTATCGACACCACCTTTCAACTCAAAGACGCAGTGGCGCATCTGCTGCCCCGAGGCCGCGAGAACAAAACCTTGGCCATGCTCTTCCAGGCGCTCCGCATCGAAGTCAACGGCGAATTGGAGTCGCTCTCCGCATTGCTCGAACAATCCTCCGGGGTGTTGAAAGCAGGCGGGCGGCTGGCCGTCATCTCATACCACTCGCTCGAAGACCGTATCGTGAAAAACCACCTGCGCTCCGGCCGCATCGACGGCATTGTCCAGCAAGACTTCTACGGCAACAAACTTACGCCGTGGCGGATAGTCAGCCGCAAGGCCGTCACGCCCTCTGTCGCCGAGGTGGCGGACAACAGCCGGGCACGCAGTGCCAAGCTGCGCATTGCAGAAAGGAGGGATGATGGCTAACCACTTCATCGAAAAACCCGTTGGCGCAGAGACTCTTCCGGATGGCGACACTGTGTTGCAGCCCCTGTCTGACCTGGAGCAGGCCGATGCGGCGGACCAAACCACCGTCGCCCCGCCGTTGCCGTCACAATCCCGGTCGCGGGGCCGCAAGTCTCGCCCGGTGGCGGGCGTGCTGGGTGGCGACCTCTTCACCCGCAGCCAGGTGTGGCGTCAGATACCATTGCTGCTTTTGATATTGGCTTACGGCATCCTCCTCGTCTCGGCACGCTACTACGTCGAGTCGTTGACCAAAGAGAAAGAGCGGCTGACCCGGCAGGTGGAATATCTGCGCGAGCATCGCATCATGATGCAGAAAGGCTACCAGCATTCGGCCAAAGTCTCCCGCGTCGCCGAACGCCTCGAACCCCTCGACATCGGGCTCACAGCCGGCCCTCCCTACGAACTTTAATCCGAGATAATTCATAAAAACAGCCCCATCCGCCTTGCAACCGAACGACAACCATAAAATGCTACGCTCCACCGTGTGGGTCTATGTCCTGCTCCCGGTAGTGGTCAGTGCATGCATTATCGGCGCCATGGTGAAAATCCAGTGGGTCGACGGTGCCGAGTGGCGGGAGCGGGCCAACCACAGGGTGGAAATGCTGCGTGTTGACCCGGCGCAACGCGGCACCATCTATTCCGGCGACGGCAAAATCCTGGCCACCACGGTGCCTGTCTGCGACCTCTATCTCGACATGGCCACATGGGTCAAGAAAGACAAACACGGGCAGCCGGTGCTGGACCGCCGCGGAGCGGCAATCATCGACGGCCCCATTCCCGACAGCGCCTTCTACAATAGTCTTGACAGTGTTTGCCGGACCCTCCACCGTGTTGTGCCTGACCGCCCGGTGTCCTACTTCCGCGACAAACTGCTCAACGCGCGGCGTTCGTCCCGTCCCAACCGCTGTTTCCTGGTGCAGCGCGGCATTCCCTATTCCGCCTGGATGGATATCTGCCAATACAAAGGATGGAGCCGTGGCGTCCTTAAGACAGTGCGTTACGAAGAAGGTGAACGCAGTGTGCTGCGGCAGGAGCGTGCCCATGTCTATGGCAATATGGGTAAAAATGTAATCGGCTTCAAGAACAGCAACAGCTCCGACACCTATACCGGTCTTGAGGGATTTTACGACGAGAAACTTCGCGGCACAGACGGCCTCTACCGTTACCGTCGTTTGACGCGCGGAGTCTGGCTGCAAGACGGTGGCGGCGACCTCTCCGACTGGGGCGAAGAGCTGACCCTCGATTCGGTCTCCAAGCAGCAGCGTGTCGACGGGGTCGACATCATATCCTCTATCGACACACGCTACCAGGATGTTGCCGAGACATCGCTACGCCGACAGCTCATGCGCTACGGTGCCACTTCCGGCTGTGCAGTCCTCATGGAGGTCGCCACCGGCTACATCCTTGCCTGCAGCAGTCTTGTGTTGGACACCCAGAGCCACACCTACGTCGAATCCGTCGACAACAACGTAGCCTGCTCCGACCTCTACGAGCCGGGGTCCATCTTCAAGCCCGTCTTCCTCACCGCCCTTTTCAACGACAAACAGGTTCCCCTCGACACCGCGCGTCGTGTGCGTGTGGGGCGTAAAGTCTTCTCACAATACAGCGGTGAGATAAGCGACGACGACGACCGTGTGGACACAGTGAGTGTCAAGCGGGCGCTGGCCGTCTCGTCCAATGTAGGCATGTGCGAGTTGGCATGGCACTACTACCGCGACCGTCGTTCCGACCTCGAGCAGCAGGTGCGCCGGGTGCTGCCCTACGAGCCGCTCATGCTCGACCTCAAAACCAACGAGCCGCGCGGCACCGTCAACCGCTTGCAGTCCGACCGAGGCTTTCTCAACTTCTGCTACGGGTACAACAGCAATGTCACCGTGCTGCAGATGCTCACATTCTACAACGCCATTGCAGGTGGCGGGCGGATGATGAAACCGCTCTTCTGTAAAGCTGTCGGGCGCGACGGCGACTACCGTGCCGTGCCTCCCGTGGTGCTGAACAAAAGCATCTGTTCGCCCGAGACAGCGAAACAGATACGCGAGATGATGGAAGAGGTTGTGCAGCATGGCACAGGCAGCAACATCAAGAACAACATCTACGGTATAGCCGGCAAAACCGGCACCTCAAGCGTCTACGACGCCCGTGCCAAGAGTTACATCCCCGACTGCTTCTATGCTTCATTTGCAGGCTTCTTCCCCTCCGAACATCCCAAGTACAGCTGCATCGTCGTGGTCAAGAATGTCCGTGCCCACGGTCGACAGGCTGCCGCGCCTGTCTTCAAAAACATTGCCGACTGCGTAGTGTCAATGGACAAAGAGTTGAGCCACATACGATTCCCGGAAGTTGGCGACAGCGCGTCCGTCTCCCGTCGTCCCGTGGCTGTGCAACACCGTGACTATCCGTCTGGCCAGATGCCCGATTGCAAAGGGCTGACAGTGCGCCAAGCCGTGGCGTTGCTCGAAGCCCGTGGGTTGAAGGTCCGTTTCGACGGATATGGCCGGGTCCGTTCCCAGTCGCCGCGTGCTGGCGCCGTCGTCCAGCGTAATCAACAAGTAGTCATTCATCTACAATAGCCGCCATGCGTCTCAGTCAGCTCATACAACATGCCGCCTGCAAGCCCTGCCAATGGTCCGATGCCGATATATCCGCCGTCACCTTCGACTCGCGTGATGTACATCCCGGCACCCTCTTTGTAGCGCAGACCGGCACCCGTGTCGACGGACACGACTACATAGGCCAGGCTGTTGCGTCGGGTGCCGCTGCGATTGTCTGTCAGCGTCTGCCTGAGCAATTGGCGCCGGACGTCGTCTACCTCGTCACCGACAACAGCAGCCGCATGCTTGGCGAGGTTGCGTCAGCCTTCTACGGCCATCCGTCACGCAAACTCAAACTTGTAGGCATCACCGGCACCAACGGCAAGACCACCACCGCCACATTGCTCCACAGCCTCTTTCGCCGTCGCGGTGACCACGCAGGTCTGCTTTCCACCATCGTCAACAAAATCGACGACGTCGAGCTGCCTGCCTCCCACACCACCCCTGACGCAGTCGAACTCAACGCATTGCTGGCACGCATGGTGGCTGCCGGTTGTAGCTATTGCTTTATGGAAGTCAGCAGCCACGCTGTCGTGCAACAACGCATCGCAGGTTTGGTCTTTTCGGGCGGAGTCTTTTCCAACCTCACCCACGACCATCTCGACTTCCACAAAACCATGGCGGCCTACATCGCTGCCAAGAAAGGTTTCTTCGACGCGCTTCCCGCCGACGCCTTTGCGCTGGTCAATATTGACGACCGCAACGGCCATGTCATGATTCAAAACACTGCGGCACACTGCTATACTTATAGTCTGCGTCAGGTTGCGGATTTTCGCTGCCGTTTGATAGACAGTGCTTTCAGCGGGTTGCACCTGCAGCTGGACGGTGTCGAGACCTGGTGTCGGCTCGTCGGCCGCTTCAACGCCTACAATCTGACCGCCATCTATGCCGCGGCAGTCCTCTGCGGTGTCGACCGTGACGAAGCCCGCCTGCTGCTCAGCGGCCTTGACGCTGCCGCCGGGCGTTTCTCCATGGTGCAGGGCAACGGCCTCAACGCCGTCATTGACTATGCCCACACCCCCGATGCCCTTGACAACGTCATCAGCACTGTCAACGACATCCGCCAGCCGGCGCAGACCCTCATCACCGTCGTCGGTTGCGGTGGTGACCGCGACAAAACCAAGCGTCCTGAAATGGCGCGTATTGCCGTTCGGGGCAGCGGCCGTGTCATCCTCACCTCCGACAACCCCCGTAGCGAAGATCCCGAATCCATTCTCGACGACATGGAAGCCGGGCTCTCCCCCGATGAGCGTCAGCGGGTGTTGCGCATCGCCGACCGTCGTTCAGCATTGCGTGCCGCCGTCATGATGGCGCAGCCTGGCGACATCATCCTTGTGGCGGGCAAAGGCCACGAGACCTACCAGGAGGTGTCCGGCGTGCGTCATCACTTCGACGACCGCGAAGAGATGCAGAAACTACTCAAAACCCAGTCATAACAAGCGAATAATACGATCCTCGTTCTTAACTTATTAAAAATATCATCCAGTGCTGTACTATCTTTTCAATTGGCTCGATTCTCTCGATTTTCCCGGCGCCGGTGTCTTTCAGTACATCTCGTTCCGTGCGGCATTCAGCGCCATCACGTCACTGCTCATCATGTTGCTTTTCGGCAAGCCTTTCATCCGTTTCATCCGCCGCCGGCAGATTGGCGAGACGGTGCGTCAATTAGGGTTGGAAGGGCAGAGTGAAAAAGCGGGGACGCCCACCATGGGTGGGGTGCTGATATTGGTAGCCATCATCATACCCACACTGCTCTTTGCGCAGCTCGACAACATCTATGTCCTCATCATGCTCGGCACCACGGCGTGGTTGGGGCTGGTAGGCTTTGTCGACGATTACATCAAAGTCTTCAAAAAAGACAAGCGTGGTTTGCCCGGACGCTTCAAAGTGGTGGGTCAGGTGACATTGGGTCTGGCGGTAGGCCTGCTGGTCATGTTCCACCCCGCCATCAGTGACCACTCCACCTTGACCACCATACCCTTCGTCAAAGACAATGAACTCGACTACGCCAAGATAATCACCTGGATGGGTGATTGGACGCAGAACTGGGTATGGTTGCTCTACGTCATCATCGTCATTCTCGTTGTCACTGCTGTCTCCAACGCTTCCAACCTCACCGACGGGCTGGACGGTCTTGCCACCGGCATTGCCTCCGTCAACGGGGGCGCGTTGGCCATTCTGGCCTGGCTGTCGGGCAACGTCATCATGGCTGGCTACCTCAACATCATGTACCTTCCCAACATTGGCGAGTTGACCGTATTCATTGCAGCCTTCGTTGGTGCCACACTGGGCTTTCTGTGGTTCAACACCCATCCCGCCGAGATTTTCATGGGTGACACAGGCAGTCTGGCCATCGGGGGCATCATCGCCGTATTTGCCCTGCTCATCCGCAAAGAGCTGTTGCTGCCGGTCCTCTGCGGCATCTACTTGATTGAAGATCTCTCCGTCATCATCCAGACCGCAAGTTGCAAGATCTACCGGCGGCGCCACCGTCTGCCCATGTCGCAGCCGGTGCCCGTCGAACACCGCGCCTTTCTCATGACACCGCTCCACCATCACTATCAGAAGAAAGGTCTCAAAGAACAGAAAATCACCCAACGCTTCGTCATAGTGGCCATCCTGCTTGCCATCGTCAGCATCGTGACCCTCAAGATGCGTTAATTAACTATCCCTTTAACAATAACCGTATAAATGAATATAGAAACATTAGCACGTCAGGGACGCAGTCAGATCCATAACGGTCTTGCCGCCGTCGACTCCACAATGCTCAAAAAGATGCGTAACGACGCACTGCGCAACTGCTTCAACCGGATGGACGAGATGCGCTACCGCCGTGAATTTGTGGCGCGCATACACGGCAAGACATTCATCAACGACGCAGCCTCCCGTTCACTCAACGCCACATGGTATACGCTCGAAAGCCTTGATGCACCGGTTATCTGGTTAGTCAATGCCGACGGTCCGGCCGTCGATGCATCCAAATTATTGCCGTCGGTGAGCGGCCGTGTGTGCATGATAATCTGCGTGGGTTCCGACACCGAGTGGCTGCACCGCCAGTTCGAAGGCGTTGTGCCGTTTATCGTCGATGCCTGTGACATCCGTGATGCCGTCACCAAAGCCTTCTACAGTTCTTTCGAGACCGCCACGGTGGTATTCTCCCCCCTTGTCGACTGCGGGCGTCCGGCCGTCGACGATGGCATCGCCTTTCATCACGAAGTCAACGAACTCTAATCATATTCTGCCGCAGGTGTACCTCAACAAGTCGATAACATCCGGACAATCCCGCGACTGGTTCCGCGGTGACAAAGCGTTGTGGATTGTATTCTTCCTGCTCACAGCCATATCGCTGGTGGCGGTCTACAGTTCCATTGGCCGTTCGGCCATTGAGGACGACGGGACCACCCCCATCCGGGCCTTTCTCAAACATTTTCTCTTTGTTGTTTTCACCTATGGCATCGTCATCGGGGTCTCACGTCTTGACTATCGCATCTTCTCGCGCCTTTCCCAAATACTGCTCTGGATATCGGTAGGCCTGCTTGTGTTTGTGCTGGCCACCCATGGCCAACGCTGGATAGTCATCCCCAAAGTCGGCCAGTTTCAGCCGTCAGAGCTGGCCAAAGTGTCACTCATCATCTATGTGGCCCGGCTGTTGGCGTTTCGGGAAGAAAGTGCCGGCACTCTTGAGACCTTCATGCGTGTGCTCCTGCCCGTCGGTGTGGTCAGCCTGCTGGTCTTCAAAGAAAACTTCTCGACGGCGGCCCTGATATTCCTCTCCTGCTACTTCACGATGCTCTTTGGCGGCGTCAACAAAAAATACTGGTGGCGTCTTTTCTTAGTGTTGGTGGCGGCCGTATGCATCGCCCTGTTTGTCTGGGCCACGTCAGACACGGCACCCGAAGTGGGCCGTTCCGACACTTGGGGCGCCCGTGTCGCCCGTTGGTGGGACAACGACCACAGCCGTCTCACACAGGAGAATATGGCCCGTATGGCTATCGCGCGGGGCAAAGTGATAGGTGTCGGCATAGGCAATACTGTTTTCGCTCGCCTGATGACGCAGGCCAACAACGACTTCATCTACGCCATCATCATCGAAGAAACAGGCATGGTCGGCGGGATCGCCATTCTTTTGCTCTATTCCATATTCTTTTTCCGTTGCATCAAAGTGGCATTCCGTTGCAGCAAGCCTTTCGGTATGCTGACAGCCGTCGGCATGGGCACCGTCATCTACTTGCAGGCGCTCGTCAATATGAGCGTTGCGGTAGGTGTGTTGCCGGTCACAGGTCAGACCTTGCCGTTTATCAGCTCAGGCGGCACCGCCTACTTGGCGTTGGGCTTGGGTGTGGGCGTCGTGCAGGCCGTTGCTGCTGACGCGCAGCGGAACAAAACGATACAAGAAACATCCCGCGAAGAGACAACACAATGAATACAACGAATACAACAGAACAAGCCATGCGAATCATCATCAGCGGCGGTGGCAGCGGCGGCCATATCTTTCCGGCCATCGCCATCGCCAATGCGGTCAAAAAGCGCCACCCCGAGGCACAGATACTTTTTGTCGGTGCCGAGGGGCGCATGGAGATGGAGAAAGTGCCGGCGGCCGGCTATCCCATCGAAGGCCTGCCCATCGCCGGGTTGCAGCGCCGGCTGACACTACGCAACATCGGCAAAAATCTCTTGCTTCCTGTCAAGGTGGTGCGCAGCCGCCGCAAAGCCCGGCTTATCATCCGCCGTTTCCGGCCCGATGTAGTGGTGGGGGTAGGCGGCTTCGCCAGCGAGCCCACCCTCAAGGCGGCTACCGGTATGGGCATCCCGACCCTCTTGCAGGAACAGAACTCCTACGCAGGTCTCACCAACCGCACCTTGGCCCGCCAGGCGCGTACCATCTGCGTAGCCTACGACAGCATGGATCGTTTCTTCCCCGCCGGCAAGATAGTCTTCACCGGCAATCCTGTCCGTGCCGACATCGAACATCTATCCGTTTCACATACAGACGGATGCACATTCTTTGACCTCGACCCTGCCCGTCCGGTGGTGCTCTCTGTGGGTGGAAGTTTGGGTGCTGGCAGCATCAACCGCATGGTGATGCAGCACCTCGCCTTCTTCCGCCAGCACGATATCCAGCTCATTTGGCAGACCGGGCGCTGGATGTACGACGAAGCCGTGGCTGCGGTGCGCACCGCTGGTGTCGGACAGTGGGTCAAAGTCCATCAGTTCGTCTCACGCATGGATATGGCCTACGCTGCCGCCGATGCCATTATTTCCCGGGCCGGTGCCATTGCCATCTCCGAGCTGTGTCTGGTGGGCAAACCGGTCATCCTCATACCATCCCCTAATGTCGCCGAAGACCACCAGACCAAAAATGCCATGGCTTTAGCCGGAAAAGGAGCCGCCCTTATGGTTCCCGACCGGCTCTGCGCCGAACAGACCCTGCCGCTGCTGCTCGAGCTGATGCAGTCCGACGAACGGCGTTCCGCCATGGGCGCCGCCTGCCGGTCGCTTGGTGTTGAGTCGTCGGCCGACAAAATTGTTGACGAAATCGAAAAACTCATCGTATGAACTACTACTTTCTGGGCATAGGCGGCATCGGCATGAGTGCGTTGGCTCGTTTTTTCCACCAGCGGGGCGACAACGTCTCGGGTTACGACCGCACCCCGTCGCCGCTCACACGTCAGCTCGAACGGGAGGGCATCGCCGTCCATTACGACGACAATCCCGACCTGCTTCCGCAGACCGTAGACATGGTGGTCTACACCCCCGCCGTCCCCGACGACAATGCCGAGATGTCGGCTCTGCGCCGGCGCGGTGTCACCATGCGCAAGCGGGCCGAGGTGCTTGGTGAGTTGACCCGCGGCAAATGCTGTATTGCGGTGGCCGGCACCCACGGCAAGACCACCGTTTCATCCATGATCGCCCATCTGCTGCGCCAATCCGACGAAGGCTGCAGCGCTTTCCTCGGTGGAATCAGCAAAAACTTCGACAGCAACATTGTCGTCGACGCCGATAGCCGCTACATAGTCGTCGAGGCAGACGAATACGACCGCTCCTTCCTTCAGCTCCATCCCCACATCGCTGTCGTGACAGCCACCGACGCCGACCATCTCGACATCTATGGCACCCACGAACATCTTCTGGACGCCTTTCGCCAGTTCGTTTCGCAGATCGATGCCGACGGCCGCCTGATCGTCAAAGAAGGCTTGCCCCTTGACGACAATACGTCGCTACCGCGCCAGCGCCGCAGCAACTACACCGCCAATGGCATCGAGGCCGACTACTATCCGTGGAACGTGCGTCGCTACGGCGGCGACATCTACTTCGACCTGCGTACCCCCCGGGGCGTCATATACGACCTGCATCTTTCCCATACGGCGCTCTACAATGTAGAAAATGCCGTGGCAGCCTCCGCGGTGGCCTTGGAGTGCGGACTCACAGAGCACCAGTTGCGTTATGGCCTGAAATCCTTCCTTGGCGTCCGCCGCCGTTTCGACTATCGGATAGACAGCAAAGAGATGGTCTACATCGACGACTACGCGCATCATCCGCAGGAGATAGAGGCCGTCATTGATTCGGTGCGCTACCTCTATCCCGACCGGCGCCTCGTCGTTGTCTTTCAGCCCCATCTCTACAGCCGTACACGCGATTTTGCCGCCCAGTTCGCCGCCGCTTTGCAACCGGCAGACGAAATCATCCTCCTGCCTGTCTACCCGGCTCGTGAAGAACCCATAGCAGGAGTCTCGTCTCATCTTATCCTGCATCAGATCGACAAAATGTCGAAATACTACTGCACCGCACAGCAGCTCATGGAGCTGCTTCCGGCACTCTACCCCGGAGTCCTGCTCACCTTGGGAGCCGGCGACATAGACCGTCTCGTCCCCGACATCCAACAGCTGTTCACTCCCTCCGGCGCATAACCACACAACACAGACGCTCATCTCAACACTTCCTCCAAAAGGCGTACAAAAATCGAACCACCTGATAAACGCATCCTGTAGCATGACCCGTCCCCTCCGCATCACTGTTGCTTTAGCCATAGTGGCCGCTGTTGTGGCCGCCAACGTGGTGCGTCGCCATGCACCGGTCAAGGGCGTCGATGTCTATATCGACTACAACGGCTGCGACACCCTCGAGACAGCCGGCCGCGTCATCGCTGCCGTCACACAGCAGATACCGGCTCTTTCGGCCATGCGGGTGAAAGATGTCGACACCAAGACGGTGGCCGCTGTTGTCGCCCGTTCGCCCTATCTGACGCGCGAACGTGTCACCGTGAGCCTGGGTGGACATCTCGTTGTCCATGCCCGTCAGCGGCGTCCCGTGCTGCGCGTCTACTGCGCCGGCGAATGCTTCTACGTCGACGAGTCGGGTGTCACCATGCCGTTGAGCCCCGTGGGCAGTTGCGACATCACAATAGCTAACGGCCATTTCAAACAAAAACTTGCCGACGGCCATGGCAGTGTTGACCTTGCCGGGTGGTTGGCAGACAGCGCCCGCAGCCATTACACGCTGGCGCAACTGTGGAAGCTGGCCGACTTCCTCCACCGCAACGACGACGCCTTGGCGCGTTACGACCAAATCTTCATCACACCGAAAGGCGATTTCTGTCTGGTTCCGGATTGGGCGGGTTTCACGGTAGTGCTGGGCACCACAGAACGTCTTGACGAAAAGATGCGCCATCTGCAGCGCTTCGCCGAACGTGTGCTGCCGGTCAAAGGCGACACCTACACCGAGGTCAGCCTCAAATACAACAGGCAGATCGTCTGCCGTAAACGCCAGTAGGTAAAACATAAAAAACGTAAAATATATAATTGACTTATGAGTAACATTATTGTAGGATTGGACATCGGTACCACCAAAATCGCCTGTTTCATCGGGCAGCGGGCCGAAAACGGCAAGCTGCGCATCCTGGGCCACGGAAAGACAGAGTCCGTCGGTGTTGAGCGGGGCGTAGTGCGCAACATCATGGACACCGCCGGATCGATTCGCAAGGCCGTTGCCGAAGCCTCTGTCCAGGCCAATGTCCAAGTCGAAGAGGTATACGTAGGCATTGCCGGGCAGCACATCAAAGGGATGCAGACCACAGGCAGCATCATGATTCCGCCGGACCATGTCATCATCAACGCCGACGATGTCGAGCGCCTTGTCAACGAGCAAAACCTTATGTTGCTCCCGCAGGGAGAGAAAATCATCCACATCTTCCCGCAGCGTTTCTTTGTCGACAACAACCCGTTGGACGAAAATCTTTCACCCGTCGGTGTGACCGGCAAATGCCTCTCGGCCCAATTCCATGTCGTCACCTGCAACACCGACAACCTCCACAACATCCAGCTCAGTGTTTCCGAGGCAGGCCTTACCATCAAAGATGTCGTGTTGGAACCCATAGCCTCTTCCTATGCGGTGCTCAACAAACTGGACCGTGAGGCCGGTGTGGCCCTGGTTGACATCGGCGGCGGCACCACCGACATAGCCATCTTCACGCAAGACATCATCCGCTACACCTCCGTCATTCCGCTCGCAGGCAACTCCATCAGTGAGGACATCCGCAAAGGCTGTTCCATCCTCAAAGGCCAGGCCGAGAGCCTGAAAATTAAATTCGGTTCCTGCCTCCCCGGCTTGGAGAGTGCCGACGACATCATCTCCATTCCGGGCATCCGCAACCAGCCTCCGCGTGAAATATCCATGAAGACGCTGGCCGGAATCATCAAAGCCCGTTTGCAGAGCATCCTTGAACAGGTGGCCTACGAAATAGAGCTTTCCGGCATGGACAAACAGTTGCTGGCCGGCATTGTGCTGACAGGAGGCGGTGCCCGTATGAATCACATCAAAGAACTGTCGGAGCTGACCACCAAGACCAATTCCCGCATCGGCACCCCTGACGAACATCTCGCCGACCCCGACGAGGATTTGGCACATCCGATGTACGCGACAGCGGTTGGCTTGGTCCTTTTCGGACTCGAGAAAGAAGAGCACGCCACTCAGTCCCAGCCCGAAAAAGAGGATGAGAGCGACGATCCGCTCGACATCTTCGCCTCAATGACCGGATCGCCGATGCCTGCTGACACCGTGCAGCAGCCCGTCTCCCCCGAACCGCACACCTCCTCCGGGGAGCGCCGCATCACGCCCGACCCCGATCCCGGCAGAGGCTTCCGCAAACTCAGCCGCTATTTGACCAACTTCTTCACCGAAGGACAAGACACCGACAGGAGCGACGCCTGAACGGTTCATAAACATGTTGATAATAATCAGCTACAACCCACTCATCTATCGAATATTAAATTGTAATTTTACAAAATCATGTACATGTGAATGTCTTGCTCAAAGCACTCATTCACATATCTTTAAATAAGTACAGAGGCATGGACGACAACAACAATATGCTCGAATTCGACCAGCCCATAGGGCAATCTTCCTACATCAAAGTCATTGGCGTGGGTGGCGGTGGCTGCAATGCCGTCAACCACATGTGCCGCGAAGGCATCAACGGCGTCGACTTCATCGTTTGCAACACCGACATCAAGGCACTCAACGCCAGTCCCGTTCCCAACAAGATTGTCCTGGGCAACCTGGGTTTGGGCGCCGGCAACAAGCCCGAGCGTGCCCAGCGTGCCGCGGAACGTCAGGCTGACGAAATCCGCCAGGTGCTGGGAACCAACACCAATATGCTCTTCATCACGGCAGGCATGGGCGGAGGCACCGGCACAGGAGCCGCGCCCGTCATCGCCAAAATAGCCAAGAGCGTCGAGTTGGACGACGAGGACACCAAACACATTCTTGTTGTGGCTGTTGTCACCACCCCCTTCTCCTGGGAGGGACGCGGCCGTCTGCAACAGGCCGAAGCCGGTATCAACGCGCTGCGCGACAACGTCGACTCGATGCTGGTCATCAACAACGACAAAATTCGCTCGCTGGGCGGCAACATGATACTCACCCAGGGTTTCGTGCAGGCCAACAACGTGCTTCTCGAAGCCGTGAAAGGAATCTCCGACATCATCACGGGCTACGGCATTGTCAACCGGGACTTTCAGGATGTCAACACCGTGATGGAAGGTAGCGGCCGTGCGCTGATGGGCACTGGATCCGGCCGGGGCGAAGACCGTGCCAAAGAGGCTGTGATGGCGGCCTCCACCTCCAGCCTGCTCAACGACTCCGACATAGCCGGGGCTCATAACATGTTACTCTACTTCTACTTCAGCCCCGAGCACGTCATCACCATGGACGAGATGGACGAGATAACCAACTACCTCCGTTCCATTTCCCGCAACGACGACGCCAACATTATATGGGGAGCCGGCTACGACGAGACCCTCGACGACGAACTGCATATCATACTCATCGCCACCAGTATCGATGGGCGCAAGATGTCGGCTGAACCGGAGCTGTCCACAGCCCGTGTCCGCACCTTTGCACCGTCTGAACCGGAGCCTGTTGCAGCCGATGAGGCTCCCGCCTCGCCCGCCAAGGAGCATACCGAACCCTCTGTTCTGCCCGTCGCCGAAGAAGAATCATTCGGTTTGCCCCTTTCCCTCGAACCCGGCCGGCTGACACCCGCGCCGGAGGCCGAAGAGAAAACAGAAACCTCTGCAGGGCGCCGCGTGCGTTATCTGGAAGACGATACCCCGTTCGTGAACAGTAATGCCGCCTCGCATAACGAAGTCGCCGCCGTAGAAGCCAAGCAGGTGCAGACCCAGGTTTTGGATGACATGACCCGTCAGACTGCCGGTGTCTTTGAACCAGCCATGGTCCGAAACGAAGAATTCCAGTTCCGTCCAGCCGATCCCGTCCGTGTCGCTGCAAAACCTGTCGATACGACTGAAAGCATGCCTGCGCCGCGTCGTGCCGAGGCAGGTGCGGCCGCTACCGTCGACATTGCCATGGTCGCCAGCCGCGCAGACCGCGTGAAACACCTCTACGACCTGCTGCACAACCATCCCGACGGGCCGCAGATGGTCGAGAACCTCACCACAGCCCAGCTGGCCGGCGACGCCGTCTATGAAACCCCGCACTCATCCCGGAGCGACGCACCCAAGACAAAGGTCGGCGACGACGGACGTATCGTGAATATAAACAACTACCTTTTCGACAATCCCGATTGACACCGATCGCCTTCATACAACAAAAAAATGCAAGCACCCCTTGCATTTTTTTTAATTTAGACATTCAAACAAATCTTCGGGTCCGGTCCCGCAACCATACAATCAATCATACTTGATATGTCCTTCGGAGAAATACTCCTTGTCTTGTTAAACCTGGCGGGCGCACTGGCTGTTTTTCTCTTCGCCATGAAACTCATGAGCGAAGGTCTGCAAAAGTTTGCCGGCAGCCGTCTTCGCCATATACTCAGCCGTATCACCGGCAGGCCGCTTAGCGGCATTCTGGCCGGTGCCGGCATCACGGCCGCCATACAGAGTTCCACCGCCACCACTGTCATGGTGGTCGGATTTGCAGGCGCAGGTCTGCTCACCCTTGGCGGGGCTGTCGCGGTAGTCATGGGTGCCAACATCGGCACCACCATTACGGCGTGGATTATAGCTCTGTTCGGACTTAACACCGGAGGAGCGGAAGGTGCGGTATCGTTTTCATTACCGATGCTGTTGGCCACGGCAAGCCTTTTTTTCATCTTCTCCAACAAAAACAAGATGCAGTATCTGGGCCAGACCATAATAGGTCTAGCCTTGCTGCTTGTAGGCATGGAACTGTTGGAACATGTCATACCCCAGCTGGACGAGCAGGTGGTGCACACCATCTCCACCTGGAGTCATTGGGGCTTCTGGTCAGTGCTGTTGTTCATCGTTGTCGGCGCCGTCCTCACCATCATCCTGCAGACATCTGCCGCCATGACAGCCGTCATCCTGCTGATGGCCAGCCAAGGGTGGATAGAGTTCCCCATGGCCTTGGCCTTGGTCATGGGTCAGAACCTGGGCACCACACTCACCGCCCAGGTGGTGGCCATGACCACCGGCACCACCGGCAAACGTGCTGCGCGGGCACATCTGGTCTTCAACGTGGCAGGTGTGCTCATCTGCCTCATCCTCTTCTATCCCATTTGCAACGGCATCATGTCCATGACGGGTATCACTGACAACCTGTCCGACCCGCTGAACCAGCAGCGCTATCCGTTGGCCATCACCATTTTTCACACCCTTTTCAACGTCGTCACCACCGTGGTGTTGGCATTCTTCATCCCGCAGATAGTCCGTGTGGTCGAATGGATGGTGCCTGAAAAACAAGAAGGGGAAGAGGAGTTCCGTCTCACCTACATCGAGCCTGCCATGCTCTCCACCGCCGAGCTCAACTTGCAGAGTGCCAAGAGCGAGATCGAGGAATTCTCCAAGCGTGTCCTGCGCATGTACACCTTTCTGCCTGGCCTGCGCACTGCCGGAAGCGAGGAGGAATTTGACGCCATCATGGACCGCGTGGCCAAATATGAGGGCATCACCGACCGCATGGAGCTTGAACTCACCAAGTTTCTCACCCGTGTCGGCAGCGGCGACGTCAGCCAGCATGCATCGGAACGTATCGGCACCATGCTGCGCATCATCGACAATTTGGAGAGCATTGGCGACACCATCTACCAGATTGCCATGACCCGTAAAAGCAAACGCGAGGATGCCGTCCATTTTGACAAACACCTCAACGACAATCTGGATCACATGACCGAGTTGGTGCAGCATGCCCTCGACGTAATGGACTCCAACCTGCACGACTACGACCATGTCGACCTCGATGCGGTCTATGCCGCCGAGCACGAAATCAACGCCTATCGCGACCGCTTGCGTGCCGAACATCTCGACGCGCTGAAACATGGGGCATACAACTATGCCATCGGCAACGCCTACAGCAGCCTCTATGCCCTCTACGAGAAGCTGGGCGACTACGTCATTAACGTCACCGAAGCCATCGACAGCAGCCGCAAACGCACAGATTGACGCCCGACATTACACATTAACCCCGATGAATATAGCAGCCCTTGTATCCGGAGGTGTCGACAGTTCGGTGGCCGTACACCTGCTCAAAGAGCAGGGTTGCACGCCCGACATCTTCTACATCCGCATCGGCGCCGAAGACGATGCCTCCGGCGCGGCGGACCGCTTCGACTGCCCTGCCGAAGAGGATATAGAGCTTACATCCTATATTGCCCGCAAATATGGATGCCGTTTCGAGGTAGTCGATTTGCACCGCGAATATTGGGACAATGTCGTCTCATACACCATCAACGCAGTACGCCGGGGGTTGACGCCCAATCCCGACATCATGTGCAACAAACTCATCAAGTTCGGGGCCTTCGAGCAACGCTGCGGCAAAGACTACGACTACACAGCTACCGGCCATTATGCCACGACTGCCGTCGTTGACGGTGTGCCTTTCCTGGCCACAGCCAAAGATGCCGTAAAGGACCAGACGGATTTCCTTTCGCAGTTGAGCTTCATGCAGCTGCGTAAGTTGATGTTCCCTATCGGCCACCTGCTTAAAAACGAAGTGCGGGCCCTGGCTGCGCAGGCCGCATTGCCCAGTGCCATGCGCAAAGACAGCCAAGGCATCTGTTTCCTTGGCAAAATCAACTACAATGATTTTTTGCGCCGTTATCTGGGCGAACGAGAAGGCAAGATAGTCGAGCTCGGCACGGGCCGTGTTTTAGGCACTCACCGCGGCTATTGGTTTCACACCATCGGACAGCGCAAAGGGCTTTTTCTCAGCGGCGGACCTTGGTTCGTCGTGAAAAAAGACATTGATGAAAACATACTTTACGTTTCGCAGGGCTACAATCCCGATGCGCAATACGGCAACCGGGTCGACCTGATCGACTTCCACTACCTCAGTGCCGACCTTTGGAGCGAGCGTCTGGACCGCGACGGGGCTGTCGAAGTGAAATTCAAAATCCGCCATACTCCCGATTTTGCGCAAGGCCGTTTGATACGCACCCCGGAAGGTTACACCCTTCATTCCGACATTCGCTTGCAGGGTATTGCTGCCGGCCAATACGCCACCGTCTACGACAGCGACGCGCATCTCGTTGTGGCGTCGGGCCAGATAGCCAACAGCCTTATGTAGCTGTCGTCGTCAGACCTTATTCTCCGCCGCTAAACACATACTGCAGCAGGTTCTGCCCCATACGCAGGGCTTTCTGCCGTGTGGCCGGACTGTCGTTGTGCACATCGGCATCCTCCCATCCGTCACCCAGGTCACATTCCCAGCTGAAAAAGCATACCAGCCGTCCTTCATAAATCAGCCCATACCCACGCGGGGGCAGATTGTCGTGCTCATGGATTTTCGGCAGTCCGTCAGGAAAGTCATATTTCTGATGATAGAGAGGGTGGTCGAACGGCAACTCGACAAACTCCAGCTCAGGAAACACCTTTTTCATTTGCGGGACAATGAAATCCTTCATGCCGTAATTGTCGTCAATATGCAGAAATCCGCCTCCTGCCAGATATTGGCGCAGGTTTTGCGCTTCCTGCTGGCTGAACGTCACGTTGCCGTGGCCGGTCATGTGAACAAAAGGATAGTTAAACAGGTCGCTGCTGCCTGCCTCCACAATGGCATAGTCCGCAGCTAACCGCATCCCGGCGTCGGCATTGCAGAAAGCGATAAGGTTGCTTAACGACGTAGGGTTGGCATACCAGTCTCCGCCACCATTGTACTTCAACAGTGCAATCTGTGTCTGTGCCATGCATCTGAATGCTGTCGCTGTCATAAGCAGCGCCAAAAACAGTGTCAAGAAACCTCGCTTCCGTTTCGTCGTCAGTCCTTCGATTATCATCTTGCAGTTCACGTGTTCATCAGGTTTAGAGCCACTGTGGCATAGAGCGCCGCCGTTTCGGTGCGCAGCCGGCTCTCGCCTAAGGTGACGGGGACAAAGCCCGCCTGCAAAGCTGCCGCAATCTCCTCATGGCTGAAGTCTCCTTCCGGGCCGATGAGCACCAGTGCGTCGCGGCCGGGTGTATAGCATCCGCCCAGCGTCTGCCGGTCGCCGTCGCAGTGGCAGATTAGCTTGCAGCTGCCGTCGCGGCTGTAGGCTTCCACAAAGTCACGCATCGCGACAGCATTGTGCAACTGCGGGCGGTAGGCCTTAATCGACTGCTTCATGGCGCTTCCGACAATCTTTTCCAGCCGTTCCATTTTCAGTGTGGTGCGTTCCGAGTGGTCGCATACGAGCAACGTCACCGTGTCTACACCCACCTCCACCGCTTTCTCGACAAACCATTCAATACGGTCGGCATTCTTAGTGGGCGCCACCGCTATATGCAGCCTCCACTGCCGCAAACCGTATGCCTCATGGCGCACGTCAATGGCCACCTGACATGCGTTGCTGTCGGCAATGGTGATATGTCCGTCGCACAGCAGCCCGCGGCCGTCCGTGACACGCACCGCATCCCCGGCACGCATCCGCATCACTTTTACACAGTGATGCGAGTCTGTCGGTGTCAGCGTACAGAGATCCAGATCCAGCGTGTCGGCAAAAAAAAGTTGCATGATTAATGCTGATTGCAGTCGGTGCGTTGTTCGAGCAGCATTTGCTGCGATTCCTGTATCATGCTGAAGGCATAGCGGCGCATCGGTGCCACACGGGCGCTGTCGGAAGCGATATGGTCCACCGGGTCGTTGTCGCGGTAATGGTACAGCGAGGCACGCTGCTGGGATGGCCGATACACATAAAAATATGTGCTGTCAAGCACGCCGATTTTGTCGTCGGCGCTAAAGTAAGCATAAGGCCGCCGTTGGCGGAACAGGTCCACCCCCAACGTATTGTTGTCGTATTCAGGCAGCAGCATACCCAGTACGGTCGGGGTGATGTCGATCTGCAGTGCCAGCTCGTCGCGGCGGGTGGGAGCAATCCGCCCCGGATAATAAAAAACAATCGGTATATGGTGGTACGAGAGCGACATGTCGTAGTTTGTCTGGGTCGATGCGCCGTGGTCCGCCACAAAAATGAAGAGCGTATGCTCGTACCAGTCGTGTTTCCGGGCCGCGGCCATAAATTGCCCTATAGACCAGTCTGCATATTCCACCATCTTGTCTTTCAGCTCCTTGCTTCGTGGTTGCAGCGCTATCCCGTCCGGATAGATATAGGGACCGTGATCGCTGCAGGTGAGCATCGCCGCCATAAACGGCCGGTTGGTGTCGCGTGCGTCGATGGCTTCAATGGCGTGGCGTAGCATCACATGGTCGGGCACACCCCATGTGCCCACCACCTCGCTCGACGGATAATCCAACTGGGCCTTTAGCGTCTCGATGCCGTTATAACGCAGAAAACCGCCGATATTGTCAAACCCCTCGTCATGCGTCAGACAGAAAATAGTCTGGTAACCCGCCTTCCGCAACTGGTGGGGCAGCCCGCACATCATGGGTGTGGCGATATGCTTCATGCTGTGCTGTGCCAGCAGGGCGGGATGCGAGTAAAGTGTCGAGTAAACGCCGTTATAGGTATGAATACCGGCCGAATAGGCATTGTCAAAATAAAGCGAACGGGCCAGTATCGTGTCGAGATTGGGGGTCAGCGACATCCGTCCGGGGTGGAAATATCCCACCTTGTCATAAGCCATCGACTCCATGATGACCAGCACCACATTAGTGCCTTCGGGCAGCCGCAACTCCGCTTCCGGGGTGTAGTCCTCGGCCCGTTCGTTCCAGGCCACCTCGTGGGCGATAGCCGGGTCAATCAGCTGCACCGGCCGGTTGCGTGACTTGCTCATCTCCTCTAAGCTCTTGACAAAGGTGAACATAGGGTTCAGCCCAATCTGGTTGAGAAAGGCATTGTTGCAAAAATAGGCGTTGCCTACGCGCATCGGGGCCTTTTTGGCTAACCGGCCGCGCATACCCAGCATACAGCCTCCTATCAGCAGCATGCTGACCACGACACCCCATACGACGGGCATGGGTTCGCTTTCCGGTTTCAACAGACGTCGCCACAGACGCCGCATCCAGAACCAATATCCCGTCGCAATGGCGATAAACAGCAGCGCAAAGCCGATGTAGGTCGGCTCTTTGACAATCATGTCCACCACGATGGCCGGTGAATCCATCCAGTTGACAGCCATGGCGTTCAAGCGGGTGAAAAAATAGAGGAAATAGGGTATGTCCGCGGCACAGGCCACAAAACTCAATATAAAAAAAGTCACGGTGAAATGGTGTGCCACGGCATAATAGGCCTTGGCACGGATACGTGTCCATACACCGATCAAAATCATTATCAGCGGCAGGAAGAGAATAAAACCGCTCACCAGCGTGTCAAAACGCCATCCCATCACCAACGCCTTCCAATAGAGCCCCTCCAGATTCGGCGGTGTCTCGCTGCCTAAGCAGAAGACCAGCGTGTTAGCCAGCCGGAACAGGGTGAAGAACAGGATCCCGATCAGGTAAGCGTCAAAGATATAACGTAGTTTTTTCATCTTTCCGTTACAGTGTGTTTTTAGAGAGTGCAAAGATACAAAAAAACTCATACAGGCCGCGGTGTCCATTATTCACTACAATATGTTGACACTTCGTTGAGAACGGATTGGAAAACTGATATCCGATTGTGTAATTTTGCATATTATGAAAAAGATCCTCCTCGCCCTGCTGTTTTCCATGTTGATAGCGCCCCTTGCGGCACAAAAAAACGTCGATCCGCAGTTTGAAGCCTCCGTGCTGCCCGACCGGCTGCTGGAACATCTCAATAGCGCCACATCGAAAGACGATGTGCGTCAATCCAATGCCCGCGTGGTCGCTGAATTCCGTTCCCTCTACCAAGGTTTTGACGCTGCCATGCAGGAGCGTGTCGCCTCCGTCTACAGCACCCTTGTCAAATTGCGTGTCAAGCCGCATCCCGATCTGGTCGGTTTCACCACGGCACTGTCGTTGGCGGCGCGTTCCACAGACTCTTTCGACGGCTGGCTGCAGGCGGTGGAGATGTTGCAGGAGCGCAAAAAGAAAGTCAAAGACGTCACCGACTTTGCCGCATTCACCACCGGGCTCATCAACGAACGCACCCTCTACCGCTCCAAAGGTTCCACCTGGCAGGCACAGCAGGGCGCCGCGTTCCGCATCGTCGTCGACGGCAAAACCATCCGCATCCATTTCGACAAACCGATGGAACTCTACTACAGCTCGGGCTCCGACAACGGCACCATCTACGGCACCACCGGCTATTATGACTACCTCGACAGCCGTTGGCAGGGCAGGGGAGGCCGTGTCGACTGGGGCCGTACAGGTCTGCCTGTCGCCAAGTGCTGGGCCCTGCTCGAGAGCTACGAGGCGGTGGTCAAATTTCCTAAATTCACAGCCGACTCGGTGCTGTTCACCAACACCGACTACTTCCGGCAACCCATTCGCGGTCGCCTTGCCGAATCGCTCTCCACACGCATGAGCCCCGACAAATACACCTACCCCAAGTTCCAGTCCTACCAAAGAGACTTTGTCATGAAAGATCTCATGCCCGGAGTCGACTATTCGGGCAGTTTCATGATGAACGGCGCCAACTTTGTCACCTCCGACAACAGCCATCCGGCCACCCTCATCTTCCACCGTGGCGGCGTCCCCTTCATCGCCGTCACCTCGCAACGTTTCTCCATCAGCGCCGCCCGGCTTGTCACGCAAAACGCCTCCGTCCGCATCTACATCGACGGCGACTCGATATGCAACGACGGCATCACCCTGCGCTACAACGTCTCCGAGCGCAAAGTGTCGCTCCTCAACGACAGCAAGCGCAACTACTACAGCCCCTATTCCGACTCCTACCATGCCCTCGACATCTACAGCGAATCCATCGTATGGGACATGGCGGCCGACAAGCTCCTCTTCGCCTCGTTGGGAGGTCAGTCCGGCGACCGTTCCTTCGCCACCTTCGAGTCGTCCAGCTATTACTCCTATGGGAAATTCCGCCAGATACAGGGTATTGACGAGGTGAATCCGGTGGTGCGCATCCACAACTACATGAAAAAACGCGGCATGCAGCGCGACTTCTTCATCGATGAGCTGGCACAGTCGCTCCACCTGGACCTCATCCAGACCAAGTCGATGATCCACACCCTCTCCGGTGCCGGCTTGGTCTCCTTCAATGAGTCGCGTGGCCTCATCACCGTCAAAGACAAATTGATTGACTACGTCCGGGCGCACAACAAATCGAAGAAAACCGACTACGACGCCATCACCCTGCAATCGTCCTCCACTGGCGGCAACGCGGTGCTCTCGCTTTCCGACAACCAGTTGCACATCGCCGGTGTGGAGAAATTTGTTGTGAGCGACAGCCAGCGCGTGGTCATCTATCCGCAGCATGGCGACGTGACGGTGCGGCGCAACCGCGACATCGCCTTTTCGGGCGACATCAACGTGGGGCGCTTCATGATGCATGCCACCGACGCCCTCTTCTCCTACGACTCCTTCCGTTTGGAGCTGCCGCACATCGACTCGCTGCGTTTTTACGTCACCCAGTTCAACGATCCGGCCAAAGAACGTCTTGTCACCACCCCCCTTTACAACCTGGTGGGCGCCATCCAGATCGACGACCCTTCCAACCGCAGTGGCTTGCGTGAAACCAAAGACTACCCCGTCTTCTACAGCCGCGAAAACAGCTTCGTCTACTACGACCGTGGCGACATCTGCCGGGGGGCCTATGTCCGCGACAAATTCTACTACACACTCCACCCCTTCACCCTGAAAAACCTCGGCAACTTCGTCACCGACAGCCTCGTCTTCAACGGCGTGCTGACCAGTGCTGGCATCTTCCCCGACATCTCTCACCCCCTCACCGTTCAGCCCGACTACTCGCTCGGATTTGTCACCGAGACACCTCAGGGCGGTTACGACACCTATGGCGGCAAAGGCCGCTACTGGCAAACCATCGACCTCAGCCATAAAGGGCTGCGCGGGCGTGGCAAATTGGAATATCTTGTTTCGACCACCCGATCCCGCGACATCCTCTTCACTCCCGACTCCATGCTGGCGCTCACCGACACCTTCTTCGTGCAGCCTGTCTCCGGCTACCCCGACATCTATAACGGCCGCGCCGTCCAGCAATGGTACCCCTATCAAGACTCCATGCGGGTGGCGCAACGCAAAGGCGGCACCCCCTTCCGCCTCTATCGTGACGAAACCACCCTCCACGGTGCTGTGGCGCTGACGCCGCGCGGGGCCTCGGCCTCCGGCCGCGCCGTCGTTCGCGACGGCGAGCTGCAGTCCGCCTGGTTCGCCCTCGGTGCCACCGAGATGGATGCCGCTGTCAGCGCTTTTGTGCTCTACGCCGCACGAGGAGGCGAACGCCCCGTAGCCTTCAGGGCTGACAATATGCGTTCGCACGTCGACTACGAGGGGCGTCGGGCCGACTTCGTCGCCAACACGCCGTTGGAGCGCACCCTGCTGCCCTCCATGAACTATGCTGCCTACGTCGACAAATTCTCGTGGGCGATGGATCTCCAGACACTCGACCTCGTCAACAGCCACAGCGAGTCCACACAGGGTCTCGAAGGGCTGACACTGCGTGAACGCCTCGACCGCGAGCAGCCCGGAGCCCGTTTCCTCTCCACCAAAGCCCCCGACCGCGGCGCCTCGGCCGACAGCCTGAGTTTCTACGCCACCCGCGCCACCTACCGCTACAACGACCTGCAGCTCTCCTGCCGCAACGTCTTCGTGGTGCGCGTGGCCGATGCTGCCGTCGCACCCGACGCCGACACTCTCCACATCTCCGCCGGCGGCACCATCGACATGCTTCACCGTGCGCAGATACTGGCCAACACCGACTCACGCCAGCACCTTTTCTACAACGCCGATGCCATCATCTTCGACGCCGCGCGCTACAGCGCCAAAGGCTACATCGACTACATCGACGAGGAAGAACGCCGCCAGCCCGTCCGCATGAACTCCATCGAGCCCGACTCCCTTGGCCACACCGTGGCCGACGGCTTTGTCCCCGACAGCGCCCGCTTCACCCTCAACCGTGCGCTGGGCTTTGCCGGCAAAGTGCGCGTGCTGGCCGACAGCGCCAACTACTGGTTTGAAGGAGGCGTGCGTCTGCTCCATCGCTGCTACGACGAGTCGCACCTGGGCCTTCTGGCCTATGCCGACTTCCTCGACCCCCATGCCATCCGTGTCTCCGTGCCCCGGCAGCCCACCGATTGGCAGGGCCGCCCCATCACCGCCTCCATTCTGCTTGATCGTGGCACCTTGGCCGCCAAATCCGCCTTCCTCACCGATGACAAGCCGCAAGACAACGAGATGCTCAAAGCATGGGGTTCGCTCACCTACGATGCCGCCAGCAACTCCTACCGCATCGCCTCCGACGAAAAATTGGCCGATTTCGACAATGTCGTGGCCCCCTACCTCACACTCAACACAGAAAGCTGCGTTGTAGAGGGCGAAGGGCCCATCCACATGGGGCTCAAATCAGGTGTCGGCAAAGTCTCCTGCTATGGAGTGGCCAAAGTCGACCCCGCCGTCGAATCCGAAAACGTACTGCGTGCCACACTCGAGCTCGACTTCCCGATAGACCCGACCCTTGTCGACGCCCTGGCGCAGCAGATATCCGACGACCTGCGCCTCTCACCCGCCACAGCCGACAACGATGTGCTTCGCCATGCACTCATCTATTACTTAGGCGACGAGGCCGGCGAAGAACACTACGCCACCTATGCCGCCACCGGAGCCTACGGGCAGATGCCCGCTGCCCTCGACCACACCCTCTTCTTCGAGCAGATACCTTGGAGGTACAGCGCCAAACTGGGCTACCACTACGACGGCGTCGTGCCGTTGTCATCCGTGGGACGTCACGAACTGCACTTAGCCGTGCGTGTCAAGGCCCAAGTCTACAAACGTGGATCCGCCACACATCTGACGCTCTATCTTCAGCTGGCTCCCGACCACTGGTACTACTTTGACTACGAGGCGGGTTCACAGCAACTCTCCATCCTCTCCAGCGTCGGCGAATGGGTCGACATGATAAAAAGCATTCCTGCCGACAAACGTCAGGTCGAGAGCCGTCGCGACGGCACCTTCCGCTACCGCGTAGTCACCTCCTCCTCCGAGGTGCCCGACTTCCTGCTCCGTTTCAGCCAGGAAGACTGACGCTGAAACATTGCGGCGACACCTTTTTTTGAATCGCGTAAAAATAATTTTGCGCGATTCAAAAAAAAGTTCTACCTTTGCATCCGCTTTTGCGAGAAAGAAAGCCGCTTCTGAATCAGAAGCCATTGCCCAGGTGGTGGAATTGGTAGACACGCTACTTTGAGGGGGTAGTGCTGGTAACGGCATGCAAGTTCAAGTCTTGTCCTGGGCACAGACAATGAGGAAAGATGGGTCGCGGACCTTGTTCCAAGCCCGTCAATCGGAGTTGTCCTACCAGATGCCCGGGTGGCGGAATTGGTAGACGCGCACGTTTCAGGTGCGTGTTCCGAAAGGAGTGCAGGTTCAAGTCCTGTTCCGGGCACCAAAGAGATTTTGCAAGTAACTCAAAATGAGTGAAAATGCAAAATCTTTTTTCTTTTATATCCCATTCTTGGCCACCTTTTGGCCACCTTTTCGAGAAAGGAAACGAAAAAGGGATGTCTTTTGACACCCCTTAAACAATGTTTCAATTCCGCTTCAAAACAACCCATCCACAGCAGCACTTGCCACACTGTCGGCATATTCATCCAATGATAGCTTCACGTACTTGTAGAACATTGTCTCAGTCTTATGTCCGCTCACACTCATCATCTGTGGGACGGTGAATTTCTTGGAGAGATACATATTCGTGATACAGCTTCTACGGGCTGTATGGCTGGCTACCAGCTCCCATCTCGGACGGATGGGATAACCCTGTTCATCATATTCATATAGCACTACCCCTTTCTTCTTTGCCTCAACCTCTGCACGACGTTCTTTCAAGGTGAGTACAGTCCTCTCTTTCTTTCCGAGACTTGGGACAGTTTCCGACAACTTTCTGCAGATGTCCTTGATTGTGCGGTTCAGGCTTTGGTCGAGCACTTCTGGCACATTGTAATCGTATTTCTTCAGCAGCGTTTCCAGCTTTTCGTCCATAATGGGTATGACCACAGTTCCTGCGGTCTTCTCTTGCTTAATACGGATAACCTTGGTTCCACTATGGGTATAACCGATGTTGTCTTTCTTTATCCTGCTGTAATCTGAATACCGCATCGCGGTGAAACAGCCAATTAGGAATACATCCCTTACTTGTTCCTCAAAACCGTTCAATGGCATATCATAAAGAGCCTTCAACTCTTCCTTGGTCAAGTATATCTTCTTTGCCTTGTCATCTTCAGTGATTCGAGGGCTCTTCAGCACCGAACAGGCGATATGATTTGTGTGCAGACCTTGGCGCTCTGCTACACCCACAATAGTCTTGAACAATGAGATATGCTTGTCGAGCGTGTATTTCATATAACCAAGACATTCAAGATAAGAAATAAAACTGTCGGCCAGCGATTCGTTGATGTCCTCCCACTTAAATGGTCGGATTTTATAAAAGTCCAAGAAGACCCTTCTGAATTGTTGCCAGTTCTTGATGGATTCTTTGGCATATTTCTCTTTCTTTGCTGTTCTCACCTTACCCCTTTCAATCTTCTTTATATGCTCGACAACAAAGTTCTTGACATTATGTTTCTTCTTGTCTTCGGCTTCTTTGCCCAATTCTTCAACTCGTTTCAATGCCTCACGTTTGTCTGCTAGCACGATGTCTTCGATAGATTTGTCAAGATTCTCTTTTGTCAGCCGATGATGTCGTCTCATATCCGTGATAGCATCTTCAATCAAGGCAACCTTCTTGCTAATGCCTTTCTTATTGAGATAGTTTGTGCGTTTACGCTCGGATTCAGACACCTCATTCCATTTTGCGACGTCAACGGTCATAAGGAGATTACACCAATAAGCATTCTTCCCTATTTTCAATCGAACAACTAGAGGGTGTTCCCCTTCAGTCTGTTATGTTCTCAATACCAACTTCATCAACACTCTGTTTTAATGAGGCCCTCTGACTCTGCGTCTAAAATTGCTTTCATCGAATAAATCTTACGTCTACCGCCAAGATGTAGTGGCTCTATAATTCCATCCTTTTCCCAGTTATACAAAGTACTTTTGGAAATGTTCCACCGTTCACAAAGTTCATCTGCGTTCAATCTTTTGTCTTCCATGTTTAAGTCGCACATTTTTTCGGAGATAACTTCTTCTACAACTTCTTTGACCCAACTTTTGACGGTGTACTTCAATCCCTCAATAACATCTGTCCAACACCTTGTGTTTGCCAGAATCAATTCATTACTATTTTTTTCCATATTCTATATATATTACATTTGTTTTTCTAACTATGAGATATCGTCTATATATGAACGGTACAACATACATCGTCCCACTGCTTCATTATAAATATAACAAAAACAAATGCCAATTATGAATATCGCGCAATCAACCTACTGACTGATGTTGGATACCACTGTTTGTTGATAGTGGTTACGAAACCGTTTTTGTTTAGGTAGAACGCTTTATCCCGAAGTGTCCCTTTCAAATATCTGATGGCGGCGTATGCCTTGACATTGGCGGTTGCCCTATCTGCCCTGGCTTTTCTATTTTCTTTGATTAGCTGATGGTTCCTCTCTATGAGGGCCAGCCCCTCGCTGGTCTTGATAGTGAGATTGGGATTGCCAGCCCTCTTTGTGGATTTGGCCATCCCTTGTTTTGTTCTTTGGCTTATAAACTCACGTTCCTGTTGTGCCATTCCAAGAAATATACCGAGTTCAAGAGGGGTGATGTCGGGATGATCACAAAACCGTACTGAATAGTTTTTGTAAATGTGAGCTCCGTCTTCGATGTCTCGGGTCAGCCTATCCACTTTTGCTACAATCAACGTAGCACCAATACGCTTACACTCGTTCAATGCTGCGATAAGGACAGGTCGATTAGACAACCGTGACTCGCCGTGTACATCCTTGCCGGATTCCTTCTCTTGAAATTCCATGACGATGATCCCTCCGTTATGAGAGACATAGGTGCTAATAATGTCTTGTTGTGCATCAAGACCGAGACTTTGTTTCTTGGTCGACACTCTATAATATGCGATATATTCCATCATATTTGACGTGTTTTTCGCCTTTTTACATCACTAAATCATTCCTTTTAGAGCTGTAAAGACGGTTTTCTAGGCTCATTACAGTTCGGTCTCTTCTCGTTTCTTCAACTCTTTCACCAAATAGTCAGAGCCCATCAATGCGTCGTCAAGAAGACTTTGTATGGACATTTCCCCATAGTAACCGTTTGCGTTTCTGCCCATAAGTATGGCCAGGATGGCATTTTCGCGGAGATTTCTCCACTCTTCTTCTGTTTTTCGTTTCATTTCGAATATTTGCATACATTTGTAGGTCATTGCTGTCAGTTTGATTAAGATACGGCTTAAGCGTTCTTGCGACGAGATCCTGTATTTCGTCAATTCCTCTTTGTTTGGTAGAAGCGATAAAGTCCTTTGCCGTTGCCCCGAATTCTTTTTTGAGTTTAGATACGGCTTTCTCTATTAACGAGTCTCTATTTACATTGTTTTCCTTCTTTTCGAGAATGAAGGAGTCAAAGTCTTTTAATTCCACTAATCTTTGCATCTTAATACATTTTATATATACATTATTTATGCTTTTCTCTATTCAGATAACCATAAATAACTTACACTAGTGTCTATTAAAATTTGTTAATCTCAAATATAATAATTTTTATATCAATATATTAAATATCAAAATGCTTGTCGCACTTTTGAAAACGTTATCAGTGACAGATAACTATTCAAAAGGCGAGTATGAATCAAGGCAGATACGTTTTCAGTCAGATTGTGGACTATATTCCCAAAAGACAGTTTGAAAGAATGGCGGCAGAATACAAAGACAGAACCGATGGATGGGAA
>LPNH01000111.1 GCA_001543385.1 Candidatus Hemicellulosilyticus sp. P3
GTTGTCTATTTGACGTTTTCGGGGAGGACAAGATCAAACAGTATGCCCTTCAGGAGCAGATGCGCGTAAAAGTCAGCTACGACCCTCGCGCCGACGAGAAGGACGGTCACTGGTATGGCAGCAACAGAGCTTGGAACGTGGAGAGTCTTGACACCCCCGCTCCTGCTGCAACTACATAAGCTCATTTTCTTCGCTCAGAGAATCCGCAGTCCTGTCCTGTCAATGGCAGGCAGGCTGTGGATTTGAGACGGAGGAAACAGGATAACAAACAATATGCACAGAGAAAAGTATGACATTCGGTAATTTACTTACGGTTGTTTTCTTCGGCTATATTCTTTACTATGCCGGGATGATTTCCTACGACCAGTTCTTCAAGAAGGACGAGCTGCCTTTGGAGGCCGCTGTCGAGGAAGAGGAAATCGACATCAGCAGCGAGGCTGCCGAGTTCCATCCCAAGGACATTGTAAAGGACAAGAAGAAGGAACTGACCAAGGAAGAAGAATCAGAACAAGAAGTTATGAGTGGAGGTATTGAAATCGAAGAGCTGATACCCAAGGTGGACGAACTTGCAGAAAAAGGCAAGGACTGTCCTTTCGGTAAGCTCCTTGCCGACTGGAACGAGGTTCCAGAGGCCGCATAAGCTGGCAGACAGCTTTGATATTGTACTTTAACTTGTTAGCGGCTATAGTGGGAATGATGCCGCAGCTCGGCCAGAGGGCTGATGCTCCGAAGTCCTGTTAAGACTCCCTTCCCACACTACACGTGGTGCTTTAAATTGTAACATAGAATTTAAAATTAAAACATTTACAAACAATTATGTTACAAGTAGTTAACCCCATTAAGAACGCCCTTCAGCAGGGCTGGAAGAATCTCCCCAAGAAGCGCATCGCCTCATTCGTAGGCATGTTCCTCTTCTGTGCCGTCGCAACCTATGCAAGCAGCAAGGGTGCAGGTGGCTTCACCAAGGCCACGACGGAAATCTCGTCGTATCAGACCCCCGTAGCCAACCTTATGAAGGCCATCGCAGCCGTCATCGTGTTGGTGGGTGCCTTCAACGTCTATTTCAAGATGCAGAACGGCGACCAGGATGTGAAGAAGACCATTATGATGACCATCGGCGGATGCGTGGCATTCATCGCCATGTCGGAGGCTCTTCCCATGTTCTTCAAGTAAAGCAGGACGTGACAGAAGGAGATGCCCTCGCCATCGTCTTTCGACAGCAGGGCATTTCCTTCCTTTGTTTTCAAGAGACACTATCATGCAAGGTAATTACAACGGCTATCCTGTCTTCAAGGGGCTTCAGCGTCCTTTGGAGTTCATGGGAATCAGAGGCAGGTTCCTTAGCTATGCCGCCGGAGCCATCGGACTGTCGTTCATCGGCTTTATCGTGTTCTCCATCCTCATTGGTAAGTTGGCAGGCTTCATCGCCATGATTGTGCTGGCCATCGCAGGACTGATCACGATTTACGTCAAGCAGCGCAGCGGACTCCATGCCAAGCGGCACGACAGGGGAATCTTCGTCTATCAGGGCCTGTACAATCATTAAAGCGACTGTCAATGGCAAACAAGAAAAGACCGTTTGACAAGCTCTTTGCCCAGCTTCAGGACATCAACGACGAGCGCGGCAGACATCTGAACACCGTACTCTGGTCGAAGCAAGGCGATTGCTCTGTCATTCTCGAAATAAAGAACCCTGTACCTCGCTTCAGCACCGATGCAGAGCTGTATATGCAGTTTTGTGACGTGTTGAGCAATATTGTCCAGACGCTTGGTGAGGGCTATGCCCTCCAGAAGCAGGACATCTTCTGCAAGCGAGGCTATCATCATGACATCCCGCCCGAAATGGAGTTCCTTTCTCAGAGCTACTTCCGCTATTTCGAGGGCAGGGAATATACCGACATCCGCACCTTCCTCATCATCACACAGGAAGCAGGAAAAAACATGTTCGTTAAGTACGACCCGAAGAAATGGCTGGACTTCCACGCAAAGGTGGCGAAAGTGTGCGACATCCTCTCAGACAAAAACATTTGGTATTACAAACTGAACAAGAACGATGTGTCCGACTATCTGCACCGTTTCATGACCATCAACTTCAAGGACGGTGCTTTCAGCGTCAACAACTTCAAGGCCAGTGATGAGTTCCTGACCATCGGCGACCGTGCCGTGCGCTCCTTCTCACTGGTTGATGTGGACGTTATCGACATGCCAACAGTGGTAAAGCCCTATCTGCCGGTTCCAATCAATGGCTACCGCATCGCCACCGATCTGTTCGGCTTCATGACCAATGTTCCTTTTGCAGACTGCATCATCTACAATCAGGTCATCCAGATTCCAGCCCAACAGAAGCTGAAGCGCAAGCTGGAGAGCAAGTCGAAGCGTCACGGCTCCATGCCTGACCCTTCCAACAAGATTGCCAAGGCAGACATCGACGCAGTTCTGGATATGCTGGCAGCAGACAATAAACTGCTGGTCAACACCAACTATAACATCATCGTCAGCTGTCCGTTGAACAA
>LPNH01000112.1 GCA_001543385.1 Candidatus Hemicellulosilyticus sp. P3
GGTGATGATTGATGAAAACGCTTTCTCTGACAATGGATGCTACACTTTGGTGTATTGCCCGAAAGCCCAACAGCAGCAATTTGACGCGCTGCTTTCGACTCAGGATTATGTCATCGTGAAAGGCGCGGTGATGCCATACAAGAACGATGGCGCCGTGGCTATCTTCAACAAGAAAGCCAGCCTGCCCAAGCTGACCCGCGATTTCCCGGTGGTGACGGAAGAAGACCCCCGTATCCGCGAGATGTTGAACCAAGTCAACATGGACTCGCTTGAGGCCACGGTTCAGCATTTGCAGGATTATGGCAGCCGCATTTGGAACTCCGAAAACGCCTTTGCCGCTTCCGATTGGATTGCCAGTCGTATGGAGGCCCTTGGGCTTGAGGTCGAGCAACAGCCTTTCAATGCCAATACATGGATGGGTAGCGGTGCAGCGGCACCTAATGTCATCGGTATCCAGCGCGGTACACTCTATCCCGACACTTATGTAGTGTGTGGCAGCCACTTCGATTCGTTCTCGTATGAGGCTATGATGGGCGGCGGCACGGCTCCTGGTGCCGACGACAACGCCACAGGTGTGGCCAGCGTGCTTGAAAGCGCCAGAATCATGACCCAATACGAGTTCGAATACAGCATCATCTACTGCGCCTACGGCTGCGAGGAGATGGGTCTGTATGGCAGTGAAGCCTACGCGTCGCGTTGCCAACAACAGGGCATGGACATCATCACCAAATCCACATCGACTGCATCTATCCCAACTCGGTGGAGCCCATCGGCACCTATTACATGAATGTCGGCGGGGTGTATTATCCTGAACTGCCTATCCGCCATGTCAACTTCACCCAAGGTGATAGCGACCACACCTCTTTCAATAACCACGGCTATATGGGCATTTATCCCTTCGAGGACTACCAAAACTACAGCCCTTACATCCACACGCCCAACGACTTAATTGGAACGAGTGTGACGAGTTTCGAGATGTCGCAGCAGTATTGCCAGATGAACATTGCTTGCTTGGCCGAGATTGCTAATCCTATGGGCGAAACGCCGCAGGTGTATTGCAATCCAGTGAGAGATTTTGATATTGAGCTACCTGTATGGAAAGATACATCCCCTCTTTGGTTACATTGGAAATCTCCTGAAGAAGGCTCAACAGGCGAAATAGAGCGGTTCGATGTGTATCGCGACAATGTGGTTATTGGAGCGGTGGATTGGGTGGATTCCACTTATGTAGGTTATTGGGGCTATGAGTATATGGATACGATTACTGTTGGGGCCGAAGCTGAGTATTTCATCATGGCCGTTTATAATGACGGTTGCGAGGCGCCTTCGCAAACGGAAATCGGTTATGGCGTCAGTGCAGTTGAGGAGTCGGAATCCAATGTTATGGTTTATCCCAATCCCTCCAACGGCACCTTCAACCTCAATCTTGGTGCAGGCCAATGGAATGTGGAGGTTTACGACATCACAGGCCGCAAGGTCTATGAAAACCGCATGGATGGCCGCTCCGTCCTCGACCTCGGTAAATGCCGAAAGGGCGTTTACTTCTTGAAAGCCATGGGTGAGAGTAGGGGAGTGACAGCAAAAATCATGGTGCAGTAAGTTTCGGCTGACTTAATTCTTCGAAATTCTCCGTTTCATATCGTTGAGACGGAGAATTTTGTATTTTTGAAGCATTAAAACAAAGACTCATGAAATACAAGATCTTGCTTTTTGCAATGGCAATAGGGTTTGTGCTGGCCTCATGCGGCAATAATAGCGAACCTGTCAAACCATCCGATCCCGAACCCGATTCCATCCGTTTGCGCACGGTAATCTATCGCCCAGGCGATTACAACTCAAAGAATTACCGCATTCCCGCCATCATTACGGCCAAAGACGGCTCGCTGGTCATCGCCACGGATAAGCGGAAATTCAATGATGCTGATTTGCCCGAAGACATCGACATTCTTATTAATAGGAGTACTGACGGCGGCCGCACCTGGAGCGAACCCTACACATTGGTCGAAGGCCAAGGGGTAGGGAAGGGCTTCGGCGACTGCGCCCTCGTGCACACCAACGACGAAGATGGCCTCTTGGCGGCTTTTGTGGGTGGTTGCGGCTTTTGGCAAGGAAGACCCGATAATCCGTTGCGGACCTATATCGCAAGGAGTTACGACAATGGTCAAACCTGGACCGAGCCTAAAGACATCACGGATGAGCTCTATGGCGCAAAATGCCCTAACGAGGTGAGCCGCACTTGGTGGTCGGCCTTCTTCGCCTCGGGCAACGGCCTGTTGACCTCTACGGGACGCATCATGTTCGTCCTTGCTGTGCGCGACACCGAGGAATGGGCGGCCTGCAATTACACAGTCTATTCCGATGACAATGGTGAGACATGGCACATTTCAGGACGCGCCTCGCAACGCGGCGACGAAGCCAAGGTGGTGGAACTGGTCGATGGCCGCATCCTGATGAGCATCCGTCACGAAGGCGAGCGGTGGTACAACATTTCCGAAGATGGTGGCGAGACATGGCTACCTGAAACCTCCGCTTGGCCCGACCTCGTGGCTACGGCTTGCAACGGAGACATTATTCGCTATTCGTCTATAAAGGATGGCGATGAAAAGAACATCCTGCTCCATTCCTTGCCTGGACCCGAGAGGCGCGAGAATGTGACGGTGTATGTCAGTTATGACGAAGGCAAGACTTGGCCTGTGAGCAAGTGCATCGTGCCTTACGCCTCAGCCTATTCCTCGCTTTGCATCCTGCCCGACCATAGCATTGGCCTTTATGTGGAGGAGTCCGACGGCGACACACTGGGTTATTCCATGGTGTTTTATAATTTTGGGTTGAAATGGCTGGAACAACAATAAATATCCGTATTTTTGCGGTTCAAATCATCAATGCTAAAACAAACAGAAATGAAACAATCAAGAGCGTGGATGTTGGCCGCCATCCTTTTCTGCGGCGTGAGTTTTGTTGGTTGTGGCAATAACAACACCAAGCAACAACCCAAAGAGGAAAACAAGCAAGTCGTTGATAATAAGGTTGATGTCGCAGCTTGCGATGCTGCCGTTGCCGATTATCTAGTGAATGTCATAGGCAAAAACT
>LPNH01000113.1 GCA_001543385.1 Candidatus Hemicellulosilyticus sp. P3
CAACTTGCATAAGATAGATACAGTAGTGACGCATACTGCTCCATCTTTCTGTGAACTACAGAACAAAGACGGATTACTGCAATGGGCAATATATGACAACAGTCTGTTAGATGATGTACAGAAGGAACGTGAGACAATGGATGCAATCTATACCAAATTGAGAGCAGTGCCCGAGACACTTACACATTGGTATTACGGTCACTTTCATCAAAGCTGGCGTTCATCTATTGATGGAGTCCTATTCAAGATGTTAGACATCATGGAACTGGCTGAAATTACCCCTTGACTAAATCAAGTTTTATAACGCCATTCTGTACAAACATACTACTATTAGACAGAAGTGTAGTAGTTTTGTACGATTATATAAATTCGGCAATAAATACATTTTGTTGCCGAATTTATATTTCCTAGCAACCAAACATCTGTATTAAAGGAGTCTGGTTTCTGCCGTCAAAAAAAGAAAGAGATGAGAAAGTCGGTATACTTGACCAATGAACGGTTTAGTTTATTCCCATATTAAATATCCATAACCTAAACTAAACCTTTTATCTTCCGACGTTGAAACCTTGTCATCAAATGCGTTCCTTGCTCGCTTCACAGCGATTGCAATAATGTGCAAAAATCTGCGTTAAAAAGTGTATACGTGCAAAGAACTGGAAAATCGATTTTGCAGATTTTTGCAGATTTTACGTCCCCCAACCGTCCCTCGGAGTCACTTTAGTTACCCTAAAACAAATGCATTTGCGCTAATTATCAACCACTTATATTTGCAGATAGTAACTTCTATATCGGAAAGTAGATTCTGCGTGGGGAAGTAAATAGCAATTAGCATCAATTACAATCAATCACGAAATATCACATAAAGCATTCATAATAAGCGTTTTTTCTTTATACACACTTTTTTAAGTAAAGTCGTTAAAAATCGTTTTTGCTCGACTTTGGAGCCGCTTTAATTTCAAATTGGGGCCAATTCAAATCGGCGATAATAAAATGTCAAATCATGACATACCCCATTCCCTACCGCCACGTCATTGTGTCTTTTCTTAACAGAAACATCATCGTAAGCCGAAGGGCTTGCCCTTCGTTTGCCACATTTTTCAAGTATCGGGAAGCTCATTACCCGCTCTCCTTTTCGGAGTCGGTAGCATTGACCAGATAAAACTGCAAGCAGAGGTCAAGATTTCTCTTTTCGCAGAACGAATAAGAGCTTCTTATTACGCCTATTTTGATTAAAAAGCATAATGTCGAACTTGAAAAAAGCTACAGGGACTACAAATGCCACAATTGAGCATTTCTATCAAAGCAACGAATAGCACTCAATAGGGAAAGAAGTTACCAGATGCATTTTGTCAAGTGCCGCAACAATACAAAATATAGCATTGTGCCTATTGCGTCAAGGTTATACTTTATTAGTAAGTTGTAAACTTACATTTAGGGTAATTGGAACATCCGTAGAACTTTCCATATTTCCCGTTTCGCCGCACGAGTGTCCCTCCACATTGTGGACATATACCCGATGCTATTATTGAGTCAGTTTTGAACTTTGCTTCCTTCACATTGCGAACATGTGTTTTGTTATCAACAATCTCCCGTATGTTCTTTGAAAAAAGGCGCGCCACAACATCATTTACATCAGCATAAGAGATGTACGATGTTTGATATGCTTGAATTGTGGAAAGAAGTGAGTTATCGTATATGACATGATTTTGTGACGAAACCTTACTAATATCGGCGTTCCCTGTAAACACGACAATGGGTATTACTTTTAGGTAAGGCCATTCTTTCAGATTATCCTTAATCCTATACATGTGTCCCACTGCCTGTTTGACTGGATTATAAAACTGGTTCTTTGTAATATAGGTGTATGTCTTCCATGGTTTCTTGGGATATGTCACTTTAGTAATAATTATCTGCTTCCACTCCTGAGAGTTGTCGTTGCCAAATATTTCACCACGATAGTTCTTTGTCTCTATGGCAAAGATTCCATACTTAGACACCACTATGTGATCTATTTGTGTCGTTCCATTTGTTGTCTTTAGCATGACATCATCCATCACGTGGTATTCATCAGGAAGCTGCATGAGTATATCATGGATTCTCATTTCGCCTCGTTTCCCCTTTTGTTTAGGTGAATTATACCACCAGCCGAATATGGTCAGTGATATGATGGCAACAATTAGAAATATGGAAAGAAATGACTCCATAGCTCACCCATTACTAAGCTACATGTTGATGTACTTCACAGGATTTTGGCTCTTGCCATAGAAAGCAGAGACATCTTTTCCAATGTATGTGGTATGTTCGTCTTCAACGCCCAAAAACTCAGACCGTCCAATGTGTTTAGGGTCTTCGGTATGTTTCCTGTCAACAGGATTATAGACCTCTTCTACAATGCCATTAACGATGGCAAGCACATGAGTTGCCTTTTTTGCTCGCTTTCTATCATATTGACAGATTAAGTTAAGCCTGTTCAACAGGGTCACCACCATCCGGGTCACTCTCCAGCATACGCATCTCTCGCTCACGATAAATCTCAAACTCACGTTCTGCTTTCTCAATAGCCTCTTGATGCGACACGGTACCATTCCCTTCTAAGATATTCTTTCTAAGTCGCAATATCTGGTCATCAAGTGCGGCAATCCAGTCGGCCATCGTCATAGGGTTCTGCTCCAATGCCTGAAACTCAGCATAGTCAAGGAATTGAGAGGTAAGCAGGTTCAGCCGTTGTAGTTCCAACTCCGACAGATAGTTCTTGGCTATCTTCACATCATCGCGCGTCACATAGTTACCCTTGAAGTTAGTCATACCTACAAAAGGTTTCTCGTTATCCACACGTTCATAAATCAGCTCTGCTGCCGTATGTTCATGCACGGCATAGTGCATCTTATTCTGAACGGTAGCAAAGAACAACTTCGTCATCTTAGCCCCTGGGTCATAGTCCGTTGATGTGGCATAGATGTCCGTTACCTGCTGATAGAAGTTGCGTTCGCTGCTGCGGATGTCGCGGATGCGCTGCAAGAGTTCCTTAAAGTATCGATTGCCACCTTGTTTCAGTCGCTCATCATCCATCGTAAATCCTTTTTGGATATATTCATGCAACCGTTGAGTAGCCCAACGACGGAAGCGTACGGCAATGGGTGACTGCACACGATAGCCAAGAGCGATAATCATGTCGAGGTTATAATGATCCATCTCCCTCTGCACCTGTCGCTTGCCCTCTTGACGAACTAGAAAGAATTTCTTTCGAGTTCCCTCTTCACTCAATTCCTGGTCTTGGTATATATTACCAACATGCAGACTGATATTCTGAGGTGTAGTCGCATAAATCTCCGCCAGCTGCTCACGTGTCAGCCACACATCCTCATCTGCAAAACGAGTATTCACACTCACCCTGCCTTCCTCATCCTTGTACAGTATCAGTTTATTTTCTTTATCCATATTTCGTATAACGCATTTAATCCGTTCTGTTTTACTTGGCCTTTATATTGGCCTTCCCCGTTTACTGCCTTCGGGGTCTGGATGAACATCAATCTTTGTATAGGTCTCATATTCTCTCCAAGTATCCCTTATCCTATGTTTCTCTTCATAACACTCATCTAAGAGTTTATCAACCTCTTCCATACTGATTTCACCCTCTATATTTCTTCGGGCAAGTTCCAGCAAATAGTCGGATACTTTCAGCCCGTCCACGGCCTGCAAACCGATGGCTACGCGCCAAGCCTCGGCTCGTTCCTTTTTCTGAGGTTCACCCTGACGAATATGCTCATCAAAGTTTAAGTTTAGCTCCTTATCGTTCTTATCGCTCATATCTCGTCTTACTTTATTTCAATAACATTATTATTCCGGCATTACTTCTCTATTCCATGAAATTCGTGTGTCGTTATACCATCTATATCAATATGTCAGTCACCCCGTGGCCCTGCCAATATAAACCCACCTCCAAGATCGTTGAAATCATTAGCGAAAGCACACACGCTATGGTATATGCTTGCCGGATTCCAACCTTTCTTGAACTCAATCCTGTTGGACTCAATTAGCAGGTCTTCTATGTTTATTGCCAGTGCCATAATCTGTTTTGTTTGCAAATATAAACAAATTATTCTCAAATAATTACAGAAGAGTTCCTCAATTCTGGGATTCCTTAATATACTTTATTCTTGTTTTTCTGAAGTTTCTTGTTGCATTTTTTGTCACATTGTTTATCTAACAAAGATTTTGCTTCAGAGGAATTACTCATAAGGGGTGTTCCTATACGGGGCAAATTCGAGATAAACTGTCCCATTTGATTTTGAGCCTTAACATTTTGGTATGCTTCAAAATTCCACATTAAATACATGTCCCATAATCCCAAGTCAATATCTTTCAATAAAGATTCTATCTTTTCTTTTATTGGAAGACCGTTTTTGTCAAAATACATTTGATCTCTTACTTGGTCTCTTAACACTTGAATCGCCTTGAACTCTCCCAAACTAAAAATCGTTCCTAAATCTATTGGTTCAATCAACTGGTTA
>LPNH01000114.1 GCA_001543385.1 Candidatus Hemicellulosilyticus sp. P3
GCCACCATCCTCGCAGCGTGCCACAACCATCCGTCAGGAAGTCTTTCCCCAAGCAGGGCAGACGATGAACTCACAAGAGCAATCAAGGAGGCATGCAGGCTCATGCGCATCCACTTCCTCGACCATGTTATCGTGACCGACGGAGCATATATGAGTTACAGGGAGCAGGGCAAACTATAATCAACAGAAATATTCACATAAACAAGCAAGAAGAAAATGAGTACAAAGGACTATTTGAAGGGGCTGGCAGTCACCCTTATCCCCTACCGCAAAGGTAGCAATGCCGACAAGGAGGGAGAGATAGCCGAAGTAGTAACCGAGAAAGGCAATGGCGACAGTCGCTATTGGGGTGGCAACGAGGACGAGACAAGCCTCTTTGTCACCACCGACAGCGAGCGGATGCACGTTGACTTCATGGGAACGGAACACGAGGACGTTTGCCGCCTTTTGGATTGCAAGCCCGTCCTTGTGCGTGACAGAGAGAACGGAGAATACTATTACATCATCAAATACCAATTGATATGAAAGCAGTTCAAGTTTATTACCAATGCAAAGGAACACTTGCAATAGTCCACGCTGACGTAGAAGAGATCCCCATTGAAGAGAGAAAAATCCTCACAAGACGGGAGTTCCGTTGCCGGCACTGCGGAGAAAGATGGATAGAGGCTATTAACAGCCCGATAGTTCTTGACCAAGTTGTGGAAAACAATTTAGGCGATTACTACAGGAATACCATCTATTGCCAACAGGTGAAGTAACATTCCCTATTAGTCTAACAATAAAAATGAAATACAATGACCATCAAGATTGAAAACATTATCAACCAATGGGACAGCGAGACGAACGATGTAATAGTCCGTTTCCTCAATCTGTTGACCCTTGCCAAGACCCGCAGAGAGTTGGAACTGGCTTTGGATTTCACTCCATTCAAGGAGCAGTATAAAAAACACCTCCTTTGGGGATGGGGAAGCAAGCACCTTTGGGTGAAGCAGGTCTGCCCTTACAACGGCAGTGTAGCGGAGAACAGATTACTAATCGTTGAATTTTAACCACACAAAGAGAAAGGTATTATGCAGTACATTGACAGATTCACCATCCCTACATGGGCGATTGCAGCGATTGAGAACGGAGATTTCAGCGGGCTGAATGATATGGACACGGAACTTGTGCAGTCATTTATTGACACCAACTGCAAAGGCGGCTACTACGTTGAGTGGGTAGGCATCAATGAGCCATATTTCAGCCACTATCCCGACATTGGCGGACTGGCCTCAGAGGTCGTGGACGCAGATTTCTATCACGCATAAGTATTAACCAAGGTGGGAGTGCATCGCCATTCCCACCACTAAAAACAAAAAGAAGATGAAATATCAAGTACCAACCCGTTTCGTGTTCACGGGAGTTTTCACGGTAGAAGCCGAGAACAGGGAAGAAGCACGGCAGAAGGTTATGGATAGTTGCGGACTTGTAATGGGTGGAGGCATCCACACCGACCTTGATGATGATGAGGTCGATTGGGACTTCGACACTCACCCCTACAAGGAAACAGGTCGTATAACCAAGGCATGAGACAGTAACAAGTAATAAGGTAACGGTGGGGCCAACCACCCCACCACCAAACAACGAAGACAATGGTAAGAATAAAGGCAATCAATAGGATAAAGACAGCCCGGACACGGCTACTGCAATTCGTTTGGAGGCACAAGATGATGGCAGAGAACGGACGGACAACGGACGGAAAGGATGTGGAGGTAATCGATTCAGGACTATACAACCGCCAAGGCAGAGACCCCGATTTCTTCAATGCAAAACTCAAACTCAATGGTGTCCTTTGGGTGGGCAATGTCGTAGTGGCAGAAAACGCATCCGACTGGTATCAGCACGGAATGGACAAGGACAATGCCTATGACAATGTTATACTCGCAGTGGTGGGCAATGCCGATGCAGACATACAGAACAGCAAAGGCGACTCTGTCAACGTCATGCCGATGGAGGTGCCACAGAATGTGGCTAAGCGATACTTGATGCTTGCATCCGACCAAGGGCAGGCACTATGCCATCAGAACGTGAAGGAACACTGCACACGCCTGACTACCCGCTCATGGCTGAGTGCCATACAGACGGAACGGATGGAATGGCAATGCAATGAAGTCAGCCGCAGGGCAAAAGAGTTTGGCTGTTGGGAAACCGCCTATTTCGTGACCATTGCCCGAACCTTTGGATTGGGCGTTAATGGTGACATGATGGAAAGGTGGGCGAAGTCACTGCCGATGTCGGTAATAGAGCAGCGTGCCGATGACCTGTTTCAGTTGGAAGCCCTCTTTCTCGGACAGGCAGGACTTTTGGAACTTGAAACCATCCCCGAGCAGTTCCAGCACGATGCACTGAACGAGGGCTATTTCGCAAAACTCCGTAATGAATATCTCTACCTTGCGCACAAGTATTCACTTCTTCCCCTTGATGGCAAGCAATGGA
>LPNH01000115.1 GCA_001543385.1 Candidatus Hemicellulosilyticus sp. P3
CCTGCACGCCCATACCTCCGCTCAGCGTCACTGCTTGCCAGATTCTACATTCTTAGTCCACTCCTTGTCTCGCAGATAGACGAAGAGATAGTTCCGTGAATTAGGGTCACCCTGCATTCGCTGTACATGAGCGAACGCTGCCGATCGCTCGTCATCAGAGAGTTGCCTCCAAGCATCGAAAGCCTGCGATTCGTTGTTGCCAAGTTTTATATAGACAACCTTCATCCGTTCAAAGGATGATGTGACATCAGCGGCATCGAAATTGGCAGAATCGTTAGAATCGCCGGAACAGGATGATACGCTGTCGGTTATTGACTCGTTCGCATCATCAGCATTCGCTTTCTGCTTGGAATTAGTAGCGTTCGCTATGTTCGCTTTCTTCGCAGGACTGTTAGCGGCATTGCCGTTTCTTGCAGTCCTGCTTTTGGCACTCTCGCTGCACTTGCGGCTTTTCTCCTCAGATGCCATTCGCTGCATGTCGAGGTCTTGGGCTATCAAATCAAAAAAGGTTTCCAAACGGATGTCATTAAGTTCCGTTCGTTTACCCTCGGTGGCATACGTAACCAAAGCCTTCACCAGTTTGCCTACTTCTGTACTCGGACGCTGGCATGCAACGACGAGTACGTTCGTTAAAAACGATATTCTATCAAGTGACTTCATAATCGTAAAAACTTAGGGGTTCAACAATCTGGTTAATCATGCCACGAAGACTTATTCGGCTTCCGTCTGTGCGAACTGAGGATTGCCTCGTTCTCTTCATCAACGGTAAGAGGCACGGCATTCTTGCGGTTCGCCTCCAGCCACTTGTCCAACTCATCTGAGAATAGCACCCATCGCTTGCCGGGCTTCATACCTGGCACTTCGCCCTTCTGCAACTTCATGTAGAGAGTGTTCAGGGGCATGCGAAGATAGTCTGCGGCCTCTTCGACATTCATCGTGCGACGTAACTTTCCAGCAGGGCCACCTTCATGCCGATGACTTCATCCCGAAGCTCGGCAATGACCTTTGGCAGGTCGTTAAATGTAATTTCGTTATTTACCATTTTGAACGAATGAGAATTTGATCTCGACGGCAAAGGAACTACATTATCAGCCGATTATCAAGGTAATGATGGATAATGCATCAGTAATAATGATATAATGTGGATGCTGGTGATTACGAATGGGCTTACCCTGATATTGATGGTTGGAAAGGGGATAAGACCAATATATGGCTGAGCGGTTCTGATATGGTTGGATGGTTGCTGCTGGTTATTGGGACGGCTGAGGAAAAACCACAGAAACAAAACCGCCACACTGATCTTATTTAGTCAGTGCGGCGGCTTTGTCGTAAACAGTTACTCGCGGTTGGGTTTACTATTCCTCCTGCCTTGCGGTTTAGGAATAGTGGAAGATGGTCGGGTCGTTCTCCTCGGGCTTGTCAATCTTGATATATCCCTTGTCACCGTTGGCTGTCAGGTTCTGGGCAATGGTCGTGTCCTTTACATTCTTGCACAAATCCGGGAATACCATTTTCCATGCCAAGACGTTTCGCTATATTCCAAATCAAGTGACTGATGTCGGTGTACTTGACATTCATTCCCTGCTTCCATTTCCAGTTACGGCTCTTTGGCGTGTGGTGCCTGTCATTCATCCAGTCCTCAATCTCTATCCAGAGTGGCAGCATGTCTTCCTCCTCCAGAATCGGAGCCATCACCCAATAGATGTAGTCGTGTATGGCCACCTTCCGTTTCTGTCTGATTTCCTCGGTGATGACCAGACTTTTCTCCACGCTCCGGGCATAGATTTCCTGATGCTTCTCATCTTCTGCCTGTCTGGTTTCTGTACTTAGTTCTCTTGGTTTGGATAGGACGGACTTTGCTGGCTTCTTCACCAACAGGTCGCCAATGCCTGACAACAGGGAGTAGCAACCTACAGCCAGGGATTCCAGCAACAGGAAGCATGAGACGAGAAGGACACCATACGGAATAAGGTGGCTCATTCCATAGAGACGCGCTGCCACCATATATGAGACCAGCAGCATTAACACACTGATGGCCACAATGAACGCCGTTGCATCCATCGTGGCCCTTGAAACTTTTGCAATATTTCTCATAATTCTTCAAATTTATTATCGTCTGAAACAATTTGGGTGCAAAAGTACTCAATATTCATCAGTATTCATGCTTTTGAAAAATATTCTTCAAAATTTAACACTCCGATAAAGCCTTTTTAACCTCTCCTACCTTCATCTGGGCGATTTTCGCGGATTTCAGCGTGATTTTGTCAACGGACTCGCGCTTGCTGGAGTCTGCCATCGCGGCATAGATCTGGGTCGTGGCCACGTTCTTATGACCAAGGATATGCTGGACGGTATAGACGCTGGTGCCGGCCTCAACCTGTAGCGAACCCAATGTATGGCGGCTACAGTGATAGGTTATATGCTTGGTAATGCCAGCCTCCTTCAGCCAGTTCTTCAGCGGGGCCTGGGTGAGGCTGTCATTGAAGCCGACAAAGACCTTGTCAGTAGGCTTGCGGTTCTTATCTTCATCATTGAACCCTATCAGTTCCAAAGCCTCGTCGCTGATAGGATTGTTCACCAGTTCCTTGGTCTTCTGCATACGAAGCGTGACGTACATGCCACCGTCACCGTAGGGCTGAATCTTATCCAATGTCAGCTGCTTGATGTCGCTTTTGCGCAAGCCTGTCAGACAAGAGAAGAGGAAAGCCTTTTTCAAGACCTCAGACGAACATGGTGTATTGGCGAGATTGACAAGCTCCTGACGAGAAAGATGCTCTTTCTCCGTGGGGATAGTGTCGATACGCTCCAGGAATCCGTTGGGATTCTCCATAATCTTGTGCTCTCTGTAGGCGGTATGGAGTACGGCGCGGAAGGTTGACCAGTAGCCTGCGATGCTGTTGATGTGTAGTGTCTGATTCGTATGCTTCAGCTGGTGGGCGGTCATCAGATACTCCTTGAACTTGTTGCACAGGTCAACGTTAATCTCGTCGAAGCGGCATTTGCCGTTGCAGAACTGCTTGAAGTGCAGGTAGACGTTCTCCCATTTCGTGTTCTTCTTGTATGCCTTGTCCTTGAAGTAGTCGAGAAAACTGCCCTTCATCTTCTCCTTGTCGAAGAAGTCGTAGCGCTCGTTGACGATACTCTCATAGCGACGGCAGCGCAGGGCCTCAGCCTTTTCGCGCATGCGGTCGTTGTAGTCCTTCTCACGCTGCGACTTCGGCTTGGCGTAGATGTAGATGCCAAGGCTTTCATGTCGCATTACCTTCATAGTTGATTCATCACGATAACCTGGATAATAGTCCAGATAGAACGAAAGCTGTTCTCCGCCTTTTATCTTCCGTGTGCGGAGGGTCACGGTCTTACAAATGTTACTCATATACCTTATTATATTTTAATGAATATTCTTGGTGAAGCGTTTCTTCACGGTGTCAAAATTACCTCATTATTCCCCGATTATCAACATTATTACGCATAATGCGTCAATAATTGACAGATAATGTTGGTTGGTGAGGCGCTGACCATGATAATGCCCATTCTGATTGTTTATAATTCGTGGATTTACTTGGTTATTCATACAAGGGAGTAGCTGCCAAATTGGGCCAGTCTTTCAGCCATTACCCTGTCGAAGTCCACTTTTGGTATCAGATTCTTCACGCCCACCTTGACCGCGACGATGCTATTCTTCTTGGCGATGATGCTGACATTGGCAGTGCTCATCCCATATTTCTCAGCAGCCTCCTTGGCTGTGTAGTAGCTGTCATCATTCACGATGTCGGTGCGTCTCAACTGCGCAAAATG
>LPNH01000116.1 GCA_001543385.1 Candidatus Hemicellulosilyticus sp. P3
TAGAGCAGAGCTATCAGCACAATGAGGAACTGCTTACCCTTCGCCGGAACATGATGCTGACAGTGAGCCACGACCTGCGTTCGCCATTGACTTCCATCATGGGCTATGCAGACTTGATAGCGGAAACCACTAAGGATGAGAAGTGCAAGCAATATGAAGAGGCCATCAAGCAATCATCGGACAGAATGCTGACATTGCTGAACACACTGTTAAGCTACTACCGTCTTGATACTGGCAAGGAAGAGGTGGAAATGGTGCCGTTTAGGGTGAAGAACGTACTAAATTCACTGTTGGTTGAATATGAGCCGATAGCAGAAATGAAGAATGTAGAGATAGAAAGCACGTTCACTGGCGATGATACCGTAGTCATGGGTGATCGTAAGCGCATCCTACAGATAGCCGGAAACATTCTGTCGAATGCCATCAAGTTCACCAAGAAAGGTTCCGTGAACATCAGCGTGGACTATAGGGATAACACGCTAACCATCAAAGTGCAGGATTCTGGCACAGGAATGAACGAAGAGCAGGTGAAACGTATCTTCGCCCCGTTCAGCCGACTTGACAATGCAGACACCCAGGAGGGCTTCGGTCTCGGTCTGAGCATTGCCAAGGCACTCGTGGAACTGCTGGAAGGACAGATAGACGTGGAAAGCCATGTCGGATTTGGCAGTAAGTTCACCGTCACTATCCCCGTCGTGGAGGGCGACGACGAGATTCAGCAACTGGCGGAAGAGAATACAGTGACACTTCCAGAGGGTTTACGCATTGCCATTGTGGATGATGACGTGACAGTCCTGCGGATGACCGTTGAAATGCTTTCCAAGAAGAATGTGCAGGCAGTCGGCTGTCCTACGGTGAACGATTTGTTTGACAGAATGCGTCAGAGCGACTATGACCTGATTATCACCGACATCAAACTTGGCGGAATGAGCGGCTTCGACTTGCTTGAACTGCTGCGTGATGCCAATATCGGTAATTCAAAGTCCGTTCCTTTGCTTGCCATGACAGGCAGGACAGAGCGCAAAGCCGAAGACTTCATCAATGCTGGTTTCAGCGGTTGTCTGCTGAAGCCATTCTCATACGCTGAACTGACACAGGCCATCGCCAACAGCGTAAAGGAAGATACGACATTCAAGATACCAAAAACCGACTTCACCACGTTGCTACACGGCGAGGATGACGTGAACGGCATGCTCAACCTTCTTGTAGAACAGACGGAGGCTGAGATTAACACACTGAAATCTGCATTGGAAACAGGGGACACCAAGACCATCGAATTCCTCCAGCACAAGTTAGAGACACGTTGGGAAATTCTTGGTATTGTGAAGCCCATGCTGAGACTCCGTGATGCGCTGAGAGGGAAATGCGACATGGCAAAGGCTGTCGATGAAGTAGTCATGACGGCAGAGCATCTTGTCAGCCAAGCCAAAGAGAAGATGGAAGGAGGTGCGGCATGAATAGATATAAGGTTTTGATTGTTGAGGACGATGATGTCATGCTGCGTCTTGCCAAGAACTGGATGCACGATGCCAAGATACTGTCAGACAGTGCCCAGAAGGTCAGCGAAGCCCTGAAGATGATAGCTGCAAACGAGTACGATGCCATCGTCAGTGACCTGCTGCTTCCCGACGGACATGGCACCAAGATTCTTGAAAAACTGAACGAGAATCGGATACGGACTCCCTTTGTGATGATGACCAAGGTAACAGATGCCCCGCTGGCGGTGAATGCCATGAAGATGGGCGCAGCCGACTATCTTATCAAGCCAGTCCATGACATCCAACTGGTGGATGCAGTGATGAAGGCTATCCGCAACTCACCTCCCAAGCAGAAAGGGCATGTCATCTATGAACGTCAGAGCGCGGCATACCAGAAAATGATGCGCCGTGTCAGGATTTTCGCGTCCACAGATTCGACGGTGCTGATATACGGTGAGAGCGGAGCAGGAAAGGAGCATATTGCAAGAGAGATACACTATCAAAGCCATCGTAAGGACAAGCCGTATATTACCAAGGACTGTGCAGCCATACATACAGATATTGCCATGTCGGTCTTGTTCGGGCATGTCAAGGGTGCCTATACAGGTGCAACGGAAGAAACAACGGGTCTCATTCAGACTGCCGAGGGTGGGACGCTGTTCCTCGATGAAGTCGAGAACCTGCCTATGGCAGTCCAGAAGATGCTGCTCAGGGTGCTGGAGGAAAGAGTGTACCAGAAGATGGGAAGCAACAAGGACATTCGCTGTAACATCCGACTGGTTGTAGCATCGAATGAGAATCTTCGTGAAAAGGTAAGCAAGGGAGAGTTCCGCAAAGATTTATTGGCCCGCATCAACGAGTTTCCCATTGAAGTGCCTCCCCTGCGACTTTGCCGTGAGGACATCCTGCCGTTGGCGGAAGAGTTCATGAAGGAA
>LPNH01000117.1:0-2413 GCA_001543385.1 Candidatus Hemicellulosilyticus sp. P3
GATGTGTAGTGTTGTGGTTGAAGATCGGCACACCGTCGATGCTGGTGCACATCACCTTATAATATTCAAGGTGACGGTCGCCGCTCTTGGCGCCACCAGTCAGCTCAACGTCGTCGATGTAGATTTCGTACTGGTCGTAGCTGTTGAAGTGACGGAAGGCGATGTAGACATCCTGGCCAGCGTAGGCGCTCAGGTCGACGCTGTGTGAACGCCAGTTCATGTAACGTTCGCCGTCGTGACGGATTTGAGACTTGCCTGCATTGCCGCTCTTGGCATTGCCTTCCCAAACGATGGTGAAGTCGGCAGGAGTCGGGTTGTCGACCGTAGCCACAGCCACGCCGAAGTGATCGGGATAGCTGTCGTTGCCGTAGTCGGCCCAGAAGTTCAGCACGGAGTTCGAAGTGATCGAATACTTCTGATTGGTGATCATGAAGTTGTTCGGGTCATAAGAATCATAGGTGCAGTCGGTGTAAGACGAAGAGACAGCGAAGCCGTTGGATTGGTTGTGACCCCAACCAGTGTAGTCATAGCAAGCATAAGTCATGCTCTGTGAGCTGTGATACCAGTTATGGCCATCACCGTCGGCATCAACAATATTCCAGTTGCCGAGGCCACCCTCGAAGTCGTCGCTGAACGAAGTGACGCCGCTTTGGCCGCCGCCACCACCGCCACCACCAGGAGTGTTGTGGCTGTCGTCCCACATGGCCCAGCCAGTGCGAGAGACGTAGAGGTTCTCGATACCGTAGAAGATCTCGGTCATCACATAACGGAGGTCAGTGTTCTCCCAGATGCTGACCGTGTCGTCGATAGGCTCATAGCCTTCGTGACGCACCTTGACAGCATATTCGCCACGGCGGAAGCTTTCGAAGGCATAGAAGCCGCTTTCGTCGAGGACGAGCTGGCTAACAGGATAGTTCTGCTGTTCAACCTCGTTCAGGTTGGTGAAGTCGACCGTGGTGCCCTCCGGGCTGTCGGCGCTGTTGAGCAGCACGTTGACAGTCACGCCATTGAGCCACATGTCCTTGTCGAGGCAGTTCGACCAAACAATCTCGCTCTCGCGAGGCAGTTGCAGGTCGTTGCTACCCGGAGTCGGAGGAGTCGGAGGCGTAGGACCACCAGCACTTTCAACGATGGTGATGTCGTCCAAGCACATGATGTACTGGTCGTAGCAGTTGAAGTGACGGAAGGCAACATACTTCTGACCGTTATATGCGCTCAGGTCAACCGTGTAGTTGAACCAAGTGCCGAGTCTGAGGCCTTCGCCGTCACGTGAGGCAGCGCCACCCATCAGACCGCTCTTCGCGCCAGTCAATGTCCATTCCTGAACCGAAGTCCAGTTGCTGGTGCCGTTGTCGGAGATGAACACACCGAAGTGGTCGGCAGCATAGCTCGCGTCGGTGGCTGCCACCCAGAAGCTGATTGAAGAACCAGCACCGAGGTTCACCTGAGGTGAAACGAGATATTCATCAGGATTCAGGGCACCCACACCATTGATGTAGCTGCCGCTGCAGATGGCGTTCGAACCACCGTGATACCAATCAAGAGTCAAGCTTGAATAGTAGGTCCAAGTGGTCGGGATGTCAGAGGTCAAAGTCCAGGTCCAACCATCGTTGTTGGCATCGATGACGGTCCAGCCAGCAGGCATGCCGCTTTCAAAGTCAACAGTCATGTCACGGTTATTGTTGACAGTGACAGGTTCGCTCCAGTTGATTTCGCCTTCGATCTCTTCGCCGCGGTTGCCGCTATACACGGAACCAACGCCCCACTTGTAGACGCCAGGCTCGAGGTCGGCCCATTCAACGTCGATGTAGACGGTGTCAGGCACCCAGACGGAAGCCAGCAACACAGTGTTTTCAAGCGTGTAAGGACCATCGTTGTAGCAGTTCGTACGATACACTCTGTAGTGGTCGAGGCTACGGGTCTCAGGCATGCCCTTACCAGGTTCGCCGATGGTGATGTCATCGACGTCGAGGTAGAACATATCGCTGCAGTTGAAGTGACGGATGGCCACATAACCATTGCCACTGTAAGCGCTCAGATCAACGGTATATTCGTACCAGTTGCCTTGCTCACGGCCGCTGCGTTGACCCTTGATAGGTCTGCCAGCAGGAGCGGCAACGCTCTTGGCGCTCATCGTCCACTCTTGGACCATGGTGAAGGAGCTCGGGTTGGTGTTGGTCGTCGAAACGGCCAGGCCGAAGTGCTCAGCAGCATAGCTGGCATCCTGGGCGCAGGCGTAGAATCTGACGATACCACCGAGTTGCACCTGAGGCGAAACGAGGTAGTTGTCGGGATAGAGGACACCCGTGCTGTTGTCGTAGCTCTGTGAGAACACGAAGTCGGGCGAGCCATTGTGGCCAGCGACACCGCTCATCAGTTCGCTACCAAGCATCCAGCCCTTACCATCGCCGTC
>LPNH01000117.1:2496-5320 GCA_001543385.1 Candidatus Hemicellulosilyticus sp. P3
GTGTGGTCACCAGCGGTGATGTCGAAGGTCTTCTCACTCCAGTTGCTTTCACCGGTGTAGCTGCCTCTCTGGACGCCGTCGATGTAGAAGTAACCGTAGTCCCAGCTGTTCTCGCAGCTGATCTTACCGAAGAAGCTCATGATACCATCAGCAGGGATGTTCACCGTAACCTGCATCGTTGAAGTGGATTCAAGCACTTGCTGGTTACCGCTCTTCATGCAGTAGGTGCCTTCGTAGGCATGCTGGTTATCAATGACCCAAGGATAGGTGGGATCGATCTGCCAATCGAACAGGCTGAAGTCGCCAGTCTCGAAGGGCTCGATGATTTCGCTGCCAGGCAGACCGCAGCCCCAGTACACCTTAACGTACGGGCTGTTGGGATCCAGGCTGTCGGGATAGTACTCAGCGATGACACCGCAAACGGGATCGAAGTTCTCATCAAGGATGTAGTCGATCGGGCTTGGGTTCACCCTGGACAGGCACATAAGCAGTCTGGTAACCTTCCTTGGCGGCTTGGCCGTCATAGGCGGGACCAGCATAGATGTGGCCAGTGTAGTAACCTTGAGCGTTGGTCGTGAAGTTGTAGGTGTGGCTCACACCGAACTCGTCTTGGCCAATCATGGTCACGGTAGCACCAGCGATGCCGGTGGTGCCGTCCTGTTCGTAGACGTGACCGTCCACATTGCCGTAGCCAGAGACCTTCACGGTGACAGGATCACTCGGGGCGCTCTCGCCTTCGTCGTACACGGCGGTGACATAGTAGGTGTAACCTTCCATGTTGTACTCCAGAGGACCGTCGGTGTAGGTGGTGTTGCTGATGTTGTTCACCTGAGTGTTACCAATCAGTTCACCGTCACGATACACGTTGTAGAAACGATAGGTGCGGTCGACAACAGCGTTCCAGTTGAGGACGATCTGTTCGTCATCGAACACAGTGTAGTCAACAGCGGTGAGGTTGGTCGGGATGTTGAGGTGAGTGGTGAAGCCCCAGATCGGGCTGCTCACGCCATCCGGGCAACCGTCGTTGTTGAACTCGACGTGCCAGAAGTAGTTGGTGTTGTTCCACAGATTGCGCACCGTATAGCTGTTAGCCAGTTCGGTGGTGAAGCTGCCATCCTCAGGATACATGATCGTCTGTGGGTGGTTGGGATCCGGGTAGTAGGTGCTACCGAAGACCAGTCTCCAACCAGTGGCATAGGCGGGGATGTTCCAACGCAGGGTCACGCTGCCGGGTTCAACCTCGTCGGCGTCGTCGGCAGGAGTCGGGTTGAAGGCAAAGCCTTCGGCCTCGACATCCGGGCAAGGCATGTCTTCGGCGTTGATGGTGACCTCGAGGTCAGCATCGGTCGAAGAGGCAACCAAGTAGTAGGTACCAGCCTGAACGGCGGCGTTGACGATCTCAGGACCATAGGCCATTTCGCCAGCAGGAGTCGGTTCCGGACCAGGAGTCGGAGTGGTAGGAACATTCAGTTCGATGTTGTCAATAGCGGTGCAGTAGCCGTAGCCATCATAGCTCTCGAAGGCAATGTAATATGTGCCATTCAAGCTGCTCAGGTCGACAGTGGCCGTCGTCCAGCTGTTACTGGTCTCATACTGGAACGAAGTGTAAGTCCAGGGGCCAGTGGGGCTAGTGCTGTAAACAACCGAGAGGTCGTTATAGTCACCTGACCAATCCGGAGTGGCATAGGCAAAGCTCACAGAAGCGGCACTGCCGTTAAACTCGATGGCGGGAGAGACGAGATAGTCTGAATCATAGTTGCCATTACCATCGATATAGAGCGAATAGCTGCCAGCATAAGCAGGAGCTGCTCCCCAGTAGTCTTCGGAATCAACATACCAGCTTTCGCTAGAGCCATAGTAGGTCCAACCCTCGGGCGGGAAGTTACCATCCTCGAAGTCAATGACGCTTTCGCGAGCAACAGCACGGCCATTGGCCTTGAAGATGATGTTGGGGCGGTTGGTCGAAGAGGTGTACATCGAGTAGGTCTGGCTCGTCATGTCATAGACCTCGTAGTCGTCATAGTCATAAGTCATGGCAGTGAAGCCCGGGTTGTGGGTCTGCCAGCTCACGCTACCTTCCCAATCGCCGTTAAGTCTTTGGCAAACGACCAGCACGTTGCTGTGGCCGTCCCAAGCGAAGTTGCCGGCATTGAACTCGAACTCATTCCATTGGCCAGCCACGGGCAGCACGTCGGCGCCGGTATAGACGAGGGTCATACCAGCGGTGGTGTGCGAGGTAGCGGTCAGTTCGCTGTCGCTCACGTTGGCCATCCAAATGCTGATGCCATTTTGGGCCGTGGTGCAGGTGGTCGAACTCACATACCAGCTCAAGCTCGTCATCGGGGCGGTGGTCACACCGGCCTCGGTCAGCTCGGAAGCGAGGAAGAGGTTCTCACCGATGGAGTAGTTCCACAGGGTGTGGAAGGGGAAGTAGGTCGAAGTGGTGGTCGAAGTCTCGTCGCCAATCATGGCTTCGAAGCTGCCGCCGGTGGCACCGCCGCCATTGGCGCTGGGGCCAGTGTAGTAGTTATCGGCCATGGGACCGCCTTCGCCTTCAAAGCCGTCACGATAGAGAGCCACCTTGCCGTTTTCACCAGCAGTGACGCTGGCGTTCAGCATGACGTCGTTTTCAAACACGAGTTTGTAGACGGCATCGTAGCCTTCCGGAATCTCGGGGAAAGGCAGGGTGTAGTCGTTGTGAAGCAGCATGTTGTGAGCCGTCTGAGGCACTTCTACGAAGGGGAATTCAGTGGCCTCTTCGCAAGCCAGCTCCCAAACATCGGGGCACACAGGAGTGTAGAGCTCAACCACGACGGGCCAGATG
>LPNH01000118.1 GCA_001543385.1 Candidatus Hemicellulosilyticus sp. P3
CATCATCAGCATGTATGAGGCCACGGGTTCCATCCGTGCCGTGGCCAGGGAACTGGGCATGAGCCGCAAGACGGTGAAGGCCTATGTGAATGAATACGTGGCGGCACGCGCCAAGGGCGACGAGGCGCTTGCGGCCTATCTGAAGAGCGAGCCCCGCTACAAGACTCCACTGCGCGAGAAGACGGCGCTGACGCAGCCCGTGCGCGAGCTTATCGACAGCTATCTGACCGCCAATGAGGAGAAGCGCCACCGGGGCGACCAAAAGCTGTGCATGAAGGCAACGGACATGCACGCAGCGCTTCGTGCCTTCGGCTACGAGGTGAGCTATCCGTCAGTGTGCAACTACATCCACTCGCGCCGGACAGCCGACGCGCCACCACGTGAGTGCTTCATCCGCCAGGTCTACCAGCCTGGCATGGACTGCGAGTTTGACTGGGGCGAGTCCTGCCTCACCATCGGAGGCAGGCGCACGAAGGTCTATATGGCCGTCTTCACGCTGGCCTACAGCAACCACCGCATGGCCTACCTGTTCCTGCGTCAGGACACGCAGGCCTTCCTGGAGTCGCACCGCCGCTACTTCCATGACATGGGCGGCGTGCCCCACCGCATGGTTTATGACAACATGCGCGTGGCAGTGGCCTCCTTCGTGGGCGGCAAGCACCCCACTGACGCGCTCATCCGCCTGGAGGCCTGCTACGGCTTCACACACCGTTTCTGCAACGCCCGCTCAGGCAACGAGAAGGGGCACGTGGAGAAGAGCGTGGAGGTGGTGCGCCGCAAGGCCTTCTGCAAGCAGGACAGCTTCGACACGCTGGCGGATGCGGAATACCACATCATCGACACCTGCACGGACATGAACGGGGCACCGCTCAGCCCTGCCACGGAGGACATTGCAAAGCGCGCACAGGAGGACACGGAGGCACTCCTGCCCCTGAAGCGGGAAATCGGCGCCTTCGAACAGCGGCAGTACCACGTGGACAAGTACGCCACGGTGACGGTCGGGGGAATCCGGTACTCCGTGCCCGACGACCTCGTGGACAGGAAGCTTACCATACACGTCTACAGCAACCACATCACCGTACACCATGACGGCAGGCAGGTGGCATACCACGAGAAGACCGCCGTGAACGGCTGGAAGCTGGATCTGATGCACTACCTGCGCACCTTCAGCCGCAAACCGGGCAGCGTGGCCGGATCAGCGGCGCTGGCGATGGCCGCACGGGAACTCAGGGAGGTCTTTGACCGCCACTTTGCCGACACACCGGCCGACTTCGTGCTGCTGCTCACGATGGCGCGCGACAGGCAGCTCACGCCGGAGGACGTCATCACAAGCTATGGCAGGATGCGTGACAACGGCGTCACGCCCTCGCTGGACGCATTCAGGGTCTATATGCTGGGTGAGGGCAGCCCGCAGAAGCCTGCCCCCATGACGGCATCGTCACAGGAGATTGAGCGGCATGCCATGGACGGGCTGGCCGAGCTGACACACATTATAGGAAACCATAACACGCAGGACTATGCAAGGGCATGACATGATGTGGTATGCCAGGGAACTGGGACTGGCATGCCTTGCCGCACAGACGGCAGACACGGAGAAAATGGCACGCGAGCAGGGATGGACGCTGGAGCAGACACTCCAACAGATGCTACGTGCCGAATACGAGCGCAGGCTCGCAGGAAGGCAGAAGCAGCGCATCAAGACCGCAGGATTCACGCAGCTGAAGTATCTCGACCAGCTGGACCGCGACGAGTTGCCGGAAGGCATCAGGCCCATACTGCCCAGGCTCGAAACGCTTGACTTCATCAGGGAGAGGCGCAACGTCGTGCTCTACGGCAATCCGGGGACGGGAAAGACGCATGTGGCAACGGCGCTGGCCATCAAGGCCTGCATGGAGGGAATGCACGTACTATTCACATCCGTGCCGCACCTCATCACACAGGTCAAGGAGTGCAAGTCGCAGAAGACGCTGCACCAGCTCGAACTCAGATTCCGCAAGTACGACCTCGTCGTCTGCGACGAATTCGGATACGTCTCATGCGACAAGGAAGCAGGAGAACTGCTCTTCAACCACCTCTCGCTCAGGGCGGAGGACAGGTCCACCATCATCACTACAAACCTCGCATTCGACAGGTGGGGGGAAATCATCAGGGACAAGGTGCTCGTGGCAGCAATGGTCGACAGACTGACACATAACGCCCACCTCATAAACATGAACGGACAGTCGTACAGACTCAAGGAAACGAAGGCCTTTAACGAACAAAAACAAAACGAAAAATGAACATTTTTAGATTTTTCCTTGCGAAGACGGGATTTTTGTGATATATTTGCACACGCTTAGGTGGATCA
>LPNH01000119.1:0-2328 GCA_001543385.1 Candidatus Hemicellulosilyticus sp. P3
AGCATGTCGCATCGCTAACCGGGTGCAAAATTACTGCGTTTTTTCGGGCTGGGACAGAGGGCATTGAAGACTAATGCTGCCACGTCGAAGCCATATATCGTCAGGGGTATCTGAATGCTTGGCTGGCTGGGAAAATCGATGTTCCTTTGCATCGACAAATCGAGTCATTAACAATTCAAAGAAGCGAGTATGAACACATTCAGAACATCAACAAACCGAATACGTGATGCGCCGAAGCCTTGGCGTTTCGGTGAATCAAACAACCAATGCCGTCATGAGTTCATTCAATCATGAACACATGAAAACATGAATGGATATGTCAAACCATCAACAGTCCAATCATTGGAATCATCGAATAACCGACAGTCGGACACATCAGATATTGGAAGTGTCAGATACTGAGTATGCTGAACAACTGAATGTCTGAAACATTGAGGGATTAGAGAGGCAAGTTACCAACCACTCACTGCTTTGACGAGCCGATTCACTGGAACCTCAGACCATCAGTCCATAGAATAGTTAAACAATATAATAACCAAACATTTGAACCATCAACAAATTAAATAACAGAGACAATGAAAAGTGAAACAACCAAAGAACCAGGCAATGAAATATTCGTTGCCATCTCATCCCAGAAGGGAGGCATCGGGAAGTCCACAATCACGACCCTGCTTGCGAACTACCTCCACAATGTGGCAGGGTATAACGTCGGCGTTCTGGACTGCGATCACCCACAGCACAGTGTCTATCTGGAGCGAGTTCGCGAGTTGGAACTGATAGAGCATGACGAGGAGCTGAAGGCACAGGCATGTGATGTGTTCCGTAAGACAGGCAAGAAGGCTTTTGTCATCACAGACACCAATCCCGTTGACGCTCTTGATCAGGCAGAGGTCATGACTGAGGACGAAGACCTCGACATCGTTTTCTTCGACCTGCCCGGTACACTCAATTCCAATGGCGTATTGAAAACTCTCTCACAGATGGATTACATCTTCGTGCCGGTAAGCGCTGACCCTTTCGTAATTGACAGTGCCCTGCAATTCGTGGAACTGTTCCGTGACAAACTGATGACTACAGGCAAGGCAAGGACAAAGGACATAGTCCTGTTCTGGACGATGACGGACAGGCGCGAGCGGACGGAAATCTATGATATGTATGACAAGGTGATTCCCGAAATGGGCTTCCGCATCCTAAACACCCGACTGCCAAACAGTGTACGCTTCCGTCGTGAACTGACCGACAGCCAGAAAGCCGTATTCCGTTCAACCCTGTTCCCACCTGATGCGGCATTGCTGAAAGGCAGCAACATCAAGGAACTGGTAGAAGAGTTCATCGAAACCATCAAGAAGTAGCAGCTATGAGCAAGAGGACTGCCAGTGACGTTGACGAGGAATTTCTCATCAACAATGTCCACATGAGAACCAAGGGAAGTCTGCCGTTTCAGCGTCAGAAGACTACGGATAGCGACTCGGAGCAAAGAGAGCAGAGTAATCGGGAGGTAGCGGAAAGTTCCGATAATGCCATCAACAAACAGTTTGAGGAACAAGGTGAAGCATCAGAAGAACAGGTACAGATAGCAGTTCCACGCCAGAAGCGCGAGCAGCCACAGAGACGTACATCCATAAGTGGCAGCGACTATGACCAGTTCTTCCTTGTCCGCAATGAAATCAAATTCCGCAAGGCTGCCTACCTGAGTGTTGCCAACCATGATGCCATCAGCAGGATTGTGAAGGAACTTGGGAACGGGCAGCTCTCAGTCGGAGGTTATCTTGACCTTATCGTGACGGCACATCTGGAGCAGTACCGTGAAAGGATCAATGCCCTCTATCGTGCCAGGAAGGTGCGGGATGACCTGATATAATCATAGCAGTAACCCAAATGAATAAACATTATGACTACAATCTTAATTATCTTATTGGTATGGATGATAGTGTTCATGCATTGTGTCTGGCTTGACATCAAGCCATGGGAATGGGCACTGAAAAGAAAAAACAAGTCCAGGAAAAAGCAAAGTCCAAGGATTGATCCGCCTATATCCCAAGAGCGTGATTTCATAGGAAAAAGTCTGGTACGGATGAGTGCTAAAATGACAAATGCTGCCAGTGCGACGCCAAATGTACCACAGGCCGAGGAAGGCGAGGAGGTGGACGAGAAAGACGTTACTTTTGCACCGCCAAAGCAGGAAAACGGACTCAGGCAGATGACACCAGAGGAAGAAGAAGAGGCTTTCAAGAGCTTTAGGTATTCCAAGGAAGAAGATGCTGAAGAGACAACTGCCGAAAACTATGCAGAGGGTTATACCTACGAGGACATGGTTGAGGCAATGAA
>LPNH01000119.1:2406-3367 GCA_001543385.1 Candidatus Hemicellulosilyticus sp. P3
GAAGAAACTCCTGATAACGGCAGAAAGCCCTTCAAGTTACCAGAGAATCCCACGGAGTTCAATATCCGTGACTTTATTTAATCAAAATTTCTAAAATTCAAAAAGGTATGACAAACAAAAAGAATGTGTGCCCGATTGGGCAAGAGAGCGTAAGCGCAAGTAACAACAGCAAGAAAGCCAATGTGACTGGCAAGAAGAAAGTTCATCTCAGCAAGGAAACTTACGAGAAGTTGAAGGCCATTGCAGCCTTGAAAGGCGAAAGCGGATCTTCGGTCGGAGATGTGTTGGACGGCATCCTCGATGATTACTTCGATGGACGCAATGACACAGTCGCTGCAATCAAGGAGAAACAGGGGAAAACGGCTATCCACCTTACCCGTGAGAACTACATGATGCTTGAATCAATCGCAGAGAAGGAGAACAATGGAAATACTGTTGGCAGCATCCTAAACTCGATTGTCAAGAACCATCTTGAAAAGGTGTCAGCATAAGATGGAATGGAAAATCTATTGCTAAATCAAAAATCAAGGCTCTTATGGCAAAGAAACACAAGATATGGCCTGTAGGCAGGAAGAATGAGACAGCAGAGTACAAGAAGAAATTTCTCACGGAACGTCCGGCAAAAGACCACATGGCAATATACGTTGACAAAGACATTTATGAAAAAGTAAGATTTGTCGTGGGATTGTCTGAAGGAAAGGAACAGAGCTATGGAGGCTTCGTGTCTGCAGTGCTTGAAGAGCATCTTCATGACTATGCTGACATCATCAAAGACCTCTACAACGAGCGTCAGGAGGAATTTCTCTCTATACTTGACAATTGAATTCGAAGTATAACCAATCAACCATTAAACATTAACCCGCCTCGGGCGGCAACGTCCGGGGCATTAAAACCAAAATTCAGTTTTATGACAAAGAACAACAAGAGAATCGTAATGACCGCAGCACTCGTAGTTGCTGCA
>LPNH01000120.1 GCA_001543385.1 Candidatus Hemicellulosilyticus sp. P3
TTACCGCCCTGCTTCAGTACACGGCGCACCTCTTGCAGGCAATTAGGCAGATTGGGCCAGAAATAAACGGTCTCTACAGCCGTTACGAGGTTGAACTTCCCATCCTCGTAAGGTAGTTTCTCGGCTGACCCCAAAGTGACAAATACCTGTTTGTCGAGCACCTCTGCATTCACCTTTTTGGCCTTCGCCACACTCTCCTCAGAGATGTCGATACCATATACTTTCGCATCCTTGCTCCGTTTCAGCAATCTGCGAATAGTAAAACCTCCACCACAGCCCACATCAAGCATAGTCCATCCGTCTTGCACATCCACAAGCTTCAGTCCCCAGTTGGTCAGCGGGGCATGTGTATAATTCATGAAACTCAGCATTACACGTCCGAGTGCTCCCTTTGGCCGTGCACACTGACTGAAAAATGATTTCAAAATGTTTGCCATAATCGTTTATATTAACCAAGTTTCTTACCAGACTTCATTTTTGCAGCAGAGATGCGGATTCCAACAAAGCCCACTGCAAGGGTAAGAGCAATAACAAGTAGAAGAGCCCAGATAGACGAGAGTGTCCTGAGTCCATCAGCATAATCGGCCCCAATCTCTTCGGCAGCGCCCTGATAGTACCATTCTGAGGCAGTCCATAGTTTCATAAGCCACACGATGATGCCCAGAGGCAGAACGGGATAGGCCAACAGGATGCTACGTTTATGGGTATTACCTATTGCCTGGCGCACCACATCAGACGCGATGCCGACTGTCACCATCAAAAGGGACTGTGTGACATCAATCTCGCCCATCACCAACAGGACGACGGCGAGGACCAGTGCAAACAGCGTGGCTACGCCGAATCGCTGCCACCTCGACGCAGCCCACAGATAAGAGGGAGCACCAAGCACGGCTGCAAGAACGGGGAAAACCACAATCCAACACCAGGGGCTCAGGAAGCCCAGGAAGGCGCAGGCAAAAGACGTTACGGCATAGAGGATGGCACATCCGAGGATGCCTAGATAATTGTTGTTTGATTTATCCATAATGTATGTCAATTAAATTAAAAACTATATTTCAATTTGACCCAGAGCTCTGAGTTCTTTTTGTAGATGGCGAACATGCCACTGTCAGCGTGAAAAAAGTCGTAGCCTACGATGGTGTGCAACTGGTCGTTGAGGGCATAGTCGGCACTCAGGCGATTAAACACACCGCCGTTGGTCACGTCGATGTAGGCGAAGGTCTGCAGCGCCAACGTGTTGTGCAGCAGGTCCTTCGAGATACGGAGGGTTGATAGACCTGTATTTCGATGTTCTCCCCACGCGACGTATTTATGAGAATACTGAGCCGAGAGCGTCCAGTCGTTACCAGCATACCAATCTAAACCTATCAGGGCATTCGTTGATGCGGCGCGTGCGCCTCCAGTCTGCAACTCGTCCAGGTACTCCGCCACCTCACCTCGCACCACGAACTTACCCACGGGCACAGACATATCAGCTCCCAGCATCGACATGCGGCGATACTCCCCCTGGCCATTGCACATCACAGGCTGCTTGTTCCAAGTATGCAAGGCTGAGAATGAAAAGTCAATGCCGCTAAGGAAGACCGATAATCGACCACCATACTCCATATTATAGAATTTGTGTGCTGGTTCATCGCTAATAGGAACAGGCCCTACAGACCAAGGGTTCTTATCGTCGGTAGGTAGTTCGAAGAAGGAGCAGACAGGGATAGCAACAGCCTCCAGACACCATTTCTCGCGTGAGTAGCGCAAGCGCAGGCCGCCCACAGGGATTCGGATATCGTCGTAATCTTGCGCCAAGAACTCCGTGTAGTCCATCGGTGAGATGATATCCGTGAGTCTCAACGCATCGGCCACACCCCACGTGATGATCTGCCGTCCAGCCCGTACATCCCAATGGTCGTCGGAATAGTAGGCATAGGCTTCGCGCAGTTGGAAGCCCGTGCGATCCTTCAGGATGGCGTTGTGAATCAGGTTGGCAGATACGAACGCACCAGCATGGCCCTTTTCCAGCGTCATTTCACCGCGCACACGACTACGAGACGACATCCAGTCGTTGGGCGCCTCCGTACGCATGGCATGATAGGTATCCACGAATCCCCTCACGCTGACACGCAGGGAATCCTCGTCCTGCGCCGAAGCAGGACGAGGAACCATGCACAATAAGAGTGCGAAGAGAGAGAGATTTTTCATAAGCCCTTTTCCAGTTTGGCAACGGTGAAAAGTGCTTTGTCCACCTTCACGTTGTACTGCGAGTTCTTCACAACGATGGTGGTACTGTGCTCCGTCTGTACGTTCTTCATCTCCATCTTCTGAATGGTCCAGAATTCACGTCCTGAATATCGAGCACACGGTGCAGTTTGTTCAACTTATCGTAATATTCCACATGGTCGGCTATCAGACAGTCCTGACGAATCCATGTTACCTTGCGACTATATATCTCGTGCTTATCCACTGGCACTGATTCCACCACCCAGCACTTATGACCGTTTCTCGTCTCCTCGCGCAGCAGTTTGTGCTTGTCCTCGTCTACATGGCGCTGACCCATATCGTCATAAGTGAAGTCTGTACCCATAAAATAGTCCGTCTTCGACGATGACCCGCTAATTCTGCGCGTCTTCTTCATCGCCGGCAGATAGAGCCATTTGGCATCTTCTTTGCCAATCTGGTCGTAGTCCCACGTCAGGAATCCCGTGCCCTTCACGTCACCTGGATAGGTAAAGAACATCATCTTCTTCGTGTCCTTCCCCTCGTCCATCGCCCACGACGTCACCTTGCGCTGTCGCGTGCTACCGTTCTTTTTCTTGAGCGTCAGCTCCATCTCACCGTAGCGTGTATCACCGTCT
>LPNH01000013.1:0-58522 GCA_001543385.1 Candidatus Hemicellulosilyticus sp. P3
GATGTCTATCTTCTCTCGTTATCACCGCCTGAGCGGCGAAAACGGGTGCAAAAGTACAACCTTTCCCGAAACTGACAAAATATTTTCCGGGATTTTTTTTAAGAAAATTCTCAACACACGGACTCTGACAGCGTTGCAGAAAAAAAAAATTCACCCCAAAACGGAGTGTGTGAACTGGAATGGAGGCAAAAAGGAGGGATGGACAGTGGAGAAACGAAACTTGGGGACGGATCTGTGATCCGATCCAACCGGAAGCGACCTATCGTGCCGCAGCGTAAATCAGGGCAACTGAATCAGTTTGTCGGGACCAGTGAGCTGATAGCGGCGGCCGCAGGGGCAACGGAGGCTGTTGTCGAGGCGACGGCCGCATTCGCAGACCCAACCGATACGACGGGCAGGCACACCGGCCATCAAGGCATAGTCGGGGACGTCGTGTGTGACGACAGCGCCGGCTGCGACCAAAGCGGAGCGACCTACCGTATGGCCGCATACGACGGTGGAGTTGGCTCCCAACGAAGCACCCTCACGCACGACGGTACGCGCATAGACGCCTGCCACCGGAAAGGCGGAACGGGGTGTGACGACATTGGTGAAGACACAACTGGGACCGCAGAAAACGTTGTCTTCCAACTCAACACCCTCATAGACGGATACATTGTTTTGTATCCGCACCCCGTTGCCAATATGCACGTTGGTGCCTATGTTGACGTTTTGACCGAACGAACAGTGCTTGCCGATGCGGGCTCCGCGTTGGATGTGACAGAAGTGCCAAACTTTGGTGCCATGACCGATAATCACATCGTCATCGACATAACTGCTCTCGTGTATGAAGGGGGTGTCGCTCATGGTTTCAATGGGTCTGTCTGGGACATGATATTGGACATGCAGCGTTGTAGACTGTCGGTCCAGTAGGGAACAGTCAGTCCGAATGTCTGCTTGATGCGCGTCTTGTCCAGGACTGAGTAGCTGGGACGCACCACCCGGCTGGGATAATCGCTGCTATGGCATGGTTGAATACGGCAGCTACGGTCACACATCTGTCGTGCGATGGCTTGGGCGAAGTCGTACCAACTGCAGACGCCCTCGTTGGAGTAATGGTAGACGCCTTGCTGTACAGGCCGGCTATGGATGATTTGCACGATGGCGGAAGCCAGATCGCCGGCATAGGTCGGGGTGCCGACCTGGTCGAAGACCACGTCGAGTTGTGGCCGGGAGCCGATAAGTTTCATCATTGTCTTAAGGAAGTTGCGCCCATATTCGCTGTAGAGCCAAGCGGTACGGATGATGATGTGGCGGCATCCGGATTCCTGTATCGCCCGCTCGCCGGCAAGTTTAGTCCTGCCGTAGGATCCGGTGGGATTGACTGGCTGCAGTTCGGAGCAGGGGGTGTTGTTGCTGTTGCCTCCGAAAACATAGTCTGTTGAGATGTGGACCAGCAGGGTGTCTGTCGCTTTGGCCGCTTCGGCCAGATAGCGCACGGCCAAGTGGTTGACACGATTGGCCTCGGCTTCGTCGTCTTCGGCAAGGTCGACATTGGTGAAGGCGGCACAGTTGACAATAACGTCAAAAGGGTGATGTCGGAGATATGACCACACCGCTGCCTCCCGGGTGATGTCAAGCTCGTCGATGTCGACAAAGGTGTAGTTGTCGGCTGATCGAGCAGCCGCAAGGCGCATATGGGTGCCCAGCTGCCCACGAGAGCCTGTCACCAGGATATTCATGATTAAAAGGGGGTTACGAAATCTTTCATGGATGGATGGCAGCGATCTTTCGCCGACAGCATGACACGGTCGGGAGGGATATGCCAGTCTATGGCCAGCATGGGATCGTCCCACGCTAACGCACCTTCGGATTGCGGCATATAATAATTGTCACATTTGTATTGAAACAGCACTTTCTCGCTCAGCACGGAGAATCCATGGGCAAACCCTCTCGGAATGAAGATCTGCCGATGGTTTTCGCCTGTCAGCTCGACAGCTACGTGCTGACCGAAGGTGGGCGAATTTCGGCGCAAATCGACAGCAACGTCCAACACAGCCCCCTGCACTACGCGGACAAGTTTGGCTTGTGCATGGGGCGGCTTTTGAAAATGCAGACCCCGCACTACACCGTACGTGGACAGCGATTCATTGTCCTGCACAAAGTTGACTTCCACTCCGGTCTGCTCGGCGAAAGCTCGTGCATTGAAACTTTCGAAAAAGTAACCGCGACTGTCGCCGAAAACGGTCGGCTCAATGATCAGGACATCCGCTATGGCAGCCGGAATGATTTTCATTTATTCAATCAGTTGTTGCTTTCTTCGCCGTAGCCGGAACCATAGCCGTAGCCATAGCCGTAACCATAACCATAGCCATAGCCGTAACCATAACCATAGCCATAGCCGTAACCATAACCATAGCCGTAACCTTTGCCATAGGAGTAGACACCATAGCCGCGACCCTTCATGACAGGCATGTCGGTCAGCACAATGGCCATGTTTTTAAATTTGTTCTTCTGGTGGAGCTCCTCAATGAAGGGCAACGCATTTTTATTGAGATAGCCGACTCGCACAACGTAAAGCGTGAGGTCTGCACTCCGGTTGACGATGGCTGCATCGGCGATCACCTGTGCGGGTGTCGAATCTACAATGATATAGTCATAGTGCTCGCGGACGCTCTGAATGAGCGAATCGAAACGCTCGTTGAGTAATAACTGAGTGGCATTGGGCGGTACACGTTCGCACACGATATAGTCAAGGTGATCGGAGGCCTGGCTGTGTTTGATGATGTCTTCGGTCTGTTGTGTTTTGCCCAGCAGGTAGTGGATAAGCCCTTCTTTAGGATGTTTCTCAATGGTTTTGGTGAGTGAGCGTTTACGCAAGTCGGCATCGACAAGCAATGTCTTCTTGCCCAGATAACCAAGGGAAAGGGCCAGGTTGAGCGAAATCATCGACTTGCCCTCGCCCGGTATGGAAGAGACGAGTTGCACGACCTTATGCCCGGTGTCGGAAATGAAAAACGGAATGTTCGAATGAAGAATGCGGAAGGACTCTGTCACCAAATCATTACCGTTGGCACTGACAAGGATTTCATCGTTCTCACGGCCTTTCGGCTTGGAAGGAATCTCACCGAGGATGGGTACGGTGGTGCCTTTCTCCACATCGGCACGGGCACGGATGCGGGTATTGAAGAAGTTGATGAGGAAGACCACGGCGATGGGAAGGCCCAACCCAAGAACCAATGCCACAAGCACGTAGCGCATCAGGCTGGGGCCTTGGCCTCCCAAGATAGAACTTTCCACCACTTTGGCATTGGCCATTGATGCAGCCTGTGTCATGGCGTTCTCTTCGCGCTTGCGCAGGAGATACATGTAGAGTTCCTCTTTGATTTTTTGTTGACGGGAGACCTCTGCCACCGCCTTGGTCTGTGTCGGTGCGTCGAAGATCCGGCGCTGCGCGTTGGCTTCCTGCGAACGGGCTTTGGCAAGACGGACGTTGGTGGAGTTGTAGAGGTTGTTGATGGAATTGATAATCGCATTGCGGGTCGCCTGCAGGTTCTGCTGCTCGCTCTTAAGTGTGGGGTTGTTTGGCAGCGCGTTGCTTCGCAACTTGTTGTACTGAAGCAACTGCTGGTTGTAGATGGATATGAGGTTCTGGATGGAACCGTCCGTGATACCGACATTGGACGGTATCAATTCTTCGGCGTTGGCCGGATCTTCTATATACTCCTTGACATAACGCACCAAGTCGCGTTCTGTCTCCAAAGAGACGACGGCGTCGTTGTAACGTGTGCCCGAAGTAATCAAATTGCTGCTTGCAGCGGCAATGTCGGGAAATTTGGTGCTTTTCTGCAACTGTTCGACCCGTGAATCCACTGCGCTCAATTCGCCCATGATGAGCGATATGCGGTCCATAATGAAACGTTCCGTCTTCTCCGCAACGATGTTTTTGTCATTGACGGCGTCTTCGTTGTAGACCAATATCAGCGTGTCGAGCAACTCTTTGGCACGACGCGGGTTGGAGTCGGTGAAACCCAGGTTGATGACGGAGGCCATCTTGTCTACACGGCTTGCCGAGAGACGCCCCGCCATGGATCGCGCCACGTTCAGCGCCGGCATGATGCTCAACGTGAATGTGCGGTTGATGTTGTCGCGGGAGAAGTAGCGTGTCTCGTCGACAGCGAATGAAATACTGTCGACAAGGTTCACTGTCTCGTTAAAATGTGCCCGACCCTCAAAACGGCATCCTCCGCCGTTGAGCATTTTCACACGGTAGTTGAAGTTCTCTTTGTCAACGGGGGTCACATCGATACTGATGGAGGCTGCGACATTCTCCGCGTCACGATTGTAGAGGAATAGCGACAGGGGGGCGTCTTTGTAGTATGAAACTTTATGGAAGGCGCTGTTGCAACTGCAGGTGCTGTTGAGCCCCATGCGGTTCACCACGTTGAGCATGAGCGCGGACGAACGGATGAGATAAATTTCGTCAGTGACCGAATTGGCTCCGATGTCGTCACCCAAGTTGGCAAAGACGGCATCCATGCCGCGTGAGGACATGGAGCGCTGGCCCTTGTCGCGCAGCAGAATACGGGCGCGCGAAGAGTAGGTCTTGGGAGTGGACTTATAGATAAAACCCGCCACGATGGCACATACCAATACCGAGGCGACAAACCAGTACCAGTTGGCCAGAGAGGCGATGAGAAAATCACGGATGTTGAAGTTGCCTGTCTCCGTTTCGTTCTGAGGTGTGTTGGAGACGGGCAAGGCGGTGTTATTGAGATTGTTTTCCATAAAAATTCAAAAGATATACAACGACAGGCTATTTTCTCGCCCTCAAGTATGTATAATAATAGATAGAAACAGCCAGCGAGGCTGCTGAAAGAATGGTCGACACGAGAGAGAAAACAATCGGGTCGCGGGTCGAGTCGCGTTTTCTACGATTGTTGGGTTCGACATAGACCATGTCGTTCTGGTGCAGGTAGTAGTAAGGGGAGTCGAAGATCTCTTTGGAGGTAAGGTCCAGTGTGCCGATGGTGCGCACACCGTTCTCCTCGCGGACAACGGTGACATTCTTGCGCTGACCATAGATGGTCAGGTCGCCGGCCATACTCAACGCCTCGAATATGGTGACGCGTTCGCCGTCGATATTCAGCGTCTTGGGGGATTTTACATCACCCAGGATGCTTACCTTGAAATTTTGCAGCCGCACGGTGACGACCGGGTCGGTGATGTAACCCTCGGCGATAAGCCGCTGCTCGAGCATGGTGGACAACTCGCGATGGGTCATCCCGCCTACATGCAGGCGCCCCAAAATCGGAAAGACGATGTCTCCATCCTGGTTGACCAGATAACCGGTCCGTGACATACCGCTCGAAGAGACACCGCTGGTCCGCACCTGACGGTTGGTCTCTTGGTTGAACTGAATGGCGGACTCAGGGGTGGCGCTTTCTACATAGATATGCAAAAGGTCGTTGGGCTGGATGCCTTTGGAAAATTGCCCTGTCAGCACTGCCGCCGAGTCGCGCGGGGCATCATGGATGTATGCTATCTCCGGAGTGGCGCAACCCGCCGCAAGCAACATCATCAGACCCGCAATCAATAATGGATATGAACACTTCATCGCTGTGACGATTTGATTTGAAACACTGCATCGCAGCCAACGAAAAAGACATAAGAACATTGTATTCAAAAAATTACAACACCCTTCCGGTTGCCCGCAGTGCAAAATTTTATCTGCAAATATACAAAATAAAATATAATGATCAGACATCTGCATCTACTGCATCTACCGGCGGACGTGCGTTACAAACATTTTTGTATCTTTGCATCTACTTCATATTTACACAGCTGATGCAAGCATTCATTCCATCGGCCGGACTCGGCACCCGGCTGCGCCCACTCACAGACGATCGCCCTAAAGCATTGGTGTCGATAGGTGGCAAGACGTTGTTGGAACGAGCCATACAGCGCGTGCAGACGGCAGGTGCAAAGCGTATTGTGGTCAATGTACACCATCATGCCGACCAAATCATCGAGTTCGTGCAGGGACGGGATTGGGGCGCGGAAATTTGCATCTCGGACGAAAGAGAGTCACTGTTAGACACCGGTGGCGGTCTGCGCCACGCAGCACCCCTGTTCGATCCGGACGATCCGATCCTGATTCACAACGTCGATGTGCTCTCCGAGATAAGTCTCGAAGAGTTGTTGCAAACACACCGGCATAACGGCAACCTGGTCACGCTGGCAGTCAGCCGGCGCGACAGCTCCCGGCTGCTGTTGTTCGGCACAAATCTCCGGTTGGTCGGTTGGCGCAACAGCAAGGACAATAGGTGCCTATGGAGCGCTGACACGCCGGCCGTCCATCCCGCGGCTTTGGCGTACAGCGGCATCGCTGTCGCCGACCCGCGGCTGCTGCAACTGCTGCCCGCGGCCCCGCCACCCTATCCGATTGTCCCTGAATATGTCCGGCTGGCAAAGGATTATGCTGTCGGTGCTTTCGAGCATGACGGACACAGCTGGGCCGACGTCGGACGCACGGAGACGCTGCATCAACTGGAGCAACAACACCGACGCCATGGAAAGTTTTTTACATGAAATCGCCCGTCGTCTGCTTGCGCAACACGGTAAGGACATGTCGAATATCTGCGTGGTTTTCAACAACCGGCGCTCAGGGCTTTTCCTCCGCAACTGCCTCCGTGAACTGGGGCCCCGTTCGTTTTTTCTGCCTGAAACCATCGGGATGGATGACATCGTTCGCAAAATCTGCGGGCTGGAGATTATCCCTAAAGAGTATCTGCTGTTTGAACTCTACGACATTCACCGCGGTATATCACAAGATGGAGCAGAAACAGAGTCATTTGAACAGTTTATCCCTTTCGGCGAAACGATGCTGAATGATTTTTCCGAGATTGACCTCTATCTGGCGGATGCAGCACAACTCTTCGACAATCTGTACGAACTGAAGTCTATCGGGGAATGGGATATTGCCGGCGCCGCGCTGACTCCATTCCAACGTAATTATCTTAACTTCTATCGATCTTTATACCACCATTACATGCAACTCCGCCAACGACTTTCAGAGCAAGGCAAGGCGTATGGCGGCATGGCCTATCGCATGGCAGCCGAGACAGTGGAGGATTATATTTTTGACGAGGAACATATTTATTTTGTGGGTTTCAACGCGCTGTCGACCTCTGAGGAGACCATCATCCGGACCTTGCAGCGGCAAGGGCGCGCCACGCTGATAAGCGACGGTGACGCATACTATTTCGACAACCCCGGACAGGAGGCAGGGCGCTTCCTACGCCGCCTGGCACACCAGTTCGACAGCATTGGCGGATATGACGACCACTTCGCGCTGGAGCAGAAGCAGATCACGTTTGTCAACAGCCCGGAGAACCTGTTGCAGACTAAATACGCGGGGAACCTGTTGCGCCAAATGGCTGACAAAGACACATCGGCGCAACAACTGCAAGACACCGCCGTGGTGCTTGCCGACGAAAATCTGCTGATACCCATGCTCAACTCATTGCCCGACAATGTGCCTGCAGTGAATGTCACCATGGGCTACCCATTGGAAAGCACCGCTATACACACATTTACGCTCAAACTCATCGCCTGTTGCAAGAATATACGCGGACAGCAGTTGTACCATAAAGACGTAATCGACATATTATCAGACACTTGCTCGGCGTTTCTGATAAAAAAAACGACACATCGGCATGCTGTCCGGCAGTATCTCTACGAACGGCAGCAGGTGTTTGTGGACCTGTCCGTTCTGCGGCAGCTTGCCGGGACGCTGCAAATAGACATCGGGTGGATGGAGCCACTTTTTTCCATCGGACCCGACTGTCCGGACGCATTCATTGAGCTCTGCCGACAGCTGGCTGAAAGGCTGCAGGCGGACGAACTATTTGCCCGCAATAAGAAAGATGCCGCGTCGCTTGCGTCATACCTTACGCTGAACGAACACTTTGCAGACCTTCAAAGACGGTATGGATTTATCGACCGGATTGATACGTTCGAACGTATCTACACCCGCATGGCACATCGGTCAAGCATCCCTTTTTACGGAGAACCGCTGCACGGGCTGCAGATTCTCGGTATGCTGGAGACACGTAACCTGGACTTCCGTCGTGTCATTCTGCTCTCGGCTAACGAGGGCGTACTGCCATCGGGAAGGCAGGAAAACACGTTGATACCCTTCAATCTCAAACGCGCCGCGCCGTTTCACCTGCCCACTCACGAGGAGAAAGACGCGGTTTATGCAAACCACTTCTACCGGTTGCTGCAGCGTGCGGAAGAGATTTATATCGTCTATAGTTCGCAAACCGACGGCTCGGGCAAAGGTGAGCCCAGCCGTTTCGCGATGCAATTGACCGACGAGCTTGCCCGCACCCACCCCAATATACACATCCGACAAGAAATTGTCAGCCCCGGCGCCGGCGGAACCGCAAGCGGCGACAACCCCGGCGCCGTCATCCACAAAACCGCAGCCATAATGAAGCGTCTGCAACAATTGGCCGGCAAAGGGTTCTCGCCATCCGCATTGAATACATACCGTAACTGTCCGTTGAAATATTATTTTCGGTATATCATGCAGGTCAGGGAAAATGACGAGTTGGAAGACAGTCTGGACAAGTCGCAGTTCGGCACCCTTGTGCACACAATCCTGCAGGACCTGTACGGCAGACTCGGCAACCGTCCGCTAACCGTCGCCGACATGCTTGCACTGCAAAACAGCGCAGACGAATGCATTGAGGCACATTTTTCAGCCATGGGCAGGGATTTTGTGCGGCACGGACGCACCTATCTCCAGCAACGTATCGCGCAAAAACAGATAAAGCATCTTATACATGACGACATAGCATTCATAGAATCAGGCAACAGCCTTCAAATAGCAGCCCTTGAACACCCGTTTGAAGGCACGGTGGAACTCCACGACGGAAGAGTGGCCAGACTGCAGGGTGTCGCCGACCGGATTGACTTGATAAACGGGCATCTACGCATCGTGGACTATAAGACGGGCAAGGTGGAAGAAAAAGAACTTGTCACCGACGACAAACAAGTCGGTGCCGGAGAACTGTCCGACAAGAGCTTCCAAGTGCTGATGTACACATGGCTATACCTGCATGACAAAGCAGGTTCCGACATATTAGCACCTAATACAGAATTCATAGAATCAGGCATCTACCCTCTTGGCAACCTCCGGATGAGCTTCCTGCCTCTGCGGTGGAACAACAACCCTCTGGTCACTTTAGAACAGGCGGCGGGTGTGGGCGCTCTGATAGCCGACATCGTGTCGCAGATACTTGACCCGCTGCAACCGTTCGCCGCCCCCGGGCAGACTCAGCAGTGCCACTCTTGCCTTTTTGTGGATGTATGCCCCAGGCACCTTTCGGCCAATGGCGGCGCAAATTGTGCCGCAAATTAAAAAAAAGACGTATATTTGCAGATTATTATATTGTAATACCATCATGGCAATTCTTATGAAGAAAACGATCTTCCCTGTGCTTATCGTGTCACTGCTCCTTTCGGGGTGCAGCGGACTGTCGTCCATGAAAAACAAGCACAAAAATGTTCGATACAAAGCCAATCCTGACCCTGTAGCCACCATGGATGGCAAAGTAGTGGTCAAGTTCACCGGTGTGTTCCCGGAGAAATATTTCAAAAAGAAAGCCGCCATGTTTGTACAACCCGTCTTCACTTGGGACAGTGGCTCCGTGACCCTCGACCCCATCACGTTGAAAGGGGAGAACGTAAACGGCAGCGGCGCCACCATCAACTATGAAAGCGGCGGTCGGTACACTTACACAGACCGTTTCATGTTCCGCCCGGGAATGGAAACAGGCCGAGTAACCCTCACACCCGTCATCTACTCGGAAAAAAATGTGGACGAAGAGGCCCGGTTTGCCGATGAAATCATAGACAATCACCGGAGCAAGACACTGTCGACAGTGCTCATCTCGGACGGTGTCAACAATACAACCTCGCTGGTTGACATCCGCGGCACCATCTCCATCGCCCCGATCAACTACAACAAAAAACAAGGTGTGGTTGAAACCGCCGATATATACTTCCAAAACGGCCAGTCGAATCTTGACTGGGGCTTCTATATGAATCGTAAATTCAACGCTCAGGCCAACCTGGCCGACCTCAAGCGGGTGATGCTGGAAAACGGACTGCCCAAACAAATCAACATCACCGGATGGGCCTCACCCGAAGGTGAAGAGACGCACAACGCCGGCGTGTCGAAAAACCGCGCCGAAGTGGCCGCAGAACAGCTGCGCCAGGTGTTAGACGAAGTGCTGACCGTCATGGCGAAACGCGCCAATATCAAACCGCAAGATGTAGAATACTACAAATACAACCAACTGAAACAGCTTATCATCACCACCCGTGCCGCCGGTGAAGACTGGGTGCATTTTGTAGTGATGGTGGAGGAATCCGACATACAGGACAAGCACGCCATCGTCAACATTGTCGAGACGCAGCAGAACCTCATCAAGCGCGAGCAGATGATCAAGAACATGGCCACGGTATACGGTCAATTGAACAGCGACATATTCCCCAACCTGCGCAGAGCCCAGATAGCCCTCTACTACTCCGAGGCACGTAAAAGCGACCCCGAGCTGGCCAAGCAAGCCAGCCTCAACCCCGCCAAACTGTCGTTTGACGAACTGATGTACACCGCCTACATCAACTACAGCTATCCCACGAAAATGAAATATTACAAGTGGGCCACCGAGAACCACAGCGCGGAATGGGCCGCATGGAACAACGCAGGTGCGGTGGCCTGCCACATGGGTGACTACGCCGAAGCCGAACGATACCTGAACGTGGCCAAAGAGCTCAATCCGCACAACCCGGACATACTGAACAACTGGGGCCTGCTTTGCATGGGCAAAGAAGACTACCTGCTGGCCAAACAGTATTTTGAAGAAGCGGAACGGCAAGGCAGCACCGACGCAGCCTACAACCTGCCCATACTCAACCTCAAACGCGGCAACTACACCGAAGCATTAGAGCAATTGAAAGACAAGTCCTGCAGCTTCAATCTGGCATACGTACAGCTGATGAACGACGACCTCAGCGCCTGCATCCGCACACTGGACTGCTGTCTGGATCAAGACGAACGTGTCAACTACCTGCGGGCGGTGGCCTTTGCCCGCCAAGGCGACAAAGAGAACGCTTTGAAAAATCTGAAAGCCGCCGTCGACCAGGAATATGAGCTGAAAAAGAAAGCCCGTACAGACGTAGAGTTCCGTCAATACTGGGACACCGAAGAATTCCAGCTCATAGTGAAGCTCTGGAAAGAGGAATGAGGCGACTGACACCCAACCTTATCACGCTCGGGAACCTGCTGTGCGGGGCGGTTGCGGCATTTCTTGCCGCACGAGGAGACATCGCCCATGCCGGATTACTGATCTGCTTAGGAATTTTCCTCGACTTCTTCGACGGGTTGACGGCACGACTGCTGCATGTTGTTTCGCCGGTAGGCAAAGAGCTCGACTCGTTGGCCGATGTGGTCACAAGCGGGGTGGCACCGGCCTTCATCCTTCACAACATCTTGGCTGACGGCCTTGCAGATACAGGATCATGGGGAACATATATTCCGTTGACTGCATGGTTGATGCCGCTGTTTGCCGCCTACCGTCTGGCCAAATTCAATCTCGACACCCGACAGAGCCACAGTTTCCGGGGTTTACCCGTTCCGGCCAATGCCTTGTTATGGGTGGGTCTGGCACTCACCACGTCATCCGGCGGGCTTGAGGCCGGCACCGTGTTTTTCATCATGGCGGCAGCCCTCTCGCTGTTCACCGACATTCTTATGATCAGCGAGCTGCCCATGTTCTCGCTCAAATTTGATTTCAAGAACCTCGGCTGGAGCAGCAACGCCATCGCCTATTGCTTTTTGGCCGGCTGTGTGGCAATCATATCCGCCACCCGGCAATGGTACAGCATCTCAGCCATCATTGTATGGTATATCCTCCTATCGCTACTGACACGCAAAAAGAGCCATGCTCAGTGACTTACAGGCTATCGAAATAGCCGACTACGATTATCCGCTTCCCGACGGGCGCATCGCCAAATTTCCTCTTGCGCAACGTGACGCTTCGAAACTGCTGGTATACCGGCAAGGTGAAATTACAGAAAGTCGTTTCGGCCGCCTGGCAGGACACCTGCCCGACGACACATTGCTCGTGTGCAACAACACCCGGGTCATCCATGCCCGCCTCCTCTTCCGGAAATCGACCGGCACCACCATTGAGATCTTTTGCCTGGAACCGTACAATATGCCGGTAGCCACCGCATTCGAACAGCGCGGCACCGGCAGTTGGGTCTGTCTGGTGGGCCATAACAAACGGTGGAAAACGGACACACTGACGCGGGAGCTGACCTTGGACGGGCGACTCATCACCCTCTCGGCCTCACGGCGCGAGAAAGCAGGCAACGGCTGGATTGTCGACTTCTGTTGGGACAGTGACGATACATTCGCCTCCGTTATCGAATGTGCCGGGCTCATCCCCCTGCCTCCCTACCTGCACCGCGACGCCAGCGACGAGGACAACCGACGCTACCAGACCGTCTATGCAAGCGAAAAAGGCTCGGTGGCGGCACCCACTGCAGGGCTGCATTTCACCGATGCAGTCTTCGACAGCCTGCGTCAGGCCCATATTGGCTGTGAGTTCATCACCCTGCATGTCGGCGCAGGAACGTTCAAACCTGTCGACAGTGCAACCATCGGTGGGCATGAGATGCATACAGAGCAGGTTGAGATCGGAAGGGCCAACATTGAGCATATCCTCCAACACTTCGGCAAGCCGATTGTCGCAGTAGGCACCACCTCGGTGCGCACATTAGAGTCGCTCTACTGGTTCGGACTGCAACTGGAGCATGACGCCAGCCTTGAACGGATGTGTGTAGAGCAATGGGAACCCTATGTAGACGAGACCCCGGCCATCACGCCACAACAAGCCTATACCAATGTGCTTCTCTGGATGCAGCGCCGTCATATCGAACGGCTGGAAGGCTCCACCCGGCTGATGATTGCCCCCGGTTACCGTTATCACATCGTTGACGGGCTCATCACCAATTTCCACCAGCCCCGCAGCACCCTGCTGCTGCTTGTCTCGGCCCTTATAGGGAACGAATGGAGACGCTGCTACCGCTATGCGCTCGACCGTGACTTCCGCTTTTTAAGCTACGGAGACAGTTGCCTATTCTTGCCATGAGAGCCTTCCGACTACGCCCGCTGAAAGAGCTCACTGACATCATCTTTCCACGCCACTGCGTCTGCTGCGGCCAAATGCTGCTGGGAGACGAACGCCACCTCTGCACCAGCTGCCTGATGCACCTGCCCTACACCTGCAACGCCGCCGTTGCAGGCAACGACACGGAACAACACTTCCAGGCATATCACGACATGGTCGCGGCCATGTCGCTCCTCTACTTCAGCCACCATGAAGACACCCGGCGCATCGTCCACCGCATAAAATATGGCGGCGACCGGAGGCTGGCCGTCGCGATGGGCCGGCTGATGGGCGAGACACTCGTGCACAGCCGTCGTTTCGCCGACATTGACGTGCTGATACCCGTCCCGCTGCACCGCCGACGGGAACAGCAACGCGGTTACAATCAAAGCGAGATGCTATGCCGAGGCATTGCGCTCCAGACGGGCAGGCCCGTGTCGACAGGCAACCTTGTCCGCACAGTCAACACCGCAAGCCAGACACACATGAACATCGACGAGCGGGCGGCGAATGTCCATGGCGTCTTCACCGTTCGACAGCCGGCGAAACTGGCGGGACTCCACATCCTTCTTGTCGACGATGTCATCACCACCGGCAGCACCACGTCGGCCTGTTGCGATGCCCTGTATGAGGCCGGAAATGTCACCGTCAGCGTCGCCTCGCTGGCGCTGGCCGCCACGTAGCCGGAAGCCATCCGTGACGCGGCGCGCTCTCAATTGCAAAAAAATGCTTAACTTAGTCGCTGCAACCATATCTACACAGACAATTATAATACACATACTACCATACATTTAACACCAAAATATTTAACAACTTGGCATGAAATATCGTCGTATTCTCTTAAAACTGAGCGGTGAATCTCTCATGGGACAGCAGCACTACGGTATTGCACCTGAAATGCTTGAACAATATGCCCATGATGTCAAAGAGGTTGTTGAACAACATGTTGAGGTGGCCATCGTCATCGGCGGAGGCAACATATTCCGGGGGCTCGGCGGCGCGGCGCAAGGCATGGACCGTGTGCAAGGCGACTACATGGGCATGCTGGCCACGCTCATCAACAGCATGGCATTACAGGCCGCCCTTGAAAAAGAAGGGCTGCGCACCGAGTTGCTCTCCGGCCTGACCATTGAGCCCATTTGCAAAGCCATGAGCCGCCGGCGCGCCATCGAGGCCATGCAAGAAGGCCGTGTCGTCATTATCGGCGGCGGCAGCGGCAACCCGTTTTTCACCACCGACACAGCATCGGCGTTGCGTGCCGTTGAGATACGAGCCGACGCCATCCTCAAAGGCACCCGTGTCGACGGTGTCTATACCGCCGACCCGGAGAAAAACCCCGACGCTGTCAAATACCCGCGGCTCACATTCCAAGAGGCGCTGACCAAAAAACTGAAGATAATGGATCTCACAGCTTTTGCGCTATGTGAAGAAAACAATCTGCCGATTTATGTCTTCGACATGAACCGGCGCGGCAACCTGCTGAGAGTGGTGCAGGGTGAAGCCATCGGCACCGAGGTGTGCTGACAACCGGGACACGAAAAACAAATAAAAAACATTGATATGAACGATTTATCAAAAGCCTGCATCGAAGAAGCCAAAAGCAGTATGCAGAGTGCACTTAACTTCTTAGACAAAGAGTTGGCCAAGATTCGTGCCGGCAAGGCCAACCCCGGTATGCTGGACGGTGTCAAAGTGGACTACTACGGCACCCCCACCGAGCTGAACCAGGTGGCCAACATCAACACACCCGATGCACGCAGCATCGTCATCCAACCCTGGGAGAAATCGATTCTAGGCGCCATTAACAAAGCCATCTTAGACGCCAACCTGGGCTTCACTCCCCGCAACGAGGGCGAAATACTGCGCATCATTGTGCCGCCGCTGACCGAAGAGCGCCGCAAAGAACTCACCAAATCGGCCAAAGGCGAAGTGGAAAACTGCAAGGTGAATGTGCGCAACGCCCGCCGGAATGTGATGGACAAGGTAAAGAAACTCAAAGACAAGTCAGTACCTGAAGACGAAGTGAAACAGGTGGAGAAAGAGATTCAGGACATCACGGATAAATTTATCGCTGAGTGCGACAAAGTATTCACATCCAAAGAGAAAGAGATTATGACGGTGTGAGCCTGCGTGAATTCGACACACTCCCGTCCACCAATCAATACTGCGAACTCCTCGATCTGGACACAGTCGAGGAGTTCACTGTCGTATGGGCTCACACCCAGAGCGCCGGTATCGGCCAACGGGGCAACCGCTGGGAAAGCGAGCCCGGAGCCAACCTCACCTTCAGCCTGATACTGAAGCCCCGTTTTCTCGACGCCGCGCACCCATTCCGCATCACACAGACAGTGGCACTGGGCCTCAGCGACATGCTGAAAGAGTTGCTGCCCGGCCGCAAAGTCCGCATCAAGTGGCCCAACGATATATATGTAGACGGCGGTAAAATCTGCGGCACCCTCATCGTCAATAAAGTACAGGGGACTCATATTGAATCATCCGTCTGCGGCATCGGACTTAATGTCAACCAGACCCGTTTCCCCGACTGGATACCCAACCCCGTATCGCTATGTGCCCTCAGCGGCCGGCGTCACGACCTGCACACACTGCTCGACGGTCTCATCCAGTCCATCCGGCAGCGCTACCGGCAACTGCAACATGACGGTGCCGACGCAATAGACAAGCCCTATCTGGAAAGACTGCTGCACTACCGCACCCCGACCCGTTACGCATACCAAGGACATGTCGTAGAAGCCACCATACACGGTGTAGACAGCTACGGACGGCTGTTGCTGGCCCGCCGCGACGGCACCGTGCTGTGCTGCCAGATGAAAGAGATCTCCCTCCTGCCGCCGCAGAATTAAACGTTCAATTCCATCAGGCGTTTTCTCGCCTCAACATACGAGCAAGCTCGTCTGTATTCGGCTTATCGAAAACGTTCGATTTCATCAGGCGTTTTCTCGCCTCAACATACGAGCAAGCTCGTCTGTATTCGGCTTATCGAAAACGTTCAGCGTCTTCCACGACGGAAGCTCCTCCAGCGGCTCCATGCGCCGCTCGTCGGCAAGGACACGCCCCATCCAATGCTGCCGGCCGTTTGTGAGATAGATATACGGCACCTGTAGCGCAATATTATAGCGGCACGCCTGATCGGCCACCTGCTGCGTGAGCGGAATCTGCGGCTGCTTACACTCTACAATCATCACAGGACGCATCTGCAGGTTATACACCACAATATCACACCGGCGTGTCAGCCCGTTGAGCTCTATCTGCCCCTCAACATACATCAGTTCCAACGGATAGCCCAACTGAAAATGGAGATGATGTATCACCTGCTGACGCACCCATTCCTCGGGAGTAAGCGCCACATAGCGGCGACGCACGATGTCAAGAACCTCTTGACGGCCGTCGATGATGCGTGTCTCGGGAGCGTCCATATAGCATATCAATACGCGGACTCCGATTCATCCTCCTCGGCCTCGAAAGCCTCACGACGCTGTTTCAGCCCGTTGTTAATTTTGTAAGTGAAGCCCAATGTGACTGTAGGCGAGATGCGCCTGGAGTGCATGGTGCGGTTCAACTGGTCAGTGTGCGTCTCATGCCCCCAGCCCCCCGTGGCCAGCAGGTCGCCGAGACGCAGGTTCACCGACGCCCGTTTCTGCCAGATATCCTTCTTAACCGCCAGATCCAGCCAATATGAGGCATACATCTCTGTCTGCAAATCCAGATACGGAGCCCAGTACTGCCCCGACAACTGGATGGTCCAGCCTTGGGGAAGCGTCATAAAAGAATTGAATTTGCCGCTGGCCATAAAAGCATTTTTATCCTGGTTGTCGAGCAAAGGAGTGCCCTCAATCATACTCTCGTATAGATTGACACTGACATTGAACTTCCACCATGAGGCTATCTGCCAGTCGACAATCAGTTCCAGCCCGTAGTTGAGCCCCTTGTTCAGATTCTGCCACGTCGAACCCCAATAGCCGTCATACGCGGCGTTATAGGGTATCCACCACGCAAAGCGGTCGCGGGAACTGCTGTCCCAGACGAATCCGTAGCGGGTCATCATGTTGTTCGTCTGGCGGACATAGGCCGACGTAAAAAAATTGAAACCGCCCAACGACAGATTGTGAGACAACTCAAACGCATTGGTATATTCGGGATCCAAGCCGGGGTTGCCGAAAGAGAGCTCCTGACCTTCCCGCACGTTGACATAAGGGTTCAAGTCCCACATGCGGGGGCGTCGCACCCTCCGTGAGTAGCTCAGCTGCACACTCTGCTTCGGGCTGATATTATAGGAGAGATGCAGCGTGGGATAGAGCTGCCAATAATGTTTGTCAACGGCATCGGTGGCAGGGTGGTTGACATCCCTCCCTTCCGTCACAGCGTATTCGCCGCGCAGACCGGCCTGCAAAGTCAACCGCTCCGTCAGGCTGCCCCCGACAGTGGCAAAGAGGGCATGGACATACTGCGTATAGTCGAAATGTGTCGACGAAGACTCCTCAAAAAAGGTGTACCGTGCATGCGTGCTGTCATAGACCGTGCGGTAATAGCGGGCATCCTGATCGGGCCACAACATACGGCCCTCATAGCCCGTCTCCAGCTTCCAGCCGCACGGGAAAGGGTGCGTATAATTGACCTGCAGATTCAACTCGGGGTGCTTGTTCTCCGTCCTGGTCTCGCGCAGATAATAGTTGTCCCATGACGCCGCCCCCTGATATTCCTGCTCCTGACGGCCCGTGCCGTGCACATGGCGCATGGAAAAGGCCGCATTGGCGGTCAGGAGCCGGTCGGGGGTGTCGAACTTCTGCGTGAAGCTGACGTTGAATGTATGGTTGACATTGCGGTTATCGTTCGTGTCCATCTGACGGTAATCCATATAGCCGGCGCCAAACAGGTCTGCGGCGTTGATCTGGCTGGTGCGGCTACGCAGGCCGCCGCGCAGCTGATAGGAGGCCAGCAGCGTGGTCCGGGGCGAGAAATAATACTCACCGCCCGCCTTTATGCTTGCCATCGTATTGCGCGACACGCTATATTGCCGCAACGAATCGTGCGACCATGCCGCACCGTTGCGCAACCGCTCCACGTCGGTCTCAGCACGGTGCCCGCGCCCGCGGACCCCGCCGTCGGCAGAGAAAAAGAGATTGTATCGCTCGGTGGTATAGTTCAGATTGACCGTCGCCATGGTGGTGGGAAGCAGCGCCGGCAGCTCGTCGGGATAGCCGCTGCCCAGAAATGCAAGCGGAGTGCCTGCGTTCAAGGTCACTACACCGTTCAAGCCTAATGCCGCCGTCGACTCCTTCAACTTGAGGTTGATGATGCCGGACATCCCCTCCGGATCATACTTCGCCGACGGGTTGGTGATCACCTCCACATTCTCCACCGAGCTGGCCGGTATCTGCTCGAGCAACGACTCCAGATCGTTCCCCATCAACTCATACGGACGTCCGTTGACGAGCACTTTCACATTTGTCGATCCGCGCAACGACACATTGCCGTCGTTGTCGATGGCGACGCTGGGCACATTCTGCAGCACATCCGTCGCCGTGCCGCCGCTGGCCACAAGATTGCGGTCCACATTCACCACACGCTTGTCCAGCTGATACTCCATCATGGTGCGCTCGGCCGAAACCACCACCTCTTGCATCACCGTAGCGGCGACGCTCAACCGTATTGTGCCGGCCTGAAGGGTGCTCTGACGTGCCGACAGAGTGAGCTGTCCGGGATGAAAATAAGTGTCATAACCCATGAACGAGACTCGCAGCAGGTAGCTGCCATACGGGGCCTTGACCGAAAAACGGCCGTTAGCAGAAGTGACAGCTCCGTCGACCAACGACGAGTCCTGCGGACGCAACAGCGCCACCGAGGCATACTCCACAGGCTGACCGCCCTGCCCGTCGACGACCACCCCCGTGACGCGCCCCTGCGCACAAAGCACGCCCGTCACGGCAAAAAGAACCATACAAAAGGAAAAAAAACGCTTCATTCCATTACAGACGGATAATCACTTTTAAAACCAACGTCAAGCTACTGCTGTTTCGGCATACGCACATGGTGCGGCATATCGAACGGGATCTCCATTGAGAACTCGATGAGGCCTCCAAAGGCGCCGTTTTCATACCATGGCACCTGGTAAATCAACTTCTTGACACCGTTTTTTTCAATGGTATAGACATTTGTTTTCTCATTGTCGAGCAAATCGCGCAAAATCGCCGCCGCATGAGGCGGATGGCAGTTGAATAGATTGTTGCCGATGATTTTCTCGCCATGGCTGTTGACATCGGCTGAGTGACGGTTCATGTCAAGAATGTTACCCTCCCTGTCGCAGACAGTAATGGCCATGGGCAACTCCTCAAAATATTTTTCCATATCAGGTCGGTTATTACAAGATGTGCGGCCGCCCGCGCTGCGGACGGCCGCACATCTCCATTTCGAGCATTTATTATTTAGCGTTCAGCGCCGCCAAGGCAATGCTGTAAAGCTTGGTGTTCATCGAGTCGCCGCGGCTGGTCAGCACACAGGGGACCCGTGCGCCCATCACCATGCACGCCAGCTCGGCGTGGGCAAACTTGGTGCAAGCCTTATAAAAGATATTGCCGGCCTCGATATTGGGGAACAGCAGGCAATCGGCGTCGCCGGCAACCTCGCTGGTCAGTTTCTTGGTGCGGGCGCTTTCCATATCGACAGCGCAGTCCAGCGACAACGGGCCGTCGACGATGGCGCCGCCGATCTGGCCGCGGTTGCCCATCATACCCAGCCATGCTCCCTCGGCACAGGCACGCATGCCCACGCTCACCTGCTCCGTGGCTGCCAACACGGCCACCTTGGGCTTGGGATTCTCAAGACTCTTGGCCACGCTGACAAGGAAATTCAGGATAGCCTGCTTCTGCTTGAAGTCAGGGTCGGGGATGATAGCCATATCCGAGCACACCAACAGCTTATGGTATGCCGGCACCTCCATCACAGCCATATGCGTCAGCATATCATTCTTCTTGCCCGGCATAAGGCCTTTCTCCTTGTTGAGGATGGCGCGCATATATTTGTCAGTGGAGAGCAAGCCCTTCATCAGCACCTCGCCCTTGCCTTCGTTGATAAGCTCCACCGCCTTGGCACCCGCCTTGACATCATTGGCTTCCTGCACCAGTTCAAACTTGTCGGGGTTGATACCCTCCTCGGCGCAGACCTTCTTGATGGTCTCAATGTCGCCCACAAGGACAGCGTCGACAATACCACGGTCGATGGCGGCGCTGACAGCGCCGATGGTGTGAGAATCGTTGGCATAAGCAGCCACCAATCTTTTCCGGCCTTTGGATTTCACCAGCTCCAAAAGGTCATCTAACTTCGTAATCATTTTGTAATGAAATAGTTGTTAAAGAAGTGAAACGTTAAAAAAAGGATTTACAAATGTACGAAAAATATTCCAGTTAGAGGATTATTTCGTACATTTGCACCATGTGGCCGCCCCGACGGCCGTACCCCCCCTGCAGATGCCCTTTGTAGACCTCATCCTACCCTATCGCAGCCTGTCCATTGTGGGCATGGAAAAAAACACCGGCAAAACGGTCTGTCTCAACTACCTGCTGCGCCGCCTGCACGAACGCGGCACAACGGTGGCCGTCACCTCCGTCGGCATCGACGGGGAGCAGGTGGACAGCGTCTACGCCACCGCCAAGCCCGAAATCACACTCTACGAAGGCACCCGTTTCATCACCTCGGAACTGCACTACCGACAACGGCGCCTGGTGTCGAAAATCACCGCTGTCGACCCGCAACGCACCGCCTTGGGCGCGTTGGTGACCGCCGAGGTGCTCTGCCGCGGAAAAGCCATCCTCTCGGGTGCCGCCACCACCGCGACCCTACGCCGGCAGATTGACAGTTTCGAAGCCAGCGGCATCCCGCTGACCCTTGTCGACGGCGCCCTGTCGCGTCTGAGCCTGGCTTCGCCCACCGTCACCGACGCGCTGGTGTTAGCCACCGGCGCAGCCGTCTCGGCCAACCTGCAACAGTTGGTCTCCAAGACCCGTTTCGTATGCCGGCTGGTGGGGCTGCCGGCCGTCAACCCGACACTGGGCGGGCAGCTGACGCACCTCTCCTCCGGCGTGTGGTGCATTGACAGCGAAGACCGCTGTCACGACACCGGCTTTGCCTCGGCGCTGCTCGTCGGCAGCCAGACAGCCGACCTTTTCCGCCACGGCAACCGCCTGTTCCTGCCCGGCATGGTCAGCGACCGGCTGCTGCGACAAATAGCCACGCTCCCGCAGATAAAAGACATCACTCTGATAGCAAGAGATTTCACCAAATTATTCATCACCCCCGAAACCTATGCCGACTACTGCCGGCGGGGTGGAAAACTGGCCGTGCTGCAACAGTCACATCTCACCGCGGTCTGCCTCAACCCCACATCCCCCCAGGGCTACCGTCTCGACTCGCAACGGGCGTGTGCCGCGCTGTCCGAGGCGCTGGAGCTGCCCGTCTACGACGTGATGAAAATCTAACACACCCTGCCCATGACTGTCAGAAACCGCATCAAAACCGATGAAGCTTTCCAGTATGCCGTCCAGTCGCTGGAGCTGCTCTCGCCCGTTGGCCACCGCCGGCTGATGTCACTCCCGTTCTGTAACGACGTGACACACCTCGAACAAGAATGGGACCGCATGGACACCCTGCTGCCGTTGCTGCAGGACACCGCGCACGCCAAGCCCCTCGCCGAACTGCGACACCAGCTGATGAGCCTGCACGACATCCGCAACACCCTTCTGCAACTGCAAAGCCACCAAACCATGACAGAGGTGGACCTGTTTGAAATAAAACACCTCGCCCACCTTACCGGAGCGATACGCCACAACCTCAACCTGCTGGGAGTGACCGACCTTGCGCCCCTCCCCGACCTGGACACAGTCTACCACTTGCTCGACCCCGACAACACCGGCATCGACAATTTCTACATCTACGACAGCTACGACCCCTCGTTAGCGCCCCTACGCAGAGCGCTGCGACAGCTACAGTCCGACAACAGCGAAAGCCAACAGGCGGTCAGCGACCTGCTGGAGCGCCACGACGCCATCCAACAGGCAGTGATACAACGCCTCTCCGGTCTGCTTGCGCCCCATGCAGCCCTGTTGCAAGAGGCGCTGGAGACCGCCGGCTACTGGGACCTGCTGCTGGCCAAAACACAACAAGCCCTCGACTGGCATCTCTGCCGGCCGCAGTGCGGCGACCGCATGGAACTGCGCGAACTAGTCCACCCGCAACTCAGCCGCCGCCATCACGAGCTGGGCCTGCGCTACCAACCTGTCGACATCACCGTACAGCGCGGCGTATGCCTGATCACCGGCGCCAACATGGCCGGCAAAACCGTGCTCCTCAAAGCCATCGGCTGCGCCCAACTGATGGCGCAACACGGCATGTTTGTCGCCGCCCGAAGCGCCACCCTGCCGACGGTCGACGACGTGGTGAGCTGCATCGGCGACGAACAGGACGCCCTGCGCGGACTCTCCTCCTTCGCCGCCGAGATACTGCGCATCAGCGACAACCTACGGCGCAGCCGCCGCGAACGGCTGCTGCTGCTCATCGACGAGCCGGCACGCACCACCAACCCTGTCGAAGGACGCGCCATCGTGCGAAGCCTCGCCACACTGCTCAGCCGGCAGGAGGGCTACGCCCTGCTCACCACCCACTACAGCGGCCTCGACGTCGACTGCCGGCGGCTGCGCGTCAGAGGATTCGACGAAACCCTGTCGCAACAACCCGTCAACGCCGGCAACATCAGCAGCTTCATCGACTACTCGCTGGAGGAAGACCTCAGCGACACCGCCCCCCGCGAAGCGTTGCGCATCGCCGAACTGCTGGGGTGCGACGAAGAGATGATAAAAGAAGCGAAAGCGTCGCTGTAACAACGGCGCTTCCGCTTCCCTCCGGCGGCCCGACAGACCGCAACAGACCTAATTACTTCTTCAACCCAAGGGCTTCCACACCCTGGTTATAACGGATGTCGCGAGGAATCCGCGCCTCGGCGATGCGGTCCAGGTCGGCCTGCAGGTCGGCACGCACCACACCGTTCTCGGCGGCATACTTCTTGGCAAAGTCATAGTCGCCCTCGCCCTCCACCTGGAGAATCAGCGCCGCCCAGCTACGCAAAGCCGCCTTGGACTTCTCAACATCAATCACATACTTACCCTCGGCATTGCGCGAGAAAGCGCCGTTATCCTGCATATAGTTGAAGCACATCATATTGGCGATGCCGTGCGCCTCGGTGGCACCAAAACGCACACTGCGCAGGATACCGGCGATAAAAGTGACATAAGCGTCCTCCACCGAGCAGTTGGTAATCTCGCCCCGCTCGATGAGCGTCTCCGTCAGAAACAGACCGCAGATGTCAGCCTTGGCCTCTTCCCACGCGCTGTACTGCTCCTTCAGCGCCTCGCGCAGGTTGCCTTTGCCCGTCACCGTATTCTTGATGCCCAAACCGTGGGCCACCTCGTGGAAACAGACATTGCTGAAAAATGCGTTGAAACTGACATTATCCAACTGCTCGTCGCAGACACAAAGCTGCGCGATCGGCAGGCAGATGTTGTCGAACTTGGCCTGCATGGCGTTCTTCAACTGCAGCCGCCGCGCACCCTTCTGCAGGTGCACCCGCTCGTCGTTGGGCAGGTTGATGGCGATCGTCTTCGAAGCCGCGTTGCAGTCGCCGGCGTAATAAATGACGTCATAGACATTCAGGTCACTCTCCGTCCCCGGCACCTCCTGCTTATACTTGGGGTCGCAGGGCAGCTGCTTCTGCAACTCGGGCAGCATCTTCACAAACTTGGCCAAGTCGTTGCTCCACTGCTCGTCCTTCACCAGGATGAAAGCCTCATAGGCCGTCTTGTAACCATAGAGGGCGTCCTCGTAATTCTCGATGGGGCCCACCACGAAATCAAGCTTGCTCTGTTTCATGTCCATCCAGGCCATGTCGCTGGCAAAATAGTCGTCCGTCCGGAACGCCTTGCGGCGCTCGACGAGGTAATTCTTCAAACCGGCATCCTCGGCCAGGTCGATGGCCACGCCCAGCAGCGAGTCCACCTTGGCCAGCTGCGTTTTGTACGCCTCGCGGTAAGGGACGACCGTCAACGCGCCCTGCCCGTCGCGACGCAATATGCTGTACTGGCTCGTCTTCAGCGGGTCGGCCAGCGCGTCGAACTCCTCCTGCGTCATGTCGACCGGATAGAAATTCGCCCCCTTGGGTTTCTCGCCCACACCGGGGATAAAAGGCTTCTCGCCGCCCAGACGGTCCCATGCGCCATACTGCAACATGGCAAAAGCCTTCATGGCGGGGTCGGACAACGTGTCGAGCGCGGCGCGGTTGTCGAGGCCGTAGGCCTGCTCCCAGAACAGCTCGTCCATCACCTCCGCAATCTGAATAAAGACCGGGATCAGCTGCCGCTCCTTCTCGCTCAGACGCGAAAGATCCGTCGTCAGCGTAAACTCGGCATATTCGTCGACTTTCTGCTGCAACTCCGACACCGGTCCGGCAACCTTGTTCCTGCACCCCGTGGCTGCCAACATCGAGAGTGCCATCAATGATACCATTAATTTTTTCATTTTAAGTTGTTTTGAAATAGACTTCCTGTTTAATCGGTTGCAAATGTACATTTTTTCCCGCATCATTCAAAAAAAATTAGTACTTTTGCAACCGCTTCAAGCGGAAGCCCGGAAAGGTGCTCGAGTGGTTGAAGAGGCCCGCCTGGAAAGCGAGTAAGCGTTAAAAGCGCTTCAGGGGTTCGAATCCCCTCCTTTCCGCTGAAGAGAGCAACGTCAAACAGACGTTGCTTTTTTTCTCTTCTGTCAAATCCAGTCCCTGCTACTGTGGTGCGCCAAAAAATCCGGGGGTCGCATTTGAGGTCTGCCATCATTTTCAGGGTCAACCCGATGAAACATCAGGGCTTTTCCCCATGTATTTTGGGCGGTTTTAAAAATTTCCGTTAGGCGGTTTGAGGGATTGGTAACAAACCAACAGAGGATGCCTGACGACATCCTCTGTTGGTTTCTAAATAAAAATGTGCCAATTATTCGGCAGGAATGACCGACACGTAGGAACGGTTTTCACGGCCTTTCTTGAATTGCACAACACCGTCGCAGAGGGCAAACAGGGTGTGATCTCTGCCCATGCCGACGTTTTTGCCCGGATTGTGCACCGTGCCGCGTTGACGGATGATGATGTTGCCGGCGATGCATTTCTGACCACCAAATATCTTGACACCTAATCGTTTGCTTTCGGATTCGCGACCATTGCTGGAACTACCGACACCTTTTTTATGAGCCATAATATGATGATTTAAAAGGTTACTAATAAATTATTCAAACCAACGCTTAGCTGATGCTGTTGATCTGGATCTGTGTCAAATAGTCACGGTGACCATTCATTTTCTGATAGCCTTTGCGGCGGATTTTTTTGAACACCAGCACTTTGTCGCCTTTCAAATGCTTGAGCACGGTGGCTTTTACATTTGCTCCGGCAATGTAAGGCTTTCCAACCTCTATGTTGCCGTCATTGTCTTTAAGCATCACGGTGTCAAAAGCGACTTCGCTACCCTCGTCCTGATGGAGGCGGTTGACGAAGATCTTCTGATCTTGGGCGACCTTGAATTGCTTGCCTGCGATTTCTACGATTGCGTACATTTTAATGAGTTGTTTATTAAAGATTTCTTCTTTATTATGAACGAAAGTGTGTTCACAAAACGAATTGCAAAGGTACTGTTTTTTTTCGGAATGGCAAAATGTTTTTCGATATCTTTTTACGGGGTGGATTCAACAAGTGAATGCAAAGCAGGTTAGTTCTGACGCGCGGCACTCGAAGGGACCCGAACAGCACTGATTGAATTATCTCAGCGAGGAACGCACCGGACACACAATCAGCCCGTTGTTGCGGCAGTTGTAGTGCACGCTCTGGTAGTCTGAGCATAAGTAGAAGCTCCACGCAAAGTTCGGGTTGTCCGTGTAGAGCGAACTCGACCAGTAGTAGCCGTAGCTGGCATAGTTGAGCTCATCGTCCCAACGGTAGCCGGCGGCAGGCAGAAAGATGCTGCTGCCGTTGGCGGCGGTGAAGCGGCGGCCGATTACGCCGCCCAGGGTGGTCCATTCGCTGGTGGTGTTATCCATCAATTCTTGCCACTCTTCTTTGGTGGGGGTGCGGGCTCCGTCGCCCCAGGCGGCGGTGGCAGCGTCATCGGCGGGCTCAAGGGTGGACAGATCGTCGGTGAAACCATTGTAGCCACTACCATAGGATGATTTGTTGCAGTATTTAGTGAGTTGGTCGTAATCGCCGTTGCAATAGCGGTAGGTGCTCCAGTTGTAGGTGATCTTGGCCGCAACCTCGCCCCAGGCAAAGCGGTCTCCGTAGTCTTCGGGGGCGGAGGCTCCGACGTTGTGCGCGGCCCACAGCAGACCGCTGGGAAGCCCGAGGTCGACCCAGACGGCGCCGGGGTAGGTACCAGGGTCGGTGCCGGGATCAATGCCGGGATCAATGCCAGGATCAATGCCGGGATCGACCTGGGTGGTGCCGGCGTCCGATTCGTTGGTGTTGTCGTCTTTCCCGCAGGACCACATCCCCACGCTCAGCATGGCCACAACGGCCATGACCAACAGCCTTTTTCGTTTCATGGTTGGTATCAGTTTAGTTGAATGGGATTGGATTTATTGATGGTTGACGGTTCATTTGATCACGAATGGCTTGAATGTTTTTTCTGTCCATTTACGGTAATTAACGTAAAATTTCGGCTTGGCGTATGCTTCACATTATGTTTTACATTATATTGTTTATTTGATTTGGTAATTGGCTGGATTTCGATGGACTCAAGTGATTCATGGCCGTCAAGGCTGTTCTGTCTTGACGACCGATGGGGTTAACGGCGGATGGATATGACGTTATTTTTATGCAAATGAAAAGAGGATGCCCGTGTGGACATCCTCTTGACGTAACGTTGCTTTAATCGGCTTAGTGACGACGGCCGCCGCCGTTGCCACGGCGCTCGCCGTTGCCGCCGTCGCGGTGTCCACGGTCGCTGTCGCGGCGACCGCCGTTGCCGTTGCCCTCGCGGCGCGGACCACGGGCAGGACGTTCTTCTTCGACGTAGCCTTCGGGCTTGGGAAGCAGGGCTTTGCGGCTGAGCTTGAGTTTGCCGGTCTTTTCGTCGATGTTGATAATTTTGACCTGGATGATGTCGCCTTCTTCGATGAGGCCTTCGAGGGTCTCGGTACGGCCCCACTGGTATTCGCTGATGTGCATCAGGCCCTCTTTGCCCGGCAGAAACTCGAGGAAGGCGCCGAACTCGACGATGCTGACGACTTTGGCGTCGTAGACCTGACCGACTTCGGGGACGGTGCAGATTTCTTTGATCCACTTGATGGCAGCCTCGATGTCGTCTTTGTTCTGCGAGGCGACGTCGACGATGCCCAGGTCGCCGACTTCTTCGATGTTGATGATGGTGTTGGTCTCGGCCTGGATTTTCTGGATGACTTCGCCGCCTTTACCGATGACAGCACCGATGAAGTCTTTGGGTATCTGGATCTGCTCGATGCGGGGCACGAAGGGTTTGTAGTCTTCGCGCGGCTGGGCGATGGTGTCGGTGATTTTGTCGAGGATGAAGAGACGGCCCTGGCGCGCCTGCTCAAGGGCTTTGGCCAGCACGTCGTAGCTGAGGCCGTCGACTTTGATGTCCATCTGGCAGGCGGTGATGCCGTCGCGGGTGCCGCAGACTTTGAAGTCCATGTCGCCCAGGTGGTCTTCGTCGCCGAGGATGTCGCTGAGCACGGCCCATTTGTCACCTTTGCTGATGAGGCCCATGGCGATGCCGGCCACCGGCTTGCGGATTTTGACGCCGGCATCCATCAGCGCCAGGCAGCCGGCACAGACGGTGGCCATGGAGGAGGAACCGTTGGATTCGAGGATGTCGCTGACCACACGGATGGTGTAGGGACACTCGGACTCGGCGGGGAGCACCTCTTTGAGGGCACGCCAGGCCAGGTGGCCGTGGCCCACCTCGCGACGACTGAGGCCGCGGTTGCCTTTGACTTCACCGGTGGCAAAGCCGGGGAAGTTGTAGTGGAGCAGGAAGCGACGCATGCCTTCGATGACGGCACCGTCGATTTTTTGCTCGTCGAGCTTGGTGCCGAGGGTGACGGTGGAGAGGGACTGGGTCTCACCGCGGGTGAAGATGGCGCTGCCGTGTACGGAGGGCAGGTAGTCGGTCTCGCACCAGATGGGACGTATTTCGTCGAGCTGGCGGCCGTCGAGGCGGGTGCGCTCGTTGAGCACCATGTCGCGCATGGCTTCGCGCTCGGTGTCGTGGTAGTAGCGATCTATCATGAACTGCACCTCGTCGGTGAGTGTCTCCTCGGTGTAGCGGGATTCGATAAACTCTTGCTTGATGGCGGCGAACCCTTCTTCACGCTGGTGTTTGTTGGCGATGCCTTGCTTGGAGAAGTCGTAGCATTTTTGGTAGCAGGCGTCGTGGACCAGCTGCCGCAGGGCTTCGTCGTTGGTCTCGTGGCAGTATTCACGCTTTTGCTGTTTGCCGGTCTCGACGGTGAGTTCGGCGATGGCGCGGCATTGGATCTTGATAGCGTCGTGGGCGGCCTTGAGGGCGCCAAGCATGACTTCTTCGCTGACTTCTTTCATCTCGCCTTCGACCATCATGATGTTTTCCTCGGTGGCGGCGACGATGAGGTCGAGGTCGGCCCGCTCGATGTCGGGCATGGGGGTGTTGATGACGTAGCGCCCGTCGAGGTAGCTGACACGCACTTCGCTGACGGGGCCGCCGAACGGGATATCGCTGACTGCCAGCGCCGACGCGGCGGCAAGGGCCGCCAGCTGGTCGGGCATGGTGTCGCGGTCGCCGGAGATGAGGGTGATCTGTACCTGCACTTCGGCATGGAAGTTGTCAGGGAAGAGGGGGCGCAGGGCCCTGTCAACAAGGCGGGCGATGAGTATCTCGTGCTCGGAAGGACGCGCCTCACGCTTGAAAAAACCACCGGGAAAACGGCCCATGGCGGCATATTTTTCTTGGTAGTCGACGGTGAGCGGCATGAAGTCGACGTGCTCGCCGGCATCTTTTTTGGCACAGACTGTTGCCAGCAGCATGGTGTCGTTCATGCGCACCACGGCACTGCCGTCGGCCTGCTTGGCTAACTTGCCGGTCTCGATTTCAATCATTCGGCCATCTCCAAGGTCGAATCTTTTTGTGATGATGTGTTCGTTCATTTTGTTTCGTTTTTACATCTTTTGACATCTTACGTGCGGGCATCGTGCACACACGCGTTATAATTAAAAAAGACACCCGGAAGACCGAGTGTCTCAACCATAACCAAATAAATATGAAAAAACTATTTTCTTAAATTCAGTTCCTTGATTATCGCACGATAGCGCTGGATGTCGGTTTCTTTCAGGTAGTCGAGCATACGGCGGCGCTTGCCGACAAGACCCACCAATGCACGTTCGCTGACCTGGTCTTTTTTGTTCCGCTTCATCAGCTCAGTGAGGTGCTGGATGCGGTAGGTGAACAGGGCAATCTGCGACTCGGCCGAACCAGAGTTGGCTGCATTGCTGCCATATTGTGCGAAAATCTCTTGCTTCTTTTCTTTCGTCAGGTACATAACTTCTTCCTTTGTTTTTCAAAATCGAAGTGCAAAGGTACTATTTTTTTTTCATTCCACCGTAAAACCAAGAAAAAATATTTTTCTGCGGAGTTGCAAGACCTTTATGTATTGAATACACGCGCCCACATGACGGGCTGGTGTTCAGCGGCTTGCAATATGGTCCGGCCTGATATTATTTATGAAATTATCAAAAGGAAGCGATAAATCATTGGATTCTTTTTATATTTGCATCTTGGATAAGTAAACATCAAATTCAATCAAAATTTAAATTTATGACTATGGAGTATTCGATGACCGATCTTGACAGGACGCTGCAGGCACAGTGCGCCGAATATGTCAGCGCCACAAGCAAATGGCTCAAATTTATGGGCATTATAATGATTATCAGCCTGGCTTTCATGGCCCTCGCAGGCATTGTCATGATGGCGGCCGGCACGTGGATTTACAGCCTGTCGAGCATGAATAACAGCCTGCATGCCATTCCCGGCGTGCACACTGTCATGGGGGTGATGTATATCATTTTGGCCGGGATTTATGTGTTCCCCACTGTCTATATCTTACGTGCGGCAAAGGCCGGCAAGACTGCCGTAATCAGTCAGGACAATGAACAGATGGTGGTGTATGCCAAGAATATGAAGTCGTATTGGAAGTTCTGCGGCATTGTCTGCATCATCGCCTTGGCTGCGGCCGTGCTGTGCATTATCGGCGGCATTGTGGCCGGCGTGGCGATAGCAGCGACCATGTAGCTGCCGGCACAATACGCTCCCGGTGCGTGCAAGGAAGGGTGACGACGAAAGATTATTTTGCCGTTACCCTTATCTTTTGTACTTTTGCCCGTCCAATAGCAACAGGTGTATTTTAATCCATTACCACCATGCGTCACGAGGTAGATTTTCTTATCATCGGATCGGGCATCGCTGGCTTGAGTTTCGCCCTGAAGGTGGCCCCCTACGGCAAGGTCTGTATACTCACCAAGGCCGAAGCCGCCGAGGGTTCGACACGTTATGCACAGGGCGGCATCGCGGCCGTGATGTATGATTCGGACAGTTTCGAGAAGCATATTCAGGATACATTGGTCGCCGGCGACGGAATCTGCGACCGCAATGTGGTGGAGATGACTATCCGCGAGGCCCCGGAGCGTATCGCCGAATTGGTGCGTTACGGCATCCATTTCGACCGCGGAGCAGGCGACCGGTTTGATCTGCATCGCGAAGGCGGACATTCGGAATACCGGATCTTGCATCACAAGGACAACACAGGGGCTGAGATTGAACGCGGACTGCTGCAAGCGGTCCTCGATCACCCCAACATCGAACTCAAGGAGCACCGGTTTGCCATCGACCTTATCACACAACACCATTTGGGGCAACGTGTAACCAAGCATACGCCCGGCATTGAATGTTACGGGGCTTACGCCTTGGACTGTGAGACGAACCGTATCGACACTTATCTGGCCAAAATCACGCTGTTGGCGACCGGCGGCATGGGCAATGTCTATACAACGACAACGACACCTGTCATCTCCACCGGCGACGGAGTGGCGATGGTGCACCGCGCACGCGGCGTGCTGCAGGATCTGGAGTTTATGCAGTTCCACCCGACCAGCCTTTACAACCCCGCCGAGAAACCGGCGTTTCTTATCACCGAGGCTATGCGCGGCGCCGGCGCGATACTGAAGGACTTGCAGGGCCACGAGTTTATGCAGAAGTATGACAGCCGCCTGTCGCTGGCACCCCGCGATATTGTGGCGCGCGCGATTGACAACGAGATGAAGCTGGCGGGTGTCGACCATCTGTATCTTGACGCACGCGGCATCGGCCGCGACAATTTGATCAACGGATTCCCGACCATTTATGCCAAATGTCTGGAAGCGGGCATCAATATAACCAAGGATATGATCCCTATCCGCCCGGCCGCCCACTATCAGTGCGGCGGCATCAAGGTGGACCGCAACGGTGAGAGCAGCATACGACATCTGTATGCCGCAGGTGAATGTTCGTGCACTGGCCTGCACGGAGGGAACCGGCTGGCCAGCAACTCGCTGCTGGAGGCTGTGGTCTATGCGCACAATGCGGCTGAGCATGCCATTGACCGAATCCGGCACACGGCGTTTCATGTACAGTACTCCGCCATCCCCGACTGGAACGCGGAGGGCATGGCGCTGAACGAAGAGATGGTGCTTATCACTCAAACGAAAAAGGAGCTGCAGGAGATTATGTCGAATTATGTGGGTATTGTCCGCAGCGACCTGCGCCTGCAGCGTGCTTTCGACCGGCTTAACCTCATTTTCCGCGAGACGGAGGATCTCTATAACCGCAGCGTGATGACCGAAGAGTTGTCGGAGCTGCGCAATTTGATCGCATGCGCCTATCTTATCACCAAGCAGGCTATGGCACGTCGGGAGAACCGCGGACTGCATTTTTCGATCGATTTAATCAGGTGAACGGCGGCAGGCGGCCGCACGGCCATTTTGAACACGACCGGCGGCAAATACAACATACCGTCTTGAACGATGTTGTTTTAAGTATTCCTAATACGTCTGTCTTTGGAAATATTTTCGTACCTTTGCCTGCCTCAAACAGAATTACTTTTTCTAAAACCATATTGTTATGTCTACACTAATTGTTTTACTGCAGGCTGTCGCAAACCTCTCCTGGGGTTATATGGGCGCGGCTGTGGGCGCCGGGCTCGCCACCATCGGCGCAGGTCTCGGCATTGGTAAAATCGGCCAAGGAGCCATGGAAGGCATGGCCCGTCAACCCGAAGCGGGCGGCGACATCCGCTCCACTATGATTATCGCCGCGGCACTGGTTGAAGGTGTGGCTTTCTTCGCCGTCGTGGTCTGCCTGCTCATTGCCCTCAAGGCTTAACGGCACGGGTCGGGTCGGCACAGCGATTGGCTGGCCGACCCCGGCTTTTTATCGGCATGTTGACTGAAGTGTTTCCGACACGATTTTTCTATGAATAATCCTTTAATCAATCCCGGTCCGGGCACCTTTTTCTGGATGCTCCTTTCGTTTGCCATTTTGGTGTTCATCCTCGGCAAATGGGGATGGCCGATGGTGCTGAAATCACTGAAAAAACGCGAAGAGGAGATTGCCGACTCGCTGTCTGCCGCCGAAAAGGCACGTGAGGAGATGCGGCTGCTGAAAGCCGGCAACGAGGAGCTGCTGCAACAGGCCAAACGGGAACGCGAGGAGATGCTCCTCAGCGCCCGGATGGCACGCGACCAGGTCATCGAAGAGGCCAAAGCCACCGCTACCGAGGAGGCCAGACGCATTATTGAAAATGCACGCGAATCTATCACTTACGAGAAGATAAAGGCTTTGCATGAGCTTCGCAATGAAATCGGCAATATATCCATTGAAATCGCCGAGAAACTGTTGCGCCGCGAGCTGGCCGACAAGGAACGGGCCAACGCTCTCATCGAGGAGGAGCTGGACCGCATCCACCTGAACTAAAGCAGGATGCAATGAATGACTTCAGAATTCACCAGCATTATGCCAAAGCGCTCTTTCTGCTGGCCCGGGACTTGAATGTGACTGACTCTGTGATGCAGGATATGACCACCGTAGGCCGGGTGTGCGCCGAGAATCACATCCTGAACAAGGTGATGGACAACCCTACAATCCGTGAGGACAAGAAACGGGCTATCGTTTCGGATATCTTTGCCGAGCATGTGTCGGAGACCAGCCTGGCGTTTCTGCTTTTCGTGGTGCGCCGGAAACGAGCGGTGAACCTGCGCGGCATCGCTGAGGCGTATCAGTCGGTTTACCGCGAGGCCAACGGCATCGTGGTGGCGCGTGTACGCACCGCCGCCGACTTGAACGACGGACTCGCCGCACGCTTGCAAAGCGAAGTGGAGCGGTTCACGGGCAAGCGGGTTTCGCTGGAATGCGAGACCACTGACCGTATGCTGGGCGGATTCCAGTTGATGTTCGACACCTATTTGGTCGACGCCCGGCTGCAGACACGCATCGACCGTATGCACCGTGCATTCAGCCGCAACGATTATGAGAGCAAACTGTAAACACTGAAAACACACCATCCATGGCAGAGATAAAACCCGCCGAAGTATCGGCAATATTAAAAAAACAGCTGGCCAACGTCAATATGGACGTCGAGCTTGAAGAAATCGGAACGGTGCTTACCGTGGGCGACGGGATTGCCCGTGTCTATGGACTCAATAATGCCCAGTCGGGCGAACTGGTGGAGTTCCGGACCGGTGAGCAAGGTATTGTGCAGAACCTCGAAGAGGACAATGTGGGTGTCGTCATGCTGGCTGAGTCGAACACTATCAACGAAGGTGACACGGTGTCGCGCACGAAAAGAATCGCCTCTATCAAGGTCGGCGAGAAACTGGTGGGGCGCGTGGTGAACACCATCGGTATGCCTATAGACGGAAAAGGGCCTATCGAGGGCGAACTGTACGAGATGCCGCTGGAACGCAAGGCTCCCGGTGTCATCTACCGACAGCCCGTCGAGCAGCCGCTGCAGACCGGCATTAAGGCCATTGACTCGATGATTCCCATCGGCCGCGGCCAACGCGAACTCATTATCGGCGACCGCCAAACCGGCAAAACGGCTATCGCCATTGACACGATCATCAACCAAAAGGTGTTTTATGACGCCGGGAAACCGGTCTACTGCATTTATGTGGCCTGCGGGCAGAAGGGCTCGACTGTGGCCAATTTGGTGAAGACTCTTGAGGAGAAGGGCGCCATGGACTATACTATTGTCGTGGCCGCCACGGCTTCCGACCCCGCCGCGATGCAGTTTTATGCCCCCTTTGCCGGCGCCGCCATCGGCGAATATTTTCGCGACACAGGACGCGACGCCCTTGTAATCTATGACGACCTTTCCAAACAGGCCGTCGCCTACCGGGAGGTGTCGCTGCTGCTGCGCCGCCCGCCGGGACGCGAGGCGTATCCGGGCGATGTGTTTTATTTGCACAGCCGGCTGCTGGAACGCGCCGCGCGTATTATCCAGAATGATGAAATCGCTGCGCAGATGAACGATCTGCCGGCCTCTATCCGCCATATTGTTCGCGGCGGCGGCTCGCTGACGGCCCTGCCTGTCATCGAGACCCAGGCCGGCGACGTGTCGGCTTATATACCCACCAATGTCATTTCGATCACCGACGGACAGATTTTCCTTGAGACCAGCCTGTTCAACGCAGGTGTACGTCCTGCCATCAATGTCGGCATCTCGGTGTCACGTGTCGGCGGCAAGGCTCAAATCAAATCTATGAAGAAGATTGCCGGCACACTGAAACTCGACCAAGCGCAGTACCGCGAACTGGAGGCTTTCTCAAAGTTCGGATCTGACTTGGACGCCGCCACGAAAGCGGTGCTGGATAAAGGCGCCCGCAATGTGGAGATACTTAAGCAGCCTCAGTTCAGCCCTATGCCCGTCGAGGAGCAGGTGGCCATTATCTTTTGCGGCACGAAGAATCTTATCCAGCAGGTGCCTGTCGAGCGTGTCCGCGAGTTTGAAACGGAATATCTGTTTTTCCTGCGCCAAAACCACAAGGATGTCCTGGAACATTTACGCCAAGGACAACTTATTGATTCCGAGCTGGCGACACTTAAGGACTGCGCCCTCAGTATCGCATCGAAATATGCGATATAAGCCCGGCTTACAATACTGCAATCCGCTATAGATCATGGCCAACCTCAAAGAAGTCCGCACACGCATCGCCTCTGTCAGCTCGACCCAGCAGATTACCTCTGCCATGAAAATGGTGTCGGCAGCCAAATTCCGGCGTGCACAGAACAGTATTATCGGCATGCGGCCTTATGCCACGCAACTGGCCGACATTATAGCCTCGATGGATGTGGGAGACAGCCTGCAGACCCCTTATCACGAGCGTCGACGGGTGAGCCGCATCCTGTTAGTGGCGGTCACCTCTAACAAAGGGCTCTGCGGCGCCTTCAACGCCAATGTAATCAGGCAGGCTGAAGCCCGGCTGCAATATTACAGAGACAGTTTCCCGGCCGCGACAACCCGTATGGTAGCCATCGGCAAGCGCGGCGCCGACTATTTTGCAAAACAGAAAGGACTGGTCTGCGAAAACCGATCGGACCTGCTTGACGCGACGACTTTTGACGCGGTCGCTTCGCTGGCCGACAGCATCATGCAGCAATACCGCGACAAGGAGTATGACTTGGTGGAGGTTATTTATAATCAGTTCAAGAATTCGTTGACTCAGATTCTCAGCACTGAACAGTTTCTGCCTGTTGCTGTGGACAGCCCACGTGACAGGAGCGGACACGCTGTTGCGGAGGATTATATTTATGAGCCGGGGAAGGAGGCAATCTTGCGCGAGATGGTGCCGCTGTCTTTGCGCTCGCAGTTCTATCGCATTATGCTGGATTCGCTGGCAGCCGAACACGGCGCCCGGATGACAGCCATGCAAAAAGCCACCGACAACGCCACCGAACTGCTCAAAGAATTGAAACTGAGTTATAACAAGGCCCGCCAGACCTCCATCACCAATGAGATTATTGAGATTGTCAGCGGATCGGAGGCACTGAAGAGGTAAAATAACGACGACGCAGTCCCGCGTCGTGGACAGGTTATGAAAGACCGGGGAAAATCAACACCATGGGTGGCGATAGTCACCATGTTTTTCATGTTTGCCATGATTTCGTTTGTGACAAACATGGCCGCTCCGTTGGGGAATATCTGGAAGAATACATACGAATGGTCCGGCATGCTGGGCAATATGATGAACTTTCTGGCCTATCTCATCATGGGCATCCCTGCCGGCAAACTGATAGCACGCATCGGATATAAGAAAACAGCATTGGCTGCCCTTGTGGTCGGCATGGCCGGTATGGCTGTGCAGTACCTGTCCAGCAGGGTCGGTGCCGACACCGCCGTCTGCTCTGTGAAGGGGTGTGCCGTGATGCTGAATTTTATCATATACCTGCTGGGGGCCTTTGTGTGCGGCTTCTGCGTCTGTATGCTCAACACGGTTGTCAACCCCATGTTGAATATGCTGGGCGGCGGCGGCAACCGCGGCAACCAGCTGATTCAGACCGGAGGCACTCTCAACTCGCTTACCGGCACGCTGACGCCGCTGCTGGTCGGGGCGATGATAGGTCAGGTGACCCCACTCACCGCTATGCGCGACGTGGCTCCGTTGCTCTTTATTGCCTTGGGTGTATTTGCACTGGCTTTTGTCATCATCTGCATTGTGGAGATCCCGGAACCGCGCAGAGAAGAACCTTCCGTCCCCGACCTGAAGGAGCCGGAAGGCAAAGGTTCTGTATGGAGTTTCCGGCATCTGACACTGGGCGTCATCGCCATTTTCTTTTATGTCGGTGTCGAAGTGGGTATTCCCGGCGAGCTTAATTTCTACCTGACCGACGACCCGCTGTGCGGTGCCGCCATAGGCGGAGCCGTCGCCGCCGTCTATTGGCTGTTGATGATGGTCGGCCGTGCCGCCAGCGCCGCCATCAGCGGAAAGGTCTCCACACGTGTCCAGCTCACCGCAGTCGCCGCACTGGCCATCGTGCTTGTCATTGCCGCCATCTTCATGCCCGACCATATTCGTATCGCTATGCCCGGCTATAGCGTAGCCGAAGGGTTTGCCCTGTATCGGGTGCCCGTCAGCGCCTTGTTTCTGGTGCTCTGCGGCCTCTGCACGTCACTGATGTGGGGCGGCATTTTTAACCTCTCGGTCGAAGGACTCGGCAAGTATACCGGCCAAGCCAGCGGCATCTTCATGACAATGGTGGTCGGCGGAGGCGTGATGCCTCTGATTCAGAACGCGATGGCCGGCAGTATAGGTTATATGGCATCCTATTGGCTAATCGTAGCCATGCTGCTTTATATACTCTTCTACGCCGTCTACGGATCTCGCCCGGCGAAGAAAGAGTAGCATGTTGTGTCGTCCCGTCCGTCACCGACCTGCAGACCGGGACTTGTTTTCCTTGCTTGATTATTGCTGCGGCTGACAGCCTTTAAAGGTGAAACCCGCCTGCTCCACAGCTTGGCGCACATCGGACTCGGAGGCTGTGCCCTCGACAATAACACTGTTTCGGTCGAGGTCGGCGACCGCCGACGTGACTCCCGGAATTTTACCCACGGCGTTCTCGACAGCCGCTTTGCAATGGTTGCAGTGCATGCCGTCAACACGGTAGACGCATGACGCGGGCGTCGGCGCAGTGCGGTGGAATTTGTTGAAATGTTTCATAATGAAGACATTGAACAGGCAAAGTGTCAGAATGGTTCCGCAGATGATTTTGAAGAGTCCGGGCGGTTGCGGCGCGGCGGTTGCGCAGCAATGCGCCGCGGCACTGTGGGTGAAGTGCAGCAGGCCGTCGACGAGGTTGAGCAGCAGGCCGAAGAGCACGGCACCGGCTGTGATGGAGAGGAGGTAGATCCCGGTGAAACGACGCCCCATGGTCTTACGCACCACGAGGACGGCGCCTAAGTTGACGGCAGGCCCGGCCATCAGGAGCACTAACGCGGCCCCGGGTGACATGCCTTTGGCCAACAAGGCTGCGGCAATGGGGATGCTGCCGGTGGAGCAGACGTACATCGGCACAGCGATGAGCAGCATGATCAACATCTGTAGCAGCGGCCGGCTGCCGAATTGAAGGAAGAAGCTGTCGGGGACCGCCACCTGAATAAAAGCTGCCAACAGGAGTCCGAGCAGCAAACGCGGACCGATGTTCTGCATCATGTCGACAAGGGCGTAGCGGAGGACTGACCATAGCGGGCGGCGACGTTGTTTCAGCGGTACGGCAGCCCCGGCCACCGGGGCGGATGCCGCCGCGTTGCGGCAGAAACGACTCACCAACAGGCCGCCGCAAATGGCCGTCAACAATGCTGTCACCGGACGCACCACCGCAAAAGCCATCCCCATTAACGAAAAGGTTGCGATGATGGAGTCGACGCCTGTCTGCGGAGTTGCAATGAGGAATGACGCCACCGCCCCTTTGGAAGCGCCCTCGTTACGCAGGCCGACGGCTGCGGGGACCACACCGCAGGAGCATAAGGGCAAGGGGATGCCCAGCAACGCCGCCCGAAGGACCGACTTCCAGTCATCGGCCGCCAAATACCGGGAATAGAAGCGGCCGGGCACCCATACGTGCAGTATTCCTGCCACGAGGAATCCAAGCAGCAGGTAAGGGGACATCTCGCCCACAATCTGCAACAGGGATGAAAGGAAACCGGATATGATCTGTCGGCAGGCCATATTGTTGGTGCAAAAGTACCAATTATGTGCTGTTGATGGAAAGAATACCCGAAAAATTAAGATTTTTATGTATCTTTGTCGCTCATGCATGGGTGGCCTGATTCCTGCCAATCAGGTTACTCCCAGCGAATTACGTTATGTCCAACCCGGCCAGGCAGGGGCCACAGAAAGAAAATCTCACACATGGATTACAAAAATGTGCAGCCGTTAGCAGATTTTGACTGGGATGCTATCGACGAAAAAGAAGAACGCGGCAATAGCACCTCTCAACAGATGATTGACGCTTATGAGAAAACGTTCAACGCTTTCACCGAGCAGGAAGTTATCGAAGGAACTATTGTCTCTGTCAATGACCGCGAGGCCGTGGTCAATATCGGATTCAAATCGGACGGTGTCATTCCCGCCTCGGAGTTACGTTACAACCCTGACTTCAAGGCAGGTGACAAAATCGAGGTCTTCGTGGAGAGCCAGGAGGACGCCAACGGCCAATTGTTGCTGTCGCACAAAAAGGCCCGCATCCTCAAATCATGGGAGCGTGTCAACCAGGCGTTCGAAAACGAAGAGATTATCACCGGACACATCAAGAGCCGCACAAAGGGCGGTCTTATCGTCACCGTGTTCGACAATATCGAAGCTTTTCTGCCCGGCTCGCAGATCGATGTCAAACCGATCCGCGACTATGATGTCTTTGTGGACAAGACTATGGAATTCAAGGTTGTGAAAATAAACCATGAGTATCACAATGTAGTGGTGTCGCACAAGGCGCTTATTGAAGCCGAACTCGAGGCTCAGAAGGCCGAAATCATCAGCCATCTGGAGAAAGGCCAGGTGCTTGAGGGCGTAGTGAAGAATATTACGAGTTACGGTGTCTTCATCGACCTCGGCGGTGTGGACGGCTTGATTCATATCACCGATCTTTCGTGGGGCCGCATCAGCCATCCCGAAGAAGTGGTCCACCTGGATGAGAAATTGAATGTCGTCATCCTCGACTTTGACGAAGCCAAGCACCGTATCGCACTGGGTCTGAAACAGCTTACCCCGCACCCGTGGGAGGCCCTTGACCCGAACCTGAAGGAGGGCGACGTCATTAAGGGCAAGGTGGTCGTTATTGCCGACTATGGCGCATTTGTCGAGGTGGTGCCGGGTGTCGAAGGCTTGGTCCACGTGAGTGAGATGAGCTGGAGCCAGCACCTGCGCAGTGCTCAGGATTTCCTGAAAGTCGGACAGGAGATTGACGCCGTTGTCCTGACCCTCAACCGCGAGGAGCGCAAGATGAGCCTCGGCATCAAACAGCTCATGCCCGACCCGTGGCTGAATATTGTCGAGAAATATCCCGTGGGCAGCAAACATACCGCCACGGTGCGCAACTTCACCAATTTCGGCATTTTTGTCGAATTGGAAGAGGGCGTCGACGGATTGATTCATATCAGCGACCTCAGCTGGAGCAAGAAGATCAAGCATCCTGCCGAGTTTACCAAAATCGGCGACAGTATTGACGTGGTGGTGTTGGAGGTCGATGCCGAAAACCGCCGCCTGAGCTTGGGCCACAAACAGCTCGAAGAGAATCCGTGGGATGTCTATGAGTCGTTGTTCTCTATCGGCTCGGTGCACCAAGGCACTATCAGCACGATGAATGACAAGGGCGCCACGGTGTCTCTTCCCTATGATGTGGAGGGATTCGCTCCGATGCGCCACCTCGACAAAGAGGACAAGTCCAAAGCCCACCAGGGCGAGACACTTGACTTCAAGGTTCTGGAGTTCTCAAAGGATAGCAAGAAGATTATCTTGTCTCACACCCGCACTTGGCAGGACAACAGCGCCGACGAACGCGCCACCGCTGAGAATGACGAGAGCAAGGCCGAACGTGCCACTAAAAAGACTGTCAAGAAAATCAACGAGCAACTGGAGAAAACGACGTTGGGCGACCTTGACGTACTGGCCAATCTGAAAGCCGACCTCGAAAAAGAGGAGAAGCAGGACGAATAATCCGCCTCCTGCAGATATGAGCGGGCATCGGTATTGCAACTGATGCCCGCTTTGCTTTTGCAGCATCCGTGAGTCGGGATTTACTGATTTCATTATAGAAATATTTAAAAAATTTATTATATTTGCAGCGAATTGAACGTCTTCGATGAGCCAAACACGGACGAGATTGCCCGTATGTTGAGGCGAAAAAACAACTAATGGCATTGAACGAAAAGTAAAAGGGTGAGATGATTGACTGTACATAAGCACGATTCAAGAAAATTCTGTATCTTTGTCAAACAAAATATTATTGCCATGAATGCCAGTAGAAAGTATAGGATGATTTCAATCGGTGTGCTGTTGACCGCGCTGACAGCCGGCGGGATGACCGGGATGGCGCAGTGCCCGGGATGGCACAATCCATCATCATTTGTTACAAACAACAATCAGTTTTTCTACTCGGGCAAGGTGATTGGCAGCTGCAGTTCCTCATGGCTCGGCACCGTGGGCGTGGGACCCGAATATTACACCAATGTGGCTTTAACGGGAGCCAGCGACCTTGCGACTGTGACGGCAACCGGATGTTACTCGCTGTCGCTGCCTGACGGGGCACAACGGTTTGTCATCAAAGGAGCCGGTTTCGACCCCAACACTGCAAACGCCATCTCGTTTCTACCCAGATCCCCCGGAGGTTTGTATTACACCGACAATAGCGGATTGCCTTATTCCAGTTCGATACGTGTCGGCACTGAATGTACGAATGGTGCCGAGGTGTTGTACTATCAGATGAAGGTGAATACACAGAACTGCCTGTTGACACTTTGGTATGCGCCGGTTGTGCAAACCCCCACCACCCATGACCAATATGAGAACTCGGCTCTCATTCTGCGTGTCACCAAGAAACAGGGGAACGACTGGGTGTTGCTTGACACCCGGTATGAATATATTGTCTCAGGACAGCCCCGGACCGCGTCGTTTCCATCCGGGCTGGTGGACGGTGAGAACGGATGGCACCACCGCAATCTGGGCGGTTATAATGATGTGTGGTATAAGGACTGGACCAAGGCTATAATCTCGCTGGACCAGTTTTTGGACGAGACTGTACGCATCGAGATTTATATGTCGGCATGCAAGTACAACGCGCACTATGCTTATTGCTATATTGCCGGCGACTACCAGCCGATGCAGATCACCTCTTCCGGCTGTCCTGCAGGAAGCTCGACGGTGGTCGACACGCTGCGCGCACCCAAGGATATGATGTCTTACACTTGGTATCGCTCGACGACAGCTTTTGACATAAGAGGATATTCTTTTGACTTGGAGTATCTTGACACTACAAGCACCGGCTTGGTACGCACCATTCTGTATGGAGTGACACAAAATGACACCATTCTATGGGAACGGGTGGAGAACGGCAACGAACGCGAGTATCTGGTCCAAGCCGACGATTTTATACCGACCAGTGGCCCGTATCAGGGGCAGACTGTCGGGGTGCAGTCGTTCATGTGCAAGATGACGTCGTACATAGACCCGACCAAACCTTTTGAGTCATTTGTGTATCAACGTGTGGAGAACAACAAACCACAGCTGAAAATCGACACCGTCCTCTCCTGCGACAACCGCATAGAATTGCACAATCTAAGCACCAGCCCCAACCGCGGACTTGACTCGACCCGCACCCGCTGGTATATTTACAGGGACGAAACAGCTTCGGATATCCTGATGAATGTTTTGCAGGGCAACGTGGTGGAGTATAGCAATGACGAAGCAGGCACTTATTATGCCAAGCTGTGGGTAAGCACAGAAGATGACAGCACCTGCTATACGGAGGGAGTCTTCCCGATACGTGTGCTGACGAAACCGCATGCGGTTATCGGCGCATTGCCTGACGACCAGCCTTGTATCGGCGATGAGATTGCCATTATCGACTCAACGTATATGTCGGAACAGAGCCGGCAATATGAGAATTGGCGGCGTGAGTGGACTGTGGGAAACGAAACGATATATGGCGACTCAACCCAGCCTAACAACAGGCTCCTGCGCAGTTTCAACGAACAGACCGATATCACCCTGGCCACCCGAAACGGCCTCTATTATACGACAGAGGAAGCGGACACGGTGTGGTGCGCCGACACCACCAGCCGGACTATTTATGTGTTTTCTTCGCCCAACCTGACTGTCAGCGATGACACTATTGTTTGTAAAGGCAACCAGACGCAGGTGCATGTGGCGGTGGATGTTGACGGCGAGCTCAGCTATGCCTGGTATGAGCATTTGGACCTTCCAGGAGAGAACGCCGTAGCCACCGGCAACACGTTGCGCATCACGCCACCCGACGAGGTGGAGAAAAAAACTTATTATGTGAAAGTGACCCGACAGCCCCAAGGCTGTGTGGCGTGGGACAGTGTGACCATTCGCGTCATCAAGCCTACTATTCACCAATCACGCAGCTCTATCTGCCAAGGCGAAACGGTGACTCTATGGGGTGAGAACGCCCATCACTACAGCTGGGCGGCAGCTCCGGGCGACGAAAGTCTGATGAACCAGATTGAGCAGCAGACGGTCGTCGTGTCGCCTTCGTCCACCACGACGTATACGCTTATCGGTCATGGCAGCGACGATTGTACGGCTATGCCTGTCAGCACGACGGTGGAGGTGATCCCCTACCCTGTCCCGACAGTCAGTCTGTCACCGGCTTTTATCGATTCGGAGGATCCGCAAGTGACGTTTCAGGACAACTCGCCTTTCAGCGTTGCGTCTGAGTGGAGAATAGACGCCCTGACAGCCTATGGCGCACAACTGACGCATAGGTTTGAGGACTTGAACCGTGACTCTGTGTCGGTGTCGCTGTATACATCCAATGCATTGGGCTGCACCGCCGACACAACGTTTTATATCCCCATACAACGGTTCACCACCTGGTTCCCCAATGCGTTCACGCCCAATAAGCCTGACAATAAGTATTTCTCTGTGTCCACCATCAACCAGCTGGAGCATTTCAATATCATTATTTATGACCGCCGGGGTATGCAGGTGTTTACGTCGGACGACCAGAATTTCGCATGGGACGGCACGATGGAGGGAGAACGCTGCCCCCAGGGGGTATATGTATTCTTCTGCCGCTACCGCCGCCCCGGAACGAGCGACTTGATACAGCGGACGGGAACTGTCACGCTGTTACGCTAATCTGTTTTCTGCCGTGGCACAGCCTGCACACGACACTGTTTATTATCTCCGCCGCTATTGGGGTTACGGCCAGTTCCGCCCGTTGCAAGCCGAGATTATTGACGCAGTGTTGCAGGGACGCGACACGCTGGCTTTGCTGCCTACAGGAGGCGGCAAGTCGATCTGTTACCAGCTGCCCGCCGTTGCCATGGAGGGCATCTGCCTGGTGGTGTCGCCGCTTGTTGCTCTGATGAAGGATCAGGTGGAGCAACTCCGGAAACGCGGCATCAAGGCTTCATGCCTCACCTCGGGGATGAGCGGCATGGAACAGTCGGTGGTGCTCAATAACTGCCTCTATGGAGGCACAAAGATTTTATATGTATCGCCGGAGAGGCTCAGGAATAAAACTTTCATAGGCCATCTGCGGCAAATGAAGCTTTCGCTGATTGCCGTCGATGAGGCCCATTGCATTGCCCAATGGGGGCACGATTTCAGACCCGCCTATCTCCAGATTGCCGACATACGCAAGTACCACCCGCAGATCCCTGTGCTCGCCTTGACAGCCACCGCTACACCACAAGTGGCGACGGAGATTCAACAGCGCCTGCTGATGCGGAGGGCGCAAGTGTTTCAAGGTACGTTCCAGCGCAAGAATCTGGCTTATATGGTTTATCACGAAAGCAACAAGGTGGAACGGATGGTTTCTGTTTTGTTGCAGAACGGCGGCAACGCCATTGTCTATGTCCGCAACCGGCGACGCTGTCAGCAGGTGGCGGCACAGCTGCACCGCGCCGGACTCATGGCCACTTATTACCATGCCGGGCTCACAACACAGGAACGCGACAACAGGCAGGCGCAATGGATGAGCGGACAGGTGTCTGTAATGGTGGCCACGAATGCTTTCGGCATGGGCATTGACAAGGCCGATGTACGTTGTGTGATTCACCTGGACCTGCCCGACTCGCTCGAGGCCTATTTCCAAGAGGTGGGGCGTGCTGGACGCGACGGGCTGAAGGCCCGCGCTGTGATGCTCTATGACGAAAGCGACATGGAGATGTTACGCCATACTCATGAAGAATCGTTTCCGTCACTCCAAGAGATTCGGAATATATACAATGCTGTCTGTAATTATTATCAGATACCTGTCGGGAGCGGGCAGGACTGTTCGTTTGACCTGGATTTGGGCGAACTGAGCCGCACATATTGCGTGAAACCTGTCACACTCTATGCTGCTCTGCAGTATCTGGAACGAATCGGACTGGTGTCTGTACCCGGCCGGGAAGATCATAGTTCGCGTCTGTATATCCCTATCGACAAGGAGACTCTCTATAGATTCCAGGTAAGCCACCCTCGATACGACACGCTGATACAATGTATGCTGCGTAGCTACGGAGGGTTGTTCACCACGTATGTGAATATATATGAGCGGCAACTGGCACGCCTGTGCGGAAATGATGTCGCCACGGTGGAGCGGATGTTGCTGCACCTCGACGCACTGCGGATTGTCTCTTATCGCAAGCGTAGCAATAATCCACAGATTGTTTTCCCGTCGAACCGTGTTGACGGCGATGCCATCAGCGACGGAAACGCGACTTACCGTATGTTGCAGGAATCAGCCCGCAGGCGTATGGAGGCTGTCATTGATTATGTCAGCGACACCGGACACTGCCGCAGCGGTTTATTGCTGGCTTATTTCGGGGAGCGGCAAAGGAGACCCTGCGGCGACTGTGATTATTGCATCCGGACACAACAGGCACGGGAAGATGAGACGGAAATGATGCACGACACTGCATGCCGCATCGTTGAGATTCTGTGCCGTCGGAACTTGAGCGCGAATGAACTCACGACGGAACTCTGCACACTATATCCCGGCACAGATATTGATGTTGTGGAGAAAACAATACGTCAGCTCCTTGATGAGCGTCGGATCGGGATGACCGCCGATTTCAAACTATATGCATAATCTCCTGATAGAGACGCGACGTGGGCAGCCCCATGACGTTGTAGTAACAACCTTCTATCCGTTCGACCCCCACCATGCCGATCCAGTCTTGCACACCGTATGATCCGGCTTTGTCGAAAGGCAGGCAGGTGTCGACATAGTGTTCAATATCGGCCCGGGACAACGGGCGGAAACAGACATCGGTGGACTCGGTGAATGCACGTTGCCGGACACGTGTGGTCAGACAAACGCCGGTGTAGACGGTGTGCCGCTGTCCGGATAGGGAGGTGAGCATGGTTATGGCCTCGTCACGGTTCTGCGGTTTGCCCAGCTTGCAGCCGTTGAGCGACACGATTGTGTCGGCGGTGACCAAGATCTGCGACGGCTGAAGCCGGCCGCGGTCACAGCCCGCCGCCTTGCGCAGGGCCAGTGTCTCGGCGACACGCTCCACCGGTATCGTTGCGTCGATGTGTTCGTCGACATCGAGAGAGATGATGGTTACAGGGAAACCCAGCATGCGCATCAACTGATGACGTCGGGGCGACTTCGAGGCCAGAAGAATTGATATATCCATGGCGGACGCCTATTTCACCTCTTTGCCTGCCTTGAAACGCACAGTGAGAATCTCTTTGCCGTGCCGATCATACCAAGTCCAGCGGCCTTCTTTCTCGCCGGAGGCGAAGGCGCCGGATTCCTCGAGACGACCTGTCTCTTCACTATAGCGCTCATATTTGCCGTCACGCAATCCGTTTCGGTAGCGCTCGCGTGACTCCACCTTGCCCGAGGGGAAATAATGGATCTCGTCGCCGTCTTTGACCCCGTGCCGGTAGTTGATGAGATAGCGCACGGTGCCGTCGTCGTAGAAGCCTTTCCATTCGCCGTCCATCCGGCCTTGGTGAAACATGCCTGTGTAGTCGACACGGCCATCTTCGTACCAGGCGGTCCATCGCCCCTCTTCCATGCCTGATGCATAGTGCCCTTCGTGCAGCTTGCCGCCCGACTCGTACCAGGTGGTCCAGAGCCCCTCCTGCCTGCCGTCGCGGTACTCGCCGCTGCGCCAGCGTTCGCCCGTCTCGTAGTAGTAGGTCCAAAGGCCGTTCTCTTCACCGTGGCGGTAGTGCCCTGTCACACCAAGGCGACCATTTGTGCGCCAATAGAAGCGCCACTCGCCCTCTTGCTCATCGTCGACGAGCTGTCCTTCCATGTCCTTTTTGCCATCGGCTGTCCACCACACTCCGGGCCCGTTGAGGCGGTTGCCGGAATAGGTGCCACGGAATTTGATCTGCCCGTTTGGATGCCACTCGCGCGTCTCTCCTTCGCGCACACCGTCGGCGAAAGGTATCTCATCGTGTTTCTGCCCGTTTTCGTACCATGACGTATAGAGCCCCGTCTTGCGTCCTCCCGCCACACGCACCTCACTCTTGAGGTCGCCGTTGGCATACCATTCACGTGAGTGGCCGTCGGCGTAGCACTCTTCGGCGCAACGGCTTCCATCGTCGTAGTAGACCAACCAAAGGCCTGTCTTATTGCCACGCTCGTCGTAGCGCCCCTGCTGGTAGACCTTGCCGTTGGGGTGCCACCAGGTCCACTGTCCGATACGCACACTGTCATCGTCCATGGTGCCTTCGACGGCGGTACGTGTCTGCTCTTTGTCATAGAATTTTTGATAGACGATTTGTGTCTGTGCAGCAGAGACCGTCAGCAGCAAAAAACATATCAGTGCGGTTTGTTTCATGGCATACGAGTTTTTACCTGGGGATGGATGCGCCCCGACGGAATGGGCGGGGAGGCAAGATTTATTCGGAATAGACGAAGGCTATGCGCACGGCATCGGCAGACTGTGTGCCGTTGAGGATGGTACGGCATGCTGAACTGCGGCGTCCGTCGAGCATGAGCAGGGTGCCGTGGTCGGCCCCGGTCATCATGAGGCCTTGCAGATGTTGGGTGATACGGATGCGATAAAGGCCTTTGCCGGCATCGTAATAGCCGTCGTAGCCGCTGTTGTTGGACAGATAGTCGTTGATGAAAATGGTCGATCCGGACGCATAGCGACGGTAGGCCACTATGCGGCCGGGCTTGGCGTCGTCGGCGTCGCTGCTGACGGGCAGCAACAGTTCCGCGTAATGGATGACGGCACGCGGATGCTGCGCGTGGAAACGCTGCACATAGCTATCGATGTTGATTTCCACCGCCATGCCGCTCAACGGCTCAAGGTAGAGATGCGAACTGCCTTCTATCGAGTCGAGGGTTCCCTGCTGGAGTTGCAGGAAAGACCCTGAATAGACGTGCCGGAACTGGCTGAAGTGCGTGGCTGGAGCCTGTGTCGAGGTGTAGCCGGCCAGCAAGGCTTCCTGCTGGGTGCCGCCGTCGCCATCTTGATAGTAGAGTGTCATGCCGCTGGCGCTTTTGCCGAAATCGAATGTCAGCATCAGTGGATCGGAATCAGCTTCGACACATTCTATGCAAAGCCCTTTCACCGCCTCCTGCAAGGCAGCATGTGAAGGGAAGCTGTGATCCGACAAGAGGGAACGGAAGCTGTCGCCCAATGGCAGCCGAAGCACTGTATCGGCGGCAGAGACAGAAAACGTCGAGTCAAAGAACACTGTTGTCGACAGCGGCAGGTGACTGGATGCATAATAGACACTGTCGGGGCTGACCACGTCAGAAGTCTGGGTGATGCGGAGATGCAATGTACGGCTGTCGCTCCCGCTCAAGGCTGGGTAACGGTCTATGACGGCTATCGACAGGTATGCCGAGTCGACGATGTAATGGTTACGGGAAAAGTCAAGGCCGCTATTGTTCGGCAACGCCAATTGGACAAAGCTGCGTGCCGTTACGCGGCCGTAGGTGGCATCTTCATAGTAGCCCGCCATAGCGGTGTAGTAGCCCGAGGTGCGCAAACTGTCATCGTAGACAGTGTAGGCCGCCATGTCGGGAGAGGTGATGGTGTCGCGGACGCCTGCATACTGCGAACCTGCATCTTGCAAGCCGAGACCCAACCCGGTCTCATCTTCTTCACAGGCAGTGAAAAACATTGCCGCCAAGCAACAGCAGGCAAGCCGACCAATCCAGGAATGCGAAGGTATATGCATAGCTAAAAGGAACTTAATTCAGATTGTTACCGATAATTGTGTCGTAGAGTTTATTGATTTCACCATAAAAGACATCGCTGTCGGGGTTGTAGTCGACGACGTGTTTCTTGGTTTCTTTGGCGAAGGCCACCAGCTCCGGGGCGGCATTGGGCGATGCTATCACCACTCCGTTGGCGTAGGTGATGGCGGCTTTCATCAACCCTATATAGTCCAATTCATGGAAGAGCGAAAGGTCTTTGGGGGTCGCTTTGTCCGTGCGGAGCTTGCGCTCCATGTCTTCCGAGAGGGTGCCGTGGAAAGCGTCGTCGCAGATGGAGCAGACCATCTTCGTGCCTTCAAAGAAGGCATTTTCTTTGTTGATGCGACGCAGATAGAACGGCACCATGCTGGTGAACCAGCCGGAGAAGTGGACCAGATGAGGCCGCCAGGCCAGCTTGCGCACCGCCTCAAGGGTGCCCTTGCCGAAAAAGAGCAGGCGCTCGTCGGTATCGTCGAAGATATTGCCTTTGGCATCGAGCAACGCACCGTGTTTGGAAAAGTATTCTTCGTTGTCGATGAAGTAGACTTGCATACGGGCCGCCGGAATCGACCCGACCTTGATGATGAGCTGCCTGTCGCTGTTGTTGACAACAATATTCATGCCCGAGAGGCGGATGACCTCGTGCAGCTGGTGCCGCCTGTCGCTGATGGTACTGAACCGGGGTGTGAAGACACGTATCTCGCGGTCGTGATCCTGCGCATAGGCAGGCAGGTAACGGCCCATGTGTGACATCTCTGTCTCGGGTGTAAACGGTACAATTTCTTGATTGACATATAAAATCCTACTCTTAACCATATTGTCAAAAAATAAAATCCGTGTTGCAAAGATACAAAAAAAAATGTAATTTTGCTCGCCTGAAATTGGCGCAAAACAACTGTTACAACGCAGTTGCCGACAGTTTTATGCACATCCCGCACAAAGAATACAGCGACGCCGAACTCCAAGCCAAAGCCGAACGCTACTGCGCTCTTGAGGAGCGGTGCAAGAGTTCGGTGTGCAAGAAACTTTACGAATGGGGCGCCGCGAGACAACAGGCTGATATCATCATCGAACGGCTTGTTGCGGATCGGTTCATCGACGAACACCGCTATGTACGCCTGTATTGCCACGGCAAGCTACGCACCCGGCACTGGGGACGCAACAAAATGGCGTGGGAGTTGCGCGGCAAGGATATCGGCACGGAACTGATTGCCGAAGGTTTGTCGAGTCTGCCGGACGGTGAGTATTATGCCACACTTGATAAAGTGGCACAAGCCAAGTATGCAACGCTGCACGACGAAAACGAATATGACAAGCGGCGAAAATTGACCGCATTTCTGCTGGCACGTGGATTTACGGCCGACGAGATCCGTCACTGGTCGGCGGACTGATCGAGAAACTTGAACCGGAAATGTTCCAGCACACGAAGACCCACCAGCTGCTGCACTGACTTGTTCGGCAAAGCAATTTGCAGATATCCTGAAGCCGACACGGTCAACAAGACGCCTTGCTTGTTGGCAGGGTCCGGGGTGATGTCACTATAGGTGTGACTCAAGCGACGCACTTCATACTCGCGGACAGGCAAACGGAATGCTCGCCCGCGACGCACCTGCTCGAACTGGTCGTAACGGATGCTGAGATCGGCGTTGCCGTAAAGATCGATATAGTTGACGTAGACCACCAGGCTGTCGGACATTTCCATATAACCCATCGCACGCATCGGGTTGAGGGCGGAGACCGGGGGGCCCAACGCACTCAACGGAGTCCCGCCGCAAAGTTCCTGCGCCACCTGGCAGAAGAGGCTGTAGCCCGGAAAGGTGAAGAAGTGGCCGTCGTCGAGCGAGACTTCAAGTTTGACAGCATCAGAGAAGTCATTGCCGAAAACGGAGTGAGGCAGGCCGTTGTCGGAGCAAATGAAATACTGTTCGTGGAACCGGATGACAACATAGGGCCATTCGGAACCCACATCAATCATGTGGACAGTGCCGGGAGGGAAACCCATGCAGCCACTACGTATGATGAACGAGGCACGCGTCAGGTCGCCACGGGGAATATCGTGTGTGATGTCAACCACACGTACACCTTCGATGCGCGAGAAGAGCCTTCCCTTGACCATTCCGCAAAAGAAATCACGGGTGCCCCAGTCGGTGGTGAGTGTTATGATTGGCGATGACAGCATATTTGTGGCGCAAAGATACGAAAATTTAAAGGAAATACTTATCTTTGTAGACGCTATACGCACATTGGCAGAAGCAACAACACAATTCCTATTCAGAAGATTAGAGCAATCATGTCACTACTATCCATACGCAACCTGCACGCCTCTATCGGCGAGAAAGAGATACTGAAAGGTGTGAACCTTGAGGTGAAGAAGGGTGAGATACACTCCATCATGGGCCCCAACGGCAACGGCAAGAGCACTTTGGCCGGAGTCATCGCAGGCAACCCCAAATATACGGTCACCCAAGGTGAAATCCTATTCAACGGCAAGAATATCCTTGACATGCCTGTCGATGTACGCGCTGCCGAAGGGATTTTCCTCGGATTCCAATATCCTGTGGAGATACCCGGGGTGAGCATCACCAACTTCATGCGCACCGCCGTCAACGAGCAACGCCGCTACCGTGGGCTCGACCCCTTGAGCGGCAGCGAGTTCCTGAAACTCATGGATGAAAAGAAGAAGGTTGTCGAGATGACGGCCAATCTGGCTAACCGTTCGGTCAACGAAGGATTCTCGGGCGGCGAGAAAAAGAAGAATGAGATTTTCCAGATGGCTATGCTCGATCCGACACTGGCCATCCTCGACGAGACTGACTCGGGGCTTGACATCGACGCGCTGCGCATTGTGGCGTCGGGTGTCACCAAACTGCATACCGACAAGAACGCCACCATCGTCATCACCCACTACCAACGGCTGCTGGACTATATTGTGCCGGACTATGTGCATGTGCTCTATGAGGGCCGCATTGTCAAAACCGGCCCCAAGGAACTGGCATTGAAATTGGAGGAGAAAGGTTATGAATGGATTAAGGAGGAACTACAGTGATTAGGAAAGACATTTTGCAAGAGGCATGGAGCAGCGTGGACTTCAGCGATTTCCGCAATGACTCTTTGGAGCGTCCCACACCTGCCGACGGCCGTGTCGACGGGCAATGCTGCTGCACCATCCCCGACCTTGATGCAGACCGCAGACTTTTTGTCAACGGATTTGGCAAGGGGATGAACATCACGATTGGCAAAGGAGAAATTATCGAGCGTCCTGTCCAGCTACAATCTGTGGTGAATATGAACCGCAAGGCGCTGGTGGAGATGCGTCATGAAATTGTTGTCGGAGACGGCGCACAGGTACGTGTCATACACTGCGACGACACTGTGGGGGAACTGCGATCATTATCGGACAACCATGTCAACATCCGCATCGGCGCCGGCGCCGTGGTGGAATATTACAAACTGCAGAATCTCAATGACCAGTCCGGAGTCATCAACCGCACCCAAGTCACTATGCAGACTGGATCGAGCCTGACAATGATAAGCATCAGCCTCAACGGCGGCCATATCTGCAACCATACCGAAGTGCGTATGCAAGGCGAGGGATGCTCCGTGTGTGCCGACGGTCTTTATCTGCTTGACCGCAACCAACTGTGCGACAACTATATTTTTGTCGAACATGCCCGGCCGCGCTGTGAAAGCAAAGCTCTCTACAAAGGCATCGTCGATGACCAGGCCCGCGCTCAGTTCAACGGCCACGTGCTGGTGCAAGACGGCGCATTCAAGAGCGAGGCGGCACAGATTAACCGCAACATACTGCTGACCGACAAGGCGCATGTCGAGTCAAAACCTTTCCTGGAAATCTATAACGACGATGTGAAATGTTCGCATGGCTCAACCACCGGGCAGATGGACCTTCAGGCACTATATTATATGCAAACCCGCGGAATCACGGAACGCACGGCCCGCATGCTGCTCTCTTATGCCTTCTGCGACGAAGTGGTGCAGCACATCGGCATCGGGCAGCTGCGTGAAGCCATCAGCTCCATGGTGAAAAAAAGGCTCCATGGCGAACTCACCTCGTGCGCCGACTGTGCACTGCGTTGCAGCACCCCCTGCAACGGCCCTGACGTGAATTTTAAAATCAAAATTTAACCCTACGCAGTCGACCGCCATACGTAGCCTGCCGATACTGCTGCTCTGCTGTTGTGCCGCCCTGCTGCCCTTAAAGGCGCAGACCGACGGTTGCAGCACACCGCTCAAAGCATCGGCCAAAGCCCGTTATGACCAAGCGCTGAATGAATACAACGCCGGTCGCTATGCGGCGTGCAACGACCTGCTCCGCAAATTGGCCGCACAAAACCCCAAGTCGGCCGACATTCAGTTCTATCTGGGGCTATGCGCCGTCAAACGGGACAACAATCCGGCATCCATCCGCCGCTATTTCACACGGCTGGCAGCGCTTTGTCCGGACTATCCGGACGCACGCGCCCACTTTTATCTCGGTGTCATCCACTACAGCGACGACCGCTTTGACGAAGCCGTCGTCGCCCTCAACCGTTTTTTCGAAATCGCCAACCAAGGCGACAACCCGCTCTACGACGCCATCTATGCCGAGGCCTCGAATTACCTCCATTGGTCGCAGTTTTTGGCTGAGGCTCGCCACAACCAGGCCCCGTTCAACCCAAGGGCAGCGGGCGGCGTGTCGTCGCCGGACAGGGAGATGATGCCCTACCTCACCCACGACGGCTCAACGATGTATTATCTGCGCGAAACCGCTGCCGGATCGGGGCGCAGCAGTTTCTACGCCCCGGCGCAGGCCAAAAAAGTGTGGCGGCTTTGCAGCAGTCGGCGCCGCGACACCGTATTCACCTCCGGCACAGTGATGCCGCCACCTTTCAACCAATTTGACAGCGAAGGCAGCGTCACGCTCACCGCCGACGGACGGCAGCTTTACTATTCGGTAATGCGTCAGACGACTGGTGGATATGCCAATGTTGACATCTATCAGTCTCACCGGATGCCGGACGGCCGTTGGAGCGACGTGGAGAGCGTGGGCGGCATGGTCAACGGTGAGCGCAGCTGGGAGTCGCAGCCCTCGGTGACACCCGACGGACAGTGGCTCTATTTTGCGTCAAACCGCAAAGGAGGCTATGGCGGCACCGACATTTGGCGTTGCCGCCGCAACGCTGACGGGACGTGGGGACGGCCCGAGAATCTGGGAGCAGCTGTCAACACGCCGTTCAACGAGAAGTGTCCGTTCATCCACGCCGATGGCAAGACACTCTATTTTGCATCGAACGGCTGGCAGGGGTTCGGCGGCTATGACATGTATTTTATCAATGTGAGTGACACCTATCTGCAGCGCCCCACCAACATGGGTCTGCCCATCAACAGCGAACAGGATAATATATATATGGGTGTCTGTGCCGACGGACGAACTGCCTATTATGCGCAAGACGATATTTATCTGTTCGACCTCTATCCTGCCGCCCGACCGGAGCCCATGCGACACTGTACAGGGCGCATAACCGACGGACAGGGGCACCCGATGGCCGGCACCGTCGAGGTTCGGCGCGCCGGAGCCGACAGGGCATCCTATAGCGCCGACAGCCGCGACGGCAGCTTCGCCTTGATGCTTTCCATGCAACAGGACAACGTGGTGGTGGCACGATGCGAAGGCTATATGCCTCAAGTGCTGACAATAAGCCCGGCCGATGTCCGCCGCGGACTGGACAGCTCGCGGCTGCAACTGCAAATGCCGCTTTTAGAGACAGGCCGTCACTATGCCATCAGCCAGCCCACCGACGCCTATGTTGAGCTGCTGTTGTCCCACCCTTCGATGCACATTTGCATCGAAGCGCCGCGGGCCGAAGAGGCCAAGGCCGTTTACGACCGCTTTGTAGACCGGAAGCTGCGGCGTGAACGGCTCTCATGGCGCGGCGGCACCGATGTCGACACGCTGCGCATCACAATCACGCAATTTTGACTGCCATGCATCATATAAGACGCATATTCCGATACCTGCGGTACTATCCGCGCGAATTGGCCGGAACAGTGATTTTCAATATATTGCATATTGTATTCAACCTTTCGTCATACATACTCGTCATCCCCTTTATTGAACTGCTGTTCGGTATGTCGCAACCGCCAGCCGCCGAGCCCGCACTGTCCATGAACCAACATGCGATGACAGACTGGATGCTGTGGCACCTTTACCAACTGAAAGATATGTGGGGGCTATGGCGTTGCCTGCTGACAGCTTCGGCCGCCTACCTGGCTTGCTCGCTACTGTCAAACCTGTGTCGCTATTTAGGCTACTACTTCGTGGGACCCATCCGGCAGGGTATGATTCAACATCTGCGCGACGACATCTACCATAAGATAACCATCCTGCCCGTTTCGTACTTCAACTCGCAACGCCGCGGCGATTTGCTGAGCCGCATGTCGAACGACCTTTTCGATATTGAATGGAGCATTGTCACCTCGCTGTTGAGCATTGCCAAAGACCCCGCCAACATCTTGCTTTTCACCGGCACGCTGGTTTTCATCTCTCCGCGGCTGTTTCTATACTTTTTACTGATATTGCCGCCATCTGTATTCCTCATCGTGCAAATCGGGAAAAGCCTGAAACGGAACTCGGCCAAGGGCCAGCAGAAGTTGGGCGGACTGTTTGCCTTCATTGAGGAGAACCTGTCCAACATCCGCGTCATCAAATCATTCGGCCGCGAACGGGAGCAAAGCCGGCGTTTCCGCGACGCCAATGCCGACTACACACGCACAATGGTGCGTGTGGCCGGGCGTCGGGAGCTGAGCGCCCCACTCTCCGAAGTGCTGGGCACCATCGGGATGGTCGGCATCTTGATACTGGGCGGCACAATGGTCATCCAGGGGGAGATGCTGTCGTCCGTATTCATTTTTTTCATCATCATCTTTGCACGGCTGATACCGCCAATTCAGTCGTTGGTGCGTGCCTACAACAACCTGCAGAAAGGCAATGCCTCGGCTGAGCGTTTCTTTGAATTGCTCGACGCCGACGAGACCATTGTCGAAACCCCCGATGCCAAAGTCCTGGACAGTTTTGCCCGTGCAATAGAATACGACGATGTAAGCTTTTCCTACCAACGGGACGGGGAACGGATCCCGGTGCTGGAGCATATCAGTTGTACCATTGACAAAGGACGCACCATCGCCATTGTCGGCCCGTCGGGGGCTGGCAAGACAACATTGGTGGACCTGCTGCCCCGTTTCTACGACCCGGACCGCGGCGAGATTCGCATCGACAGCATACCGCTCCACCGGCTCAATATCGCCTCGCTGCGACAACAGATAGGACTGGTGTCGCAAAACTGCATCCTCTTCAACGACACTGTCGCCCGCAACATCGCCTTCGGACACGATCACTACAGCCTCGAAGCCGTGCGAGCCGCCGCCCAAGCCGCCTATGCAGACTCGTTCATCAGCGGGCTGCCCGATGGCTACAACACCCTTATCGGTGACCGCGGCATGATACTCTCAGGAGGTCAACGTCAACGCATCAGCATTGCCCGCGCACTGCTCAAAAACCCACCTATACTCATCCTCGACGAAGCCACGTCGGCACTCGACGCCGAGTCGGAACACGCGGTACAGCTGGCACTCAACAGCCTCATGAAGGGCCGGACCTCCATTGTCATCGCCCACCGGCTGTCAACCATCCGAAATGCCGACGAGATATGGGTCATGGACGGCGGCCACATCGCCGAGCGCGGCACCCACGACAGCCTGATGCTACAGGGCGGCCTCTACCGAAAAATGGTCGACCTGCAGTCTTTCGCCGACTGAGCAGACAATTCCTTTTGCGGGATGTCACTTTTTTTCGTACCTTTGCACCCGAAACAGAAGGGAGCATAGCTCAGCTGGTTCAGAGCGCATGCCTTACAAGCATGAGGTCACAGGTTCGAACCCTGTTGTTCCCACTCATCGCCACTACGGAGTCGACGCCATGCCGTGTCGGCTCTGTTTTTTCCTACACCGCCCACACGTCTCAGGAAAGAAACAATCATTGTCACACGCCATGGAGCAATTTGTCTACCGCTACCCCCACCCTGCTGTGACAGCCGACTGCGTCGTGTTCGGTCTTGACGGCCATAACCTGAAAATCCTGCTCGTCGAACGCGGGACAGACCCCTGCAAAGGCATGTGGGCGTTTCCGGGAGGATTTATGAACATCGACGAAACCGCCGAACAATGCGCCCTGCGCGAACTGAAAGAGGAGACAGGGCTTGAGCTGCGTTTCATACGACAAATCGGAGCCTTCTCGGAAGTCCACCGCGACCCGCGCGAACGCGTCGTCACCATAGCCTTCTACGCCCTGACCGAGGTTTCAGCCGTATGTGGAAACGATGACGCGACACAAGCCCGATGGTGGGATCTCGACAAAACACCGCCCTTGGCGTTCGACCACGACACCATACTTCGCCAAGCCGTCCAGTTTCTCCGCCAAGACAGTCTTGCAGACGCCAACATGTCCGGCGGGGCGCTCCTCGTCGCCGACCTGCAACGGCTCTACGACCGATACAGTGCCATGCCACCATCGGACTCAAATACAAAACAACGTTTTCGATAAGCCGAATACAGACGAGCTTGCTCGTCTGTTGAGGCGAGAAAACGCCTGATGAAATCGGAACGTTTTCAATTCAGGAACCCTTACAGAAAATCCATGTAATTCTCCTGCGTAATGGTCTGAACTTCCACATCAGGATAGGCCGATAAAACGCACCAATATCGGGCCGTACATCCACAGGCGAGAGATTACCGATGAGTGCGTTTCGAATGCCGTTATCATAGAAGTAAATCTTGCGGCTGGATTTGATTTCAGTTCGCAGTTTGCGGCTAAATACACCAAGACGAAAAACCACCTGCGCCTGTTCCAATAGGTTGATGTATTTCTCCACCGTCGCGCGGTCCAGTTCTACCATACGGCTCAACTCGTTGGTCGAAACCTCGCTGCCCACCTGATAGGCCAACGCTTGCAAGAGGCGGACTATCTTGTCGGGACGCTTGATGCGTTCCCAAATCAGGATGTCTTTATAAAGGTAGCTGTCGGTGAGGTTGTTCAACACTTCGCGCTCACTGCCGGGGCTGCACACCACATCGGGATAACTGCCATAAACCAATCGAATTGGTAGCTTATGCCACTTGACCTCAAATTTTATCCAAAAAGTGGGGAACTTTTTGGAATTTCGGTTCGAAAATCCACTGGAGGTCTCCCATGCCGAAATTTTATCCAAAAAGTGGGGA
>LPNH01000013.1:58609-110106 GCA_001543385.1 Candidatus Hemicellulosilyticus sp. P3
TTTCGGTTCGAAAATCCACTGGAGGTCTCCCATGCCGAAATTTTATCCAAAAAGTGGGGAACTTTTTGGAATTTCGGTTCGAAAATCCACTGGATTTTCTCATATTTGCACTATGAAAAGGAAAAGTTTGATCGGTGGCATCCTGTTATTGCTCATGGCAGTGGCCGGATGTCACCATAACGAACAGTTACCCCAAGGTGTGCTCTCTGTTTCGGAATACGCCGACCTGCTTACTGATCTGTATCTGGCTGAAGGCTATTTCGCGGTCGAAAGCGACTATCAGTACAAAAAGCTTGGAGCCGACATGGCAGGCACCTACGACACACTGCTGGCCCAGCACCATGTCACACCTGAAATTCTGGAGACGACCTCCATCTATTATCTAAAAAACAGGGTTTTATATAAAGAGGTCTACGAGCTCGTAACAGAGAACCTTAATGACAGTTTTCGATAAGCCGAATACAGACGGGCTTGCTCGTCTATTGAGGCGAGAAGACGTCTGATAAAAACAATAAGGACATTATGTTAGTCAAGACCTACGGAAGCGCGATATGTGGCATCAATGCCATGACTGTCACCGTGGAGGTGAATATTGACAAAGGAGTCAACTACATGGTGGTGGGGCTGCCCGACAACGCTGTGCGCGAAAGCCAGCAACGCATCGCCTCGGCCATCGGCCAGTACGGCTACCACATCCCGGGCAAAAAGGTCATTGTCAACCTGGCACCCGCCGACGTGAAGAAGGAGGGTTCCGCCTATGACCTCAGCATCGCGGTAGGCATCCTGGCGGCCGCCGGAAACATACGCACCGACCATCTGGCCGACTATGTCATTATGGGAGAGCTGTCGCTTGACGGCAGCCTGCGTCCCATCCGCGGTGTGCTGCCTATCGCCATCGAAGCACGCCGCCAGCATTTCAAAGGCATTATCCTGCCGGCTGACAACGCCCGCGAAGCGGCCATCGTCAACAACCTTGAGGTCTATGGAGCGCGAAACATCAAAGAGGTGATTGACTTTCTGGACGATGAGGGCACAATTGAGATGACACAGTATGACACCCGCGCCGAATTTGCCAACCAGCTGAACCAGTATGAATATGATTTTGCCGATGTCAAAGGGCAGGAAAGCGTGAAGCGTGCACTCGAGATTGCCGCCGCAGGCGGCCACAATGTCATCTTGATCGGTCCGCCGGGCTCTGGCAAGACGATGCTGGCCAAACGTATGCCCTCCATTCTGCCGCCGCTGACACTGGAGGAGTCGTTGGAGACCACACAGATTCACAGTGTGGCGGGACAGATGCGCAAGACCGACGCCCTGATTTCGGTGCGGCCGTTCCGCGCACCGCACCACACTGTGTCGGACGTGGCCTTGGTGGGCGGCGGCAGCAACCCGCAGCCCGGCGAAATCAGTCTGGCTCACAACGGTGTGCTCTTCCTCGACGAGCTGCCGGAGTTCAAACGTTCAGCTCTGGAGGTATTGCGTCAGCCCATGGAGGAACGGCACGTGACCATCAGTCGCGCCCGCAACACCAATGAATATCCGGCCGGATTTATGCTCATCGCCGCCATGAACCCGTGCCCCTGCGGTTATTATAACCACCCCGACATCGAATGCACCTGCCCCGCGGGTGCCGTGCGCCGCTACCTGAACAAGGTGAGCGGCCCGCTGATGGACCGCATCGACCTGCATGTGGAGGTGACACCTGTGCTTGTGAGTCAGCTGAACCGTGATGAACGCGCCGAGAGCAGCGCCACCATCCGCGAACGTGTCGTGGCCGCCCGTGCCATACAGACAGAGCGTTTCAAGAACACCGCAGGCGTCCATTGCAACGCACAGATGGGCAGCAAGCTCACACGTCAGCACTGCGTCCTCAGCGACGAATGCCGAAACATCATGGAGATGGCCATGAACCGTCTGGGTCTCAGCGCCCGTGCCTACGACCGCATACTGCGTGTCGCCCGCACCATTGCCGACCTCGACAACAGCGCACTTATCACCACCGTGCATCTCAGTGAGGCCATCAACTATAGAAGTCTGGACCGCGAGAGCTGGGGGCAGTAGTGTGAAGTACGAATTAAATTACATGTTTTTCACCATGAAACACGCTTTCCTTTTCTTCTTTATGAGCCTTCTGGCCGTGTCACCAATGGGTCATGCACAGGACTCCAACACCATCACCGTTTCGGGAACAGGGACGGTGACGGCTCAGCCAGACATGGCACAGATCTGCATCCATTTCGCCCATATTGCCGCCACCACGCAGGAGGCGAAGAAAGTGGTGGCGAAGACCATGCGTCAGGTACAGGAGATACTTGACGAACAGATGATCAACGCCAAGGACATACGCACCACTGCGTTCAGCTACGAGGTGGCGTATGAGTATGTCAACGGCAAGCGGAAACGGTTGGGACAGCGTGCCGGGCAGTCGCTGGTTGTAAAGATCGACCGTCTTGACAAGAATCCCGAACGACTCGCCGAGATCCTGGACCGTATCGCCGCTATCGACAAGGTGGAGGTGCAGAATATCCAGTTCGATATCGAGAACAAAGCCGGGCTCTACCGACAGAGCCGTGTGCTGGCCTATGGCAAAGCCTACGAGAAGGCTGCGCAGTATGCCGAGTTGGCCGGCCGCACCATCGGCAAAGCGATCACCATATCGGAATATTCCAGCCAGGATGCAGCGTTCACCAACACGCGCAAGATGGCTATGGTAAACATGGCCGCCGAAGAGTCGGCCGACTTCTCCAGCTATGGCGGCCTGCCGCTGGGCGAACAGGGTGTCACCTCCGTCGTCAACGTCGTGTTCGCGATGGAGGACTGAACCGCTGCCTACCACAGCCTCGACCGCGACTGCCGGGACAATGAAATAAATGAAAATGCGTGGAATATTTAGATTGACTTGCTCTTTCTTCGGCTTCGTATTGCTCTCCGTGAACGCACTGCCTCAACCGGCTGCTGCCGTGGAGCGGATTGACACGATGGGGCTGATTGTGCTTTATCCGCACTATGGATCGGTGGAGCTGGTGTGCGGCTCGCGCCCCTCGCGCTCCGACCGTTCGGTGCTGGTGATGGCCGAGGCGGCCTACACACGAGTCAAACCGCTGCGCAGAAAATTCAGCCACGCGAACATACACGGGGTGCATGTCTCGCGGGGCCGCCGCCATGAGGGTACGCCTTTCGAGCGGAAGACGGGAGCGTTTGTGTGGTACGACGGACAGTACAGATTTCTACAGCTCTCCACCTACGATACGGCGACACAGCAGGTGACCCGGCTCCCCGATTACGGCCGGCGCTGCCGTGTATTCGACACGGCAGCTGCACACAAAGGCATGGGCTTTATGCAGGAAATCATCGTCCACCAGGGCCGGATAATGCCCACGGTGCGCAAAGACGGCGAGATGCACCAGTACCGTGCGCTCTGCAGCCACAAAGGAAGGCTTTGCATCATCGAGAGCGACACGGTGGTGGCTTTTGCCGGATTCAAGCGCATGTTGCACGCCTTCGGCGTGAGCGAGGCGCTTTACCTGGATATGGGCAGCGGCTGGAACTACGCCTGGTACCGTGACGAAGAGAACATTGTGGAACTCAACCCCGAGGCTTACTACAGCCGGTTTTGCACGAACTGGATTGTCTTCCGCCGCCGTAAGTGAAGCAATGCGGACTCCCGTCGCACATCGCATCATCATTTCATAACAACATAATAAATTTCATCATGAAAGAGATTCAGGACAACGAGACGCTGCGCATTTTGCGCGAACGGCGCAGTGTGCGGGCCTACCGCCCCGAGCAGATCCGCGACGAGGAGTTGCAGGCTGTGCTCGAGGCCGGCAGTTACGCCCCCACCGCCATGGGGCGCCAGGACCCTTGGATTGTGGCGGTGCAGCAGCCCGAGATGGTGGCACAACTGGTGCGCATGAACGCGGCGGTGATGGGCGTCGACACCGACCCCTATTACGGCGCGCCCACCATTGTGCTGGTGTTTGCGCCGAAACCGGAGCACGGCTTCAACCCTGTCTGCGACGGCGCCCTCGTATTAGGAAATATGATGAATGCCGCTCACGCCATCGGCCTGGCTTCATGCTGGATCAACCGCGAACGCGAGATGTTCGACACCGACGAGGGGCGTGCACTGATGCGCCGCCTCGGACTGCCCGACGGACTGATCGGTATCGGCAGCATCGCGCTCGGCTATGCCACCCAGCCACCGGCAGCGCCCAGACCTCGGAAAGAGCACTACTGTCGCATTGTAAAATAAATCATATATATATATATTAACAACTTGATTATGAAAAAGATTTTGTTTTTCTGCTTAGGCACACTGCTATGCGGGCTGACCATGACTGCCCAAAGCGTGTATGACTTCACCGTGAAAGACGACATGGGGAAGGAGGTGTCGCTGAGCCGCTATAAAGGCCAGGTGCTGCTTATCGTGAACACGGCGACACGGTGCGGATTTACGCCGCAGTACAGCGAACTGGAGAGCCTCTATGAACAGCACCGCGACGAAGGATTTGAGATTCTTGACTTTCCGTGCAACCAGTTTGGCGAGCAGGCACCCGGCAGTATTGCCGAGATCCATCAGTTCTGCACCGCCAACTACGATATCCGTTTCCCACAGTTCGACAAGATTGAGGTGAACGGCAAGGACGAGGCACCTCTCTACACATTCTTGAAACAGCAGCGCGGATTCGCCGGATTCGACACCGAGGACCGCTTGGGCAAACTGCTGGACGAAATGATGCGCAAGCAGAATCCCGACTATGACAAGGACCCTTCTATCAAATGGAATTTCACCAAATTCCTGATTAGCCGTGACGGCCAGGTGCTGCAGCGCTACGAGCCCACCGCCCGGATGAGCGACATCGAGGCGGATGTGCGTCAAGCCCTTGCCGCAGGGAAGCGCTGAAGTACGCGGCTGCCGGATGGCACCCGGATAGGGAAGGCCACGTACACCTGCATTGAAACCGGACGGCAAAATCAGAGCTGTAGCGCTATTCCAAGAGACAGCCCCAGTATATCACTCCACGATAAGTTACCTCCAAGCACTTTGGAACGGAAATACAAATCGCAGGTGCTGACTTCGTAGAACAGCCCGACACGCTCAAAGGCCGACCTGTTGCGACCCGACGGGATTAAGAAGTGAAGCTGTGAACCCAAGCAGACGTTAAGCCGGTAGCGGGTGGAGAATCCGTAGTAGTTGGCCGGATAGCGGTGCGGCTGCTCGCCCCAAAACTGTTCACCGAAAACGGTGTTGACATACAGTCCGAAACGTAGCGGCTCGAAGTGCCATCTGTCGCCCAATGCGATACGCCACGGCATATAATTTTGCTTGAGTGTCATGGTCATCTTGGCACAGTCGGACTGGTGCCGGGGGATAAAGCCCGCAAGCAACGCCGTTTCCCACTGTCGCCGACACCCATAGCTCCAACCGACACCTGCCGAGACCACTCCCATGTTGCCGGCATTCTGAACAACAAGCTGCGAGGGGAAGATCCTGTTCCAACGGCTTCGCATCCGTTCAACGCGCTCGAGGGAGGACTTCCTCTGCCACAGGGTGTCGGGCCCGGCCACAGCGTCGGATCCCTGCTGTGCGCAAGCCTTGATTCCGGACAGGAACAAGAGCAGGCTAAAAATCGACAACTTCCACTGCATATTTGTCAGGAGTGAAGGTAAAAATCCGATATTGGCGTTTTTCGGCGCTGCCCACCCCGTAGAACACGAGCCCGTCGTGGTAGAGGGTGTCGGCATAGGTGCGGTGATTATGGCCGAATGCGCAGCAATAGAGACCGGGCAATAAATCGAGCCAAACCCGGAAAGCCAAGCTGACGTTATTGTTGAACTGATCGCAAAACGGCGGGATGTGCATGGCTACAAACGTGCGGTCGAAACGACTGCTGTCCCGCACAGCCTCACGCTGTATGAAGGAAAAATCGGGCACATCGGCCATATAATCATATTCACCGGCATTGGTGTTAAGACACAAGAACTTGATCCGACCGGCGATGAAAGAGAAATCCCGTTCGCCGAAAATTGCATCGTAAGCTTCGTCACCGGTGCCCAGATGGTCGTGGTTGCCGATAATGGTTACAAACGGCTTCTGCAAGCGCAGCAGCCGTTTCCGGGCCCATTCGTATTCTTTTATCATGCCCGTGTTGGTCAAGTCACCCAGATGCATGACAAAATCGATATCGTCGCGCCGGTTGATGTCGTCGATCTCACGTTCCATTTCGGTATACCAGTCGTGCGTGTCGCTGATCACCGCCACACGGATAGTGTCTTTGTCGGCACATGACTGCTCGATGCGTGTTATCTGGGCCGCATTGAGATGCAGCGGACCGCTGTAGTCGACATCGTAGGGATGAATGTCAAAAGCATCTTCACACGAGGAGAACAGTGTCAGCGCGATGACTGCCCGGGAAAACAAGCGGCAGAAGTGAGGTACAGCGGCGGACAGATACTCGAAGGAACGGCTTGTCATGATGCGTTGTTTTTGAGGTATGCAAAAATAAAAACGGAGCGCAAAAAAGATGTGTCCGATTTTACTTCTTTTCCAATCTTAATTTCATTCTGTTCTGTTTATAGACATAAAAAAGACGAAAAAAGACGTTTTTATTTACTTTTATGCGCATATTTTTGCATCAAAAAAATCCAAAAATGAACACCTCAGGCATCCATGCAGCACGATCCATACAGATTAGCGCGGACTACTATGACGACGATATCATTATCATTGACAATATCAAGAAATTCGCCGAACATGACTCGGCGAAGATGGAGATGAATCTGATTGCACTGGTCAGTAGCGGGAAAGCCCGGATGAACATCAACGGAAAGGAGACGCATCTCGAAGCACGCCAACTGTTGGTCTGCCCGCCGAACACCACTTTCAGCGACATGCTCTTCAGTACAGACTTTGAGTTTAAAATGATGCTGCTCACCAATCGCATTCTCTACAGCTTTCTGCGTGATAAAATCAAGGTGTGGAATGATCTTATGTATATTTATAAGGTGTACACTTTCCCATACCAGGACGCCTACGCCGGATTCTTTTCCCACTTTTACAATATTCTGCGCCTGTGTGTTGAGACCCCGAACGAGACACCCTACCGGAATGACATCATCCATTCGATCCTGCAAGCCGGGCTGCTCGGACTCACGGCCAATTTTCTTTCGCTCCGCGACGAAAGCCGGCAAGGCGACGCAACGATTCATGGCGGGCATCCGGACACCACGCGCGGAAGCATATTGTTCCAGCGCTTTCTGAACCAACTTAACAATAGCCGACAAAAGTTCCGCAGTGTTGAATCGTTCGCCGCAGGCCTCTGCATCTCACCCAAATATCTGACGGCAGTCTGCAAGAAACAGTCGGACAAGACAGCACATGAGTGGATTCGCGATTATGTACTGGAGGACATCCGTTATCACCTTCGGCACACCGACCTGCCTATCAAGGAAATCAGCGACCGCATCGGATTTCCGAACACTTCTTTTTTCGGCCGCTATGTGAAAGAGCATTTCGGCGTCACCCCCATGCAGCTTCGACAGTCGTGAACAGCGACAATGCCATCCCTGCAGCCCGCTGTTGAAGGTGAGACAGAGCGCCTGGCGCCAAACGGCGTATAGGGTTCACTATTTTTGGCTATTGTCCGGGTGGGGACAATGGCGTACCTTTGCATCCCGAAAATAAATCACCAATCGACCATGAAAGTTACAAAACTATTTCTGATGGCTGCAGTTGCAGCTCTTGCCTTGGCCACAACGGGATGCACTAAGGATGACGACGAAAACACCGTCGCCGCACAAAACACGGCACTGGCCGTCGCCGGCACCTATGACGGCACACTGGCCATGTCTGTCCAAGGGCAAGAGATGGGGAGCAACGATGTGCAGATTGTCATCACCGCCGAAAGCGCCAACACGGTGACGGTGACGCTGCCCGAGATTAGTTTCGGCCACTCGCCGATACCTGCGCTCGCGGTCAGCGGAGTCAGTATAAGCACGTCGGATGCGGGCAGCTACCGTTTGGCGAAAGACGGGTTTGACCTGACCGTAAACAATGTCAATTATGTCGGCGGCGAACTGACGGGCACGACGGACGGAGGCACCTTGTCGATGACCTATTCCGTCACACCCGGAGCCATGCCGATGAGCATTGAATGCTCGTTCGAGGGAACCAAAAACGCCGAATAGTGGGTTCCACCCTGTTCAAAGCCATGCACCCAACGCCGGTGTCAGACATCATCGTTGCTTTCCACAGACTATTGCTGTGCGCCCCGTGCGTTCTGCTGGCAGGATGCAACGGCATTTACGACGGCCTGTACGACGATTTTGGCGGCACCGACATCCCGCAGTACGGATTTGTGGAGAGCCGGGCTGACGGCAGCGGCACTATTTATATCGACGCCACTGGCTACGACCGTTGGGTGCTGCTCGACTTCCATCGCAAGACCATGGACACGGTCAACATCACCGCCGCCGAACCGGATCCGGAACACTGGGATATCGCCATACACCGTTACGATGTGAGGACCCGCGACGGCGCAGCCGCCGAGACCCCTGTTGCCGACTTGTCGGCCGCAGCCGCCATGGACCGCGACAGGCTGGCGTTCACCGCCGACGTGGACAGCCAGGTGGTGGTCGACATGTCGACCATGATGGACGGCTATCTGGGCTACAGTCCGGCACACGTCAACCCCGTGCTGTCGCGATGGCTGGATGTGAACACTTCCACCATGCCGCCCGTCTACACCCTGTCGCGCAAGGTGTATATCGTGCAAATGGAGGACGGCACACTGGCTGCCCTGTTCTTCTCCGACTATGTGAACGAAAAGGCCGCCAAGGGGTATATAACCATCCAATACCGTTATCCGCTTTAACGGGTAGCCCGACGTAAAAACCAGAAATTGTTTTGAATCTCAGACTGATTGTTCTCCCCTTGGTTATCCTTGGTCTTTTTCCGAGCGTGGCAGCCCGGGGGCAGGATACGGCGCACAATGCATGCCGGCAGCTCGAAGCACTGGTCGTCACGGCCACCCGCACGCCGAAGCTGCTGAAGGATGTCCCCGTGGTGACACGCATCATCAGCCACCACGACTTCGAGAGCCTCGATATCGGCCATCTGCCCGAACTACTCCAAGCCGAACTGCCCGGCATTGAGTTCACCTACGCGATGAACCAGCAACTCTCGCTCAATATGCAGGGGTTCGGCGGCAACGGCATACTCTTCTTGGTCGACGGGGAACGGCTGGCCGGCGAGACACTGGACAATATTGACTACGCACGGCTCAATCTGGACAATGTGGAGCATATTGAAATTGTCAAAGGCTCCGCATCGGCACTTTACGGATCCAACGCCGTGGGCGGTGTGGTCAACCTTGTCAGCCGCAACGCCGGTGAGCCCTGGAGCCTGCGACTGAACGGACACTATGGCTCGTACCGCAATCAGCGTTACGGCGCCTCGCTGGGATTCAGCCGCAAGCGTTTCAGCAGCGAGACCCACGCCCAACACACTGCGTGTGACCCCATCCGCATGGCTGCCGACGGCGACTTCGGCACCCTGTATGGCAACCACACCTGGCACATCAAGGAGCGCATCACCGTCACACCGACAGACAAGATGAAACTGAGCGCCCGGGCAGGCTTCTTCTTCCGCGAACGCGAGTCACAGGCGACTGTGCACGACCGCTACCGCGACTTCAGCGGCGGCCTGAAAGGCGACTACGCTGTCTCCGGCCGTTCGGCGCTGACCGTGGGCTACACGTTTGACCAATATGACAAGAGTAACTATCTGCTGACGGGCGGATACGATGTGCGCACCTATAGCAATGTGCAGCACACCACACGCGCACTATACAACCACACGTTCAACCCATCCCACACGGTCACCGCGGGAGGCGACGTGATGCGCGACTATCTGATGAGCTACCAGTTCGGCGGTGACGGCGCCCACCGCCAATATACCGCCGACGCCTTTGTACAATGGGACTGGACGCCGGACGACCGGGTCAACATTGTGTCGGCCGTCCGCTACGACTATTATTCACTTTCGGCGGCCAGCCACCTGTCGCCCAAAGTGAGCGCGATGTACAAGCTGCCCCGTGTCACGCTCCGCGCCACCTATGCCGGCGGATTCCGGGCGCCGACATTGAAGGAGATGTACATGGTGTTCGACATGGCGAATATCTTCATGATTTACGGCAATCCCGACCTGTTGCCGGAGAAGAGCGACAACTTCAACCTGTCGGCCGAATACAGCCACAGCCACTACAATGTCACCGCCATGGGATTCTACAATCATATCCGCAACCACATCACCACCTATTGGAACACTGCGCTGAACGGTATGCGCTATGCCAATATGGAACCTGTCGGCCTGGCAGGCGTCGACCTCGCCGCCTCGGCGCGGTGGGACAACGGGGTGGGGATGCGCCTTTCATACACCTACACCCGGGAACGTGTCACCGCAGGGGGCATGCAGACCTCTTCCACCCGCCCCCACGCTGCCACGCTGCGCCTCGACTACCGGCGGAGATGGAGCGCCGGCACCTGCACAGTGGCGCTGGGCGGTCGGGCGATGAGCGCCGTCACCTGCGACGAATACACCTCTTACACCGACCTGTCGCAGACTGCCCGGCGCACCTATCCCGGCTACATGCTGTGGCGTTTCAACATAAGTCAAGAATTCAAACGTGGCGTCACCCTTACCGCCACTGTCGACAACCTGTTCGACTACACCCCCGACTATTACTACAGCAACTCACCCGCCACACCCGGACGCACCTATGCCGTCGGACTAACCGTCGACATAGACAAGCTCTGATCCCACCTACCGCACATAGAGGTGCCCCACGGCCACGAATGTGAATGGCATCAGTCTCCCGGCTCAGACCGAGGGCTGGCTCATAACTTCACCATACGGCATATCTCTTCCAGATAGCGGCGGTCAATGTCGTCGAACGTGGAGCGTTCTTTGCTGTCTATGTCGAGTACAGCCACCACCTCGCCCTCTCGGGAAAAGACCGGGACGACAATCTCCGAACGCGACTGGCTGCTGCAGGCGATGTGGCCGGGAAACTGCTCGACGTCGGGAACCACCATCGTCTCACGCCGCTCCCATGCCGTACCGCACACGCCACAACCGAAGCCGATGTGCGTACAGGCCACAGGCCCCTGGAACGGGCCCAGCAACAGTGCCCCCTCCTTCACCCGGTAGAAACCGGTCCAAAAAAAACCCATTGCGCCATGGATGGCGGCGCAGACGTTGGCCATCACAGCCACAGCATCTGTCTCGCCATCCGTCAGTGCACGGATTTGTTTGGTGAGCAAGCGGTATCTTTCTTCTTTATTCATGGTGTCTTTTAATGTTTTCACCAATCCCCAATCCGCCGGCAGCCACCCCACGCTCTCCAGCTCCCGCATAGAGAGCCAACGTGCAGCCTCGTGCTCTTTCAACGTCAGGCTGCCGCTTTCAATGCGGCAGAGGTAGCAGCGCATGGTGAGGTGGAACTTCGGGTAGTCGTATTCCACCGTGGCTTCCAAACGTTCGATGACGATACGTGTCTCCAACTCCTCCCAAATCTCACGCCTCAGCGCCTCCTCGGCACATTCACCGGGCTCAATCTTGCCCCCGGGAAACTCCCAGTAGTCCTTCCATTCCCCATAGCCACGCTGTGTGGCGAAAACACGTCCCTCCCCATCGTGGATAATGGCAGCAACGACATTGATTTGTTTTCTCATACAAACGGCCCCTCCATCGTTCAGAACTGTCCGCCCTCCGCCGCCACCGGGGCGGTGGATCCGGAGACAGCATAAGCTTGCGGTTTTTGTTTCGTATAACGTGACAGCATATTCTGATTCAGCACTAACTCCACCCTGCGCATGGTCTGTTCCAGCCGTTTGGTCGTCAACTGACATTCCCATACCACAACCACATTCCAGCCGTTCCGATGCAAGATATCGTAATTCTGCCTGTCACGCAGGCGGTTGCGGGCTATTTTGGCCTCCCAGAAGGCAGTGTTGCTTTGTGGGGTCTTGAAAGCTTTGCACCCCTCATGACCGTGCCAGAAACAGCCGTTGACAAAGATGGCTGTGCGGTAAGGCCGCATCACGATGTCCGGCCGACCCGGCACCGACTTGACATTCAAACGGTACCGATACCCATGCCCCCACAGCCACCGCCGCACCGCCAACTCAGGCTTGGTGCCCTTGCTGCCGATGCGCGACATACAGCGGTGGCGCTGCTCCGGTGTCATGGTGTCAGTCATGAATCAATTTATCAAGTAATGATGTGGCATCCTTTATCTTGTGCAGGGAAATCAAAATTACGAAAAACATCCCAATGGGCAAAAGGGTATCTGACGGCAGGCCATGGTGATGCCCTATAGAAAGCCCCACCCTCGTATTGAAGGGGTGGGGCTGGCGGGCATACAATGGAGCGACAGACGGGGTTCGAACCCGCGACCTGCGGCTTGGGAAGCCGCCGCTCTGCCAACTGAGCTACTGTCGCAAGGCTTGTTTGCGGATGCAAAGATATGAAAAATAAGTTGTACATTTGCAAATTATTTTAACTGTCTTTGCGACAGCCTTTACGGACATACGTTTCGCATTTTTTTATCAACTCCTCATATAACTATGAACAAGACTAAGTTGAAGCAGGAATTTTATGCTTACCTGATGCTCACTGTAGGCAGCGCCCTGTTCGCCATCGGCGATGTGATGTTTGTGAACCCCTATCTGATGGCGCCCGGCGGCACGTATGGTCTGAGCAATGTGCTGAACACGGTGTGGCCATGGAAGATCTCGCTCTATGCTATTTGTATGGACATACCGCTGCTGATTGTGGGCACCTGGATTCTGGGACCAAGATTCGGCGTCAAGACGGTTGTGTCGACACTGCTTATCTTTGCTTTTACGTTTGTATTGGAGAGTGTGTGGGGGTATAACCCGCTGATTTTTGACGGCAAGATAGCCGATGCACCTATCGAAGGGCTGTCGATGGTGAAGATACCGCATAGCGGCGGCTGGTTTATTCCCGACTATTTTCTGAACACGGTGGTGGCAGGGCTTATCTATGGCGCCGCTATCGGACTGATTTTCAAATCGGGCGCCACATCGGGCGGCAGTGATATCATCTCTATGATTTTGCATAAGTACACCAAGGTTTCGCTGGGAACGCTGGTGCTGATTGTGGACAGCTGCATCACGCTGACGACGCTGATTGCCTTTGGCGATATCCGGCTGCCTATCTATTCGATACTGCTTATCTTTATTGAAAGCAAGGTGATTGACCTCATTGTGGAGGGCCGCAGCAATTACAAGACGGCGTTTGTGGTGACGGACAAAACGGAGGAGGTGCGCAACTATATTTTGAACGAGCTGCACCGCGGCGGCACCTGCCTGACAGGTGAAGGGCTTTACCAAGGCAACGAGCGCAAGGTGATTTATGTGACGCTGACACGCACTGACCTTATCAAGCTGAAGAGCGACCTGCACCAACTGGACCCCAATGCGTTTGTGAACATCATGGAAAGTGCCGAGATTATGGGACGTGGGTTCAAACCGATACCGCAAGAATAGCGGCATAGCACCCCGAAGGGCTTTTTTATTGAGATTACATGGAATGAATATACTGCAACTCTGTCCCAAGCCCCCCTACCCTCCTGTCGACGGAGGAACGCTGGCCATGCACAGCATCACGCAGGGTCTGCTGGAGACCGGACACCGTGTGAAGGTGCTGTCGGTGTGCAGCGACAAGCATCCTGTACGTAGCGGGCAGATGACAGAGGACTATTGCCGACAGACCGGCTTTGAGGCGGTCTACGTGGATTTGAACCCGCACCTCATCCCCGCCGCCTATGCCCTGCTGAGCGGTGAGTCGTACCACGTGCGCCGATACCGCAGCGATGCTTTTGCCGACAGACTGGCAGCGGTGCTGCAGGCTGCAGCGTTTGACGCGGTGTTGGTAGAGGGGCTGTTCTTGACACCCTATGTGCCGCTGATACGACAGCATTGCCAAGCCCCGGTAGTGTTGCGCGCCCACAATATAGAGCACCGCATCTGGGCCCAGATGGCCCGAGGGTGCCGCATACCGCTGAAACGCGGCTATCTGAAGCATCTGGCGATGACATTGCGGCAGTATGAGTTGGAGCATGTGAAGGACTACGATGCGGTGGTGTGTATCAGCTCTGTCGACGCCGGCATGCTGAGGCAGGCAGGGTTTCGCAAGCCGCTGACGAGCATCCCGTTCGGCGTCACCCCTGAACCGATGGATTATGTTGATGTGGAACCGGCGTCGCTGTTTCATTTAGGTTCGATGGACTGGATGCCCAACCAGGAAGGTGTGGATTGGTTTCTGCAGCAAGTGTGGCCGCTATTGCACCGCGAGGTGCCGCAAGCCCGTCTCTACCTGGCGGGGCGCAAGATGCCGCGCAGGCTATTGGAGGCTCATATTGAGGGCGTCAGCGTGGTAGGTGAGGTAGCCGACGCCATGCACTTCATTGCATCAAAGCAGATTAACGTTGTGCCGTTGCTGTCCGGCAGCGGAATCCGGGTGAAAATTATCGAGGCCATGTCGGCCGGCAAGACGGTGGTCACCACCCGGACGGGAGCGCAAGGTATCGACGCCCGCGACGGCGAGCATCTGCTCATCGCCGACACGGCCGAGGATTTTGTCCGGCATATACGGCACTGTATAGATGACGACGCATTCTGCCGCAGCATCGGGCAGAATGCCTACCGCCTGATTGCGCAAGAATATAACACAACAACGTTAACCCACAAATTGATATCATTCTTATGCGAAACAATAGAACACTGATTTTGTTGCTGTTGATAGCTTTGACAATGCGCGTTGCCGCCCAGCAGATACGCATCCCGTCCACCCGTGTCACCGTCGACCTGCCCGCAGGCGAATGGAATTACCTCAAGACATTGAATTTGGACAAAAACATCACTGTCTATCTATATATTTACACCGACAGCGTGGTGATTGACGCCTCGGGCGACACCATCCTGCCCTTTCTGCGCATTTATGTGCAACGCAACTATCGTGGCAGTGCCTATGATCTGGCTTACGACCGGTTTCTGAAACAGCCGTTCCAGTCGATGAATGAATATACGGACGGTCTGCCCGTCGGCGGCATCGGTTACGTGGGCGCCTACCGCAGCAACGACGACAGCAAGGAGTATCAGTTCCGGATGATTTACCTCAAGGACAAGGAAAACGGCATCGAGATACGTATGGAGACCACCGGCGACACTTACGCCCGCTTTGACAAGATGTTTAACGACATCCTGCAGACCGTAGACATCAAGAAATGAGTATTCGACACGCCATATCGCTATGGTTCAGCGCTGCCGTGTTGACACTGATAGCGCCGCACTGCCTTGCAGGGGGGTCCGACAGCCTGTCAGCGCAATACAAAGCACGCTATGTGAGCCTCTATCGCACCTATGTGCAGAACCCTGACGATGTATCGGCGCTGGTTGCCCTGTCGGACTTTTACGCCGACAGCCTGAACCCCATGCACAACAGGGCGCTGGCTATGGATTACATTTCTAAAGCCGACGTGTATTTCACCGCCCTGCTGCAGGACGGCGACCGCTTCCGCGAAGCCAACAGGATAGTGAAACAAGGCGTGAATATCAGCGGCATACGGCAGCGTCGCCACAACATAGCCGCCGGCGCACTGGCCTACCTGCAGACCATGCCGCCGCTGACACCGGCCGAGATAGAGCGTTACGCCGAAAGTTTTAACCGCGACCCCGCCATCATGCAGCAACTGAACCAACTGAAAGTCGACGCCGCCTACCGGAACGCCACACAATATGAAAGTGCGGATGCCTACTACACCTTTTTTAGCAACTATGGCGGCACCGCCGAGGCAGACACCGCCGAGACCATTGTCGGCCGACAGGCCGCCCTGCTGATGCAACAAGCTGCCACCGAAGCCGAGGTGGACGCCATCGCCGCACGCTATCCCAAGAGCGCCATCGTGCAACGGGCGGCTATGAAACGCAAAGGGCGCATCGCCTATCTGGACGTCTGCAACCGCCACACGGAGCAGGCCTGCCGCGACTACCTGTCACGCTATCCGTCATCAGACGACTATCTGGCTGTCCTCGAATTGATGGACACTATCATCACCGAGGATTTCTATTTAATGCATCGTGCCCAAGACTATGTCGACTTCATCCTCAGCCACGGTGACAACCCCCTCGCCGAACAGGCGCTGCAACAGCTGCGACGCCGCATCGAGCAGGAGCACGACACCGAGGCGGCCGAACTCTACCTGGCCCATTTCCCGCTTGACGCCGAATACAACCGTCTCTACCAAGTCTATTATGGGTGGCATGCCGACGAAGGCAACCGGGGCCCCGTTGCAGACTTTGCACGCCGACATCCTGACTACCCGTACCAAGAGGTGTTGCGCAACGACCGCGCACAGGGTGTACGGATTGATGCCTTTGACCTGATGCGGCCTTACAGCAGCGCCTATGAAGCGGAATACGCATCGTTTCTGCGCATGAATACAGGCAAACGAATTGCTTTGGTGGCACTGCAACGCATGATGCAGCCTGCCCTCGATGGCAAGCGTTGGAAGGCGGCGCTGCAGACATTGCAGACTTATGCTCTGTCGTTTGAAAGCGACGGTCAGGCGGAATACCGGCAGTTGAAACACATCGTGGAAACACCTGGAGGCATGGAGCCTGCCATCGAGGCGGCACCGGCCGATAATGTCAGACACCTCATACCGCATCCCGACGGCATTCACCTCTATTTCAACCGCGACGGCCGCATCTACCGGGCTTTTGGCGCCGGAGGCGCTAAAAGACACTGGTCTGAAGCCGCACCGCTCCATTTCGCCCACGACGCCAACGCCGACTTAGAACTCTTCTGCCTTTACGGCAACGGCGAGAAAATGCTGGTTGGACGTGACGGTGACATCCTGACAGCGCACTGTGTCAACGGGGTGTGGCACCTCGGGGCACCGTTGCCCGGACCGGTGAACACCGCCTACACCGAGACCGACGCTTTCATGCTGCCGGACGAAAGCGGGCTGCTGTTGGCGTCCGACAGGCCGGGCGGCTGCAACGTGCAAGCCTCGCACAGCCTCTATCACGGCGACACCGCTCTGGCCTCGGATCTCTATTACATACCCTGTGTGGACGGACAGTGGGGCGAGCCGGTTCATCTCGGCGCCGCCGTCAACAGTCCCTGCTGCGAACGGCATCCCTTGATGAGCCGCAACGGCACCACCCTCTACTTTGTCAGCGACAGGCACGGCGGCTTGGGCTACGGCGACATATACCGCACCGAGCGTCTCGACGACAGCTGGCGGCATTGGTCTGAACCTGAAAACATGGGGCGTGAGATTAACAGCGCCCACCGCGAAAGCAACCTGACATTCAGCCCTGACGAGAGCCGTCTATACTTCAGCTCCGACCGTCGCAACGCCGCAACATGCTATAGTGCCGCCGTGACACACAAGCGCCACAGGACGGACACCCTGCACCGCCGTGACCACAACGGGGTCCATCCGTTGGACGACGTCGCCTTTCACACCGACGGAGACACCGAATACATCACGTGGCCCGGGGCGCTGGACCGGCTGGTGCACTATCTGCAGGAACACCCCGGGCAGAGCGTTGACATTCTCAGCCACTATCAAGGCCGCGACTCCGGCCAGAGCTACCGCGTCAGCCTGCAACGGGGCGAAGCCGTCCGGCGCTATCTCGTCAAACGGGGCGTCGAACGCCGCCGCATACAGGTGTCGGCCTACGGCAACGCCACAACCGCCGGCGGCACGCCGCTTTCGGCCCGGCTGCTGCCTCCGGCAGACCGGTAGGAATTATTAACAATCCGCTGGGCATTTCTTTTTGCCACGCCATGTTCCGTATCAGCACAAATATGCTACCTTTGTAACTGTTAATTGTAAAGACCACGCCCATGGAAATGCACCGAATCCTCAACCACGAAGGACGCCAGTTACACTATCGCGACGAAGGTCGTGAAAACTCCAACACCTTGGTGCTGTTGCACGGATTCATGCAGAATTTGGATGTATGGACATCTTTGGTGCTAAGTTACATGCACGATATGCGTGTCATCACTGTCGACCTGCCCGGCCATGGCTACAGCTCCAGCTACTCCGATATCCACACCATGGATTTCATGGCCCGCTGCGTGAAGGCGGTGCTCGAATATGCAGGAGTGGAACAGTGTGTCATGATGGGCCACTCGATGGGCGGCTATGTGGCGCTGTCCTTTGCCGAGCAATATCCTTACGCATTACGCGGACTGGGGTTGCTGCACTCGCATGCCCTTGCCGACGACGAAGAGAAACGGCAGCAGCGCATGAACGCCTGCGAACAGATACACCGTAACCGCAGCGAGTACATCCTCAACTTCATCCCCTCGCTCTTCGACCAAAGCAAACAGTCGGAGCTTGAACAGGAAATAAAGGACCTGAAAGAGCAAAGCCTGGAGACCACCGAGCAAAGCCTGATTGCCGCCGAGCAAGGCATGATGCGGCGTCCACACCATATCAACACACTCAAACGGCTGCATGTGCCCTGTCTGTTCATCTACGGCAAAAACGACAGCCGCCTGCCGCTGGAGGTGGCTGTCTCGCAGGCCATGGTGCCGCAGCACTCGGAAATTATGATTCTGGACCACGTGGCCCACATGGCGCATCTGGAATCACGCGAATATGTGCGGCTGCGCATACGCGATTTCGTGTCTGTCTGCTACCTATAGCGCCACCCCGCCTTTAAACGCCCAAAAGTCCGTCGGTGCACCCTCCGCAACGGAGGGGGAAATTATTTTTTTCATTTCGGTTTTTTGTGTAAATTTGTGAGGTGATTACACAACACATTTCTAACTCAAATCATTTAATATCATGAAAGTAAACGAAATTATGACCAACCTGGAGGCCAAACATCCGGGCGAGAACGAGTACTTGCAGGCCGTTCGCGAGGTTCTCGAAACCATCGAGGAAGAATACAACAAGCACCCTGAGTTTGAGGCTGCCAAGATTGTCGAGCGCATTGTCGAGCCCGACCGCATCTTCACTTTCCGTGTGACCTGGGTCGACGACAAGGGCCAGGTGCAGACCAACCTGGGCTACCGCGTGCAGTTCAACGCCGCCCTCGGCGCCTATAAGGGCGGCCTCCGCTTCCACAAAGCCGTCAACGTTTCGATGCTGAAATTCCTGGGCTTCGAGCAGATCTTCAAAAACAGCCTCACCAACCTGCCTCTCGGCGGTGGCAAGGGCGGTTCGGATTTCGACCCCGTCGGAAAGAGCGACGCCGAAATCATGCGTTTCTGCCAAGCCTTTATGTATGAACTGTGGCGCAATATCGGCCCCGACCAGGACAGCCCCGCCGGCGACGTCGGAGTGGGCGGCCGCGAAATCGGCTACCTCTATGGAGCCTACAAAAAGCTGGCCCGCGAGCACAGCACCGGCGCTCTGACCGGCAAGAGCTATGGCTGGGGCGGTAGCCTCATCCGTCCTGAAGCCACGGGCTTCGGCGCCATCTACTATGTCGAGCGCATGGTGAAAGAGAAAGGTGACAAGATGGAAGGCAAGCGCATCGCTCTCTCGGGCTTCGGCAACGTGGCTTGGGGCGCCGCCATCAAGGCCACCGAGCTGGGAGCCAAAGTTGTTGCCATCAGCGGCCCCGATGGTGTCTGCGAGATCGAGAACGGCATCACCAAAGAGATGATTGACTACATGCTTGTCATGCGTGCCTCGAACCGCAACAAGGTGCAGGATATGGCCGACAAATTCCCCGGCCAGGCCAAGTTCACCGCCGGCAAGAAGGCTTGGAGCGTGAAGTGTGACATCGCAATGCCCTGCGCTTTCCAAAACGAGCTCGCCGAGGAAGACGCCAAGATGCTCCTCGCCAATGGCGTGAAGTATGTGGCTGAGGTCTCCAACATGGGCTGTCAGCCCGCCGCCATCGCCGCTATCCAGGCTGCCAAGGTGCCCTTCGGCCCCGGCAAGGCTGTCAACGCCGGCGGTGTCGCCACCAGCGGCCTCGAAATCTGCCAGAACGCCGGCCACATCAACTGGACGGCCGAAGAGGTGGATGTCAAGCTGCACAAAATCATGAACGACATCTATGATATGTGCGTGGCCCACGGCAAACAGGCTGACGGCACCATCAACTATGTGAAGGGAGCCAACATCGCTGGTTTCATGCGCGTTGCCAACGCCATGATGGCCCAGGGTATCATCTAATTGATGACCCGGCCGGATTGACAGAAAGTCAATCCACACACACATAAAAAGCAGCCACGCCGCCCGTTTGAGAGGGCGGCGTGGCTGCTTTTTATGTGTGACATTTTCCGGGAAACCCTGTCCGATCCGTCGAAATGTTTGTATATTTGTATCGGATCTACAGCATGCCGACAACACGCAACAGAACACATACCATGAAACGTATAGAGATTGTCAACGGACCCAACTTGAATCTGACAGGCATACGCGAACCGCAAGTGTACGGGCAAGTCACCATGGAGGAGATGGTGGCAAGGTTGAGAAAGAACCACCCGGATGCCGAGATAGGCTACTATCAGAGCAATGTGGAAGGCGAGCTTATCAACCGCCTGCATGCGGTGGGATTTTCGGCGGACGGAATCATCCTCAACGCAGGTGGCTACACCCACACCAGCGTGGCGCTCCACGACGCTGTCGCCGCCATCACGACACCAGTGGTGGAGGTGCATATCAGCAATATTTTCGCACGTGAGGAATACCGCCGCCACTCACTGTTGAGCGACGTCTGCCGCGGCGTCATCTGCGGATTGGGGATGGCCGGTTACCGGCTTGCGCTGGAGTCTTTTCTATTCGAAGTTTAGATAAGGGGCCAGACGCATCGCCGTCGTATCGTCCACCGTCGCCACAAGACGCAGGTCGTCGACCGAACGGTAGCGATGGCCTCGCTCCCGGTGGCGGACGATGTCGCGTGCCTGATAAGGGTCCAAATAGGGATGCCTGATGAGCTCTTTGATTCCAGCGCTGTTGAGCGGTATCTGCCGTATGCTGTCCACCTGCAGCGTGAGGTGCGGCAGCAGGTGGAGAAAGAGCTCGTCCGTCATGCCGTAGACCTCCCGTAACTGACTGATGTCGACAAAGCCGCCCAGACGCTCGCGGTAGCGCACGATACGCCGCGCATACACGGGGCCGATGCCGTGCAGCAGCTGCAACGTCAGGGTGTCGGCCGTGTTGAGTTCCACCTGCACCGTCTTGCCGGGCAAAGGGCGGAGCGGTTGCAGCGGTGCGGCGCTGTCAGGCGCCGCACCATCTAATATTAGATGCGGACGGCTGCTGTTGCGGACGGCAGGGCGCCATTGCCTGCGGCTATGCCCGGACGCCTGGCCCGGCGGGGCGGCAGCCGTGTCGGCAAGCGTCACAGTCAACGCGGCAGGCTCGGCTGACGGCTCGCCCATGCGTATCAAGAGCACCGCCGCAAATACAGACAACAGCAGTGACAGCCATACATAGCCTCGACGCAACGAAAGACACGAAAAAGGATGTCGGACGATAAGCGATGGAAATTAGCGGAATCGTACCATGTCAATCAGCCGCACACCGTCAAGCCACACTGCGATGCAGCCCACCGAACCTTTGGCGTCACGCCAGCGGGATATAGGCTGCAATGTAGTGTCGTCGACCACTTCGAAATATTCGGGTTCGAAGTGCAGTCCTCCGGGCTGTGGAAAGACCTCATGAGCCGATGAAAGGGTGTCGAGCACCCAAAGGCGCACTGTATCGACATCCTCATATTCAGACATTTCCACAGCTTGAGACAGCGTGTCATAAATCATTGGAGCCATGGCCCGCGCCTCGGCGCTGAGACGGGCGTTACGGCTGCTCAACGCCAGCCCGTCGGCAGCGCGGACAATGGGACACGGGACCAGCTCCACCGGATGACCGGTGATACGCAGCAGACTGCGTATCACCGCCACCTGCTGGAAATCTTTCTCGCCGAAATAGGCGCGTGTAGGCTGAGTCAAGTCAAAAAGCCGGCGCACCACTATCGCCACACCGTTGAAATGGCCAGGACGCCGCGGACCCTCCATCACATCGGCTACCGGGCCAAGGTCGTAGACAACACCGTCTGTCGGTTCGGGGTACATCTCGGCGACGCTGGGTGTGAAGGCCAGAAGCTGACCGTCGCGTTGCGGCAGCGAAGCGATGAGTTTCAAGTCGGCATCCAAGGTGCGGGGGTACTTCTCCAGATCCTCGCGGTTGTTAAACTGGATGGGGTTGACAAAGAGGCTGACTACCACGAGGTCATTCTCGTCGAGTGCACGGCGCACCAGCGAAAGATGGCCCTCGTGCAACGCCCCCATGGTAGGCACCAAACCGACGGTGCAGCCCTGCCGCTTGGAGGCAGCGGTCCGTTCGGTCAACGCCGCAGCTGAAGTAATCTGTTGCATAGAGCTAAAGATGGAAAAAATGCATTGTAAAGTCTGCCCGGCCGCTATTCCACCTCCTCATAAGGAGTGAAGCCCGTGTCGTCATCCTCGTGCGGCGAACGGTAGCGGCGCCGGTGGCGGATCACCTTGTTGGGCAGTTCGAGCAGGTAGTTGAAAAGGGTCAGCAGCAGGCTGAACCAAAAGGCGCTGCCGAACCCGTCGACATGGAACCGGGGCACCAAGGCGGCAGCCAGCAGGATAATGACGGCGTTGACCACCAACAGGAATAGACCCATGGAAAACAGCGTGAACGGCAGGGTGACAACGATGAGAATCGGGCGGATGAAATTGTTGAGCAACGATATCACCACCGCTGTGACGATGACCGTCGCCATACTGTCAAACCAGATGCCCGGCAGTAGATAGCCGGCCAGCACCGCCGCCAACGACATAACGACCACCCGGGCCAGAAAGCCCCATGGACCCATGAAGAAGCCGCTGTCACTTCGAAATGTAATCTTCATAACACTATCTCCCCTTTCCCGTAGCGCAGCACCTCAGGGGTGCCGCCGGAGCAGTCCACCACCGTCGACGGGCTGTCGTCGCCGATGCCGCCGTCAACCACCAAGTCTACCCGGGGGGTGAACAATTCGTGAATCAACCCGGGATCGGTCAAATATTCCTTCTCCAGATCCTCGCCGATCAGACGCACCGAGGTGGCCACCAACGGGCAGCCCAACTCCTCGACGACAGCACGCAAGACACTGTTGTCCGGCACACGGACTCCAATGGTGCGGTTGGCATTCTGGTAATTACGCGGCACATTGCCGTTGGCCTCGAGAATGAACGTATAGGGACCCGGCAGTGTGGACCTGAGCAGCGCAAAGGTGTCCTTGTCCAAAGGACGTACATATTCCGACAGCTGGCTGAGCGAGGAGCAGAGCAAGGAGTACTTGGCCTGCTTGAGTTTAAACCCCTTCAGACGGGCTATGGCCTCGACCGAGCGTTTGAACTCCATGCTGCAGACAAAGGCATAAAGCGTGTCGGTGGGCAGCACCGCGACGGCACCCTCGCGCAAACGGTCGGCTACACGCCGCACCTCACGTGCATTGGGACTCTCCGGATAGATACGTAGCAGCATAATGAGGTGCAAAGGTACGAAAAATGAATTAAAATGAAATAAGTATCGCAAATGTGCGTTATTTCATTGATATTTTAATCCCGTCCGGGACAGCCGCCATGAAACTCACGCCCTGTCAATATTTAGCCGCCCTGCCGGTGTTGCTCTGCCTGACGCTGTGCGTCTCATGCCACAAGGAGGAGTGGGTGAACGGGCTGCAGGGCGTTGCATTTTCTTGTGAGGCCGTGTCATTCGACACGGTGTTCACCCACTGCGGCACCACCACGCGCCAACTGAAGATATACAATCGCGGCAACGACGACATCCGCATTGAAAGCGTCACGCTGACGGGGCTGCTGCGCCACGGACACAGCTGCTTCCGCCTCAACGTAGACGGAGACACCGCGCTGACAGCACACAACATCGAGATTGCATCGGGCGACAGCTGCTTTGTCTTCGTTCAAGCCACCATCGACCCCAACAGCGCCTCGGCTCTTTTTGTCGAGACCGACACCCTGCTGCTGCGCAGCGGAGGCGACCAGCGGAAGCTGCCGCTACAGGCCTGCGGCCGCAACGCAATATACCATCTGCCCAAGGACACCCTGCAGCTGGCCGACGGCAGCTATCCCACCGACAACTTCGGCAATCACTATAGCTATAGCGTCATCGACTGCGCCGGCTGGCGTCACGACCTGCCACACGTTATTGTCGGCTATGCCGTCGTCGATGCCAACAACACACTCAACCTTACAGCCGGCGACGAACTCTATTTCCACAACGACGCGGTGCTGTGGGTCTACGACAGCGCCACACTGCATGTGGAAGGCAGCGCCACACAGCCGGTACGTTTCACCTCGCTGCGCCACGACGGATGGTATGATTTCCTGCCCGGGCAGTGGGGCTACATCTGGCTGAGCAGCGGCAGCCGCGACAACGTGATACGCCACGCCGTCATCGAAAACGGAACGGTAGGCATATTGGCCGACACCAATGCGGGGGGCAATCCCACGCTGACCGTCGAATGTTGCGAGATACGCCGCCAATCGATGGCGGGCATCATCGGACAGACAGCCTATATCGTCGGACGCAACCTGCTGGTGCACACCTGCGGGGTGGCTACAGTCGCGTTGCAATACGGCGGCCGCTACGAACTGGAGCACTGCACCCTGGCCAACTATTGGAGCTACGGCGGCCGTGACAATGCCAGCGTGATAGTCAACAACCACCTCACCCACAACGGAATTGAATACCTCTATGCACTCCCTTTGGCCCGCTTCAGCAACAGCATCGTCTACGGCAACCGGGCTGCCGGGGAAATGCTACTGGACCTTGACGAACGTATCGAGGCGCATATCGAGATTGACAACACTATTGTCCGCGGCGGCGATTGGGACGTCGACCCCTGTTTCACCGACCCCTACGGCGGCGACTATCGACTGAACGACGGCTCACCCGCCGCAGGTCTGGGCTACCTCTTTGACAACCAGAACGGTCTGCACGGCGCCGGGACGGTGCATGCTGTCCGCCGTCCTCTTTCAAAACTGACTCCGCCGAAAAAAATACAACTGCGACCATGATTGAATATATCCAGGGAGCGATATCATCGCTCGAACCCACCCGGGCCGTTATCGACTGCAACGGCGTCGGCTATGGCCTCGAAATCAGCCTGACCAGCTACGACTCGCTACAGCGGACCATCACCGGCAGCGAACAGCGACCGCATGTAAAACTGCTTGTCCACGAAGTGATACGCGAAGACGAGCACCTGCTCTATGGATTCTGCGACGAAGCCGAACGCGCCATGTTCCGCCTGCTCATCGGCGTCAACGGGGTCGGGGCGGCCACCGCACGTGTGATGCTCTCTTCCATGTCCGTCGACGAGTTGCGCGATGCTGTCGCCACACAGGATGTGAAACTCATCCAGCGTGTGAAAGGAATCGGCGCCAAGACCGCACAACGTATTGCCCTGGAGCTGCAAGACAAAGTGGGGGCAGTGTCCGCTGCCGCCGCGGGCACCGGCGGACGTGTCTACGACGAGGCGCTGACGGCGCTCACCACCTTGGGTTTCCCGCGTGCCGCCGCCGGCAAAGCGTTGCAGGGGCTTGCTCCCGGACTTTCCGTCGAGGAGATGATAAAAGAGGCGCTGAAATCCCTCTGAAACCGACATAGATCGATACACCATCGCGCACCTGAGACACATACTCCTATTCCTGCTGCTAACCACCGCATCGTGGACAGCCCTCGCACAGACAGCCGACACCAGCCGACGCCGCCAACTCGGGGCCGACTTTGTGCCGGCCGCCATCAGCAATACGGTTGAATACGATGCCGGCAACAACTGCTACATGCGGGTGACACGGCTGGGCGACCGTGTGCTGGCCCGCACCATCATGACCTTCGACGAATACCAGCAGTGGCGCAACGAGCAGGTGAACCGGCAATACTGGAGCGAAAAGAACAACGCCGGCCCGGCTGAAAACGCCGACTATGGCCTGCTGAGCAGAATCCCCGGCTTCAACGAGATCAGCAGCAAACTGGAGTCGCTGTTGGGCAGCCGCCCCGAGATAAGCATCAACCCGAGCGGCAGCGCCGACCTCACCTTTCAGGTCATCAATAATTACCGGGACAACCCGGCCCTTGATGTCACCAAACGCAGCGTCACCACCTTCGACTTCGACGAAAACATCCAAATCAACCTGAACGCCAAGATCGGCGACCTCATCAACTTCGACATCAAGTGGAACACCCAGGCCACCTTCGATTTCGAAAACCAAATCAAACTGCGCTACGAAGGCAAAGAGGACGATATCATCAAGTTGATCGAGGCCGGCGACATCTCGTTTCCACTCAACACAAACCTTATCAAGGGCAGCCAGCAACTTTTCGGCTTCCACACCAAAATGAAGTTCGGCCGGCTCACCGTCGACGCAGTGTTGAGCCAAAAGGAGACCTCCACCGAAAACATGCAGGTGAAGGGCGGCGCCAGCAGTCACGAGTTCGAGATACGCGCCGATGAATATGAGGACAACCGCCATTTCTTCGTGGCACAGTATTTCTACGACAACTACAACCGCGCGCTCTCGACACTGCCCGTGGTCAACAGCAATATACGCATCATCCGCATGGAGGTGTGGCGCACCAATGTGGGCGCCGCCGTGACAAACAACCGCAATATACTGGCATTAACAGACATAGGCGAAAACAACCCCGGCAACAGCCGTGTAATCGGCGGCCGCTCGGCCCTGCCACGCAACAGCAGCAACAACCTGCTGGGCATGATTAACCTGCAAGCCATACGCAACATCAGCAACGTCACCGGCTACATGCAAAGCTTAGGTTTGGAGAGCGGCACCGACTACGAGAAGATCGAGAGTGCACGTTTGCTGGGCAGCAGCGAGTACACCTACAACAGCCAGCTGGGCTTCATTTCGCTCAACCAGCCGCTCAGCAACGACCAAGTGCTGGCGGTGGCCTTTCAGTACCAGGTGATCGGCGACACGACCATCTATCAGGTGGGCGAACTCACCACTGACGGCATCAACGACCCCAACGCACTTGTAGTCAAGTTGCTCAAGAGCACCACCATCAACCCGCGCAACGCCATCTGGAGGCTGATGATGAAAAACGTATATTTTCTGAAAAGCACCCAGCTCAGCCGTGACAACTTCCGACTCAACATACTGTATGAGAACACTCAAGGCGGCGTTGGCATAGGCTACTTCACCGAAGGGCCCAAAGAGGGTGTGCCGCTGGTGGAGGTATTCGGCCTCGACCGCATGGACGCCACCCAGAATTATTATTACGCCGACGGTGTCATGGACTGGTTTGACAGTGCGGCTTTCAAAGGCGGCATCATCCAGTCGACCACAGGCCGCATCTATTTTCCCTATGTAGAGCCTTTCGGCAAAGACCTGCGCGAAATTTTGGGCGACAGCAGACTGGCCGACCGCTACTGCTACGACTCGCTCTACACCATGACGCAGACACTGGCGCGGCAATACGCCGACAAAAACAAATTCTATCTGGAGGGCTACTACACCAGCGCCGTCAGCGGCGAGATATCGCTGGGATACAGTGTCACTCAGGGGTCAGTCACCGTCACCGCCGGCGGCATACCCCTCATCGAAAACGTCGACTACACCGTCGACTACACCATGGGCACAGTGCGTATTATCAACGAGAGCATACTCAGCAGCGGCACACCCATCAGCGTGTCGTCAGAGAACAGCTCGTTCAGCATGACCACAAAACGCATGCTGGGGCTGCATCTGGACTATGAGCTGGCCAAGGATTTCAACATCGGTGCCACCGTGATGAATCTGCACGAAAAACCGCTGACCCAGAAAAACAATTTTGGAGAGGAGCCTACCAGCAACACCATCTGGGGGCTCGATGTCAATTATAAACATGAGGTGCCTTTTATCACCCGGTTGGTGGACCGGCTGCCCGGCATCGACACCAAAGCTCCGTCGAACCTGAGTCTGACCGCCGAGTTTGCCCACTTTATCCCTGGCATGTCGCGCACCGGAGGCAGTGAAGGCAGTGTGAGTTATATCGATGATTTTGAAGGCGCCGAGGCAGGCATTGACCTGAAAAACGTAGGCACATGGCATCTGGCCAGCACGCCACAGGACTGGAACAGCAGCCTGCCTCTGTTTCCTGAAACCGCACCGGGCACAGGACTTGCCTATGGGTTCAACCGCGCCCGGCTGGCTTGGTATCGCATCGACGACCTCTTCTACAGCAGCAACAGCCCGTCGAACATCACCGCCGATGACCGCTCGCGCCCCTATGCCCGCCGCATCGCCGAACAGGAGGTCTTCCCCAACAAGGATTTGGCGGCCGGCCAAGTGACACATATCTACGAGCTGAACCTGGCCTTCTATCCTGAGGAGAAGGGCCCCTACAACTACGATGTCGGCGGCAGCGCCTACAGCGCCGGAATCAACGCTGACGGCAAACTGGTCAACCCGCGCTCGCGCTGGGGCGGAATTATGCGTGCACTGGACTACACCGACTTCGAGACACAGAACATCGAGACCATCGAGTTCTGGCTCATGGACCCCTTTATCGAGAACCCCTCGCACAGCGGTGGGAAGCTCTACTTCAACCTGGGAGATGTCAGTGAGGATATCCTGCGCGACGGAAGAAAATCTTTCGAAAACGGACTGACCGCCGACGGCACGAACATGGACACCACCATCTGGGGTCTGGTGCCCTCCACACAGCCCATCGTCAACGCATTCGACAATGACGCTTCGACACGGCGCTATCAGGATGTGGGCTATGATGGACTGAGCAGCACCCACGGCATGACCGACGAGCAATCGTTCTTCAGCAGCTACCTGGCCGAAATTGCCGCCGTCTACGGGACCGACAGCCCCGCCTACCAGCAGGCCGTCGCCGACCCCTCCAACGACGACTTCCGCTTTTTCCGCAGCAGCTACTACGACAACAACGATGTCAAAATCAACGACCGCTATAAGTATTACAACAACCCGGAAGGCAACTCACCTGTCGACGACGACAATGAAGAGAACTACTCCACCGCCGCCAGCACGTTGCCCAACGTCGAAGACATCAACCGCGACAACACGCTGAGTGAAGCGGAAAATTACTATCAGTATATCGTGGAACTGGATCCCGCCCACATGAACATTGGCGAAAACTACATCGTCGACATTCAGGAGGCCCAGAACATACAACTCGCCAACGGCGAAAGCACAACCTGCAAATGGTATCAGTTCCGCATCCCCATCCGCGAGCCGCAGCAGCGCATAGGCAACATCAACGGGTTCCAGTCCATCCGTTTCATGCGCATGTTTCTGGGAGATTTCGAGGAACCCGTCATCCTGCGTTTCGCCACCCTCGAACTGGTCTATTCCACCTGGCGCAAATACAGTGAAAGCCTGCTGCAGCCCGGAGACTATTCACCTTCAGGCGACAACGGGACAAGCTTCTCCATCTCGACCGTCAACATTGAGGAGAACGGGTCGCGCGAGCCTGTGCCCTACGTGCTGCCCAACGGCATTGAACGGGAGGAGTGGTACAGCAGCAGTTCATCCTCGACAAAACTTAACGAGCAGTCGTTGTCGCTGAGCATCAGCAACCTTGCACAAGGCGACGCACGCGCCGTATATCGGAATGTAAAATACGACCTACGCTATTACGGCAAGATACGTATGTTTGTCCACGCCGAGAAACAGCTGCTGCAAGACCGGATCGATGACGATGACCTGACACTTTTTGTGCGGCTGGGCAACGACTATACAAACAACTACTACGAATATGAGGTGCCGCTGAAACTAACCCCGTGGGGCGTCAGCCGCGACCAAGCCGACATCATCTGGCCCGAAGCCAACAAAGTGGAGATTGACCTGGACCGACTGGTCGACATCAAGACACACCGCAACAAGCACATACGCAACGGCGAGACGCAGTACAGCCGGCTCACCGCCTACAGCGAAACAGTGGACGGCCGTATCTACAGTGTGATGGGCAGCCCGAATTTGGGCAAAGTGAAAGTTATCATGATCGGTGTGCGCAACCCGAGGAAGGAGTCGCTCGATGACGGCAACGACATGCTGCCCAAGTCCGTCATAGTCTGGGTTAACGAACTACGTCTCACCGACTACAACAATCGCGGAGGGTGGTCGGCGATGGTGCTGGCCCGCAGCAACCTGGCCGACATCGGCAACGCATCCGTCTACGGGGCCTACACCTCGTCAGGCTTCGGCAATCTGGAAGACAAGCTGACAGGGCTGGAACTGGTGAACCATTTCAACATGCAGACCACTCTCGACCTGGAGCTGGGACGTTTCCTGCCGCAGGACTGGGGGCTGCACATCCCCTTCTACATCGACCACAGCCGCGAGATTGGAACTCCGGAATACAACCCGCTTGACCCCGATGTACGCCTGCGCGACGACCTGCGCACCTATTCCACCCGCGCCGAACGCGACAGCATACGCGAGTTGGTGCAGCAACGCAAAACCGCCACCAACATCACTTTTAACAATGTGCGTAAAGACCGCACCGGCGAGAAAGCGCTGAAACCCCATTTCTATGATGTGGAGAACCTCAGCTTCTCCTACGCCTACAGCCACGAGCACCAGAGCGACGACGAAACGGAATACTACGACAAGAAACTGCACCGCGGCAGCATCAACTACAACTACACCATTGCCCAGCCCAAACAGTTCGCCCCGTTCAGCAAAGCCAAAAAGATGCAGGACAAGCGGCTGCGGATTGTCAAAGACTTTAACCTGTACTACCAGCCCCGGAGCATCACATTCAACACAGAAATCATGCGCGACTACGAAGAAACACTGTTGCGCAACAAAGGAGAAGCGTTGGTCATCATTCGCCCCGCCTATTTCAAACAATTCACCTGGGGCCGCAACTACGGTTTACAATACGACATCAGCCGCAGCATGCGCTTGCAATACTCAGCGTCGGCCAACGCTGTCATCGACGAACCCGTGGGTCGTGTGGACACACGCAGCGCCCGCGACTCGATATGGCACAGCCTGCTCGGCGGCGGCGAGATACGCGACTTCAACCAAAGCATCAACCTCAGCTGGGACGCCCCTGTCGGCAAACTGCCCTATCTGGATTTTGTGAAGATGCCGCTGTCCTATCGCACCAACTACCGTTTCGAGGGAAGCACGGCCGCCACACGTTCGCTGGGCAACACACTGGAGAGCACCTCCACCGCGCAGGGCTCGGCCGTCATCAACCTACAGGGCCTCTACAACCGTTCCAACCTGCTCAAAAAAGCCTACACCGACACCCGCAACAAACGTCTGGAGCCGACAGCCAAAGGCAAAAAAGACGGCGCAGACAAAAAACTGAAGAACGAAGTCCGACGCGACAGCACCGCCAATCTCGATTCGCTGCGCCGCGAACAGTTGATGGAGCGGCTGCGGCAAGCGGGCTACTTTGGCCTGCGGTTAGTCACCGGCGTCAAAAATGTCAACCTGCAATATACCCGGACCGCCGGAAATTACCTGCCCGGCTATATGGGCACCGCCACCATTGTAGGTCTCGACCCGTCACAGGGCTGGTCGCCCGGCATAGGTTACATATTGGGTTTCACCGACGGCGCTGTCGAGCAGCTGCGGCATGACGACCTGCTCTCACACGACAGCTTGATGAACACCGCCCACCACAACACCTTGAACCGCATCCTGGCACTGCAGGCCACTGTCGAACCCATACGCGATTTGAAAATCGACCTCACCTGCACCCAAAACTACAGCTCACGCGATGAGTATTACTACAAATACCTCAGCGAGTGGGACCGCGTTGACGGCCCGCTGCAATACATCACCACCGGCAACTACACCGCCACCGTCTGGACCTTCCGCACCGCATTTGCAGACAAAGAGACTCTTTTCCGCCACTTCCTCGACAACCGCAGCATCGTGGCCGCGCGGCTGGCCGACCGGAACCCCGATGCCTACAACGACCAGACTGTCCTCGACTCCATGGACGGCCGCCACTACCCTGCCGGCTACAGCGGCAACAGCCAGACTGTGCTGCTCACCAGCTTCCTGGCCACCTACACCGGCAAAAGCGTCCGCGACTATGGTTTCTCGCCTTTCCTGAAATTTCCGCTGCCCAACTGGAGCATTAACTACACCGGCCTCAACAAAGTGCCGGCGCTCAAGAAGTGGTTCAGCAACATCACCCTGTCACACAAATACATCTCCACATACAGTATCGGCAACTATTATACCGATGCGCTTCTTTCAGACATAGAGGGCTACGACTACGGCAGCGAGACACTTGTCAACGGCAGCGGAGACTACATCCCGCCCGTCAGCATGGAAGCCGTGCAGATAAGCGAACAGTTCAACCCGCTGGTGCGTGTGGCAGTGAGCTTGGTTAACAGCCTGCAGTTCAACTTCTCGCTGCAAAAGAACCGAACCCTGGCGCTGAGTTTCTCCAACAACCAGCTCACCGAAACTTCGCGCGACGGGGTCACCCTCGGCGCCGGCTATCGCTTCAAAGATGTCGAGCTGCACATCAAGAGCGGCGGCCGCACCCACAACTTCAAGAGCGATGTGGTGTTGCAACTGAATCTCACCTACAACAGTAACAAAACCGAGATACGCAAAATCAACCAAAACCTGAGCCAGGTGTCGGCCGGCAGCAAGGTATGGATGGTGGAGCTCTCGGGCGAGTACGCCCTCTCGACAACCCTCACGATACGGCTTTTCTTCCAAACCAATATCAACACACCCTACATCTCCAATGCCTACCCCAACTCCACGACCAAAGGTGGCTTGACCATCCGCTTCAGTTTCTGACGAAAACGAGAAAAACACCGATTCAAAACACCGCCATCCATTTTGAAAAACGACCGTTTTAAAGGCTATGACGCCGAAGTGCGCCGGCTGGTGCTCGACTTCGAGGCAGGGCAGCGGCAGGGATTGCAGCACTACTTCGACCCCGACGAGATGGAGATTATCATCGACTTCTATCTCGACGCCCTGGACAACACCGCGCGCAAGACCACCTTACCTTCCGACACCCGCCGGTTGGAGCGCTCTATCGCCTATGCCGAACGCCTGTTCCCCGACGCGCCGGGCATACGGCTTCGCAAAGCCCATCTCTATTCCATCCAGGGCCGCTACGACCAAGCCATGCGCATCCTCCACGAATTGGAACACATCGAGCCGGACAACACCGACGTACAATATGCTCTCGGCACCATCTACAGTGCGCTCGACCAGCCGCGCAAGGCCATCCAATACTACATGCAAGCCGCCCGCGACGGCTACCAGTTAGGCACCATCTACGGAAACATGGGCGACGAATACTACCGCATGGGACGTCTTGAGGACGCATTGCGCTACTACAAGAAATCGGCGGCCCGCAATGCCAGCGAAGAACGGTCGCTGCACAACCTTGAGGCCACCTGCGACGAGCTAAACATGAATGCCGAAGCCATCGACTTTTTCAAACACTTCGTACGTCAGAACCCTTACAGCCACATCGGTTGGTTCTGTCTGGGCCGCGCCTATATGGGCTTTGCCGACCGTCACGACGGCGACCACGGAAGCTATGTTGAAGCCATCGAGGCATTCCGTTTCGCCCTTACCATTGACAGCCGCTATTTTGACGCCTATGTACTCATTGCCGAATGCCAGCAGGCGCTGCATGACAGCATGGCGGCTGTGGCGACACTGCGCGAATCGCTCAACTGCGCCGCTGACGCCGCCAATGTGCTCTTCTCCATTGCCACCATATACATGGGGCAAGACAATTACCAGACAGCCTCCATCTATCTGCAACAGGCCACCGAACGCGACCCGTACTTCAGCGAAGCCTGGCTCAAACTGGCCGAGTGCCACGAAGCCCTGGGCTATCTGGACGATGCCGAAGCCCTCTACCAGCGCTCATTGGGCATGAACGAAGAGAATGACGAATTCTGGCTGCTCTATGCCGACTTCCTCATTGCGCGTCAGCGCTACGACGAGGCGTCCGCCTTGATGCAGCGCGGCATCGTCAACGCCGACTACCCTCATGCCTTCAACCTGAGGCTGGCGCTCTGCTACTACCGGACAGGGCAACGCAACATGCTCTTCAACACATTGATAGACTGCATACATAACGGTGACAACCTAAACGAACTGCTCAATCTCTGCCCCGAGATGCAGAACGATGCCGAGGTGATGAACCTCATTGACTGCCGCTGAAATCACATTGGTCAAATAATCGTATCTTTGCAACCCAATCCCAACCCTATGCGCCAAGCCAAAACACTTCTCCTGTTGCTGCTTATGATCAACTGCTGCGCTGCCTTTGCTGCAGACTGCCCCCCATCCGGGCCGGCCATTGCTGAAACATTGCACGCCGGCGACAGCACATCGGGCAACTTTGTCGCCACAGCATTGCGCTGGTACGACGCGCACATGAACTATGGCGCCGTCTGCATGCTGATGACCGTCGAGAGCTCCTTCATCCCTTTTCCGTCAGAGGTCGTCATCCCACCCGCCGTCTATGTCGCCGCCAACCCCGACAGCGCCAGCGGCATGAACATTTGGCTCATACTGCTGATCGGCACCTTGGGGGCACTGCTGGGCGCCTTCATCAACTACTACCTCTCCCGCTGGCTCGGCCGGCCGGTCATCTACGCCTTTGCTGACAGCAAGCTGGGGCACCTGCTCTCGCTCAGCCGCGAAAAGGTGGAACGTGCCGAGGATTACTTCAACCGCCACGGCAACATGTCGACACTCGTCGGACGCCTCATTCCCGTCATACGCCAGCTCATCTCCATCCCTGCAGGCCTGTCAAAGATGCATGTCGGCGCCTTTGCGCTTTACACCTTTCTGGGCGCCCTTGTCTGGAACAGCGTGCTTACCGCGCTGGGCTATATAGCCTACCGTGCCGCCAAGCCCGACCTCATTGAACAATACAGTCATCAGATCAGCATCGGCATCGTCGCGCTTTGCTGCGTGGCTGCCGCACTCTTCGTATTCAGACTGTTATGGAAGAAAAGAAAACAACAGAAGAGCAATACAACGGTATGACACACCGCCGGGGCCTGTGGCGCACCGACCGTCCGCTGCCCCCGCGCGGATGCAGCCGGGCATACTACACCCTGCTGTTTCTACTGGCGGCATTCTTGATTTTCATGTATATCCGATACCGGCATGTATAGAGACCTCTTTCCCATACTCGACCAGCAAGTCTACGGCCACCCCCTCGTCTATTTAGACAATGCCGCCACCACACAGAAACCTCGTCAGGTGGTGGAGACCATGAACACCTACTACCTGAGCCAGAACAGCAACATTCACCGCGGCACACACTATCTGGCAGAACAAGCCACCGAACGCTACGAAGCCGTGCGGAGACAGGTGCAGCGGTTTATCGGGGCGGCCCACAGCCACGAAATTATCTTCACCCGGGGCACCACCGAGAGCATCAATCTTGTGGCGGCAAGTTTCGGGCAACGCTATCTGCACGAAGGCGACGAAGTGGTGGTGTCGGAGATGGAGCACCACTCCAACATTGTGCCATGGCAGCTGGCTTGTCAGCGTCAAGGGGCAACACTGCGTGTGCTTCCTTTCGATGAGCGCGGCGTGTTGCGGCTCGACCGGCTGGAACCGCTGCTCAACGAACACACCCGCTTGGTGGCCGTGGGGCATGTGTCCAACACCTTGGGCACCGTCAACCCCGTCCGCGACATTGTCGACTGTGCGCACCGCCACGGTGTACCCGTTCTTGTCGACGGGGCACAAGCCATCGCCCACATGGCTGTCGACGTACAGGCGCTGGATTGCGATTTTTACTGCTTCTCGGCCCACAAGATGTACGGCCCGATGGGGGTTGGCGTCCTCTACGGCCGCGAGCGCTGGCTTGAGGAGATGCCGCCTTACCAAGGCGGTGGCGAGATGATAAAAGAGGTGCGCTTCGAAGGCACCTCCTTCAACGAGCTCCCGTTTAAATTCGAGGCCGGCACCCCTGCCGTGGCCGAGGTGCTGGGGTTAGGCAGCGCCATTGACTTCATGCTGCAGGCAGGTGTCGGAACCATCGCCCGGCATGAGCAAGAGCTGCTGAGCTACGCCAGCAGCCAGTTAAAGCAGATAGACGGATTGCACATTTACGGCACCGCCCCCGACAAGACAGCCGTCATCTCGTTCCTGGCCGGGACGGCACATCCCTACGACACTGGGACCCTGCTTGACAAGCTGGGCATCGCGGTACGCACCGGGCACCACTGCACCCAGCCTGTCATGGACCACTACGGCATCCCCGGCACTGTGCGTGCCAGCTTTGCCATCTATAACACCCGCGACGAAGTCGACGCACTCGTCAGCGCACTGCGGCGCATCGCACCGATGCTAATGTAAAACCCTTCGTCCCGGCACGTCAACCCCGTTCAAACAATCCAAACTTGCTTCAATCGCTGCACATAGAAAACTACGCCCTCATCCGCCAGACCGACATACAGCTGGACGGAGGCTTTGTTGCCATCACGGGCGAGACCGGTGCCGGCAAAACCATCCTGCTTGACGCACTGGGACTATCGCTCGGCCAACGCGCAGACAGCCAGATGCTGGGCGACAAGGAACGCAAATGTATTGTCGAAGCCCGTTTCGACATCAGCGGGCTGGGGCTCGAACCCTTTTTTGCCGACAACGACCTGGACTACGACGCAACGCTCATCGTCCGCCGCGAAGTGCTGCCCAACGGCAAGTCACGCGCCTTTGTCAACGACACCCCGGCCGCTCTCGCAACCCTCAAGGAACTGGGACGGCGTCTGGTTGACATCCACTCGCAACACGAGACCTTGCTGTTGTCTGACCACAGCTTCCGTTTAGGGCTGCTTGACACCTACGCCGGCAACGAGACGGCGCTACGCCAATATGGCGAAAGCTACCGCCGCTACACCATAGGCAAACAACGACTCGAACAACTCAGTGCCGAGAGTCGGCAAAACCGTAAAGACGCTGACTACTGGCAGTTTCTCTACGACGAATTAACACAGGCCCGTCTGGACGCCGACGAGCAGGAACAGCTGGAAGACGAGGCCCACACCCTCGCCAACGCCGAGGGCATCAAAGAGGCGTTGGGACAAGCCTGCCGGATATGCGACGACGATGAACAGGGCGTGCTGGCACAGATACGCGCCATGCACAATCTGCTGTCGCGCAACGCCGCCTACCACCGGGGACTCGCTGCATTGGACGAAAGACTTGAGTCGGCGCTCATTGAATTGCGCGACATCAGCGGAGAGCTGTCCGCTCTGAACGGGAACATAGACTACTCGGCAGAACGGCAGCAGGAGGTTGACGAACGACTCTCGCTACTATATCGTTTGGAGAAAAAACACGGCGTCGACAACACTGCCGCCTTGATTGCATTGCGCAACGAACTGGGGCAGCGGCTGCAGTCAGCCACCTCCTCGGAAGATGCGTTGCGGCAGGCCATGGAAGAAGTCGACAATGCCTACCGGTCGCTGCGCGAACACGGCGCCCTCCTGACCCGCCGCCGCAGTGAGGCGGCGCAGCACATCGAAGCGGCGCTACACACCACGCTGTCCGAACTGGGCATGCGCGATTCCACGCTTCACTTCACCATCGGCGACACAGCCACCTACGGACCGGCAGGAAACGACAGCGTGCAGATATTCCTCAACGCCAACCGTGGCGGCGAGACACGCGAACTGTCCAAGGTAGCTTCGGGCGGTGAGATGTCGCGCATCATGCTGGCGCTGAAGTCCCTCATCACCGCCAAGACATTGCTGCCCACCATCATCTTCGACGAAATAGATGCCGGTGTCAGCGGCGACATATCGCTCAAAGCCGGACAGATACTGCGCCGCATGTCGGCATACATGCAGGTGATAGTCATCACCCATGCGCCACAGATAGCCGCTCTGGCACAACAGCACCTGAAAGTATATAAGACCCTCGACAGCAACGACGAACGCACGGTGTCGAACATCCAGACCCTCACCGGCGACGGACGCGAACAGGAAATCGCCACCATGCTGTCGGCCGAAAACCCGACCGCGGCGGCGCTGCAGACCGCCCGCGAACTGCTGCAGCAGTGACATCGAGTCACCGACACGCCATGAATATCTATCTGGTTGGCTATATGTACAGCGGCAAGACAACGCTGGGGCGCACACTGGCCCGGCGGTTGGGACACGATTTCGTCGACACCGACCAACTCTTCGAACAACGCTACCGCACCCACATCACCCTCTTCTTCCAAAAGTACGGCGAGGCGGCGTTCCGCACACTGGAGCGGGAAGTGCTCCACTCCACCGCGGAACGCGACAATCTGGTGGTGGCCACCGGCGGCGGCACCCCCTGCTATGCAGACAACATGGGCTGGATCAACGCCCACGGCTGCTCCGTGTTTTTGGAAATGTCAGCCGAAGACATCCTGAAGCGGCTGGAGCATTCGCACAAAATCCGGCCGGCGCTGCTCGGGCTCGACACAGCGCAACGGCAGGAGCATATCGCCACACAGCTGCAACAACGCCTCCCTTTCTACCGGCAGGCACACCTCACCATCGACGGCGCAGCCCCCGACATCGAAACACTGCTGGAAACACTGTCATCGCTTGCCGGCAAGCCGGAGGCTGCGGACAACCTCCCGCCATGCTGAGGCAGGAAACAGCCGGCGCACCCGGATCAATACTCGAAACTGCTGCCGCCCAGAAACTCACGCATGATGCTGTTGGGCGGTATGGTGCCGGAACCGATAGGGGCGATAAGTTCGATGAAATTGAGCAGCCTATGAGCCTCGGCATACTCCTGACAATTTTCGGGCACCTTCTTCAGCAGCGGCTCGGCATAGACCTTCAGCACGCCAAGTTCGTAGAGCAACGCTGAGTTGAACATCACATCGGCCTGCTCCTGATAGGGGAAGATGTGGAGCTGTTCGCCGCGCTGCACCTCCTCCCAGCGGTGCAGGGTGTTATAGGCATCCCAGCCGCGGAAGTTATTGTCGCGCACCATGCGGCGGATGAGCCGGTTGTCACTGCAATGTATGATGTTCTGGTCGTCAATGGCTATCTGTGTCAATGCCGACACATAGACCCGAAATTTGACCTCGTCGGCGATCTGCGCCGTCAACCGGGGGTTGAGGGCGTGTATGCCCTCGACCAGCAAGATGCTGTTGGGCCCCAGCCGGAGCGTCTTGCCGCTGAAATAAGGGTCGCCTTTGATAAAGTCGAAAGTAGGTATCGCCACCTCCTCGCCCTGAAACAGGCGTGTAAGGTGTTCGTTGAGCAACGGGATGTCGAGCGCCTCGATGTTCTCAAAGTCATACTCGCCGTTGGGCAGCTTCGGTGTGCGGGCCCGGCAGACAAAATAGTCGTCAAGCGACAGCTGCCTGACATCGAACCCCAGCACGCTGAGCTGCACGCTCAGACGGCGGCACGAGGTGGTCTTGCCTGACGACGAGGGACCGGCCAACAGCACCATCTTGACCGTGTCGCGCCGCTGATATATCATGTCGGCAATCTCGGCATACTTCTTCTCGTGCAGCGCCTCGGCCACATGGATGAGATGGTTGGCTCCGTGGTCGGCGACAAGACGGTTCAGGTCGGAGACCGTGGGCACATGCAGCAGACTGGCCCAGCGATGGTGCTCCTGATAGATGGAGAAGAGTTTCGGCATCTCTTGATAGAGCCCCAACTTCTCGGGATGTTCGGGGTCGGCACACTCGAGCAGATAGCCGTCGGCAAAAGTGCGGAAATTCCAGCTTTGCAGACACCCCGTGCTCGGTGCCAGCGGCGACGACATCTTGTGCGCCAGCCCGTCGAGAAATTGGACATCGATATAAATCTGGCTGAGCCCCTCGAAAAGCCGCACAGTCTCGGGTATATGCTGCGTGCGCATCAGCTCGATGGCGTCGGTGAGCAGCATGGTGCGCGACTCAAAGGGCAGGTCGGCCTGCTGCAGCTCGAGCATCCGCCCCCGCACCGTCTTCACCACCTCAAGCGGAGTCGGACGGACACCGTCCTGCTCCCATTCGGGATGGTCGATACGGCAGAAGAAACCATTGGTCATCGAATGGTCGATATGGAGGCTGCTGCCCGGATAGCAGTCGTGCACCGCCTTGTATAACATGAAGCAGAGCGAATTTTGGTAAGTGCGCCACCCCTGCCGGTGTTTGATGGTGAAAAACCGGATACTCTTGGGATTGTAGACACGATACTGCAAAGGCCGCGTAATATTGTTGACCAACGCGCCCAATATGGGCAGGGGACTGTAGCGGCCCTCTTGGAGTTTCAACTCCTCGCTGTATTCTTTAGCCAGTTCCAGCAACGAGATGCCCTGTGGCACGAAACGGCGCTGCTGGATGTTCTCGATGATAACCTCTATCTTGGAATCCATGGGTATAGACGAAACATGTATGATTGTTGAATGCAGCCCGTCCTCATTCGGACATGGTCTGCTCGATTTCCTCGACTGTCTTGGGAATCGGCTTGCCCAACACACGGCAGCCGGTGTCGGTGATGAGGATGTCGTCTTCGATGCGGATGCCGCCGAAGTCCTTCCACTTCTCCAACTCGTCGAAGTTGATGAAATCCTTGTGGGTGCCCTCGGCCCGCCACTTGTCGATGAGGGCGGGGATGAAGTAGCACCCCGGCTCGTCGGTGACCACAAATCCCGGCTGCAGGCGGCGGCCGCAACGCAGCGACCCCAATCCGAACTGGTCGCTGGGACGAGTCTCGTCGTCGTAGCCTACGTAAATCTGGCCGTAATTCTCCATATCGTGCACGTCAAGGCCCATCATGTGGCCCAATCCGTGGGGCATCAGCAGGCTATGGGCACCGGCGGCCACAATGTCGTCGACATCGCCGCGCAAAATGCCCAAATCCTTGTAGCCACGGGCCAGGATGCGGCTCACCTCGGTGTGCACCTGCTGATAGGTGACACCGGGACGCGCGATGCGGATAGCCTCCAACTGGCCTGCCAGCACAATATCGTATATGGCACGTTGCCGCTCGTTGAAACGGCCGCCCACAGGCACACTGCGTGTGATGTCGGAGCAGTAGTTCATCGGCGTCTCGCAGCCGGCATCCATCACCAGCATACGACCCGCCTCGAGGCGGTGATTGTGGCCGTGGTTGTGAAGCGTCTCGCCGTGGACGGTCATGATGACCGGGAAGCTGACCGGGCCGTTGCCCTTCCAGGCCTCGCCCTGCATAAAGCCCGCCAACTCGTACTCATAGCGGCCGGGCATAGCCATCTTCATGGCGCCCACATGCATATTGTAGGCTGTGTCGATGGCGCGTTCGATTTCGGCCACCTCTTCGGCGCTCTTGACGCTGCGCTGCCGCACACAGGCGTGAATCAACTCCATACTGGCATAACGGGTGACGGCATCATAGCGCAACCCCAGCAGCTCGCTCATCTGACGGATATTGTCGGCACGATAGGGCGGCAGATAATGGATTTTACGCGCCTCGCCGACAGTCTTGGTGCAGAGCGTCTGCAGCTGCGCCAGCGTGCCGCTGTGCGCCACACCCACCGACGCCGCCAACTCGCTGACGGCAGGCAGAGGACCCGTCCAGATAATATCGTCGATATCATAGTCGTCGGCAAAAAGGTAGTCCACGCCGCTGTCGCAGTCGAGCACACCCACCAAGTCCTCGCGTTGCAAGCCGAAGAAATATAGAAACGTGCTGTCCTGACGGAACCAATAGGTGTTGTCAGTATAGTTGCAGGGGGCCTCATGGTTACCCTGGATGAGGATGAGACCGTGGCCCACCTCTTTGCGGAGCTGTTCGCGGCGTGCGATATAAGTTTCTTTTGCAAACATAGATTTATGAATTTATTGAAATCACCTCGGGAATTATAAAAACGGAAAAGTAACTTATTTATTATCCCGAAAACGCCCGTTCGGATTGATGGAGCCCCGCGAAACGTCGGCGCACGCCCATCCGCAGCCCCCGAACAAAAAAAACAGGGAACCCTTTTTGTTAATTCAAAAAAAAATTGTACCTTTACACCGTGATTTGCCGCTTCCGCAACAGCGAAAGCCCTCTGTTCAATGCCGTTTCTTCATGCAAGAAAAATATAAGCCATGAACCCTGCACACAAATTCCTCCTCGCCGCCTGTCTGCTGCTCTCCGGCTCTGCCACGCTGGGACAGCAAATAACCCAACCTGGATTCGCATTTGTGACGTCCGACACGGCAAGCGGCATAGCGGCATCCATGCTGCGCACCACCAACTTCAACCCCACCGTCGACCTCAGCGACAACCTGCTGGCATTCACCCTCGACAGCCTCCGCGCCGACGGTACAGCCACCATTGTGACCGTCTACGAGACCGACGCCGACAGCACCGTAGGGCTGTGGCAGATAGGCAGCGGCGGCAACCGGAGCCTCTGGCTCAACTCCACATGCGTCAGCCGCGGTGCCGACAGCCTCACCTACCGTGCCGCCACCGAACAGGGCGTGGTCATCCACACCATGAGCTACCGCCACCCCGCGGCCGACAGCGCCTACGACGGCCGCGACACATTATACCTCGGCCGCGCCGGGGCCTGCGCCGGCGGAAAAAACCTCTGCGCGCTGCACTACTACCCGGGCGCATTGCCTGCCAGCCATCAACGCCGGCTGGAAAGCGCACTTGCCATCCGCTACGGCGCGCTGCTCCACGGGCCCTACGTCAACAGCCTCCTCGACACCCTTTGGCACCCCCTTGGCGGCGACAGCCCCCACAGCCACGGCGTATGCGGCATCGGCCGCGACGACAGTCTCTTGCTGCACCAGCCCAAGAGCACCATCCGCGGAGACATCCTCACCGTCGAGGCGTCGCCGCCGCTGCCCGACCGCTGCCACGTGATGCTGGGCTGCGACGCAGGCAGCGTCACCCCCGACGGCGGAACCGTCGTCGTCGACACCCTGCCCTGCCGCCCCGCCGGCCGCCGCTGGAAACTCCGCGCCCACACCTACGGACAGCAGGTCGCAGTGCGGATCGGCGTCGACCTGCCGCAGCCCGCCGAAACCGTGCGCCTGCTGCTGACCACCGACAGCTGCGCACTGATATTGACCCCCTCCGGCACCGACAGCATCGTCTTCGACAGCATCACCCTCGCCGACGGGCAGGACGTCCACCTGGCGCTGCTGATCAGCCCCGCCGCGCCGTCCCCCGGCGGCGAAAGCCCCGCTCCCGCCAAAACCGGCGGCGGAACCGTCCCGGGAGCCGGCCCCTGCGTCACCGTCGCCCCCAACCCCTCCTCCGGGCGCTACACCGTCCGCGTCGACCGGCCCGACGGCGACATCGTCGACATCCGTGTCGTCGACGCCTTCGGACGCCCCGTCGCACAACACACCGCCCCCGCCGGGGACCACCCCCTGTGTTCCTACGACGGCACATTGCAAACCGGCGGCACCTATTACGTCACCGCCGCCTGCGACGGCCGCCGGCGGACCGTCAAACTGATTATAGCCAAATGACCGGGCCAGCCTTCCGGATCCCCCATCCTTCCGGAGCCGTGCTGAAAAACCAAATCCCTGCACACCGTCCCATGAAACAACGCCTGCACATCCCCCTTCTCCTTGCCGTCTGTCTTGCGCTGACCGTGCCGTCAGGGTGCCGCCCCGACCATGAGCGTCCGGTCTCAAGAGCATTTTTGCATCCGCCACTCCCGGCATCAACACCGCTTTCGGCCTCCCCGGACACCACCGCCACACTCTATAGCCGGCCTGCCGAAATCATGACGGCAAGCGCGCCGCCGGACTGCGCCGACAGCGCTGCCGGCCGTGTTGAGTGCCGCGGCCTCGTGTCGGGCGACCGTGCGGCACACATGGCGGGAGAAACCGTCAGCCTCCGCATCGACAGCGGCGCCGTCCGCGGCGAGGTGGAGGTCACCGTCGCCGTCGTCGGGCGGGAGCGGTGCGGCGCGATGCCGCCACACCTTGCCAACCTCACCGCGGGCGGCGGCTTGGTGCGCCTGCTGCCCGACGGCCAGCGTTTCGAGAAAGAGATCACCCTCGCCCTGCGCTACGACAGCGCGGCGCTGCCCTACGGCTACAGCGCCGCCGACATCCACACCTACTGTTACAACGAGAGCGCGCGCATCTGGCAGCGTGTGGCGCGCGACAGCGTCGACACTGTGCACCATATCGTCTACTCGCGCACCGCCCACTTCAGCGACTACATCAACGGCGTGCTGCGTGAGCCGGAGGGGTGCGAGGCGGTGCAGCACACCTCCACGGCGCTCTCCGCCGTCGAGCCGGCGCACCCGCTGGACGGCGTCACCCTCATAGCGCCCCCCGAGGCCGTCTCCAGCGGCGCCGCCACCCTCGAACACCCCCTGACGCTGCCTGCCGGGCGCCGCGGCATGACGCCGCGGCTGGTTGTGAGCTACAACAGCGCGGGCGGCAACGGCGTCCTGGGGCAGGGCTGGAGCCTCCCCGTGAGCGAGATCAGCGTCGAGACACGCTGGGGCGTGCCGCGCTACGACGCGGGGCTGGAGAGCGAAGACTACCTGCTCGACGGCGCGCCCCTTGTCACCGCCCGCGAAGACAGCCCGGGGCTGCTGCGCCTCGACACCCCTGTGCGCCGGCGGCCCTACGGGGCGCGGCGTGCGGGCGCCGTGCGCTACTACGCGCGTGTCGAAGGCGCCTTCCGCCGCATCGTGCGCCACGGCTCAAATCCCACTGACTACTGGTGGGAAGTCACCGACAAAGACGGCACACGGCACCGCTACGGGCAGAGCGCTCAGGCGCGGCTGTCCGACGCCGGCGGCCGGACGGCGCGCTGGTATCTCGAGCGCAGCGAAGACCCCTGGGGCAACACCGTCGACTACCGCTACCGCACACGCCACAGCGAGGGCGGCGCCGACGGCGCCGGGCGCCAGGTGCTGCTGGAAGAGATACAGTACAGCGGCAACACACGCACCGGCGACAAAGGGCACTACAGCGTGCATCTGAGCTACGCCCCCAAAGCCGACCCCGGGTTCAGCTTCCGCGCCGGCTTCCAGGAAGACGACGGAGTGGTGCTCGACCGCGTGGAGGTGCGCTGCGGCCGGCTCCCCGTCCGCAGCTGGTGGTTCGGCTACCGGCAGAGCGCGCTGGGCAAGACCCTGCTCTGCAGCATCGCCGAGGGCCATGACGACCAGGGGCGGTACCCGCGCCTGGAGGATCCGCCCGGCAGCGGGCGTTACAGCCGTTTCGACCCCTACGGGCGGTGCGGGCTCAAACAAAGCGCCCACGGCCTCCACCTGCACCTGCTCCACCATTTCGACTACCACGACCTCGAGGGGCCCCTCTACAGTGAAGAGGTCAGCGTCGGCGAGATCGGCGGCAGCGGGGACCTCTACTCCGCCGCCGGCCTGCTGTGGGACGACGGGGGCCGCATCGGCGGCAGCCTCACCGGCGGCTGGAGCCTCACCGGCGGCCTCAACGTCGGCGTCGGCACAGCCGCATGGCTCAAGCGCTTCAGCGCCGGCGGCCACTACACCTACAGCCGCGACAAAAGCTGGGGTCTGGTGACCCTGGCCGACCTTGACGGCGACGGGCTGCCCGACAAGCTGTACCTCGGCCGCGACGGCCGGCTGCGCGTCCGGCTGCAGCTGCCCGGCCGGGGCGCCTTCGGGCCGCCCGCCGCCATCGCCACCCCGGGCTGCTTCCTGCGCACCGAAAACCGCAGTGACAACCGCGGTGTCGAGGCCAGCGCCGCCATCGTGGGCGGCGGGCTCGTCTGGACCGACAGCCGCAGCGCCACCGCGGCATACCTGACCGACATCAACGGCGACGGGCTGCCCGACATCGTCGACGGAGGCCGTGTCTACCTCAACCGCGGCGGGCTGCGCTTCGACGACGTCACCTGCAGCGACACCCTTCCCGGCGGCGGCTGCGGGGGCGGCGCGGTGCGCTTCGACGGCGAGGTCGACACGACGCTCTTCGACGACGGCTGGTACACCGTCGCCCGTGTGGAATGCAGCCAGCGGTGGGAGAAAGTCACCCTCCTCGACACCCTCCGTCTGGCCGACGGGGGCGTCGACACCGTCATCGAACGCACAGAGACCCTGCTGCTCGAAGAGACCTGCGACACCGTCGTCGACACCCTGCGCTACACCCATCCCCGGCATTACGAGCCCGACATCGACCTCGTCCGGATGTGGGTGGCGCCCTACAGCGGCGCCGTGCTTGTGGACGGCGTGGCGCGCCTGAGCGACAGCCTGTCCGCCGTGCGTGCCGCCGCCCGCGTCGCCGACGGGGTGTGGGCCTGCGTGCAGCGAGCGCAGGACACCGTCCTGTCAGCCTCCGCGGCAGTCACCCCCGGCAGCCCGCAGCGTCTCGTCTGCGCGGCCTCCGTCTCGGCCGGCGACACCCTCTACTTCCGCCTCAACGCCCTCGGGAGCCGTCGCTACGACGAGGTGGAATGGAACCCGCGCATCCGCTACACCCGCGCCGTGCTGGCCGACGGCACCGTCGTCGCCGACAGCGCCGCGCTGTGCGCCACCGACGCCGTCGGCGACAGCCTCTACCGCTTCGACTACGCCCGGGACTACCTGCTGTCCGGCAGCGTGCCCGTCAGCGCGGGCGACAGCAGCGGCGCCGCCTGCTGGAACCGTTTCGCCGTGCGCAGCCGTGTGCGCTCCACGGCGCCGCCGGGGCTGCCGCTGCGCTACCGTCTCGCCGCCGTGACCCTCGACACCTTCGCGGCGCGGGCACCGCTCGCCGCCGCCGTGCTGCCCGCCGGGCGGGCTTTCGACACCGTGCTGACGGACACCGTCACGGTGCCCGCGGGCAGCGGCCTGCTGCCCTGCCTGTCCGCCGGCGGACCCGTCCGCTGGGGCGCCGTGGAGGCCTCGGCCGAGGTGACGCTGGTGGGCAGCGGCAGCGCGTGGCTGTCGGGGCTGCTGGCCGACAGCGCCGCGCGGAAGACCTTCGTCTACCGGCCCGCCGTCGAGATCCGGCACCACGACTACCTCGCCGTCCCCGGCGAGGCGGTGCCGACCTTCTCGATGCCGGCCGGCCGGACCGTGACCTTCAGCGCCGCCGCGGGCGGCGCCCCCTTCAGCGGCACGCTGCCGCTCACCGTGCGGCACGGGCCGGGCCACATGCACTTCGACGTCCGCTTCCGTGACGGCGCCGCCTCGCTGACGCTCCCCGACACGGTGCAGGCCCCCGTCCTCCACTTTGACTTCCACAGCGACTCCGCCGCGCTCTGCGGCAGCCTCGCCGCGCTGAGCGTCGACATCGGCGGCACCGTGCGCCGCGCCGCCCTCTATGCCGTGCGCGGCGGCGACAAGCGCCACGGCACCCTCTACCGGGGCTGGGGGCAGTTCGGCTACAAAAACGAGCCTGGGTGCCGCTATATAAAACGCGGGCGCACGGCGCCGCCGGCGTGGTGCGGCGACAGCGCCGCCGTGCCGCGGCCCGACGGCAACACCCTCATGGCGCTGCAGGCCGACAGCCTCGCCGCCGCCGGCCCCGAGGCGGACATCGACGGCCTCTACAACCCCCTTGCCGAGACCTTTTTCGAGATGCGCGCCGACGGCGCCGGCGGCTGCTGGCGCTCCTACGGCGACGCCGTGACGGCGGGGCGAAACCTGCAGAGCCTCGACACCGGCGACCCCGCGGCGCGCTCCGGCGAAGAAGCCGAAGCCGACGCCACGATCAGCCCGCTGCCCGTACTGGAGCCCGGCGTCCCGCTCAAAGCCGTGGACAAGCTCACCCTCTCCTCCAGCCGCGGCGCCACCGTCAACCATGTCTCCTGGTCGCGCGGCGGCAGCCGGCTCACCAGCGACTTCACCGACCTCAACGGCGACGGCTACCCCGACATCGTCTCCGCACACAGCGTGCAATACAGCAAGGCGCAGGGCGGCCTGGGCGCACTTGTGCGCGGCCACGGCGAGGACTGCCTGCACCGCGACACCGTCCACAGCAACGGCGCCGCCTTCAACGGCACCTTCCTCGTCGCCCTCCACGAGGCGGCCAGCAATGCCAAAGCAGGGCGCGTAATCACCGCCGTCACCGGACTGGCGCAGCTGCTCTCCGGCTCCGTCAGCGCCAGCTACGCCAACGTGCAACGCACCCTGCTTGACGCCAACGGCGACGGACTACCCGACATCGTGCGCAACGACGGCACCGTGCGCTACAACACAGGCTACGGATTCACCGCGCCGCGCCCGCTGCCGCTGCCTCAGGCGGCGCTGCACGAGTCGCGGAGCGAGGCGTGGGCCGGCGGGGCCGCCTTCAACATCGGCTCCACCAGCGTCACCGGCGGCGTCAGCCTCAACCATGTCAGCAACCGCTCCACCGCCATGCTGGCCGACCTCACCGGCGACGGGCTGCCCGACTTGGTGAACAACGGATATGTCTGCGTCAACCGCGGCGACGGCACTATACCTGTCATCGGTTACGCAGGTGTGGAGCAAGGCGAAGGCACCAGCCTCTCTGCCACTGCTTCCGTCACCGCCGACGCCGTCATCCCCCTCTTCGGGCTCCCGCTGAAGGCCGGCGGCAGCGCCGGCGGCGGCGTCACCGCCTCCCTCAACGGCACCGAAGGGCTGTTCGTCGACTTCGACGGCGACGGCTGCGCCGACTACCTCTACCGCGACGGCGGCGACATCAAGGTGCGCTACAGCCGCGCCGCCAAGTGCGGGCTGCTCCGCGCGGTGCACACCCCCACCCGCGCCGTCTACGCCGTCGGCTACACCCTCTCCGCCCCCTCCGTGCAGAGCCCGCGCCGCCATTGGGAGATGACTTCGTTAAAAATATACGACGGATACGGGGAAGATGGTGGAGAAGACACCCTCTACCGCCGCTTCAGCTACAGCGGGCGGCGCCACGACCGCCACGAGCGCGAAGACCTCGGTGTCGCCGAAGCGGTGACCGAAGAATACGCCACACGACAGGCGTGGCTTGCCTCCAGTCCTGACCGGCGCACCGTGCGCCGCTGGCACAACAGCGAGTGGCGCCTCCGCGGCCTGCCCGTGGAAGAGACCGTAGAAGACATACCGGGAGGCGCGAGGCGCGCCGCCTTTTACACCTGGCGCGACGCCGACCTGCGCGACGGCCGCTGGCACGACGACAGCACCGCCGCATGGTGCCGCGGCGACGCCTGGCCCGCCCTGGCGGTCGAAGAGACTCTGGCGGAGGAGAACCAATCCCGCACCGCCGCCACACGGCGCGAATACCACTACGGGCCATGGGGCAACACCGTCTATCTCACCGACCACGGCGATGTCAACGACCCTGGAGACAACTGCGCCGTCACCCTTACCTATGGCACATGCGACGAAACCGCCTACATTGTCGCAAACGTCACAGAGCAGACCGTCTACGACGGACGTGGCGACCTGCTGCGCCGACGCACCGCCGCATACACGCCCGAAGGCGGGCTGACGGCGTTGGGCATCTGGCTCGACGACACCGGCACCATGGCCCGCTGGCGCATAGTGTACGACGCCTGCGGAAACATCGACACCCTCTACACCCCCGCCGTCGACACCTCCGGCCTACCTTATTGGACACATTACCGCTACGACACCGCCACCCGCACCCTGCCTGTGCTGACCGAAGATGCCGAAGGTTACTACAGCAGCGCCGGCTACGACCTGCGATGGCAGAAACCGCTGTGGGTGCAGGATATAGGCAAGACAGGTATATGGTACGGCTACGACCGCCACGGCCGTCTGGCCACCGTCACAACACAACGTGAAAAGGAGTCCGCCGCCCCCTACACCCTGCGCTACAGCTATTGGAGCGGCGACAGCAATAGCTGGATGTGGTACAGCCGCCCCGACTCGTGCGCCGGCATGGCGCCCGGCGACGAGCACCGCCACGCCCTCTGGGCGCGCACCTCCCGCCGCGACGAGCAGCACCCCGGCGACGACATCGAGACCGTGGTGTTCTGCGACGGTCTGGGCCGCACACTGCAGCACAAGCAGGATGTCGAGACGCACGGGGGCGCCGGGCGGCGTGTCAGCGGATCCGTCGTCTACGACGGCCTGGGGCGCGTCGTCGAGGAGTGCTTCCCCTTCTTCGAGCCCCTCTCCGCCGCCGACACCCACCTCGCCCCCCGGATCACGCCATGGCGTCTCCGCCGCGGATATGACGGCCTGGACCGACTGCGGCGCCTCTTCCACGCCGACGGCACCGACGAACGCTTCGACTTCATCGACGGCACCGACAGCGCCGGCGTGCCGCGACAACTCGCCGTCTACATCGACCGCAACGGATTCGCCACACAGAGTATCCTCAACCACCGCGGCCTCACCCTGCAGTCCACCGACGCCCTCGGCGGCGTGACCCGTCTGTCTTATGACGCCCTGGGACGCATCGTGGCCGCCACCGACCCCGAAGGCCACACCGCCACCCACACCTACGACCTCGGCGGCCGCCGCATCAGCCGCCGCCATCCCGCGACGGGTGTCACTCTCTGGCGTTATGACGCCGCCGGCAACACCGTGGCGGAGGCCACCGCCGGCGGAGACAGCGTGCGCTACCGCTACCGTTACAACCGCCTGCTGCAGGAGCTCCACAGCCGCAGCCCCTGGAACGACGTGCGCTACGAATACGGCGCGCCCCTGCGGGGCGGCGCCAGCGGCCGCGTGGTGCAGCGGCAGGACGCCGCGGGCGTCACACACTACGACTACGACGCCCTGGGCAACGTCACCCGCGAGCGGCGCACCTGCGTCGTGCCCGGCAGCCGCGACCCCCTCACCCTCACCGCGGCGTGGGACTACGACAGCTGGGGGCGCGTGCAGCATGTCGTCTACCCCGACAGCGAACGTGTGGACTACACCTACAATTACGGCGGCGCCCTGCAGCACGTGGAGGGCCGCAAGCCCGGCCAGAACCCGTCCGTCTACATCCAGGAACTCCGCTACGACCTCCACGGGAACCCTGTCATGGAGCTGGACGGCGGCGGCGTGGAGACTTGGTATGCCTACGACACCCTCAACCTGCGCCTGGCGCGGGCAAGGGTCCGCTCTCTCCCTCTCTCCCGCACACTGGCGGACGTGCGCTACAGCTACGACCCGCAGGGCAACATCACGTCGCTCTCCGACAGCGGCATGCATCCGCGGCAGCAGACTTTCGTCTACGACAGCCTGCACCGCCTGGTGCACTCCGGGGGCGGGGGAGCCTGGCGGGACGTGCCGCTGGGCTACACCGCCGGCTACACCTACAGCCCCGCCGGACGGCTGCTGGAAAAGGAGGTGGCCGGCGCGGGCCTGGACAACATCCGGGGATATCACCCGATAGAATATCGATACATTTACAGTTACCCTGCCCACCCCGCCGCCAACCCCTTCGGCGCGGACCATGTCGACGAGACCCTGCACGGCGCCACCCTGCAGCTCCAGTGGAGCGGAAAGGGCGAGATGGTGAAGGCGCTTCTGGACGAAGGGGAGCACCGCCTCTGCTGGGACGAGGAGAGCCGCCTGCAGGGCAGCCGCAGCGGAAACAGCTCCGGGCGCCGCTCCGCCTTCTACGCCTGCG
>LPNH01000013.1:110142-110576 GCA_001543385.1 Candidatus Hemicellulosilyticus sp. P3
TGGCTCTCCCTCACCCAGAACGGCGCCACCGCCGTCATCTCGTCGCTCTCCGACCCCACAGTCTATGTCTCCCCCCTTGTGACGCTGACCGCCAGGGGCTACACCAAGCACTATTTCGAGGGAAGCCGCCGCATCTGCAGCAGCGTCGGCGGAGGCTTCTCCCGTGTGGACTGGGACTCGATAACCTACAAACACGATGAAGACCTGATGGAGGCCTGCGACGGGCTGGCGTCGCGGCTGGAGGAGGGCGTATGGCAGACCATGCGGTGCCTCGGGACGGAGGCGGAGGTCAGAAACAGCGACTGCATCAGGAAGATGCTGCAGGAGCAGGCGCAGAAAAGGCAGGACGACCCCGAGCCCGTGTTTTTCTACCACTCCGACCATCTGGGCTCCACCACCCACCTCACCGACGACAGCGGGCGCGTGACGCAGAC
>LPNH01000121.1 GCA_001543385.1 Candidatus Hemicellulosilyticus sp. P3
ACAGGGGTTTCGTTTGAAAATCTACGATGCCTACCGTCCGCAGAAGGGCGTTGACCACTTCGTGCGCTGGGCACAGGATCTGGCCGACACCAAGATGAAGCCTTATTTCTATCCCGACCTCGACAAGAGCGTGCTCTTTCCGCAGGAATATATTTGTCTGAAGAGCGGCCATACGCGCGGCTCCACCCTCGACCTGACGCTGTTCGACATGGCGACGGAGAAGGAAGTGGATATGGGCGGCACCTTCGACTGGTTCGGCCCCGAAAGCCACCCCGATTTCTGCGGCAATCCAGAGACGGGCCAGTACACGGGCGATAATAGCAAATCGTTGAAGGGCCGTAGCATCACCCCCGAGCAGTTCAAGAACCGCATGATTCTGCGCCGTGCGATGCTCCGCCACGGCTTCAAGCCTTTCGATACCGAGTGGTGGCACTTTACCCTCCGCGACGAGCCATTCCCCGATACCTATTTCACCTTCCCCGTTAAGCAATTGAGTAAATGAAACAGACAAAACTATGGATGATAGCCGCCATCCTCACTGTCATCTGTGGCGCTTGTATAACTACTTGTTGCACAAGCAGTGACGACAATCCTATTGATGAGACACAGCAGCCCACAGTACAATACATCACTGAGCGCGGCAAGTTGCTGGTAGGAACCACGGGAGACTATCGACCTCTCTCGTACCGCGAGGCCGACGGTAACTATTGGGGCTTTGGCATTGAGATGGCAGAGAAGATAGCAGAGTGTATCGGTGTAGGTATCGAATATGTACAAACCTCGTGGCCTACGCTGACTGCTGACGTGCTGACAGAGCCACAGACTTTTGACCTCGCTATCGGTGGCATCACCATTACTGATACCCGAAAGGAGACGATGCTGATGAGTGAAGGCTATTTGGCCAATGGCAAGACCATCCTGTGCCGTGCCGCCGATGCTGATAAATATCAGTCACTGGCCGACATCGACAAACCGGAGGTTCGCGTGATGGTAAATCCCGGTGGGCTGAATGAGAAGTTCGCCAACGAGAACCTGACTCACGCACAGATTATCGTCCACCAGAAGAACGAGGAAATCCCGTCGCAGTTGGCCGAGGGTAATGCTGACGTGATGATTACCGAGATCACCGAGGCCCCGTGGTATGTGCAGAATGACCCGCGCCTCGCCGCCCCGTTGCTAAACGCTCCTTTCACCCACGGCGAAATCGGTGTGCTGATGCGCAAGGGACAGGACGACCTCCTTGCCCTCGTCAACAGCGTCATCGCCCAAATGAAGGCCGACGGCACGCTCCGCCAACTCCACGAGAAGTACGGATTAGTGTATGAATATTAAAGAGATGGAACAGAAGCAAGTTTAGATGTGTGACGCTATTCTCATCGCCATCATAGAAGGTATCATACTTAAAACAAAACACTGCTATGTTGGAATAAGAATATCCATAAAAGAAGATTGTTTATAGGATAATGAAGGAAAAACAAGAATCACTGGTGCGTCTGCACCTAACGATGTTGGGCGGGTATGTCTCGCTCTTCATCGTGTTTATCATAGCCTCCTGCATCATCATTACCAAGAGTGGTGCATTGGAGGAAAACAGTTTGAAGTACAAGGAGAACATAGAGCGGCGTACTCTCTCGGAGCAAGCGTTCTTTCAGTTGCTTGACCTGACACAGATGGACGGACAGGCCGCTATACTGGATGATGAAAGGCTGGCAAGTTACGAGAGAAAGGAAAGGGATGTGCTTTGTAAGCTCGACTCCATGATACAGACGATACCAGACACTGCACAAGTAAGACGTGTTAGGGAAATCAAAGACCTCGTTAGCGAGAAGAAAGCATATCTGATTGCCGTTCATGAGGATTTGAAGCAACTGCGCGATGTGAATGGTCTGATGAAGAGGCGGATGCCGGAGATAATCAGACAAGCCAACCGTGCCAATCAGCAACTGACTGACGAAGTTAGCGAGAACCTGAAAGAAAACCGACGTAAGACAACGGGACTTGGTGGCGCCTTCAGGAGCAAGAAGAAAGCCAATGAAGAAACAGAGGCAAGCAACCAGCAGGCATTGAGTCGTGCGAGACGGCAGACGGACAAAATCCTTTCATCATTGGCATCGGACATTGAGCAATCCCAAGAATGCAGTGCCACCCAACTATTCCAGCATATAGACGACCTGGTGCGGAAGGAAAGCCTGCTCAACGAGAAAATCAGTCAACTGGCAAGCGAGTTCCATCAGAAAAGTACAATCCGGCTGGTGATGTGGTTCGGGTGCGCCGCCTTTGTGTTGGCTGTTTTCTTCTTCTGGCTGCTGCACCGTGACCTCAACAAAAGGCAAAAGAGCCAGTTGCTGCTTGAACAGAGCAACCAGCATAACGAGGAACTGCTCACGCTGCGCCACAACATGATGCTGACGGTGAGCCATGACCTCCGTTCTCCGCTTACGGCCATCATGGGCTATGCCGACTTATTGAAAGAGACAGCCAAGGATGAGACGTGCAAGCAGTATGAGGATGCCATACGGCAATCGTCAGATCGTATGCTTACTCTTCTCAATTCCCTGTTAAGTTATTATCGTCTTGATACTGGCAAGGACGAAGTGGATATGATGCCATTCCGTGTGAAGGACGTATTGCGTACACTGATGGCAGAATATGAGCCATTGGCAGCGGTCAAGGACATAGCGATAGAAGGAGCTTTCAGTGGTGACGATACCGTGGTGATGGGTGACCGCAAGCGCATTATACAGATAGGCAGCAACCTCATGTCAAATGCCATCAAGTTCACCAAGAAAGGCACCGTGAACATCGGCGTGGATTACAGAGACAATACGCTAACCGTCAAAGTACAGGACTCAGGTACAGGTATGAGCGAAGAGCAGATGAAGCGCATTTTTGCACCGTTCAACCGACTGGAGAATGCGGATACACAGGAGGGCTTCGGTCTCGGACTGAGTATCGCCAAGGCTCTTGCAGAATTGCTAGGCGGACGAATTGAGGTGGAAAGTCATGTCGGCTTCGGGAGTCTATTCACGGTCACGCTCCCATTGGTGGAAGGAGATGAAGAAGTGTTGCAAAGGACTGTCATGGAGTCAACCGTCTTGCCCGAAGGACTGAGGATTGCAGTACTGGATGATGATACCGTCGTGCTGAAGATGACCGTTGAGATGCTTGCCAAGAAGAAAGTCCAAGTAGTCGGGTGTCATACGGTGGACGAGTTGTTTGAACGTATGAGGAAGAATGACTACGATCTTATCATCACAGACATCATGCTGGGCAGTATGAGCGGATTTGACCTGCTTGAACTATTGCGCGATGCCAATATAGGAAACTCGAAGACTGTTCCCATGCTTGCCATGACGGGCAGGACGGAACGAAGTGTCGAGGACTTCATCAAGGCAGGATTCCGTGGGTGTTTGCTTAAGCCGTTCTCCTACGCAGAACTGACTAGGGCTATAGCCAATAGCGTCAATGAGGAATCCCAGACGGATGATGAGTCGCTGAAGATTCCCAAGGCAGATTTCGGTATGCTTCTGAAGGGTGAGAAAGATGTAAATGGAATGCTGAGTCTTCTTATTGAGCAGACAGAGACAGAAATGAAGGAACTGAAATCTTCGATGGAAACAGGCAACATGGATTCT
>LPNH01000122.1 GCA_001543385.1 Candidatus Hemicellulosilyticus sp. P3
CGTTTTCGATAAGCCAAATGACCAGAGTCAAGCTTGCTTGAACTTTGGCATGGCGAGAAAACGACTAATGAAATTGAACCATAACCCATAAAACAAAATAAATATGAAAAACAAAATCCTGACCCTGTTCCTGACGGCGACGCTGGCCGCTGCGGCGCTCCTGCTCGCCTGCGGGAAAGAAAAAGAACAGGCGGCGGAATGCACGTTCTGCCATGTCGAAAATCCTCTGACCGACCTGGAGTGGCTAAAGGAGATTGTTGAAGAAATCAACAGCATCCCACTTGTCCCCAGGAGTATATATACCTGCATCTACCTGTCTGGAACGGAGGGTTTCATCATTTCCGAGTGCGATAATTGCCCTGACGCCGGAGAGTGGCTTTATGACTGCAGTGGAAACCGTCTTTGCCTCATCGGTGGGCTGGACGGCGAGCGCGGCACCGCCTACGACATCGACTGGGATACAAAGGAAACGATATATAGAAATTATTAACATTGACGAAATATGAAGAATATGAAATTTATAAGATACGTATGCATTGCAATACTGCTGTTTCTTACAAACGATGTCCTTGCACAGTGTTTGAAGAGTGTGTATATTGCAGATGAAGATATAAAAAGTGAGATAACCGACGCCGAAGCTGTACGTTATTTACAGCAAAGGCTCGGCCTGACCGAGGCTTTTGAACTGCGCGAGCAAGAGGGTGGCGATGCGACCGATGGGTTGGGATTTACGCATAAGCGTTATTCATTGTGGTTCAATGGGATAAAAGTGGAGTACGCGGACATCCGCATTCACTTCCGTAATAATCGGTTGATATCCGCAAACGGTGAATATATCAACCATGTGTATGCTGATATGTCGACAAGCATCTCATTGGAAGATGCCCTGTTGTCTGCACAGGCATTTATGGTAAAAATGATGAATAACGACACAACAGACGACTATAAATTCCAGAAATCAGTCTATAGGCTTCCGGAACTTGTGCTATGCAACAACAGGATGAGTCCTGAAGATACTTTGCTGCACCTTTGCTACAAGGTGGATCTGCTCGCAGAAAAACAGATGTTGCACGAGGTGTTCTATATAGATGCCAACACCGGTGCGGTGGTGAATCACATTCCATTGATATTGCATGCAGACGGGACTGCGGAGACACGGTATAGCGGAAACCGGACCATATCGACAACATATAACGGCTCAAACTATGTGCTGCGCGACAGTACGCGCGGAGGCGGGATTGAAACATTTGATGCACAACATGTTGCAAATATGTTTGGCGCAGTGACGGTCGCGGTTGATTTCTCCGACAACGACAATCATTGGACAGCATCCGAATACCACAATGCCAACAAAGATGACGGGGCTCTTGACGCCCATTGGGGAGCCATGATGACATACGACTACTTCAAAAACAAACATGGGAGAGACAGCTACGACGGTCTCGGATCAAAGATGAGAAACTATGTCCACTTCAATACAAATTTAGACAATGCCTATTGGTATCCGGCGCTCAATGCCATGTTTTATGGGGATGGAAACATTAAGTTTGACATTCTGACAGCCCTTGACGTGATCGGCCATGAAATAGCGCACGGTGTATGCCAGTATTCTGCGAATTTGGTGTACCGGGGCGAATCCGGGGCAATCAACGAATCTTTGAGCGATATATGGGGCGCCTGCGTGGAGAATTATGCCGCCCCGGAGAAGCAGACGTGGCTGATTGGAGAAGAGATGGTTCTGTCGGGTACGGCCCTGAGAGATATGTCAAATCCAAAATCGTGTGAACATCCCGATACGTATGCGGGAGTTCACTGGATAAATCCATCTTCGCAGTATGATAATGGGGGAGTGCACATCAACAGCGGAGTTATGAACCACTGGTTTTATCTGCTTTCAGAAGGTGGTTCCGGCACCAACGACAACGGGTGGAACTATACGGTTGCGGGCATCACCATGGACAAGGCCGCAAGTATTGTCTATCGCGCCGAAACCGTTTACATGACACAAAACACTGACTTCACCAATGCACGTGAATACACTATCGCGGCGGCAAGCGACCTGTATGGCAACAGCAGTCAGGAGGTCCAATCGGTAAAAGATGCTTGGTATGCCGTCGGCGTATGGGCAGACCTTTACGTCCGCGACGGCGACACCGACGACGGCACCGTGCCGAGCAACGTACAGTATATGTGGAACAGCCCCGACATCTGGACCGAAGACGCCAAC
>LPNH01000123.1 GCA_001543385.1 Candidatus Hemicellulosilyticus sp. P3
ACGGCTCATCCTGACCGACCACACCGACTATGCGCAGTGCGTGGAGGGTGCCCGCGAAGCCGTTGTCCTGCAGAAGATAGACCACCATGTGGAGGGCGACATTGCAGACAGCGGCATCCCCTTTGTGCGCCGCGAGATGGTTGGCTCCACCAACACCATCATCTACGAGATGTATAAGGAACAGGGCATCGCCATCGACGACGAGACCGCCCGCATCATGCTGGCAGGCATCATCAGCGACACGCGCAACCTGTCGAAAACCACCACGCAGGCCATCGACTCCACGGCATTGCAAGCTCTGACCGCACAGTTGGCCATCAGCCCCGACTCCGTGGCCCGTCTGAACCGTGGCATGGAGGATGCAGCCACCGACTATACCGGCATGGCCGATGCCGAGATTTTCCTCTCCGACTACAAGGAATACGAGATTGGCGGCCATCTGCTTGGCTTCGGCAGCCTCGTCTGCAAGCAGAGCCAGATGGAAGCCTTCATCGACCGCATGCTGGCAGTCATGCCCGAAGTGATGGGGCAGCGTGGGCGGCAGATGCTCGTTGCCAAGATTGACAACATGGTGGAGAACACGGGCGACGACCGTGCCGAACGGCCTTACGTGGAGAATGGCACCTATTTTATATATTATGGTGAAGGTGCCAAGCAGGTGGCCGAGGGCGTCTTCGGTCCGTCATTGCGTGAGGGTGTCTGCTATACATCCGAGGAACTCTCACGCAAGCAGATAGTGCCGCGAATCACTGAAGTGCTGACTGGTAATTAAGATTAGTAATGTTTCATCAAACACAACGACGATGAGAAAGTTACATGAATTAACATGGATGCTCGCCGCCACCCTCGTTTGCGGCGCAAGTGTATTCACATCGTGTTCGTCGGACAGCGACGACAACCCAGTAATTAACCCCGACGAGCCGCAGCAGCAACTGGCCGACTACACCATCATCTTCTACGGTCACGGCGGCAGCAACCTCGACGCTTTCCTGATGGATAACATCGCCCAGTTCTTCAAAGCCGACGCCGACCACCGGCGCAACGTGAGCATCTGCGCACAATACAAGTTCTCGACCCTCGAGAACTTGCAGAACAGCTACAGGGACTTGAAAACCGAAATCGACCCCAACGACCCGGCCCAGGTGGCCTTAGTCGAAAGGATTAAGGACTTCTACCCCTATGGCGGGAAGACCAGCCGCTTCACCGTCGATCCCACAGTCGCCGAGACCGACATGATGGCCACCATCACCGCCCATTTCATTGGCCCCGACAATGCCGACATCTCGCGAACCGACTCGCTCACCCGCTTCATCGACTGGGCAGCGCGGGTGCGCCCCGCCCGCAGGTATATCCTCGTACTGTCCGACCACGGCGATGGCTATCTGCCCACCGAGGAAATCCCTGTCGCTGCTGCCGCCCCCAGCCAGACCCGCAGCGTCATCAAGGACGACGGCCACAACCGGGCACACTTCACCGCCAAGAGCCTCACCGAGGCCATCCGGCAGGCCTCGGTGCACGTCAGCGCCGTCTATTGCGACGCCTGCCTTATGAACGCGGCAGAATATCAGTTCGAACTGGCCCCGGTGACCGACTACCTCGTGCTCTCCACCTTCCTCGTGCCTAGCGCGGGCGGCAACTACACAGAGCTGGTCGACGCCCTCTCGGACAATCCCGACGATCCCGGGCAGGCCCTGACGCGCTTCGCACGATTCTGCGTCGATGCCTGGGACAAGGATGCCGAAAAGGAAGACAAAGGCGAGGACGTGCCCCACTATCACGACATGAGCGTCTATCGCTCGGCCGAGGCCGACGCCTTCGGCGCTGAGCTCAAGAAGTTCGTCGACCGTCTGGTCGACGTCTATCAAAACGGCACCGACTACGCCCGGACCCGCATCGACTCAATCACCGCCAACGCCTATCGCGTCGACGACGAGCAGCCCACCTACGACCTCATGAACTACATCATCGGCCTCACTGCCGCACTGCCCGACGACTTTGGGCCTGTGATTGAGGGTCTGGCCGACCAGGCCTACAACCACTACTTCGCCCTCCAGCAGTCGAGCAAGTGGCTCGAAGAGAACGGCCACACCGTCTCGCTCAGCGTGATGCTCGGCTGCCAGGGCCACTTCACCACCGTGGAGAATGGCCTGCACTTCCGTTATGATGCCGACGGATTAGTCTATCTGTTTGCCGACGGTCAGCCGACCAGCGAC
>LPNH01000124.1 GCA_001543385.1 Candidatus Hemicellulosilyticus sp. P3
CTCAGATTGCGACGAGAAGTCGTATAAGTAATAGTTCTTTGAAACTAATGAACCTCTTGTTCCGTCAAGAGTAGCCTACCGAAAGTGCGTCGCTGGCAACGGCGGGGTGCGAAGCATCGGGACAACGTGGCGAGGCGGGGAGCATCACCCTGTGCAGCTGCAAGGCTGTCTGACATGGACAACGTAAAGTAACCGTCGTTAGCAACCATCGTTACGAAGAATCGGCTCACGGATGCTTACGAGCCGAGGCCAAAATGGCAGGTGGGCAGGCTGGTCTTGTTTTGAGAAAGGCCACACGGATGTTGCCCCACCGGTGGATAGGCGGGTCCTAAACCAGACGAAGTTATTTATACGGAACTCGGTAAACCTGTAGGTCTCCGACCTCCCGCAAGTGAGAGGTAAGGCATCGGCGACGAAGCCCGAACGGCCTGCAGGCAGATGAACGCGGAGAAAGCGAACGCCCTGCTGTAATGGCGGGGATAGGGGTTGAGACATCATCCCACGCGAAAGCGGGCAGACTTCCGCGAGGTAATTCTCCATGAAAGGGAAAAGAAACGTTGTAGAACTTGCAAGAAATGAGGAAACGCTGGTGGAGCGGGGCTACTGCCCCGTGGGCATCCTTTGCCGTGCTGAACCGATGGCAGTCGATAGACTGGAAGAGGTGTGAGGCTGAGGTGCGCAAGCTGCAAGTCCGAATAGTGGAGGCTCTGAAAGCGAACCGCGTTGGAAAGGTAAGGAAGCTCCAGCGCATACTGACGAACTCGTTTGCGGCCAAGGCCTTGGCCGTGCGGCGGGTGACATCGAACAAGGGCGGCAACACCGCAGGGGTGGACGGGGAAACCTGGCTCACGCCAGCGGAGCGTTACAGAGCCATCAGTTCTTTGACATTGAGAGGATACAAGGCCAAGCCATTGAGGCGGGTGGAGATTCCCAAGAGCAACGGGAAGATGCGCCCGCTGGGCATCCCGACCATCAAGGACAGGGCGATGCAAGCCCTCTTCCTCATGGCACTCGAGCCCGTGGCGGAGACACAGGCCGACAGGCACTCATACGGTTTTCGGCGCAACCGCTGCTGTGCGGACGCGACAGACCAGCTGTACAAGGTGCTCTTCGGCAAGAACGCCGCACAGTGGGTGTTGGAGGGGGACATCAAGGGCTGCTTCGACCATATCAGCCACGAATGGCTGCTTCAGAACGTCATCACCGACAAGAAGATGCTACGCAAATGGCTGGAGGCAGGGGTCATGATTGGCAACGTGTTCCACGACACCGACGAGGGCACGCCACAGGGAGGGATTATCTCCCCCGTGCTGGCAAACATCACACTCGACGGCATGGACGCGCAGCTCGACAAGTACCGCACCCGAAAGCAGGACGGCAAGACCGTCAGCCGTAAGGTGAACCTTGTACGCTATGCCGACGACTTCATCATCACGGGCGAGAGCCGAGAGGTGCTGGAGGAAATAAAGGCAGACCTCATCCCGTTCCTGACGGAAAGGGGCTTGGAACTCTCAGAGGAGAAGACACTGATAACGCACATCGACGACGGGTTTGACTTCCTCGGCTTCAACATACGCAAGTACAAAGGCGTGCTGCTGATAAAGCCGAGCGAGAAAGCCCTCAAGAAGTTTGCGAAGGCGACGCATGAGATTATATACTCGATGCGCTCGCGGAAGCAGGCCGACGTGATAGAGAAGCTGAACCGCATGATAGCGGGCTGGGTGAACTATTACAGATACGTGTCGTCGAAGAAGGCATTCTGGCGTCTCGACCACACCATCTTCCTACAGCTGAGGAGATGGGCAATACGCAGACACCAGGACAAGTCATTGGAGTGGGTACGTAACAAGTACTGGCACAAGAGCGGCACACGGCAGTGGGTGTACAGCACTGTCCGCAAGAACAAGAGGGGCGAGGAATACACCCTATCCCTCATCACCCTCGCCGACACGCCACTGCTGCGTTACACGAAGGTAAGGGCTGATGCCAATCCCTTCGACCCACAATATGACGAGTACTTCGCGAAAAGGCGGTCACTGCACCGTCAGACGCGCCCCCTCAAACGCAGTGCCTGAAGAGGCACGGAGCCGATTAATTAGAACAAGAATTAATTCAGAATTACGCGAGCCGTGTGCGGTGAAAGTCGCATGCACGGTTCTTAAAGGGGAAAGCGGGGGTAACCCCGCAGCCCTACTTGGAATCTGAATAAA
>LPNH01000125.1 GCA_001543385.1 Candidatus Hemicellulosilyticus sp. P3
ATGAGATAGGGTATATCATCGAGATATATCCTCCCCGTCGAGGAAGACAGCTATATAAGGTTAAGTATGATGATAGAGAAGCGGATGAAAATAGTGAAAATCTGCATCCTAACGTTGATCTTACTGACCCATTTGAACGGGTCAAAGAGAATTACTATGACCATTACTCTGAATATCTGAAGGGAAATACGGCCTTTAAGATACAAAGTTCAAATAATAGCACTATATCTTCGCTTAAGGCTTCACGCACTCTTTTCCGTCCTTACCAGTTCAAGCCTCTCCTAAAATACTTAAACTCTGACAACAAAAGACTGCTCATTGCCGATGAAGTTGGTTTGGGCAAAACCATCGAAGCAGGACATATCATGTTGGAACTTAAAGCAAGAGGAGAGTTTCATAATGCCCTTGTCATCTGTCCGATGGCACTACGGTCTAAATGGGCTACTGAGCTAAATGAGAAATTTGGCTTAGAGTTTATCGAGATTGAGAAAAAAGAAACACTGATACATGAGTTCCAGCACCATAATGGCGGTGTGCTGGCTGTTATCAACTATGACAAAATAAGAGAAACGAGTGAAATACTGAAGTTGATAGAAGAAAAGAATATCAAGTTCAGCCTGATAGTCTGTGATGAATCACATAAATTACGCAACAGCACGACAATGATTTATCATGGTGCAGAGCGACTACTTCAGGTATCCAACAGTGTAGTATTTATGTCGGCAACGCCTATTATGATAGACGAGTTTAATCTTTACAACCAACTGCACCTTCTGGATGCTGATTTATATGATAACCCTGAAGTGTTCCGAAATAACGTACAACTGAACCGTCCTTTTGTCAGAGCATTAAGTCAGTTGAATAGCGGAGTAAACCTGATGGGTATTGCTGAAGAGCTTGCCTCATCGGAAGTTACTACCTACAACACCATTAACGATGTTGAGACCACCCAAAATTTCTTAGTAAAGGACTACTTCCGCGACTATCCGATATACCAAGACATTATTCGTCTGATGACGAAAGGCGATGACACACCTGCAGTAAGGGCACAACTACAGTTCAACTTGTCAGAGATGAGTCCAATGAACACTATCTTCTCCAGGACTCGTAAGCGCGAAGTCACTCAGGACTGGTCACAGGCAGAACGCAACCCATATACACACAGAGTGAGCCTTTGGTCTGATGAGCACGATGCATACGAACAGGCGATTGAAGACTATATTGATGAGCACAGCGTGATTGATGAATATGGTCGTGAACGGACTGGCAGCATGGGGCTGGTTACGGTAAAGCGCCAACTTGCAAGCAGCGTTTGGGGGTACCTCAACGACAACGACGACTTGGATCGAGGTATTGACTACTATAGCGACCACAAAGATGCAAAGTTTGATCAGTTACTTTCCATATTAGATACGGTCTTTGCGCACGGCAACAAGAAGATTATTATATTTGCCATCTTCAAGAAGACCCTAAAGTACCTGAATATCAGACTGAGGAAAGCAGGATATAAGTGCGTGATGATATATGGTGACCCCAACATTGACAAAACAGAAGTGCTCAGGAATTTCCAGTTTGACGATACAGTGAAGGTGTTGCTTTCTTCTGAGGTGGGTAGTGAAGGTCTTGACATGCAGTTCTGCAATACATTGGTCAATTATGACCTTCCTTGGAACCCCATGGTGGTTGAACAGCGCATAGGACGTATAGATCGCTTTGGTCAGGAGTCGCCTAAGGTAAATATCAATACTATTGTGGTTGAGGAGTCTATTTTGGAGGATATATACGAAAGATTACTGAACCGTATCGGTATCTTCCGCGAGTCTATTGGCGACCTTGAAGCCATATTGGATTCAACAATGAAGACAGATGATGGCAAGACTATTACCATTCAGGATGCCTTGAAGAATATGGAGCGTGACTTCTATTCCGAAAAACTGAAACCTGAAGAGGTGGAGAAGAAACGAATGGAAATTGAACGGGCCATCGAAAATGAGAAGCTGAATCTAAAAAAGATAGAAGAAGGACTAACTAATGCGTTGACAAACGACTCGTACTTCAGGGACGAAATCAACAAAATAGTCAACAATAACGCATACGTTACCAGCTATGAACTATATCAGTTCGTGCTTCAGATAATTAAAGAGCATTTAACAACTTGCGAGCTTGTTCCTTCAGAATCCCCAGAAGTCTATATCCTTCG
>LPNH01000126.1 GCA_001543385.1 Candidatus Hemicellulosilyticus sp. P3
ACTCCTTAACTTCTTAACTCCTTAACTCCCAAAAAGAAAATCCACGATGTCAATCTTCCGCTGCTTCTGCGACGGCGTCGCATGCTGTTCCAGCAGCGGTGAGAGATGGATGGTCTGTCCCAGCAGGCGCTGTGCCTCCTGCGTCACCCGGTACCATGTTTTGAAGGCTTCGCCGTCGGTGTCGGTATCGGGGAAGAGTATGATCCTGTGTCCCCTCAGCGGGAAGAGCTTCGGGGCCGTCAGTTCGTGGAGTCCGCCCGCAGCCAGCCACAGAAATCCAGGATAGTGTTCTGACATTATGACTGCCGTCTTCTCCGCCTCTACCACCGCCACCGCCTTTCCCCCTCCTGCCCCTCCTATCTCATTTCCCCCTCCTACCACGGCCACCGCCTTTCCCCCTCCTACAGGAGGGGTCAGGGGAGGTCTCTTCATCTCCGTGCCGGAAAGCAGGTGCGTTCCGAAGAGGCAGTGGCATGACGGTATCTCTGCCGCCACATATTATCCTTCAGGTAGTGCCGCTTTAGCGAGCTGCTCACCCAGAAGGGCTTGCGCTGGTGGTCGCGGTGCCCGTCCGCCATGTAGTGCATGATCTTGCCGTCGAAGACCTGCCCCATCCGGTCGATCTGCCAGAAGATTACGCCTCCGTCGCGCGAGCGTCCCAGAAGGTAGCGCTGTGCCGCCCGTTCCATCTGCTCCCTTGTCAGGTAGCCGCAGCCTACCATTGCACGGCAGAAGTCGCTGTCGGCCGAAAGCCTTGCCTGCCACATGGGGCGGGTGTCGCGCTGACGGTCATGGCCCAGGCTGTGGCGCAGGGCCTTGAAGGTATAGGGGTTCAGTTCATTGAGTTTCATCGGGTGGGATCTGTTATTGTCTGTTGATGGTATTCCGCAGTGATGCTTCATCCGTAGGCTGCTCCTGCAGGGCACCCCCTCATACCATACCCTCCCCCTATATAAGGGGGGAGGTATGTATGGAGGGGGGGTGCCTACGAGGGAGGCAGCAGGATGACGCCCACGCGGCCGGCGTTGGTCAGCTCGGTTCTTACGATGCGCTGCCGCTCGGCCTCGGCGAAGACCTTGTCGTAGTACTGCTCCATCCTGATGTTTCCCAGTTCCTTCACCTGCCTTTTCAGGTCGTCGGCACCAAGCATGGCAGCCGGGCCGAACGCTGCCGTGAACAGCTTTCGGAAGTCCCACGGCAGGTGCGGGTCGGGTGCATCGCCGTCAATGAACTCCTGGTTGAAGCTGTTATTGACGGCTTTCTGCCGGTCGTCCTCACGTCCCTGTCCGTCACCCGTGCGCCGGCTGGCATCGCTCTGCACGGGCAGGCCGTCGTCGCATACGGCATAGCACAGCGTCTCCTTCCTTGAGAAGTGGCGCGATACGGTGAGCTCGGCGGTGAAAGCCTCCTCTCTTGACAGCCTGTCGCAGTTGAAAACTTCGTACGATTTGTGCAGCATCAGCGTCCCCAGCCATCCCCGCAGGTTAAGCTTCTCGCCAGTGCGGTTCAGGTGGATGACCATGGTGATGTTGCAGCCGTAGGTCGTTGCCAGCATCTGGAACTGCTGCATCAGGCGCACTGAGTCGGGGCCGCTGTTGATGTCCTCCAGCATGTCGGCTATGCCGTCGATGATGCAGATGTCAGGGCGGTAGGTCTTTATGGCCAGTTCCAGGTAGTCGACGCGCTCGCGGGGCAGCTTGTCGCGCATGTTGAACACGTAGTACTGGCCGTCGGGAAACGTCTCCGCCTCTCCGCCGGCATCCTTCAGAAGAGCCCCGATGCGGCCTGTGAGTATGCGCTTCGTGGTGTAGCGGCTCTGCTCCGTGTCGTACCACAGCACACGGAGCGGCTCCTCGCGTATGCGCTCGAGTCCCAGCACCTGCCGTCTGACGGCACAGGCCATCAGCATCGACAGGAAGAAAGTCTTGCCACTCTTTGCCGGACCGGTCACCGTGGTGAGGTCGCCGCGGGGGAAGCAGGGAGTACCAAAAATCTTGAAAAGGAACTCCTCTTCCGGGGCATAGGTGTCTGACGCTATACGGGTTTCGTCGAGCTTCTGCAGTTCGGGCGTGACGGTGGTGGGCTGCCCAGCCTGGCTGAGCGCCCCCTCGATAAGAGATTGGTTGTCCATGTCTATTTCATTTCCTTTGCAATCAGCTTCCTCAACGATTCCACGCCACTCGGTGTCCATACCGGATACCTCCTGAGTTTCCGTTCACCCTCTTTGGAGAAGTACACGAAATTTCTGTACATCATCAGTCCACGATAGCAGTAAGCTTTAGTCAGCATATACCTGTGGTGCGAATAGTACAGCACACCCAGACTACACAGTTTCTCGTACACCTCTCTGGCTGTAAGACCCAGCGGGCGTCCCAGTTGGGACGTAGTCAGGCAGTCGCGGTTCTTCTCGTTTTCTTCCTTCACGATATTTACCAGATCCAATACCCAGTTTTCTTTCTCCTTTTTTGTCATAATATTGTGATTTTAAGATAAAAAATCTTGTTCTTTTATGTCCTCGCGATGACAGTGCGAAGTTACGAATAACCACGCATAATAGCAAGGATTTAACAAACGGAAATCGCCGTTA
>LPNH01000127.1 GCA_001543385.1 Candidatus Hemicellulosilyticus sp. P3
AACGGCTATGGCCCAGGGCAACGGCCTTGCAGGTATCAACGAGGCAACCAGCATGGTGACATCGTACTTCGAGCCTGGCACGAAGCTCATCTATGCCATCGGTGCCGTCGTTGGCCTTATCGGCGGTGTGAAGGTCTATGGCAAGTTCTCGTCCGGTGATCCCGACACCTCGAAGACTGCTGCGTCCTGGTTCGGTGCCTGTATCTTCCTCATCGTGGCCGCTACCATCCTCCGCTCGTTCTTCCTCTAAGCCTATAATATATAATAAGGTATAAGGAAAACGACCAATGGCTGAGTACAATATCAACAAGGGTATTGGCCAGTCGGTTGAGTTCAAGGGGCTGAAGGCGCAGTATCTCTTCATCTTCGCGGGCGGACTGCTTGCAGTCTTTGTCCTCTTCGTCATCCTCTATCTCGCTGGCATCAACCAGTGGGTGTGCATCGGTCTGGGCGTGTCGTCTGCCTCGCTGCTGGTCTGGCAGACCTTCGCCCTCAACCGACGCTATGGGGAACACGGACTGATGAAGAGAATGGCCAACCGCAATCATCCCCGATTCCTGATCAACCGACGGAAGCCGTACCTGATTATCAAGAACCAAGTGATCATTAACGACAATGAGGAATACGCTGAAAGCAACCACGATTGAAAACAAACTGCCCCTGCTGGCGGTGGAAAACGGCTGCATCGTGTCGAAGGACGCAGACCTGACCATCGCCTTCGAGGTAACACTGCCGGAACTCTACACCGTGACCTCACAGGAGTATGAGACCATTCACGGCTGCTGGTGCAAGGCCATCAAGGTACTGCCCGACTACAGCATCGTCCATAAGCAGGACTGGTTCATCCGTGAGACCTACAAGCCGGAGTTGCAGAAGGACGGCATGACCTTCCTGTCACGCAGTTTCAAGCGCCATTTCAACGAGCGTCCGTTCCTGAAACACTCCTGCTACCTCTACCTGACGAAGACCACGAAGGAGCGCAACCGTCAGCAGAGCAGTTTCTCGACCCTCTGCCGTGGGCACATCATCCCGAAGGAACTGGACAGGGATACGGCTGAGAAATTCATGGAGGCAGTGGATCAGTTCGAACGTATCATGAACGATTCCGGATTCGTCACCCTGCGGCGTCTCAGCGACGAGGAGATTGTCGGCACGGACACAAAGGCAGGACTCATTGAGAGATATTTCTCTCTTGCACCTGAAGACGATACCGTCCTGCAGGACATCGACCTTGCCGCCGACGAGATGCGTGTGGGCGACAACCGCCTGTGCCTCTTTACCCTCTCCGACGTGAACGATCTCCCTGCCAAGGTGCATACAGACACCCGCTACGAGCGTCTGAGCACAGACCGTAGCGACTGCCGCCTGTCCTTTGCCTCTTCCGTGGGACTGCTACTGCCCTGCAACCACATCTACAACCAGTATGTGCTCATCGACAACAGCGACGACAACCTGCAGCGGTTTGAGAAGACGGCCCGGAACATGCAGTCGCTGAGCCGCTACAGCCGTAGCAATGCCATCAACAAGGAGTGGATAGACCTCTATCTGAACGAGGCCCATTCCCAGGGACTCATCAGCGTCCGTGCCCACTACAACATCATCGCATGGAGCGACGACGCCGAGGAACTGAAGCATGCCAAGAACGACATCGGCAGTCAGCTGGCTTCTATGGAGTGCATGCCCCGCCACAACACCGTCGATTGCCCGACGCTCTACTGGTCAGGCATCCCCGGCAACGAGGCCGACTTTCCTGCGGAAGAATCGTTCTACACCTTCATCGAGCCTGCGGTCTGCCTTTTCACGGAGGAAACGAACTACCGCAGTTCGCTCTCGCCCTTCGGCATCAAGATGGTAGACAGGCTGACGGGAAAGCCGCTGCACATCGACATCTCAGACTTGCCGATGAAGAAGGGCATCACGACCAACCGCAACAAGTTCGTGCTGGGGCCTTCGGGCAGCGGAAAGTCGTTCTTCATGAACCACCTCGTGCGCCAGTACTACGAGCAAGGCACCCATGTCGTGCTGGTCGATACGGGTAATTCCTATCTGGGGCTGTGCAGCATGATCCACCGCAAGACGCACGGGCAGGACGGCATCTACTACACCTACACCGAGGAGCACCCGATTTCGTTCAACCCGTTCTATACCGATGACTACGT
>LPNH01000128.1 GCA_001543385.1 Candidatus Hemicellulosilyticus sp. P3
GGGTTACTCTTGGTAAGAAGTATATCAACATGATCAATATGAAAAAGACCTTATTCCTTATGCTTGCCCTGCTGTTGGCCGTGGGCGGCATGGCTCAAGAAAAAAAAGCCAAGAAAGAAAAGACCTACAACGAAAAAGGCGAAATCATCAAGAAAGGCTGGAACTTCGGTCCCCTACCCGTGGTGGGCTATGATGCCGACCTAGGTTTCCAGTACGGCGTAACGTGCGACATCTTCAACTTCGGCGACGGTTCGCGCTATCCCCGCTACAATTACAAGTTCAATGTGGAGGCTTCGCGTTACACCAAAGGCTCGGGGGTGTTCCGCTTCTATAGCGACATGCCTTACGTCGTGAAAGACACAAAACTCTTCTTCGATGTGACCTATTTCTACGCCAAGAAATACGAGTTCTTCGGCTTCAATGGCTATGAGGCCAACCCCTTCGACCCGAATGTGTTTGAGGCCATGTGGAATGAAACTACAGTTAAAAGCGGCTATCATTTCATCAACCGTAACCAGTTCCGCTTCGTGGGCAGTATGCAGCGTCCCTTCTTCGGCGTTCCTAACCTTAACTGGACTGCTGGTCTGGCCTATTACAACACCAAGGTCGACCGCATCAATTTGGAAGGCTATGAAGGACAAAAGACGTTGTATGAGGATTACGTAAACGCTGGTGTCATCAAAAAAGACGAGGCTCAGGGCGGCAACACCACCCAAATCCGCCTAGGTCTCATCTACGACAGCCGCGACCACAACAGCGACCCGACCAAAGGCATCTATACCGAAGCCACTCTCGTCGGCGCCCCCGACCTCATCGACCGTAAGGGCTACAGCAACCTATCGTACACCTTCCTTTGGAGACATTACATCCCCGTTTATAGGGACAAATTAACTTTTGCCTACCGCCTCGGCGCCCAGAATCGCCTAGCAGGCAAGACCCCTTGGTACATGATCAACAACCTGAACACCATGTTCTTCCAGAAGATGTACACGGAAGGCTTGGGCGGCAGCACAACCTTGCGTGGCGTGAACCGTAACGGCGTCATCGGAGAGGGTTTTGCTTTCGCCAACTTGGAGTTGCGCTGGCGTATCATAGGTTTCCAGTTCATTAATCAAAACTGGCAAGTAGGTTTGAATCCCTTCTTCGATGCTGGCATGGTGACACAGAAGTTCCGCGAGGAAGAGATGCATACCATCGCTTCTGACCCGATTTCTGGCGGATTTGGTTATCCACTTTATGACGTCGAAGGAAAAGAAGAACTTCACATGGCAGCGGGCTGCGGCCTCAAACTCATCATGAACCGCAATCTTGTCGTCTCGGTCGATTTGGGCAAAGCCCTCGACAAACGTGACGGCAAGAAACTGAAGACTTTTGTTGGGTTTAACTATATTTTCTGATTTTTTCGGAAACAAATCTTACATAAATCTTACATTAATAGACTACAAAGCAATCGGTCGGCGAGGAAATCCCTTGCCGACCGATTCTTATTTGTAACAGATTTGTGGTAGATTTGTTTCCTTTCCAGAGACGCATGCAATGCGCCTCTACAAAGCCACATTTATTTCGCCTTGCCTTGGTTGGCGACGGCAGCCATCAGCGCAGCCACCTTTTCAGGATCGCCGAGGAAGAAGTCCTTTTGCAATTTCATGTTGTCATCAAACTCGAAGACATACGGAATGCCCGTCGGAATGTTGAAGGCAATGATTTCGTCGTTGCTCATTCCCTTCAGCACCTTCACCACACCTCGTAAGCTGTTGCCGTGGGCCACCACCAGCACCTGGTCATGGGTCTCAAAGGCCTTCATGATGTTGTTCTCATAGTAAGGCATCACACGCTCGATGGTGTCGCAGAGAGCCTCGGTAAGCGGGATTTGCTCGTCGGTGAGTTCGGCATAGCGCGGGTCCATGCGGGGGCTCTTGGGGTCGTTCATCTCCAACGCGGGCGGACGCACGTCGAAGGCGCGGCGCCACAGGCGCACCTGTTCGTCGCCGTATTTCTCAGCGGTCATCTTCTTGTCGAGGCCTTGCAGCTGGCCATACGATTTCTCATTGAGTCGCCATGACTTGTACACCGGCAGCCAGTCCATGTCCATGGCTTCGAGAGCCAAGTTCAAGGTCTTGATGGCGCGTTTCAGATAAGAGGTGAAGCAGATTGTGTTTTACCAGCTTCGATGGCTTCTTGGACGCCTTTTTCCGAAAGGTCCACATTGGTCCACCCCGTAAAGAGGTTCAATTTGTTCCATTCACTTTCTCCGTGACGGACGAGGATAAGTTTCTTCATATTGATTAAGTATTAATTGTTGTTGTTTTCTCTTTTTGCTCTATGTCGCTTAGGCTGTTCTTCTTCTCCTTCAGGCTTCTCCTCCCCTTGCTGTGTTGCCGTTGGAGCGACCACGGGCATCTCCGCCTCGATACGACGAAAGATGTCGGCCTTGTTCTTTGGGCGAGCCTCGTCATTCCACTTGAAGCCTGGCAGATAACGGTCGTTTTCCTTCAGGTCATCTTCAGGATACATAGTCTCAGTGATGTCCTTAAAACCTTTGATCTTGTCGACGCTGTTGTCTTTCATCTCGATGACCATGGTCGTCGACTTCGACACATCGATGCCGATGGTCCCGCCTTCGTCATCGCGAATCCAATAGATGGTCTCGGCTTTGTCGCCGTCAACGTTGACACGATGAATGCTACCGCTCTTGAAACGCGAAATGATGTCACGTCCCTTGATTTGGTTGAAGCCCTCGATAGAATCTTGCGAGATGATGAAGGCATTCCCTTTTTGCAGCACCCAGTCGACATTATGGTCCTTGAGTTTGATGTCGATGTCGGTGCCCGACATCTGGCTGTTCTCGGCCCACAAGATAGGGGCTACGCGCATGCGGATGGTGGAATCGGCCATCAGATAGGTCAAGGTGTCGCACTTACCCTGCATGTCCGACTTGAAGAAACGAACATTTCGGCGTGCGATGAGCTTTTTGGCCTCCTCCTTTTGCTTGTCGAAGTACATGAACAGCGTGTCGCCATGAATGTAAAGCGAGTCGCCACCATCGTAGCTTATGGCATAGGCGCTGTCGGTGGCATAGGAAAAGCCCCTGTTCTCCCACATCTCCACATAGTCGCCTCGCATGACGACCTTATACGAGGTGTCGATCATATCCACCTGGCTATAGGCCTGCGCCAGCCCAAGATTGCGGTCATAGAAGATGGAATCCGACCACATCAGCTGGGTCTCGTTATGCATAAAGGGTCGTTTGTCGAGATATACAT
>LPNH01000129.1 GCA_001543385.1 Candidatus Hemicellulosilyticus sp. P3
CAACGTCGTCGAGGCCATCCTGCGCTATGGCCACTCCGAGAGTGCCGACGCCACACCACGCATCAAGTCACTGATTGAGGACATCTTCATCGACCGCAGCATCTTCACCGAGGTAAACCGCCTCGTCGACGACAAGGGCGAAATCCCCGACAACGCCTCCACCGAACTGCTCGAGATACGCCAAAGCATACGCCGCAAGCAAGGCGGCATAGAGAAACGCATCCGCCAGATCATGGGCGACGCCAAGACCGCAGGCTGGGTCGACGCGAAGGCGGAACTCACCGTGCGCGACGGCCGTCTGGTCATCCCCGTGAAGGCGGGCGACAAACGTGCCATCCGCGGCTTCATCCACGACGAGTCGGCCACAGGTCAGACCGTCTACATCGAACCCGCCGAGATCTTCGACACCTCCAACGAAATCAAGGAACTGGAGTATGCCGAACGCCGCGAGATTCACCGCATCCTGATGGCCTTCACCCGACTGCTCAGGCCCTACCTCTCCGAACTCCGCAAGGCATGGCACCTCTTGGGCGAACTCGACTTCATCCGCGCCAAGGCTTTGCTGGCTAACGAGATCGGCGGCGTGAAGCCCGAATTACTGGACACACCTTATATTAATTGGCAACAAGCACGTCATCCCCTTCTAGAAAAGAAGCTGAAAGCCCAAGGCAAGCAAGTCGTCCCCCTGGACCTCCAACTCGACGAAAGCAACCGCATCCTCGTCATCAGTGGTCCCAACGCGGGCGGCAAGTCGGTCTGCCTGAAGACCACCGGCTTGCTGCAATACATGTTGCAGTGCGGTTTGATGCCGCCCATGCGCGTCGACTCGCAGTGCGGCCTCTTCGAGAGCCTCTTCATCGACATCGGCGACGAGCAGTCCATCTTGGACGACCTCTCCACCTACAGCTCACACCTTATTAATATGAAGGCCCTGCTGGAGCAGGCAGATGGCAAGACCCTCTTCCTCATCGACGAGTTCGGCACGGGCACCGAGCCTCAGCTGGGCGGCGCCATCGCCGAGGCCATCCTCCTTGAACTGAACAAGAAGCAGGCCTTCGGCATGGTCACCACACACTATGCCAACCTCAAGCTATTGGCCGACAACCACGAGGGCATCGTCAACGGCGCCATGCTGTTCGACACGCGTTTCATGCAGCCCATGTACATCATGATGACCGGCAAGCCCGGCTCGTCGTTCGCCTTCGAGATTGCCAAGAAGATCAGCTTCCCACGACAGATCCTCGACGACGCCGCCAACATCACTGGCGACCAGCACCTCAAGTTCGAGAAGCAGCTGCAGCAGCTCGAAGTCGACAAGAAAGCCATCCGCAAGAAGGAACAAGACCTGCACATCGCCGACCAACTGCTCACCGAGGTGGTGGAGAAATACAAGAAGCTCCTCGCCGAGCTGGAGAGCAAGAAGAAGCAATACCTTCGCGACGCCGCTGCCGAGGCTCAGGAGCTGATACAGAAGGCCAACAGTCAGATTGAGCGCACCATCAAGGAGATCAAGGAGGCGCAGGCCGAAAAGACCAAGACCAAGGAGATACGCCAGAACTTAGAGAAGACCAAGGAAGAGATCGCCCAGAAGGCCAAGGAGGCTGCCGAGGCCAAGAAAAAGGAAGAGACCGAGGTCGTGCTGAAGGTGGGCGACACCGTCTGCATCGAGGAGATGCAGGTGGTGGGCGAGATATTGTCCATCAGCGACACCGACGCCACCATCCTCTTCGACAGCGTGCGTTTGCGCACCAGTCCCGACAAGCTCCGCAAGGTGAGCCGTGCCGAGGCCCGCAAGGCGCAGCGCAACTGGCAGAAAGGCATCGCCGCCGACCTCAGCGAGAAAGCCGAGCACTTCGACCTCACCCTTGACGTGCGTGGCAAGCGTGCCGAGGAAGCCTTGGACATCGTCGACAAATACCTTGACGAGGCCAAACTGCTCAGCATCAAAGAGGTGAGCATCTTGCACGGCAAGGGCAACGGCATCTTGCGCAAGCTCATCCGCGAGAAGCTCAGCCACATCCACGAGGTGGAGCACTTCTGCGACGCCTCCTTAGAGACCGGCGGCACCGGG
>LPNH01000130.1 GCA_001543385.1 Candidatus Hemicellulosilyticus sp. P3
ATTAAAATTTTAAAAAAAATAATTAAAATTAATTTTTTTTTCAATTAATTATTTTTTTGATTCAAATTCTATAGACACGTGTCTTATACTCAATTTGCCACGTAAACAAAAATGCCTTGCTAATATAAAAACCCTTCTCCAAAAATTAATTAACATTTAAAATTATGAACAAATTCAAATTATGCTTATTATTCATCTGGCTCATATGTAGTCAAAATTTAATTGTCCTAGCAGAAGAAGCTGCAGATAATAAAAATAAAGTAGAAGGACCTGTAATTGGTATAGATCTTGGAACAACATATTCTTGTGTAGGTATTTTTAGAAATGGGTCTGTAGAGATTATTCCAAATGAATTAGGTAATAGAATTACACCGAGTGTTGTGGCGTTTACTGATGATGATCGTCTGGTAGGGGAAGCTGCAAAAAATCAAGCTGCCTTAAATCCCAAAAGAACAATTTATAGTGTAAAAAGATTAATTGGTAGAAAATATAATGATAAAGAAGTTCAAATGGATAAAAAATTATTACCTTATGATATTATTGACAAAGATGGAAAACCATATATTCAAGTTGAAACAAAAGGTCAAAAAAAATTATTCTCTCCTGAAGAAATTTCTGCTATGATTTTAACAAAAATGAAAACAGTTGCTGAAAACTTTTTAGGAACAAAAGTAAAAAATGCAGTTATCACAGTTCCAGCATATTTCAACGATTCTCAAAGACAATCAACAAAAGATGCTGGTACTATTGCTGGTTTAAATGTTTTGAGAATTATTAATGAACCAACTGCCGCTGCTATAGCTTATGGACTTGATAAAAAAGATAAAGAAAGAAATATTTTAGTTTTTGATTTAGGTGGTGGTACTTTTGATGTATCTTTATTAACTATTGATAGTGGTGTTTTTGAAGTCGTATCAACAAATGGAGATACTCATTTAGGAGGAGAAGATTTTGATCATAGAATTTTAGATTATTTATTAAAAAAAATTAAAAAACAACATGGAAAAGATTTAAAAAATAATAAATCAGTAATTCAAAAATTAAAAACAGAAATAGAAAAAGCAAAAAGACATTTATCCAGTTCTCTCCAAGCTACTTTAGAAATTGATGAATTAGAACAAGGATTTGATTTCAAAGATACTTTATCAAGAGCAAAATTCGAAGAATTAAATATGGATTTATTCAAAAAAACAATGGCTCCAGTTGAAAAAGTTATGGAAGATTCTGGATTTAAAAAAAGTGAAATTGCAGAAGTTGTTTTAGTAGGAGGATCTACCCGTATTCCAAAAGTTCAAACTTTAATAAAAGATTATTTCAATGGAAAAGAACCAAATAAAGGAATAAATCCTGATGAAGCTGTTGCTTATGGTGCAGCTGTCCAAGGTGGTATTTTAGGAGGTGAATATAGTGAACAAACTAAAGATCTTATATTAATTGATGTTACTCCCTTAACTTTAGGTATTGAAACAGTTGGAGGTGTTATGACTAAAATTATTCCTAAAGAAACTGTTATTCCATGCAAAAAAAGTCAAACTTTCACAACTTATCAAGATAATCAAACAACTGTCACTATTCATATATTTGAAGGAGAAAGACCTTTAACAAAAGACAATCACAGTTTAGCTAAATTTGATTTAAGTGGAATCCCACCCGCTCCTCGTGGACAACCACAAATTGAAGTTACTTTTGATGTTGATGAAAACTCAATTTTAACTGTCTCTGCAGTTGAAAAAGCTACAGGAAAAAGTGAAAAAATCGTTGTAACTAATGATAGTGGTAGATTAAGTAAAGAAGAAATTGAAAGAATGTTAAAAGAAGCTAAAGAATTTGAAGAACAAGATAAAATAACCAAGGAAAGAATTGATGCTAAAAATTCCTTTGAGAATTACATTTATTCAATGAAAAATACTGTTGAAGATAAAGAAAAAGGATTAGGAGGTAAATTAACTGATGAAGAAAAAGAAACCATTACAAATGCATTAAAAGAAGCCCAAGATTGGTTAAATGCTAACCAAGAAGCTGAAAAAGATGAATATGACACTCATTTAAAAGATTTACAAAAAAT
>LPNH01000014.1:0-1202 GCA_001543385.1 Candidatus Hemicellulosilyticus sp. P3
CAGACGCTCGGACATCTCGATGGCTTTCTGGCAGAGCTGGCGCCATCGGGGAATCTTGATGCCCTTGATCGTGAAATGGGTGTCAGGATGCACATCAGTGGTCCTTCCTAACTTGTCGAAACCAGTACTCTCCACCACGCCTGTACCCACATTGATGCCCGCAACAATGCTACCGGCTGCTGCTGAACTGATAAAATTGCCACCCACACCGATGCGGACGTAAGGATACCATAGACGGATGTCGCCATCACCCAGATTGATGGTGAGCATCCGCACACTGTTGACACTGGCAGGATGAAGCACTGCCATCTCCTCGCCCTGCTCAATCAGTTCCTCCACCAAAACGCCCTTGTCGACAGCACAGTTATAATGGCTGTTTTCGGTCTCTATTTCTGCAAACAACTGGTTGAAGAGTGCCTGGAGAGATTCACCTGCGGTGAGGGTTATCTTTCGGATGCCAATCGACAGGCCGAGTCCGACGGGCTTGACCACAAACGAGGGGTGACGCTGGCAGAAGGCTTCGAAGGCAGGGAAGTCCAGCTCGCTTTCGAGCAGCAAGACCTCGCGCCGGTAGGCATCCTTCAGCAGCTGGTAGGCATGCCACTTGTTGCGCAGCAGGTGCATGTCCTCTTTCTTGTTCAGATGGTTTATGTAGTCTAAGCGTTCCCGGAAGGTGATGTACTGGCGCTTCTTTTCGTGGGAGGCTCCCAACTGCTCGTGGGAGAACTCTTCGGCTGCATCGATACCATACTGCCAGTAGTCGTAGGTAGCAATGGCAAACATGTCCTCTATGCTCCTGCCACCCGCAATGTCGGGTCTGGTCTTGGCACGTACCTCCAACTTCTTCTTAATGTCTTGGATGATCCACTGATTGTAGATTTCGGGATAAGCCTCTACAATCTCACGGCCTGTGCGGATCTGATAGGCCTCGTCTTCACTTGCGTATAGTTTCATATATTTACACCTACTTGAATATTGAATGATTACAAAAAATCCGTAAAAAACTTCGTGCTGTGCGGTTGAAAGACGCTGAAGGCGTCTCCTCTCAGTAACCGTAGTGTCCGAAGGACCTGCGGTAGTTGTGATGTTTTTTTATTTTATTTTTTTCGTGTCAGTATATCCTTTATCTCTTTATATTCGTTCATCTTGAACGACTTGCAGAAAGTGAAAAACACTGCGGCTCCTACAGTAATCTGCATTGG
>LPNH01000014.1:1314-58376 GCA_001543385.1 Candidatus Hemicellulosilyticus sp. P3
GTTTACCCATAGCATAGGAATGATGCCCACAAAGGCTCCGACAAACAGAGGTGCCAAACTGATGATTCTCTTGATGATGTCAAGTCCGAGGAAGAGGTCGCTCCGCCCCTGAACTTTCAGCATGTTCAGGTTGATGGCATGGAGGGGATAGAGGCTGGAACTGATGCAGATAAAAGGCAGGTAAGTTGATGCCTCGTGCCATTTGGGTCCTATCATGCAGTAGATGAGTGGTTCGCTGACAGCACCGAGAGAGAATAAGGCCACGGTGGTGATAAACATACTGGTGCGGATGATGCGGCGATAGGCCTTTGTCATGCGTTCTTTATCGTCTTGAATACTACTCAGCACAGGGTAGGTGACTCTGTCCATCACCGATGTCAAGTTCTGCGAGAATAACTTTGCATAGTGCTTGGCACGGGTATATTGACCTAAAGTGGCAGGGTTATAGAACTTGCCCACCACTACCTGATACAATTCCTTCCATACTCCATCTAAAAGAGCAGTCACCATCAGCTTCCAGCCAAAGCCGAACAATTCGTGGAAACTTTCTGAGGAGAAGCGCAGGCGGGGTAGCCACTTGTTATATATATATAGTTGTAGTGTGCGCAGTGCATGGGCCAACAGTTGTTGTGCCACCAGTGCCCACACGCCAAACCCCATCAATGCCATGCTGATCCCCCCTATGCCACTGACTGTGACCGACACGAGTGTAATCTTGGTCTGCGTCTTGAAGTCTATACGTTTGGTAAGTCGTGTCTGCTGTACCATGGCTAATGCGCCAATGATCAGTCCTAACGACGAAACTCGTACCAGTGGGGTTAACTCTTCACGATTGAAGAAATCAGCTATCAGCGGTGCACAAGGGAACACCACCGCATAGAGCAGCAGGCTCATACTGAGATTGCAGATGAAAGCCGTGTTGTAATCATCGTCGGTTACATCTTTCTTGCGTATGAGTGCGTTGCTGAAGCCTCCATTGACGAGGGCAGTACAGATGACGGTGAAAATGCCGGTAAGTCCCAACAGACCATAGTCGTCAGGTGACAGCAGTCTGGCAAGTATGATGCCAATGACGAACTGTATGCCATATTGGGCTGCATTGTCCAAGGCTGACCAGCCCAGACCTTTTACAGTCTTATTTTTCAGCGATTCTCCCACTTACTTAAGAATTATATCACATATCCTATCTACATCCTCAACAGTTAAGTCAGCATACATAGGAAGTGCAAGAACTGTTTCAGAGGCATGTTTCGCCACAGGCATTTCTATTCCTTGAAACATGGATTGATAACATTCCAATTCTGGTATGATAGGATAGAAATACTTTCTTGCAAAGATGTTGTGTTTTGACAGATTTTCCTGTATTTCATTTCTATTATACTTGTAGCCATCAAAGAAAACGCTATAATATGCATAGTTGCGTGTCACACCTTTTTGGGGAGCAATCATGTGAATACCCTTTATTCCTGACAGTCTCTCGTCATATCTGTCAGATGCAATTTTACGTTTGGCAACCTCTTCATCGAAATGACGAAGATTACACACACCCATAGCGGCTTCATACTCATTCATTCGTGCATTAGTACTAATATACTGTACGTGCTCAGGACCGTTGAAGCCAAAATTAATCAGACTTTCCAGTTTTTCATGTACTGAAGGATCCCTAAAAACCGTTATTCCACCTTCGATGGTATGAAAAACCTTCGTGGCATGGCAACTGAACATGGCAATATCACCAAAATTTGCCGCATCCACACCATCTTTTGTGACACCAAAAGCGTGTGCTGCATCATAAATCACTTTTAGTCCATGCTTATCAGCTATCTTTTGAATACCTTCTACATCACATAAGACTCCATAGACATGCGTTGCAACTATTGCGACCGTTTTCTCATTAATATATTTTTCAATCAGGCTTCCGTTTCGAACAATACTATGAGTGGTTGAACAGTGTGTGTATGGAGTCGTAATAACCTCTGAGCCTTTCGGAAACTGCATAGCGTCAATGGCAACTTCGAGTGCAACATGACCGTTAGCAAAAAGAGAAAGATAATCCACCTTCATTCTTTCCTTGAGCTTCTCTTCAAATTCTTTGTGAATGACTCCACGATTTGACAACCAACGATTGTCCCACAAAACTTTTATTTTCTCAACATACTCCTCCCATGAGGGCATGGAAGAACATGTTACATTTATTCTATTTTCCATATTTTTTTTCTTTTTATTACATTATATATTTATTATACGAAATGATAACGGTCCAGCATATCGTGCAATTCTTCGCGCGAACAGTACATCATCGCATCAATGATGCTAAGGTCTGGAACAAACTCCTCACAGCGTTGCTTGTAGCGGATGTCCTCGTTGCGAACCAGAAAATCAAGGTTGACTCCCATCTCGCGGAAAGCATCCTTTGTGTAGTAGATATTTCCATTGATAGAGCTGGTAAAGGTGGAATGACCGAAGTGCTCGCAAATGCGGCGGATAAGTTCCGGGGCCGTGCAATCCCCACGGGGGGTCACATCAGATAGCAAGATGATTTCTGTCTTGATGCCCAAATACTCGGCCACAGTCTTCAGTTGCTTGAGGAGATAGCGTGTCAGGTCGGGTTCTTCGTCCATCAGGATAGGCTTGATGACTTCCATCGCCTCGTTGTAGTAGGGTGCCTTGCTGTAGTAGAACTTCAGCACCCTGCACAGATATTCAGCCTGTTTACGACTGACTACCCGTTTTGTCTCGCAGATGTGGCGATTGCCGTTGGCGTGACTGATTTCGATGCCGAAATAGTGTGGCTGGTCTTTTTCGCCCAGAATGCGGTTGCGGTTAATCCAATGGTGTTTGATATAGTGGACGTTGTCGGCAACAACATATAAATCGACGGCGTGAATGAGCTGCCAATAGCCAATGTACGGAAAGAAGTATGGCTGCATAATGGCGATACGATCTTTTTTGTCAATCATAAAACATCAATTTAAATGCGTGGATAATCCAGGAGTAGCGAGCGACCATTGTCATCCTCCACTTCAATGAGACTGAGAATGGAGCTGATGTTTGATTGAAGCTCCTGCCGGCTGTTGGCTCGCACAAAGATGCGGCATAGCACTTGCAGGAAGAGGCCGGAGTACTGCATGGTGTCACCTTCATGGTAATACTGGAAGAGGCTATATACGTAGGGCAACAGCCTCACGTCATCTATTCCCCTGATGGTATGGATATGACCGTTTCTCAAACCAATGCAGATAGTGGCATAGTAACCTTGAAGAGGTTTTGCAAGCGATGAGAAATCCTCGCCAAACTGTCCTGTCAATGCATGTTGCATATAACAGGCAACAAGATCGATACCCTTGTCCTCACGGACCACACGAAAGTCCATGCCTCCGCTCAGGCGGAAAGCAGTGTCCATGATATAAGGTACGCCATCGCTGATGATGCCCTGGAACATGCAGGAACCGTTGTTCACTCCGAGGTCGTCAAACAATTGCGACATGGGTTCGTAAAGCCTCTTGATGATGTCAGCCTCGGGAGAAGGGTAAAGATCAAGGAAAGGCTGACATGGTGACTGGTCTATTGCCGGATAGAACGCACGTCCCTTGGTATAAGGGAAATATGACTTCCCGTTCTGTCGCCATATCTCGAACTGAAAATAGGGGCCTTCGAGGAATTTTTCACAAAGATATTCGCCCACGGTGGAGTTCTTGATGGCTTTGGCGATGGCTTCTTCCATCTCTGTCCGGCTATGGCAGACGGTAATGCCGAATGAGCCGCCATTGTCCACAGGCTTGACGATGACGGGGAAAGGAATGTCTTCATCCTCCAAGCGGAAGGCGGGGATGGCTGGCATACCATAGCGGATGCAAACCTCCTTGAAATGCTGTTTGTTCATCAGGACATCCCATTGTCGGGGCGTGGCAATGTAGTGGAAGCCTGTTTTCGCAATCCAGCCCACCGACTTCCTGATTATCATTTCGCCAGAGCAGGACAGCAAGGCATCGATGTGCTTCTCCTTGAAGAACGGCAGCATCACAGTCTCGTCTGTGCAGTCCAAGTAATACTGTTCGTCAGAAACCTGATGCATCGGAGCCTCTGGCACATTACCTACTGACACCAACACGATACCATGGCGATGGGCAAAGGCAGTCACTTCCTCTGTCACGTTGTTGGCACCGAACACGGCGAGCCGTTTGCCTTTCATTTGTATGGTCATGATTTAGCAATACAATTAATAACTCTTTCTATTTCAATATGCTTTTTTGTCTCTCTTGAAAATGGTCTTGAACGTGAGCCAGATAATACGGAGGTCGAGCCACAGACTCCAATGTTGGATATACCAGATGTCGCGCTCTACACGACCTTCCATCTGCCACAGTTCACGGGTCTCGCCACGGAAGCCCGTCACCTGCGCCCAGCCGGTAATGCCGGGCTTGACGAAGTGGCGCACCATGTACTTGTCTATCAGTCGGTCGTACTGCTCCGTATGGGCCAGCATGTGGGGGCGTGGGCCCACGATGCTCATGTCGCCGCGTAACACATTCCAGAACTGGGGCAGCTCGTCGATGCTGGTCTTGCGTATGAAGTTGCCGAAGGGAAACTTGCGCGGGTCGTCCTTCGTGGCCTGCTGGCTGTCGGCGGTGCTGTTGACGTGCATAGAGCGGAACTTCCAGCACCAGAACTCGCGCCCGTCGAGCCCCGTGCGCCGCTGGCGGAAGAATACGGGACCAGGACTCTGACACTTGATAATGATGGCAATGAGGGGCAGCAACAAGACTGTGGGTACCAGCAAGATGGCAGACAGCAGGATGTCGGTCAGACGCTTAAACAGTCTGTTCAGCGGGTCCTCCAACGGACTGGAGTAGGTGCCCATCACTTCCAGGTCGTCCATCTGCACAGGTTGCAGGTTGAGTTTTTCTTCTGCCGTAGCCACATAGTAGAATTTTATCATCCGGTGCTGGCACAGGCTTGCTGTCTGCTCTATGAGCTGGTGTTCCCTTCGTGGGGCGCACAGATAGAGTTCATCACCCAAGCGCAAGTCCTCGGGGTGGCTGAGCAGTGAGAGGAAGTCGCTGGTGGAAACAAAGCTGCTACGCAACTTATAGCCGTATGAAGGATTGCTGAGAATCTTCTTGTGCAATCGCTGCAGCTCATCGTCGGAACCGACAAAAGTAACTTTTCGCATGTTGAAGCCCTGCCTGCGCAATTGTTTCAACACCTCGCGCTCAATGAAACGCAGCAGCATGATGACTGTCCAAAGAGCCAGTCCCAAGAAGAACAGCTGCCATCCTATGCGATACAGGAACCGGACGGAACGCAACAGCAGGTAGGACAGCAAGACCTGTGTTGCCACTAATAGGGTGCTGCGCCGCAGGATGTCGCCGGCCGCCACCATTCGCTGATGGATGGTAGAGCTGAACCCATACTCAGCCAGCACCATGCTCATGGTGCATATTCCCCAGAACAGGCGATGCTTGTCGTCAGTCCATTCCTCAGCGTCGGGAATAAAGTCTGTCACAACAGGCAGCAGCAGCCACAATGCCACAAAATCAATCGTAACAACAGTCCACTTGATGAGGCGATTGGTCTGGTTGTGATTTTCAATACCCTTTATATGCATATTATGATCCAAGTATAAAATCTGTTATCGACCCCACAAGGCTTTCGGAGGCACTACTGCCAATGGTGCATAGCGGATGCAGGTCGGGGGTTTGCAACAGTTCTGAAAGTTCCTCTTTTGTATTGGCCACATACACCCATCCTGCCTCTTTCATTTTCTTGGCGGTGGCCAGCTGGTGCTCGTTGCGATGCTCACCCAGGGCGGCAATGCGTGGAAAGATGATGACGGGTTTATGCTGTTGCATGGCAGTGATAATGGTGCCGATGCCCGCATGAGCCACAATGAGACGGGCGCTACTGAAAAGCCTGTCGAACTCGTCAGGCGGCAACAGGTCAATTGTATTGATATGCCGGGGTAGATACCCCGACCCGTTTACCTGGGCCACTATGTCCTCGTCAAGCTGCGGCGCAATCTCGTCGAGCATCCTAATCAGGCGGTCGAATGGCAACTGCGTGCCTGTAACTACAAATATCATTGTTCACTTTTAACTCCCCACACTGTTCCAGCATACACTACACCATCCTTTGCCAAATCGGGCCACTGGGTATAGATGCGCGACGCAAAGTGACGTGCTATTCGCCCACTGCCCGACAACTCTACGGCATTGGCAGTACTATCGACCCAGATGGTTTTATAGCGGAGCATCCATCCTGCCAAGAGGCATACCAAACCGGGAGCAGCGCCCGTGGTCAGTACAGCGTCAGGATGTTCCTTACGAAGAATACGCAGCAAAGAGAAGAAGGCAGGCAACAACCGCCACGCATCTTTCCGGCTGAAGTCGCTCATCAGATAGAATCTACCCCCATTCGCCATAGCCTCACATTTAGGATGGGTGGAGGCATAGACCACCTCAAACCGTTGTTCGAGAGGCTTTGTGATGCGCAGCAGCTGTTTCCAGTGCCCGCCATTTGAAGCTGCGGCAAATATCTTTTTCATACGTTTCCGTGACGAATTACACGAATGACTCTTTCAATATCCTCGTTCTGCGCGTGGTGCATGGGCAGACAGATGACCTCGTCGGCAATCCTTGTGGCTACGGGCAGGTTTGTAGGGGCTGCGGATGGTAGGCTGCGGTAAGTGCTGAAGGTGCTGATGAGCGGATAGAAGTAACGACGGCCATAGACCCCGGCGGCCTGCAATTTGAAGTAGAGTGCGTCGCGTGTCATGCCGTATTCCTTCGCATTGACAAAGATGGGAAAATAGCTGTAGTTAAGCCTCACCCCCGACCCCTCTCCCGGAGAGAGGGGAGATTGATAGCCGAAAGAATCTAACATGTAGGGAAACATCCTGATGCCTCGCACGTCTTTCAAGGCTTCCACGTATTTGCTGGCTACCTTGCGGCGGGCTTCGATGGCGGCATCCACCTGCTTCAGGTTCAGCAGTCCGTAGGCGCAACGCACCTCATCCATCTTGCTGTTGATGCCAGGCGCCACCACGGTCACATCATCCTCGAACCCGAGTAGCGCCTGCAGGGCTGTCAGTAGTGGCAGGGTTCCGTTGGTGAACAAACTGATATAGGGCACCTTCAGGTACTCGGCAAGGGAGCGTTCTAATTGCTTGTGGAACTGGCCCATGTTCGTCACCCACTTGCTCGCCCAAATCTCTTTCAGCAGTCCGTGAAGCTCTTCGAGGTCGGGCAGCAACGGTGAGGTAACAGTAATCTTATTTACAGAGGTAGCAAATTGGCTTTCCCCTTCGGACCGCCGAGCTAAACATTCTTCATTCTTCACTCTCAAAAAGGCTGTTGGTATATAGGCGGCTGAGATAGCACGGCGTAAGCTATTTTGTTTTCAAATAGTCGCTTAAAACGACAATCATTCAACAGAATGATGCGGCAAATAATTACAAAGGTAGCAAAAATAAAGTAAAACAAAAGCAAAAAAAAATCTAATTTCCGTTCGATTCTGAATACGTGTGTTTGTACGCTATCATAAGTTTTGGAACTGATAGATAAAAAAAAGACCCCTTTTCGGTGTCTTTTAGTGGAGCTGGGCGGAGTCGAACCGCCGTCCAAACAAGTAACAGCGCCGCTTTCTACATGCTTAGTCTGTAGTTGTTTTTTGTGTCTCCGCCGGATACAGACACCCCACGCAGACCTTAGTCCCTGAATCTTCACCGGCGGAGCGGGACAATCCGCCGGCTATCCCATTCTCACGAGCACCTCCGTATCGCTGACCGATGGGCGGGGTCGGCGGGAGATGTCTTGTCCGCACACCTGGTGCGCGGATTAAGCCAACCTACTGTGCTTCGGTTAGGCAGCAAGAGCGTAATCAGTTTCGCCTGTTATTGTTGTGCATCCATTTTCAAGGCTGTTGATGCGTGAGCCTGCATGCTTACAGAACCATCTCCTTGCTGTCAAAACCGGTCAGCCCCGGTTGCAGATGCAGCGCGACGGACCGTAATTCCATAGTACCGTCACCCCTGTTCTGCCTTGCGGAAAAGATTCCATACCGCCGGACAAACAAAAAGAGCTCCCGACTGAGAGCTCTTTGCGTTTGGCGGTCCGGACGAGACTCGAACTCGCGACCCCATGCGTGACAGGCATGTATTCTAACCAAACTGAACTACCGGACCGTTTCATCGGGCTGTCTTGACAACCCCGCTCAAAGCACTCTTGCTTTCTTTGGAAAAGCGGTGCAAAGGTACAACTTTTTTTCACAACAGAACTATTTGCCGACCTATTTTTTTGAAATAATTTGCAAGATACTGATTTTCAAGTATGATTTTTTCGTACCTTTGTACGGAAAAGAATAACGGGATCCATTGTTATGACACGTTGGAAAAGAATAATATGGGCGATGGCAGCAGCCGCGTTGCTGGCGTCCGCGTGCAGCGACAAGGGTGTGCGGATGCCACGGCATCGCAAGCGTTCAAACTGCGACTGCCCCACCTTCTCACAACACTGCGTATTGACTGCAGAACAAGCTACAAGCCACACTGTCTAATCACCACTGACATGGATGAAGAGAACATCCGCATTCTGCATCGCTACCTACCCGAAACGGCTATAACACCTTTTCTGGACTATTGGCGTCGCAATCATCTGGCACTGCATATCTCGCGCGAACGAAGAAGCAAGCTGGGCGACTACCGGTTGCCGACACGCGAGCACCCGCAGCACGCTATCAGCGTCAACGGCAATCTGAACCGCTGTTTTTTCCTTTGGGTGTTGCTGCATGAGATGGCGCATCTGGACACTTTTGTACAGTACGGACACGGCGTGAAACCCCACGGTGAGGAATGGCAGTGTGCGTATGCCCGGCTGATGAAGGAATACGCCGCATGTTTTCCCGGTGAGTTGCAGGCTCTCATCGTCCGATGCGGCAGTTCGGTGCCTTTGCGACGTTCGCTGATGCGACAGGTGGAGGCTCGGTTGTCAGCCTGTGGCCCGGCAGGAGATAGCTGCGCAACGCTTGACAGCCAACCTGCAGGCACCATGTTCCGACTACGTGGCAACCCCGGACGGCGGTTCCGCTCCGTTGAGCGGCGCCGCACGCGCTGGAAGTGCGTAGATATGGATAGCGGACGTATGTATCTCATCAGCGGAACGGCGCAGATAGAGCCGGCGGAGGCATGATAACCGCTGTGCATATCGTTTTGGTGACAGTCACCGTAGCGGCATTGCTGTTGATAGGGGTGCTGGGGGGAAGGCATGTAAAAGATGCCCGCAGTTTCACCACCGGCGGCCGGGCCGGCGGATGGATGGTGTGCGGCATCATCATGGGCACACTGGTGGGCGGGCAGTCGACGGTGGGCACCTCACAGATGGCTTTCTCGTATGGGTTGTCAGCCTGGTGGTTCACTATCGGCACCGCACTGGGCACATTGGTGTTGGCATTGGCATTGGCACGGCCGTTGCGCCGTCACCGGGCTGTCACCCTGAACGAGGTGGTGGCCCACGAGTATGGCCCTGTCGCTGAACGGGTCGGGTCGGTGTTGAGCCTGCTGGGTATTTTCATTAGCATTGTGGCCCAGATACTTGCATCGACGGCACTGATGACCGCCCTTTTTGGCCTGCGGGGAGACTGCGCGACCTTTCTTTCGGCCTTGCTCATCGTCCTGTTTATATTGTTTGGCGGCATTCAAAGCGCCGGCATCGGCGGTATGGTGAAGGTGGGCTTGCTCTATTTCAGCTGTATGGCGGCCGGATATACGGTGTGGCGTCTGGCTGGCGGCACATCCGGGCTGACGGCTTCTATATGCCGCTTTTTCACCGACCACGGCACGCTGGCCCGACATTACAGTCTTGAGAGCATCGACAGCATCCACCAACGCTATGACAACCTGCTGGCACACGGCACGCTGAAAGACTTGGGCGGCTGTATGTCGCTTATACTGGGCGTGCTGTGCACCCAGACCTATGCCCAAGCCATCTGGGCTGCACGCAGCCACCGCGCCGCACGCCAAGGAGCACTTGCCGCCGCCTTGCTCACCCCGCTTATCGGTGTCGCATGCACCCTCGTGGGGTTGTATATGCGCAGTCATTACATCACGGCCGACGAGGCCTCGTTTGTGTGCGGAGACACGCCGACCGCGGCGGCCATGGGTGTCTTGGCCGACTCTTCCATGGCCTTTCCGGTATTCATCCTCCATAAGCTGTCGCCTTGGATGGGCGGTGTTATCATCGGAACACTTTTTGTCACGATACTCGGCGGAGGGAGCGGACTGGCACTGGGTGCAACCACCATTGTGGTGCGCGACATCTTTTCCTCCAGCCGCGACTCACTCACCCTTTACCGCTCCACCGTGCTCCTAATCATGGGCAGCGCCACCGCGGCGGCGCTGCTCTTCCGCGAGACACTTATCAACGAGCTGGGGTTTCTGTCGTTAGGGTTGCGTGCCACCGCTCTCGTCTTTCCGCTGCTGTGCGCCTTGGCGTTTCCCGGGCGTTTCCGCCACGGGTACGCCGTCGCGTCGATGCTGGCCGGCACAGCAGCCATGTTGACCGCACACTTGATGCACTGGCCGCTCGATCCGTCGCTGTGGGGTGTCGGTGCCGGGCTTATCGCAATGCTGCCCGGGTGGTGTCGAAAAGCGAATCCACCATGTTAAGGTAACTCTGGTAGCGCTCGACGGACACTTCGCCACGATCAACCGCCGCCCTGACCGCACAGCTCGGCTCATGGCGATGGGTGCAGTCGGCGAAATGGCATTGGTGCAGGTGGCGGCGCATTTCAGGAAAGAAATGCGACAGTTCCTCCACCCGAAAGTCCACCAGTCCGAACTCTTTGATACCCGGTGTGTCGATAAGATAGGCGTCCAGCCCGCCGATGGGGTGCATCTCGGTGAAGGTGGTGGTGTGCATGCCTTTGCGGTTCCAGTCACTGATCGCGCCCACCCGCAGGCCCAGACCCGGAGACAGGGCATTCAGCAACGCCGACTTACCCACTCCGCTGTGACCGCTGAACAGCACTGTCTTGCCTCGCACCGACTGTCGGACTGTTTCGATGCCCTGGCCTGTCAAGGCGGAGACTTCATGGACGGGGTAGCCAACCTGACGGTAGCGCCTGATCACCTCCTGCTGCAGCTGCCTGTGTGCCGTGTCCGCAGCACACAGGTCTGACTTGTTGAGCAATAGGCAGGCAGGTATGCGGTAGGCTTCGGCGGTGACCAGCAGGCGGTCGATGAAACCTGTGCTGGTACGTGGCGACCCCATGGAAGCCACAATGCAGAGCATATCGATATTCGCAGCCAGCACGTGGGTCTGCTTGCTAAGTTTGATGGACTGACGGACGATATAATTGGTGCGGTCAGCTATGTCGGTAATGAGGCCGGTGCCGTCGGACTGCAGTTCATAACTGACACGGTCGCCCACGACGACAGGATTGGTCTGCTTGCTGCCGCGCAGACGGTAGCTGCCGCGCAAACGGCATTCGATGCAGCCGTCGGACGACGCCACACGATACCAGCTGCCCGTAGTGCGGATAACCAAACCTTCCATGAAATGCAAAGATACGAAAATGTTAAAAAAGAAGGCTATTTTTTCACCATTTGGAACCTTGGCGTATATTTGCATCTCAAAAGTTACAACACGCTTGTTATCAACTAATACCGACAGTGGCATGAATGAACCCTATCTGATATCCGGCATTCAGCAGATTGGCATCGGGTGCACCGACTTCCGCACTTCATGGAAGTGGTATATCGACATGTTCCGGATGAATGTCCGGGTGCTGGAGGACGACACAGTGGCAGAACGTATGCTTCCTTACACGGGCGGCCAGGCTCAGAAACGTCACGCCTGCATTGCACTCAACTTGCAGGGCGGAGGCGGATTTGAAATATGGCAATACTCCGAACGCACTCCGCAACCTGTCGGTTTCCGGGTACAAATAGGTGATTTAGGGGTTTTTGCTGCCAAACTGAAAAGCCGCGACCCGGAATCTTTCCGGAATCAACTGGCTGCAAAGTATAACCAAGTGGGGCCTCTCGCCACCGCCCCTGACGGCAAACGCACTTTCTGGGTGCAGGACCCGTGGGGGAATTGGTTCCAGGTGGTGGAAGACGCCAGTGTCTTCATTGAGCAACACACGCCGGGCGGCGGTGTTGTAGGCGCCATCGTGGGGTGCAGCGACATTGAGCGGTCACTGCCGCTCTACCGCGACCTTTTCGGCTACGACACCGTTGTCTATGACCGCAGCGGCATTTTTGACGATTTGGTCTATGCGGACGGCGGAGACCAACACTACCGCCGTATGCTGCTCACCCATTCGCAGCCCCGTCAAGGAGCCTTCGCCACCTTCTACGGACAAAGCAGCATCGAACTGGTGCAGCCGTTAGACCGAACCCCGCGCAGAATATACGAGGGCAGGTATTGGGGCGACCCCGGCTTTATCCAGCTCTGCTTCGACGTCACCCACATGAGCGCCATCGAAAAACGTTGCAACGAACTGGGCTATCCTTTTACAGTGGACAGTTGCAAGGGGCAAGGACGCTTCGACATGGGCGACGCCAGCGGTCATTTCACCTATATCGAGGACCCGGACGGCACCCTCATCGAGATGGTCGAAGCGCATAAGCTCACCATCCTCAAACGCCCCCGTATCGCCATCGATATGTTGCGCCGCGACCGAAACAAGCCGTTCCCGAAGATGTTTTACCGGCTGATGGGTCTGGCTAAAGTAAATTTTGACTGAACCATGGGCTATCTTATCGACTACCTCAACCAGGATGTGCGCTTTGAAGAGTCGCTCAAAGCCTGCATGAACTGCGGTGTCTGCACCGCTGTCTGCCCGGCGGCTGAATTCTATGAATACGATCCGCGGCGTATCTGCGATACGGTACAACGCGGTGACGAAGATGCGTTGGAACAGCTGCTTAAGAGCGACACGATATGGTATTGCGGCCAGTGTATGTCGTGCAAGACCCGCTGTCCGCGCGGCAACGTGCCGGGCGAACTCATCTCTGTGCTCCGCCGCGCCTCGCAAGAGCTGGGCTATTTCAGCCAGAGCGAGAAAGGACGCCAGCAGACACAACTAATGAATACCCTGCAACGCAATATCCTGGAAATCGGCTATTGTGTCTATCCCGACCGCGTCGACCCGGACTACCACCCCGAACAGGGCCCCGTATGGCGCTGGTATCACCAGCATATCGCCGAGGTGGCCCCTCGGTTGGGCGCCAACTATCACGGCCAGGGCGCCGGCGCCCTGCGGGATATTCCGCAGGAAGACTTGGATGAAGTGCGCCGAATCTTTGAGGTGACGGGGGGCATGGAACTCCGAAAACGTGTGACCGATGAATAATTTTGGCTTTCAAATATCTAAAACCCGCTCCATCGATATGGATGCCGCCGACAGCGCACGGCGGGCGCAGCTGCTGGCCAGCGTGCCTTCCTACCGCCTGTGTATCGGATGCGGCGCGTGCAGCGCCACCTGCAGCGCGGGACAATTCACCCAGTTCAACATCCGTCGCATCCACACCGCTTTCAACTGCGGCCAGACGGACACGCTTGCCGAACAGCTGGACAGCTGCATGCTTTGCGGCAAATGCATGCTGGTCTGCCCGCGCGGAGTGAACCTGCGCAGCCTGATTATACGGATGCGGCAACTATTGGCCAACTAACGCTATTATGTTCTCCCTTTTTGTCATACCGTTCTGCATCGGAGTAGTGTTGCTCTTCGCCATCTCAGCGATGAAGTATGTACGCTGGATACGCCAGTTCGACAAACGCCAGCAGGTCGTCATACGCCATAATATCTGGTCGTGGCGCTTTCTGCCTGCCATCTGGGAGGCGTTTCGAGAAGGACTGCTGCACTGGCGCATCACACGGCACCACTTCCTGCTGGGCTATATGCACCGCAGCCTGGCTTTCGGATGGTTTCTACTTATCGTGGTGGGAGCCGTACAGGCCATCCTGGCCTGCCCCGACGGACATCCCTTTTATGTGGCCATCTTTTTTAATTTCTTTGAACCCCGCAGCGAGCATATCGTGGCTTTCGCCCGGAGCCAGACTTACGCCCATGTGATGGATGCGCTGCTGCTTTATGTGCTGTCGGGACTGACGCTGGCCGCATTTAAGAAGGTGTGGTCCCGCCCGCTGGGTATGCGCCAGACCACACGCCACAATCTGGTCGACCGGGTGGCCAAGTTCTGCCTGTGGTGTATCTTCCCGTTGCGGCTCCTCGCCGAAGGCGCAACATCGGCCATCTACCACAACGGCGGTTTTTTGGTGACATCGCTGGGTTCGCTGATGAACGCCATGGGACTCGACAACGAAATATTTGAATACCACCTATGGGTGTTGTATTCGCTCGCGCTGGGCGCTTTCTTCACGCTGATGCCTTTCACGCGCTATATGCACATCTTCACCGAAGTGTTTCTTATCTACTTCCGCCGGCTGGGCCTCCACGACACCGCCCGCAAGGACGGGTACACACTTTTCGAGCTTAGCGCCTGTTCGCGCTGCGGCATCTGCATCGACGGATGCCCCATCAGCAATCCATTGGGTATAAACAATATACAAGGTGTTTACTTGTTACAGAACATCCGCAACAAGGATTTGTGGAAGCAATCTGTAAATATCGCCGAGAACTGCCTGGTATGCGGCCGCTGCAGCACCGACTGCCCGGTACAAATCGACCTGGAGACCATCCGGCGGCAGGTGCGGTCCAAAGACAAGGCTCCTATCGACAAGGCCTCCGGATATCAATATCTCAAGAGTGTCCATGCTTTCAATGCCGTAGGGCGCGTGGGTTATTTCGGCGGATGCATGTCACACCTGACCCCCGGCATCACCGAGGCTATGGAAGCGATTTTCCGCGCCGCTGGCCAAGACTACTGGTATATGGATAAGGAGCGCACCATCTGCTGCGGAAGGCCGTTGCTGCAACAGGGGTTTCTGCAGCAGGCCGAGGAGCTGCGGCACCGAAACAGCGAGCTCATCGCCCGGTCGGGTGTCACGATGCTCATCACATCGTGCCCCATCTGCTACCAGTCGTTTACCAAAGAGTATCACCTGAATATCCCTGTCATGCATCACAGTGAGTATATCGCACGGATGCTGCAGGAGGGACGCATCCATGCGGAGCGGAGCGCACTGCGCGTCACCTATCACGACCCCTGCGAACTGGGCCGCGGATGCGGCATCTACACCCCGCCCCGCGAGGTCATCCAGGCTGCCGCCACCTTGGTCCCCACCCGCCACGAGCAAGAGCAGAGCCTCTGCTGCGGCATCAATCTTGGCAACACTGTCATCAGCAACGGTCAGCAGGGCATGATACGCGACCGTGCCTATCAGAACCTGACTGAGCCGAAGCCCGACATGGTGGCCACCGCCTGCCCCATGTGCAAGAAAGCCCTCGCACGCGGCGGAGAGACCCCGGTGCGCGACATCGCCGAAATCATCGCCGCGCAACTGACCCCCGCCCAATGACAATACCGCACCAACGCACCGCATTGACATAAGACACCGACCCAATCATCATTGTTTCATTCAACCCTCTTATCCCCGTGAAGCGCTACTGGAACGAATATCAGAAAGAAATCGCCGACGACCGTTATTTCTATGAGCGCAGCTGCATCCGCCAGACCTTCTTTCCCGGCTCGGAGGCCGCTTTCTTAAAAATACTGCGCGAAGAACTCGGAAAAGACATCTGCGACAACCCGCACCAGCATACCTGTACCGGCATCGGCTACCATAGTGACGTGGTGCCTTTTGACACCACCATGACCGTTGTGGCCCGGCTTTTCTCGCTGATGAAGGAATGCGGGTACAGCAATTATGTGCCCTCGTGTGTGACCAGTTTCGGCGTCTTTACCGAGGTGATGGCGAAATGGGCCGAGAACCCGGCGCTGAAGGAGAAAGCACGGCAGTATCTATGGGAAGCCTGCCGCCGCGAGTTCGAAGTGCCCGACAATATTGTCCACCCCAGCGACATTATCTATAAGTTCCGCTTCGACCTGAAACCCCGTATGCGCTACCAGTTGGTGAACCGCTTCACCGGCAAGCCGCTGCGTGTCGTGGAGCACATCGGCTGCCATTATGCCAAGATATTCCCCGAACAGGGCATCGGCAAGGCCGAGTTCCCTTATGTGCTGGCCGGCATGATTGAAGCCTGGGGAGGCGAAGTGATCGACTACCCCGAACGGCGCCACTGCTGCGGATTCGGGTTCCGCCAATATTTAGTGCGGGAGAACCGCGGCTACAGCATTGCCAACACAAAAAAGAAATTCGAGTCGATGGAACCTTATGAACCGGATTTCATACTAACCAACTGTCCTGGATGTAATATGTTCCTTGACAAATGGCAGTACACCATCGCCGAGATGGAGCGCAAGACCTATGACCGAGACGGTTACGGCATCCCCGTGCTGACTTACGAGGAGCTGACAGGGCTGTTGCTGGGCTATGACCCTTGGACGCTGGGTCTGCAGATGCACCAGGTGCAGGCCGAACGCCTGTTGGACAAAATCGGCATCGCTTACAACCCGCGGGAAAAATACGCCGGTTCAAACGGACGGATGCTCAACCCGCCCGCCAAACCTGAATGCCTATTGGTATAACCCCCTATATAAACACGCCATGAACAAGTTTGCCATTATCGGCACCGGCCCCGCCGGCATCGAAGCCGCCGCCACACTCGCCGCACATCATAATGAAGTAGACATCTACGAACAAGAGAACGCCCCGTTGGGCAATATCCGCGACAAGGCGTTCCTTTTCCCCAATTTTGCAGATGCAGACGAGGTGGCCGGCCGTCTGCTGGCACGGCTTGACCACCCGCTCATCCATCTCTACACGGACAAGGGCATCGACCAACTGGAGGAGACTCCGGACGGCGGATGGTCGGTGAATGGCAACACGTACAGCCGGGTGCTGCTCGCCACCGGCTACCGGACTTTCGACGCCGGCCGCAAAGAGGAACTGGGCTACGGCATCTACCGCGGCATACGCTCCTCGCTTGAGATGGAGCAGATGTTGCGTGAACAAAAAATCACCAATGCCAACGGCGACAAGCCGCAGCGCATCGTATTCCTCCAATGTGTGGGTTCGCGCGACGAGAAGACCGGCAACCTCTATTGCTCGAAACTGTGTTGCGTCACCGCCGTCAAACAGGCCATCGAGACACGCAAACTGCTACCCGACGCGGAGATTTTTATCTTCTATATGGACCTGCGTATGTGGGGACAGCACTATGAGGAGCTTTACCGACAGGCGCAGCAGGAATACGGCATCCGCTTTGTGCGCGGCCGCATCTCCGAAGCCGGCGGCACTTACGACGGACGGGTGCAAATCAAGTCTGAAGACACCTTGATGGGGCTGCCGCTGAAAATCACGACAGATTTACTGGTGCTGATGGTGGGCATGGAACCCTCGGAAGGGACCCGCAGACTGGCAGGACAATGCCATATCTGCGGCGACTACGGCTTCGCACAATCCATCGACCCGCACACCGACGACAACCGCACCGCACACCGCGGGCTCTATGTGGCCGGGGCCTGCAAACGACCGATGACCCTCACGGACGCTATCGCGGACGGCCGCTCGGCAGCGGTGGTTATGCTGGCGGAAGGTTAGAGGACTGTTTCAACCTATGAGCCAAGCCCTCCACCTCTGAGTGGAAGTAACCCACAGTACGGTTATTGATTTTGTGGGAAGAATAGCCGTTTTGTCGCATGATGCGAACAAATTTCTCCCGGGAGTGTATGTTGAGTATTCGCATGCCCTCATCGTAGGTGACAAATGATCTGTCATCATAGCCACCTTTTCCTTCAAGGTCTATCTTTTTTACAATCGACGCCACATAGTCTTCGTTGCATTCATCGTTGTCGATCTGGCTGATCCAACGCAACAATGTTGAGCGCACCAGGGTCAATAGTTCCGACTTTGCCATATCTTTTTCTGTTTTCTGACTTTTATGTAGTGTATCAGTGCAAGTGTCAAGGGAATCAGCAATCCCAATATGAACAGCCCGACAGGAACAAAAACAATGAAATTGTACGGTAGAAGGTCGAATATTCCGTCAACGCTAACCAGGATATCCGACAATGTGATACAATACATTGTCCATCTCAAGTACTTACAGTGATATTTCCCTTGTGCAGTCATACAGGCGCATAGACACAACTCGAAGAGAATATAGTATAACTGCGACCATATATCTATACCCCATACCATTACCGCGACGTAGCAGCAGAGAAGGTATATGGCCACACTCACCACGGTTAATCGAACCAACAGTTTGCTCATTGCTTTGTCTTGTTAAAGAGAACTTTCCGCAAACAAATAGCAATCAGTGAATAAACTATACTCTGAGAACTCTTTGCCGGATACGAAGATATGGTTTTTTCCCCGAACGGTTCCGTTATGTGATTCTGTACATTTGCGTTCTGTTTAATGAGTTGAAATATATCAACTTGCAAGAATGCTGTATGTTTTAGTTTTGTGTTTGGTTTAATGCTATCTTGCAAAAAAACAAAAATTTTTTCATCAATATTAAAATCTTGATTTTCAATGAAAGTGAAAAAAATTATGATGCTGTTTTTTGCATCGGCAGTAGTCCTGTTAACCGGCTGCGAAAAGGAGAATGAAAACGATAGTAAATTTAATTATCCCATGGAGATGCTTTATGGAAAATGGAAACTCACTCAGCTAAAAACTTCTGTCAACGGAAGTTATATAGACTGTTGGCTCCTGGGTATTCAAAGCACCTATGCGACTTTCCATGAAGATGGAAAATATTATGGATCGGGCTATTTTGGCAGTGGATACGGAACCTACATGGCTGAAGGAAACACCATTACAACTTACGTCTCAGGTAGCGTCTATTACATATACACGGTCATATCTTTAACCAATAATGGAAGAGCAGAACTAAAAATGTCCACTGCTGACGGGTCCTCTTCTGTGTGGATAATATGTGAGAAACAGTGACATCCGAACCGACCCGTCCACCAAAAAGTTTGTATGGGGAAGTATTCTACTCAAAATTATAGTTGAAAAACAGAGAGAGCCGTCAAATAACGGCTCTTTTTTGTTCATAAGACCACCCACGAATCACATCGACTTCACTTTTCTTGCCAGTCGGGCGCAGAGGCCAGGGAAGAAGCGTTTGATGTAGGCCATGGTCAACTCGGTGCTGCCTATCAGCACCTCGCGGCGGCGGCGGTAGATGGCTCGGACAATTTTGCGTGCTGCCTTTTCAGGGCTGATGCCGCCGGCCTGCCCGGCATCCATCTTGCCGTGCTGCCGGCCGTCGCTCTCCAATGCGTGGAGCGAGATGTTGGTGCGCACACGCCCGGGACAGACAATGGTGACGCGGACATTGTCTTTATAGTTCTCAGCCTGCACGGTCTCGAAGAAGCCGTAGAGCGCATGTTTGGCCGACGAATAGGCGCAGCGCATCGGGAAGCCGAAGCAGCCTGCGATGCTGGTGGTGACGGCCAGCTGCCCCCCTCCCTGCGCTATCATGCGCGGCAGGATGCTTTTGGTGAGGATGACGGGGGCGTAAAAGTCGATGTCCATCACTTTGCGGATGACGCTCATCTCTGTCTCGACGGCGGTGCCGCGTTGACTGATGCCGGCGTTGTTGTAGAGAATGTCGATGCGACCGAAACGGGCCCAGGCTTGTTCGGCCAATGTCTCCAGGCTGTCCAGTCGCGACAGGTCGCAGGGTAACACGAAAGCCTCGGGCGCCCCCAACTGCACACACCGCGCGGCGACATGAGACAATTGCTCATCCTCCAACGCACTGACAATCAGCCGTGCGCCTTCTTGCGCGAAACGATAGGCCACCGCCTCGCCGATGCCCGACGAGGCACCGGTAATCCACACGACTCTGCCTTGAAATCTCAATGACATTGCGCCACCTCCTCCCGAAACCAGCCGGCGCGGTCGCAGCCTTCACCGGTGTTGAGCAACACGACATCGCCATTGCGGATGAAGCCGCTGTCGACAGCCTGAAAAAAGCCGCTGTAGCAAACCATTGAAGCCGGGCCCAAAAGCAGTCCGCGTGACTGCTCCATCTCGTGGCCGTATTGAGGCAGATCGGCCTCACTCACACGCAGGAAAGTGCCTCCTGTACGACGCACCAAAGGCGCCACCAACGGATAGTTGCCCGGGTTGGCGGCGGTCAGAATCCCGATACGGGTGTGTATGTCCGGCAGCGCTTCGTAGCGTTGCTCCCACCCATCGGGAAAGCCGTTGGCCTCGGCCCACTCCCAGGCACGGACCATCGGGTCGCATTCGTCCTGCTGGACCAATATCATGCGCGGCAGGCGTGCACCGGGACAAATGGCGGACTGCACCAAGTCGCGATAACCTTTTTCTAAAGCCAGCGGCGACGTGCCGCCTGCCACCGCCTGCATGTAGACCGTCGGCAACTGTCCGATCTGACGCAGGCATTCGAAGACCAGCAGCCGCTTCGATTCGATACGCAGCGGGTCGGTGTTGCCGCCGCTGATAAGCACATGCCGCTGTTTGTGATATTCGGCAGCCTCCTGTTTGGCAGCACCATAGCCGCCTTTCGATATGACCACCGGTTGGCCAGTCTTACGTATCGCTTCGACGCTGGCCGGGTCGATGCAGTTGGGGGCAAACTCGGTGAAGCGGATGCCCGCCTGGGCCAGATAGGTGGCAAATGCCACACCGGCATTGCCTGTCGAGGCAAGGCAATATTCTTTTACACCATGCTCCTTCAGAACCGAAGCGGCCAACGCGGCCGAGATGTCTTTAAACGAGCCGCTGCCGCCATTCATGTCGTTGCGGTAGATGTAAACCCGGCATTCCACCCCTTTGCGCAAGGCGTAGCGCTCCAGGTTGTCCCATCGCTCAATGGGCACCAATCCCTCGCCGATGCTGACAATGCTGTCGCGCCGCTCCAAAGGGAGGATATCAAAGTAGTAGTCTTGATAGGATTTGGTGGCAGGGGTCTCGCCTGGCATGTGCTGCGGCACAAGATATTCCACCTCGGCATATCCGCTGCCGCAACTGCATTGCTGGTCTTGGCGCAGCCATGCGGAAAAATCTCCGATGACTCTTCCGCACTTTTTACATCTGAGTTGATATTTCACCTTGTGTATGGATTTGGTTTCTAACGTGAAGATTGAATGACAGGCATGTCGTCGTATTTAGGGCCTTTCAAGGCATCGTCGGAATAAACGTGCAGGCTGTGAGCCGTGGCGCTGAGGCAGGTGATGCGGTGTATATGATTTGTGAATTTTCCTGCCTCACCAATGGCGTAGAGACCCGTTTGTTCGCACACCTCCAACCTTTTAACCAGCTGGATGCCGCCCTCGCAAGGCTCGAAAATCTCGACCAAAAACTCGCCGTCGGCAAATGTATAGCCGGCAAATTGCGGATGAGAATGGATGGAGGTGCGGTTGCCTGACCGCCAGGCCATGACGATGGCCTCCCAGCCGCTGCGGTCACGACCGATGTAGTTACGCGAGTAGCCGTTATCCACATAGTTGTTGAAACCGGTCAACGGCGTGTGGCGCACATAGTCCAGAACATATTGCTTGATGCGCTCACCCATTGCCGTGTCAATGACACCGCTCTGCGTGATGGGCATCAAGCCTTGCATGAAATTTTCGTAGCCGGGCACGATGGTGGACTGAAGAGCGAAATCGTCTTGAATCTTTTGCATAACATTAGCCTTTTATAATTATGGATGGCAAAGGTAAACAACAATAGCTGTTCTTTACAAATTATCGCCATACTTTTAACATTTGCGATGTAACGACAAAGCGCTCCCGGTTTCCGTTTCGGCCGGGAGCGCTTTTACGTTTGGACGCAAGGCCCGTTTTTATTGTTTCCTGATGATATGCATATCCGGAATCGGCTTGTCGTACACACCGGCGTCCATTTTGTGTTTCACCTCCTTAAACACCTCAATGGTGCGGTTGGCCTGCTCCATTGTGTGGGCTGCAGTGGGGATGATGCGCAACATGATCTGCCCTTTGGGCACCACCGGATAGATGACGATGGAACAGAAGATGCCGTAGTTCTCGCGCAGGTCGACAACGACATTGGTGCCTTGGTTCAATTCGCCCGGGAAGAAGACGGGGGTGATGGGCGACTCGGTGACACCTGTGTTGAGGCCTTCGGCTTGGAACGACTTCTGCAGATGGGTGGCAATCTCCCATACCTTTTCGCGATATTCAGGGTGTTGCTTGATAATCTCCAGACGACGTTTGACACCCCATACAATGGGCATCGGCAAACTCTTGGCGTAGATCTGGCTACGCATGTTGAAACGCAGATATTCGATGATGTCAGGGTCGTTGCAACCGATAAAGCCGCCGATGATGGCCATCGACTTGGCAAAAGCGCAGAAGTATAGGTCGATGTCGTCTTCCACATGAAAGTGGGTGTGGGTGCCACGGCCTTCAGGGCCCATGATACCCATGCCATGGGCGTCGTCGATAAGGATGCGGAAGTCAAACTCCTTCTTCAAGGCGCATATTTGCGCCAATGCCCCCAGGTCACCTTCCATACCATAGACACCTTCTGTCGCCACCAGAATGCCGCCGCCCTGTTTCTCGGCCAGCAAGGTGGCTTGCTGCAGCTGCTTGCGCAGGCTCTCGATATCGTTGTGCTGGTATTTGAAACGCTTGGCACCGGTCACGCGGAAACCGTCAATCAGGCAGGCGTGTGCCTCGCTGTCGTAGACAATCACGTCGCGCAGAGAGACAATCGTGTCCAAGATGCTCACTTGTCCCTGATAGCCGAAATTAAGCAGATAGCCGTGCTTTTTGTGCGTATACTCGCAAAGCATAGCCTCGACCTCTTCGTGCAGCGAAGTGTGGCCACTCATCATACGGGCACCCATCGGATAGGCCAGCCCCCAACGGCGGGCTCCCTCCTCGTCGGCGGCACGCACCTCGGGATTGTTGGCGAGTCCCAGGTAGTTGTTCAGGCTCCAGTTCAGCACCTTTTTGCCGTTGAACGTCATCTCGGGTCCCAGCTCCCCTTCCAGTTTAGGGAAATAGAAATAGCCATCAGCCAACTTGCGGTACTGCCCCAACGGGCCGCCCGTAGATTCTTTGATTCTTGCGAATATGTCTTTCATATATAGTAAGTTATGTTACAAGTCAACAGTAATCAATCATGCAAAGGTATGGAAAATATACGACACGGGCAAGTGTCGCGGACGCTCATGCAAAGGGTCGCCGGCCGCACCTGTGACGCCTGGTCCCGACAGGAGGAGAATAAGCCTGTCATCTCCACTTCCGCCTTTATCGGCTGCGCCGGTATTCGCGGGGCGGCAGCCCTTGCATACGGGAGAAGAATTTGCTGAAACTGGCGGTGTCGGCGAAATGCAGCCGGTCGGCAATCTGGGCGACACTGTCCGTGGAGCTGTGCAACAGCCACTGCGCCTCCATGACAAGCATCTGGTTGATGTAGTCGACAACCGTGCGACCTGCCACCTGCCTGACGACACGCGACAGATAGACCGGTGTCACATGCAGCCGGTCGGCATAGAAGCGGATGTCGTGGTGTTCGGTAAAATAACGGGGCAGCATACGGATAAAATCCATGAATAAATCCTCCGCGCGGGAACCGATATGACGGGTCTGGCCTGCCATGTCCGGCAGGCCCGTCAGATAGAGCAAAATCGACGCACATAGCAGCCGCAACATCTCGTTGCGATAAGGATGCGACAGATGTGACAGCCGGATGAACTGCTGCATCTGGCCGCGCAATTGCCGTGCATCGCCGGCCGGCAGCGTGCGCTTGGCCAGCTGCAAATTTACGATGGGCGCATTATGCAGCCGAATCAGATGGCGCACCATCGGCAATTCGAAGACCACCTCCTCCCCGGCTATCAGACAAAACCCGCGGTAATCTTCCGATGCGGCAACGATGGTGACGCCCATGCCCGGCGAATAGGTGAACAGATCGTCGGGACGGAAGGTCAATTCCCGACCTTGATAGACCAAGGTCAGCCAGCCGGCAGTGACCAGTGTGAACGAGTAGCAGCGGATAAAACCCTGCGTTTCGTTGGTGCGGAAGGTCTGTGCGGCATCGGTTTCCTGACACAGCATCTGACCGTCCCAGTCGCCGGCCGGCACCCCTCCGTTCAGCCTCATCCACGCCTCCGATAAATTATACATAATATGTTTATAATGCTAAAAAAGTGTACAAAAATAGACATTTGTTTTCTCTCGGACAAATTTTGTACCATTCCGGATGATTGCCGGGCAAGGATTTCTTCGCATCTTTGCAAAAGAAATTATATCAACCAATAAAACATCAACACAATGGACACCAAGAAATCAGTTGAAGCACTGCAGTTTTTCACCACCGGACTGACACGCGGCGCTTTTGTACACAAGCTGCAGGGTCAGATTTTCAAGTCGCAGGGCTTCACTAAACTCGGACAAAAGTACATCGACCATTTCACCGAAGAAATGGGATGGGTGGAACAGTTTGTGAACCGCATCCTTGACCTGGGCTGCGAAGTGAAGGCCGAAGAGATGAAGGGTGAACAGCTTATCAGCAACCCTGTGGATTATATTAAAGCCGACCTCGCCATCCAGGTGGCCGGTGTGGACCTGCTTTATAAATGCATGGAGACGCTGCGGGAGGACCCCACCACCTACGACATAATGAAAGGTTACCTGAAAGACGAAGAGGAAGACCTCTACTGGAGCCAGGAACAACTGGAACTCATCGAGAAAATCGGCGAACAGAACTGGCTGATTCAACAACTCTAAACACACACCCACCATGAAAGAACAAGTGTTGAAAGCTATGCGCGAGGCCGGAAAACCCGTCTCGGCAGGCGATGTCACCAATGCCTTGGGCGTCGACCGGAAAGAGGTGGACAAGGCTTTTGCCGAATTGAAAAAAGAAGGCGCCATCGTATCGCCAGTGCGCTGCAAATGGACACCGGCCTGATAAAACATCCATCCTGCCGGATATGGAAACAGATGTCAATCTGCAGGCCTACATGGCGGAGAGCATCCGCAACATTATGGCCAAAGCATATCGCAATGTGCTGAGCAACCCGCGTGAAGCACAGTTTGCCTACCGCATGCAGCGGTTATTCCGGAAATCAGAGCGGCGGCGTGCCCAAATCAAGAAAACGGAGGGACTTGATGTCCCTCCGTTCCTCATCAGCAGCATCGCGACGACATGCAATCTGCACTGCAAAGGATGCTACGCACGTGCCAACGGAATCGCACGCGACGACGGCGATTCACAGCGCCCGACGCTGTCGGGCGAGCAGTGGCGCACCATTTTCCAGGAAGCCGCCGGGCTGGGAATCAATTTCTCACTGCTGGCCGGCGGCGAGCCCATGACGCGCCGCGACATTCTGGAACAGGCTGCCACGGTAAAAGAGATGATATTCCCTATCTTCACCAACGGCACACTCATCGGGCCCTCCTACATCGAATTTTTGCGGCACAACCTCAACATGGTGCCCGTCATCAGTATCGAAGGGACAGCCTCCGGAACCGACGAACGCCGCGGCCAAGGTGTGTTCCAGCGGGCCCGCCTTTCCATGGAGATGTTGCACAAAGAGCAACTTTTCTTTGGCACCAGCATCACCGTCACCACCGAAAACTACCGTGCCGTGACCGATCGCAGTTACATTGACACATTGCGCGGCTACGGATGCAAGATTGTATTCTACATTGAGTACGTGCCCACCGAGGCAGGCACTGAACATCTGGCATTTGCCGACAATCACGTCAGCGAAATGGAACAGCGTCTCGAGACGCTGCGCAAGGCATACGAAGACATCATATTCCTTTCTTTCCCCGGCGACGAGAAGGCTTTGGGCGGATGCCTGGCTTCAGGCCGCGGTTTTTTCCACATCGGACCCGACGGCAGCGCCGAACCCTGCCCTTTTTCGCCTTTCAGCGACAGCAACGTCGTCCAAACCGGCATACGGGGCGCCCTGCAGTCGCCCCTCTTCCGCAAGATACGCGACGCACGGGCCTTGGGCTGGGAGCATACCGGCGGATGCACCCTTTTCGAGCACCGCGAAGAGATTGAAAAAATGATTTAACACCATTCAAGATGACTACAGCTATCCGCTATTTCAGCAAGTTCGGCCACTCGGCGGCGATGGCCGACGCTATCGGCCAAGTCACCGGCGCAAAGCCCGAGACTGTCAATGTACCGGTCGACACCCCTGTCGATACACTCTATCTCGGCGCAGGCGTCATGTTCGGCAAAATAAACGGTGCCATGGCTGATTTTATCAAGACACTCTCCCCCGACAAGGTGAAACGTGTCGTCTGCTTCGGCTCATGCGCCATTATCAAGTCACCCGTGCCGCAGATGCGCAGCCTGCTCGAAGCTCAAGGCGTCACCGTGGACGGACGCTCTTTCACCTGTCGCGGATCCATGGGACCGCTCCACGCAGGACATCCCGATCGGGAGGACATGGACAGTCTCCGTGCATTTATTCGGACAACACTTTAAAAACAACAAAAATGGAAATCAAAGCAATACGAATGTTTGAAAACGGGTTTATGACCCAGCAGTTCGCTTTCGGAGGCGAAGAAGGAAAAGAGCAGTTTGACGACCAGATCATCTACCGCAGCAGCCTGCAGAATTTCCTCATCGATACAGGCAGCGAAGTGATATTGGTGGACACCGGCTTCGAGACCGGCATGTCGGCACCGGCAAAAAAGCTGGGAGCCCCGCTCTACATGGGAGAAAAAATCAACGACTATATGGACGCCTTTGCCGAGGCCGGCTACCGTCCGGAACAGGTGACCAAAATACTCCTCACCCACAAACATGCCGACCACAGCGGTGCTTTGCAGTATTTTCCCAACGCCAAAATATATCTCTCGCCCGAAGAGGCCGACGCCATGTCGTTGAGCGGAAACAACATTGTCCGTGTAACTTACAAAGACGGCGCCTATCATAACTTCCCCGCCGCGGAGAAGATTGCCGACGGAATCTTCCTTGTCGAAGCCAAAGGCCACACCAACGGCAACAGCATCGTCATCGCCGAAAAGGACGGTCGTCACTACATGATGCACGGCGATGTGACTTACTGCGACGCCGCCTTGAAAGCCAACAAGCTGAGCATCGTCTTCGAGGATATCCGCGCCGCCCGCGAAACCTTGGACCGTGTGCGTGACTTCATCCAGAAGAACCCCACGGTATACCTCTCCACCCACTGCCCCGAAGGCTACGAGAATCTGGAGTTGAACCGCGTGATGCACCTCTAAGGTGTTTCTCACCCCCATTTCCATATAGTATTGCCAAGACGCCCGGCTCCCCAATCGCGGAGCCGGGCGTCCCGGCATCAGACCCGACGACCATACAACCCTGTGGATTGATTGTCGGAGAAGTTATAGAGCTCCCGAATGGACGGGGATTTTCAGATGGGGATGACAACGAAGACGCAGGTGTCCCACAGGGCGTGGGAGAGGACGAGGGCGGGAAGCCACTGCGGACGCAGGCGGTAGAGTCCGCCCCACACCAGGCCGCAGACCAGGGCGGCCATGATGAGCATGAAGTTGAAGGACCATATGTGGATGAGGGTGTAAAGCGCGGTGGCGACGACGAAGCCGATATTTGCATTCCAGCGGGCCGCCAGGGTGCGCTGGACGTAGCCGCGCCAGAAGAGTTCTTCGGCGGGACCGGTGAGCAGGAGCAACTGCACGGCGACGAGCCACGGCGCAACCCCGTCTTTCATGCCGTAGACGGCATCGACCTGCGGACGGGCGAAGTCGAAGAGCCATGACGACACTTTGTCGCCCAGCCAGAAGACTGCCCACAAAAGGGCGGCAAGAGCAACGCCGGACAGGAGTTGATGTACCCAACGGACAGGTGTGTCAGCGGTCTGCTTCCGTCGCCATGGAGCGGCGACGAGCATCAGCACCACCGAGACGACGGCCATGGTGGGCCAGAAAGCGGTGAGGCCTGCAGTCCAGGGCGAGAACATCCAAAACCAAGCCGCAGCGGCCACCGATATGCCTGCTGTCAAACGTCGCATGGTGATTCGTGTCAGAGTGTAGACAGCAGCAGTCCGGCGATGAGCGTCAATGAGAAGAGCAGTTGCAACCGGGCCGACCGCCGGTCGAGGCCGAGCAAGGCCTCACGGCCGTCGGCGTCGAAACGCAGGGCTGTCCGCACGTTGCCCCAGGCGACGGGCAGCGCAAGCAGGCAGAGCAGAGACGGCCACGGCAGCCACCGCAGCACTGCCAACAAGATGATGAAGAGGAAGGGGAGCAACTGGTAGCAGCAGTAGAGGCGGACGGAGCGACGCTCGCCCAAGGCCATGGCGACGGTGTGGAGGCCGGCGGCACGGTCACTGCGGATGTCGACGGTGTTGTTGATGTGCAGCACGGAGAGGGTGATGAGCCCTAACGGCAACGACAGCAGCAGCACATCGTTGTGCAACTGTCCGGTGGCCACCACGGAGGAGCCCATCAAGATGAGGACACCGAAGATGAGGAAGACTACAAGGTCGCTCAACCAAAGATTTTTGCTCTTGGTGTAGAGAATGGTGAGCAGAAAGCCTGCCACGCCTATGAGAAAGAGCGGCCAGCCGCTGTGTACAACGAGAATGAGCCCCAAAAGGATGCCCAGGGTGAACAGGATGACGCTGAGACGGTAGTATTCTTTGGTCTCGAACTCATGTTTGACGAGCGTGGGCACGGCATAGGCCTCGCTACTGTCGGCCCCGGACCGGTAGTCGCCGATGTCGCTGAGCAGGTTGCCGGCGGCATGGAAGAGCACGACGGCTATGACCGCCAGCACAGCATTGGCCCAGTGGATGGCAGCGGTGCCGTAGATGGCGGCAAGGTAGGCAACAGCGGCCGCAACAGGCAGTGCGGAGACGGAGAAGGACCAGTAGCGGGTGGTGGCGGCCCAAGATTTCAGGGTATGTTTTTTCATTATAGTTTTGTCGAGATGCGACGATAAACGCTTATTTGTTGAACATGACGCGCTCGGAGCTGATGAGGCGTGTGAGCACCCAGGCTCCGCCAACGGAATAGAGGAGGTTGGCGCCGACCGTGAGAAGCAGAGCCGCAAGGGTGGCTTCGTGCGAGAGGATGGCGGTCATGGCCATAACGCTGTTGTAGAAGGGTATGAGGCTAAGCGCAATGCTGTCCGGGGTGTCGGCAAGCATCATGGGCAGCATGCCTACGACGATCATGAGCAGGGAGAGGGGGATGTTGATGGTGGAGGCTTGCTTGACGTCGCGAGCCAAGGCCGACAGGTTGGCGACGACGGAGATGAGCAGCAACACGGTGCTGAGCAGCACGAGAAGCAACAGGATGAGGTCGGCGGGAGAGTAGAGGTTGAATTGGACGTCCATTCCGCCGGGGTTCAGCATCTTGGGCAGCGAAAACATGATGCCCAGAAAGCTGGAGACACCGCTGAGCAGAGCGAAGCAGGAGAGGGAGATGATTTTGCCCATGGCCAGCTCGCTGCGCCGCATGGGGGTGACGAGCAGGGTGGCGATGGTGCCACGCTCTTTTTCGCCGGCTATGGAGGCCGGCGCAACGGCCATGCAGCCCGAGAACATGAGCATGATGAGCAGCATGGGGACAAGGCGCGACAGAATGGTGGCCAGCATCTCACCGCTGTCAGTGCAGTCGTAGACTGCATCGGGCGTGTCGGTACGGTTGATGTCGAAGCGGTTGCAGAGCGATTCTTCGTAGGCTTGCAATGTGGCACTGAGCATGGTGTAGGCCTGCATGGAACCGTCGTTGGCGGAGTTGTAGTAGATGCGCACATTGGGGGCGGATTCGGCTCCGGAAGGGTCGTAGCAGGCGGTCAGCGAATCGAAACCTGACGGGAAGTGGACGTAGGCGACGGGGTTTTCTTTGTCGTCAAGGAGACGGAACATCTCCTCTTCGTCGCAGTCGCCCGCAATGAGGGTGAGCGGCAGCGAGTCTAACAAGGGGGCGACGGATGCAGGCAGGTTTTCGGCATAGACCGTGGGCTGTTCATCGCTGGAAACGGTGAACGATTGTTCGCGCATACTGTCCCCCATAAGACTGTAGATGAGGTAGATGAGCAGGCCCGGCATGATCACGGCAGTGAATACCATGGAACGGTCGCCGAAGAAACGTGCAAATTCTTTGCGGATGATTGTCATCATGTTCGACTTTCTCATTGGTCACCTCCTTTCACCGTTTTGTAGATTTCAAAGAACCGGTCTTCAAGCGTGAGCCCGTCACAGATTTCGGACAATGTTCCGCATCCGGCCATACGGCCGTCAATGACAATGCCCACCCGGTCGCAAAGTTTTTCCACTATGCTGAATATGTGGGTGGAAAGAAGGATGGTTTTGCCCTGCGCCTTCAACTCAAGCAGGTAGTCGGTGACGGTGCGGGCGGTGAGCACGTCGAGCCCGTTGGTGGGCTCGTCGAAGATGATGATGTCGGGGTTGTGGACAAGCGAGATCGCCAACGAGGTCTTCTGTTTCATGCCTGAGGAAAGGTTCTGCACTTTGACACCGGCGAAGCGGTCGATGCCGAAGCGGCTGAACATTTCAGCCTTACGCCGCTGTGCCTCAGAGGGTTCTACCTGATGCAAGTTACTGAAGAAATCGTAGAGATAGTCAGGGGTGAAGAAGTCCTCCAGCTTGAGTTCGCTGGTGAGGAATCCGATGCGTCGACGCACTTCGGCAGGCTGGCGCACAATGCTACAACCGTCTATCCATGCGTCGCCGCTGTCGGGCCGGATGAGGGTGGCAAGCATGCGCAAGGTGGTGGTTTTGCCGGCTCCGTTGGGACCGAGCAGTCCGAAAATCTCGCCACGGCAGGCATCGAACGACAGGTGGTCGACAGCTGTCTTGTGGCGTTGACGGGTGCGCTCCAGCTTCCGCTGTTTGCGCGATAGGGAGAAGCGCTTGGTGAGCTCCTCGATATGCACAAGTGTTTCCATATTCCGTTTCTTATTGTTCAACACCGGGGATGACGGCGTCTTGCAACTGCAAATGTACGAGTTAAGCACGACATGCCCAAATATATTTCGTATCTTTGCAAAATTCGTAATTATATCATACGATGACATTGCTCCTCATTTACCTGTTAGGCGCCATTGCTGTCTCTTTCCTGTGTTCCATACTGGAGGCCGTGCTGATGTCGACGCCTATCTCGTATATCACCATGCGTGAGGATGAGGGTTATAAACCGGCCTCGCTGTTCAAGCAGTACAAAACGGACAACGCACGCCCCATTGCCGCCATACTGTCGCTCAACACCATCGCCAATACTATCGGCTCGGCCGGGGTGGGCGCCCAAGTCACCGCACAGTTCGGCAGCCAGTGGTTCGGACTGGCGTCAGCAATCATGACGCTGTCGATTCTTGTCTTCTCGGAGATTATACCCAAAACCATCGGCTCAACCTATTGGAAAAGGTTTATGGGTTTTACCGCCTATACCATCCGTATTCTGATTGTCGTCATGTACCCATTGGTTGTTCTGGTGGACTTGATAAGCCAACTGCTAAGAAAGAAGGACGACGAGGCGGCGGTGAGCCGCGAAGAGGTGGCCGCCATGGCTGACGTAGGCGAGGACGAGGGAGTGATTGACGAAGATGAAAACAAAATCATCCAGAATGTTATCAAACTGGATAACATCAAGGCGCACGATGTGATGACACCGCGCGTGGTGGCCGCCACGGCTCCGGAGAACATGACGCTCAAGACGTTCTACCGAAACAACACCTTTTCGCATTTTTCCCGTATACCGGTCTATGCCGAGTCGCCGGAGTATATCACCGGCTATGTGTTGCGTAGCGAAGCCCTGGAAGAACTGGCGGAGGACCACTTCGACAAAACACTGGGGAGTATCAAACGCGATATACCGCTTTTCAACGAGCAGATGTCGGTGAGCGACATCTGGGATTCGCTGCTTAAACACAAGGAGCAGATTGCCGGCATCATTGACGAATACGGCTGTTTCGAGGGCATCCTGACGCTGGAGGATATTATTGAAACCATTTTCGGACTGGAGATTATCGACGAAAGCGACGAGGTGAGCGATATGCAACAATATGCCCGCGACCGCTGGCAACAGCGGCAGAACCGCTTCAAAGAGATTCATCTCCCGATGGATGACTGATGGGACGCGCACCGCTCTTGGCTGCCCTGCTGCCTTTCATGGCAGGTATTGTTATCACTCTGTTTTTCCCCGTCACACCGCTGCCTATGGCCACTGCGGCTGCCACAGCGCTGACAGTGATGGCGCTGACAACTTTTGTCCAAAAGCTGCACACTGCGCCAGCCCGCCTGTTTCAGGCAATGATGGCCTTGTTTTTCCTCAGCATGGGCGCAGTGACGGCATTACTGCGCGACCCGCTTGCAAACCGACAACATTATGTTCACCATACGCCGGTGGACACAATCGTCCCGATGCGACTGCAAATTGCCGACAGCCCTGTCGAACGGACACGAAGCTACCGCGTGAAAGCGATGGTGCTGCAGTCGGGCGCGGACAACGCAAATGTACGGATGAAGGGAAATGTGATGCTCTACCTCCAGAAAGACAGCCTTGCGGCGACGCTGCGCTACGGCGATATTATCGAAGCCGACGGACGGCTCACCCTTCCGCAAGAGGCCCAGAACCCTTATCAGTTCGACTACAGACGCTATCTACGGCTGCAAGGAATCGCACGGCAGTGCCGGCTTGACAGCGGCGACTACCGCTATTGCGGCCACGCAGGCCATGGCGTGACAGCATGGAGCAAAACAGTGCAACGACGACTGACGGAACACATCCGACGCAGCGGACTCAGCCCGTCGCAACAAGGCGTCGCAGAAGCGTTGCTGACAGGCTGGCGGTACGACCTGGACGAGGAGTCCCGAATGCGGTTCCGCGATGCCGGCATCATGCACCTGTTATGTGTATCGGGCCTGCATGTCGGCATTGTGGCGGCACTTGTCGGTTTGGTTTGCACCCCGCTGCGGCGACGATGGGGACGGGTGACAAAGGGGGTGCTGCAATTGGGTGCCATCTGGATTTTTGTGTTTATCACAGGCATGGCGCCGGCCACGTTGCGTGCCGGCATCATGTTCACACTGCTGTCGGTTGCTCAACTGACCGGCCGACAATACAACAGCTGCAACACGCTGGCTGCATCAGCGCTGATGATGTTATGTGCACGGCCCATGCTTGTAGCGGATGCAGGTTTTCAGCTGTCGTATGCCGCCACATTCGGCATAGCCGTGCTATACCGACCCCTGCGCGACCTGCTGCCGCTACATGTGCGGCCGGGACAACCATGGTATAAGGTGCTGTCTCGTCGGCTGGGACAGCGCATGTGGCAGTTGACATGCCTCTCGACAGCGGCTCAGACAGCCACATTGCCCCTGACGTTGTACCATTTCCACCAGTTTCCCACTTATTTTCTGATTGCCAACCTGACTGTGGTGCCTGCGGCGGGTGTTATTATCGCCATGACAATGTTGCTGGCCGTGGCATCCCCGACCTCTGTGCCGGCAGGCGCCGCGACACGAGTGCTGCAGGTGGGGTTGAGCGCTGTGGACGCTGTCACCCGATGGATTCAAGGCCTGCCGATGGCACGGATAGAGCATGTGTACTGCGATGTGGTGACAGCAGTGTTGGTGGCGGCATCGGTGGCGGCATTGGCAGTGCTGCTGCGAAGACGAGACTGGCGGTGGGGGGCGGCCCTGCTTTTCTGCATTGTCGCATCGGCAGCCTATATGCACCATGTGAACCGTGCAGCCGATAAACAGCAACGATGGGTTGCCTACGCCATATACGGGCATACGGCCATCGAACTCTTCGACGGCCGCAACAGCGTGCTGCTGGTGGACAACGGACTCTATGCCGACGCATCCAAGATGGACTACATCAGCGACAATTTGCTGACGCAGCTACGCATCCGCCATCGGGCTGTACTCCCCTACTCAGCCGAAGTGGAAGGACCAAACCTCAGTGTACGGCATTGCCATATCACTTTCCACAGCACGCACATACAGATTGTCGACCCCTCGATAGCGGTAACGCTCCAAACGGCGGATCCGCCTAAAAAGCGACAACGGACAGACTGTCTGGTAATCAGTGGCAATCCGCACATCAGCCTGGCTGGAATATTGCGGCACTACGCACCTGATATGCTGGTTCTCAGCGCCGACAACGCAGCCTGGAGAGCATCTTGCTGGCAATCGGAGGCCAAAACGCTACAGCTGACATGCAGCGACCTCCGTGTCGCGGCAGCGACTCTAATGCTCTGACAACCGCGCCGCATCGCGCTATTAACGGAAAATCGTACCTTTGCACTTTAAAATAACACTATAAACCATGAAAAAGAAAATTGTAGCTATCGCCCTTGGTGCCTGCTGCCTGATGTGCATCTCCTGCTCCGTACTGCAAGGAGTGGCCAGCCAGTTACAAGGCATCGCTAATCTGGCCAACTGCGAATACACAATGACAAATGTTAACAATGTCAGCGTGGCGGGAGTGAATCTTAAAAAAATCAGCAACGGCAATGTCAGCGCCGCCGACGTGTTGACGTTGAGTGCCGCTCTGCTCCAGAAAAGCCTGCCATTGAGCATGGACGTGAATGTCAAGGTGAAGAATCCCACCGACTACGACGCCAAACTGGCCACCATGGACTGGGCGCTGGATATAGAAAACCAGCAGATTGCCGCAGGATTGGTCAACCAGAACCGCACAATCGGGGCCAAGAAAAGCTCCACGGTGCCGTTGGCCGTAGGAACAGACCTGTACGGACTCTTTTCAAAAAACGGCATTGAAAGCGTAAAGAAATTTGCCGGCAGTTTCAACAACGACGGGACGTCATCAAAAGTGGCGCTTCGCATCCGTCCGCACGTGAGGGTAGCCAACATTGACATGCCCACCAGCTATATCACACTCAGCAAGAATGTCGGCGTCACGCCCAAGGGTAATGCCACTGTAAAGAAATAACGCATTGATATATAACTGCAGCGGGGCCGTTTCCATAGAAACGACCCCGCTGTAAGTTTAAGTGCACTCTTGTGCAACTACTCGGCTTTAGGGGTTTCCTCGGCCGAAGTCTCAGCGGCAGGAGCCTCCTCAACAGCAGGAGTTTCGGCAACAGGCGCCTCGATGGAAGCCGCTGTCTCGACAGCAGGAGCTTCCGACTTTTTGGCGCGGCTGCGGCGCGTGCTCTTGGACTTCTTGGCAGAGGCCTCTTTCAACATATTCTCGTTGTAGTCGACCAACTCGATGATAGCCATCTCAGAATTGTCGCCGTGACGGATGCCGGTCTTCAAAATACGGGTATAGCCACCGGGACGCTGAGCGACTTTCTGCGACACCTCGCGGAACAGTTCGTTAACAGCCTCCTTACTATGCAGATAGCTGAAAACGATACGGCGATTGTGCATGGTATCCTCTTTGGAACGATTGATGAGCGGCTCAACATAAACTCTGAGCGCCTTGGCCTTGGCGAGAGTGGTCTCGATTCTCTTATGCAGAATAAGAGATGTGGCCATATTGGAGAGCATTGCAACGCGATGGGCGTGCGTTCTCGACAGATGATTGATTTTGCAACCGTGTCTCATATCTTTTTTTTATTCTTTATCAAGTTTGTACTTTGAAACATTCATGCCGAATTCGAGGTTTTTGGATGCCACCAGGTTCTCGAGCTCGGTCAACGACTTCTTACCAAAATTGCGGAACTTCAGCAGGTCGGCTTTGTTGTAGGAAACCAATTCGCCCAAGGTCTCAACCTCGGCAGCCTTAAGGCAGTTGAGGGCGCGCACTGACAAATCCATATCGACCAGCTTGGTCTTAAGCAGCTGACGGAGATGCAGCGTCGACTCGTCAAACTCCTCGGCAGGATGCTGCGGCTCTTCCTCCAGCGAGATGCGCTCGTCGGAGAATAGCATGAAGTGCTGGATGAGTATGGTGGCAGCCTCCTTCAATGCGTCTTTCGGATGGATGGAACCGTCGGTCTCGATATCAAAAACCAGCTTCTCGTAGTCCGTCTTCTGCTCCACACGGTAGTTTTCCACCTCATACTTCACATTCTTGATGGGAGTATGAATGGAGTCAATGGCGATGACACCGATGGTGTCGGTCGGCTTTTTATTCTCTTCGCTGGGAATGTAGCCACGGCCTTTCTCAATGGTGAGTTCGATTTTAAGGCTGGTGGTGGGCTCCATGTGGCAAATCTCCAAATCGGGATTCAGCACTTGGAAACCGTTGAGGTAGTTATTGAGGTAGCCCGCCTTGAAGACAGACTGTCCCACCACCTCGAAACAGACCTTTTCATTCTCGGCGTCTTCAATCTGGCGACGGAAACGCACCTGCTTGAGACTAAGAATAATATCGGTCATATCCTCAACCACGCCAGGCAGCGACGAAAACTCGTGCTCCACACCCTCCACCTTCACAGAGGTGATGGCATAACCCTCAAGCGACGAGAGCAGAATGCGACGAAGGGCATTGCCGATAGTGATGCCGTAGCCGGGCTCCAACGGACGGAATTCGAAAACTCCACGGAAATCGTCAGCCTCAAGCATGACAACCTTGTCGGGCTTTTGGAAAGATAATATTGCCATTTTATTCCTTTCTTTGGTTGATTATTTGATTTTGTCGCATCGTGCAGTGCCGCGTCCATCGACAGAGCAACAGAAGACAAGAGGCGACAATTATGTGCCACTATTTCGAGTAGAGCTCAACGATCAATTGCTCGTTGATGTTCTCGGGGATGTCAGCACGTTGAGGATAGCTCATGAATTTTCCGCTCATCAATGCGCCGTCCCATTCCAGCCAAGGATAACTGTTAGCGCGGGAAGCCAGCGAATCCGTGATGATTTCAAGAGACTTGGAACGCTCGCGAACAGAAATAATGTCGCCCTCTTTCAACAAATAGGAAGGGATGTTGACCACAGAACCGTTGACGGTGATGTGGCAATGCGACACCAACTGACGGGCTTGAGCACGGCTGCGTGCAATGCCCAGGCGGTAAACGACATTGTCCAAACGGGACTCGATGATTTTCATCAACTCGTCACCCGTAACCCCGCCGCGACGGGATGCTTCAGCATAGAGTTTGCGGAACTGGCGTTCGAGGATGCCATAAATATATTTGGCTTTCTGCTTCTCCTGAAGCTGAATGCCGTACTCCGAGGTCTTGCCGCGACGACGGCTCTGACCATGCATACCCGGAGCATAGGGTTTTCTTTCGTAGTTTTTGTCGGGACCATAGATAGGTTCGTGGAACTTACGAGCTATTTTGGTTTTAGGACCAGTGTATCTTGCCATTGTTTAAATTTGTGATGTGAATGAATAATGAATAACCTAACCTCTTGTGCTCTCGTTATTCCGAATGAACTTATTAGACACGGCGGCGTTTGGGAGGACGGCAACCGTTGTGGGGCAACGGCGTAATGTCGACAATTTCCATCACCTCGATGCCACAGCCATTGATTGCACGAATTGCAGATTCACGTCCCGAACCAGGTCCTTTAACAAAGACCTTCACTTTTCTTAGGCCCAAATCATAAGCAACTTTGCCGCAATCTTCCGCAGCCATCTGTGCAGCATACGGAGTGTTTTTCTTCGATCCGCGGAAGCCCATTTTTCCGGCAGACGACCAAGAAATCACTTGACCGGCGTTATTCGTCAACGAAATAATCACGTTGTTGAAAGAGGCAAAAATACATGCTCTTCCGATAGGTTCAACTTTAACGACTCTCTTTTTGGTCGGTTTTGAAGTTTTTGCCATAATTTACTTTGTGCTTGATTTTACATTGTTACACCAGCTGCTCCCAAATCCAGAATCTAATCCGCAGCCGGGCGCTACACATCAGTGTCGATTACTTGGTAGCTTTTTTCTTGTTAGCGATAGTTTTCTTTTTACCCTTGCGTGTACGGGCGTTGTTCTTTGTGCTCTGACCGCGTAACGGGAGACCCAAACGGTGACGGATGCCGCGATAGCAACCGATGTCCATCAATCGCTTGATGTTCATCTGCACCTCGGAGCGAAGCGCACCCTCAACCTTGTATTCATCGTTGATGATGTTACGCAAGGTATTCTGCTCGTCATCAGTCCAGTCCTGCACTTTTTTATTTTCGTCGATGCCGGCTTTCGCCAAAATCTCAGATGCAAGACTTTTCCCAATACCGTAGATGTAGGTCAAGCCAATAACACCTCTCTTGTTTCTGGGTAAATCAATACCTGCAATTCTTGCCATAAACTGATTTTATTCTATTGGTTTGTACGTTAATGATTATCCCTGTCTTTGTTTGAATTTAGGATTTTTCTTATTGATTACATAGACAACCCCCTTGCGGCGTACCACCTTGCAATCGGCTGTTCTTTTCTTTACAGAAACTCTAACTTTCATAGTTATATAATTATTTATTTGTGTCTTTTACTTGTGTCGATAGGTAATGCGGCCTTTCGTCAAGTCGTAGGGTGACATCTCTATCTGAACCTTGTCGCCGGGAAGAATCTTGATGTAGTGCATACGCATCTTGCCCGAGATATGGGCGATAATCTGGTGCCCGTTCTCCAACTCCACACGGAACATAGCGTTGCCCAATGATTCGACGACGGTGCCGTCCAGCTGTATTGACGATTGTTTTGCCATTTACTTATCTGTGTTTATTGTGCTGACTGTTTCTCGATAAAATCAAAAGTGGAAAGTATTTCCGGGCCGTCCTTGCGGATGGCGACTGTATGTTCGTAATGTGCAGCCGGTTTTCCGTCCTTGGTGCGACATGTCCAGCCGTCCTCACGGGAGAATTTCACATTTTTCGAACCCATACACACCATTGGCTCAACGCATATCACCATACCCTCTTTGAGCAACGGACCTGTACCTTTGACACCAAAGTTAGGGATGCTGGGGGACTCGTGCATCTGGAAACCCACGCCGTGACCGCACAACTCGCGTACAACAGAATAGCCGTTCTTTTCGCAATGCAACTGGACAGCATGGCTGATGTCACCCACTCTGTTGCCCGCTTTGCACTGGTCAATACCGATATAGAGCGCCTCCTTGGTGACCTTCATCAAACGGCGCACCTCGGGAGAGACTTCACCCACAGCAAAAGTGTAGGCGGAGTCGCTCACATATCCGTTGAGCTTGACAACACAATCTAACGTCACATTGTCACCTTCGTCAAGGAAGAGTTTTCCAGGGATACCATGCACAACAACATCGTTGACCGATATGCAAAATGCCGCCGGAAAACCCTCGTAACCTTTACAGAGCGGCTCGCCACCGTTATCGCGGATATATTGCTCGCCGATCTGGTCGAGGAAAGCCGTCGTCACTCCCGGACGGATATGACGACCCACCTCAGCCATAGCCTTGCCAAGCAACATGGCGCTCTCGCGGATAAGCTCTATCTCTTCGGGTGTTTTAAGGTGAATCATGACAAGTTGACCTGTGAATCGGATATTAGGATTGGACTGTCATTCCTGTACGTCCCTTGATACGACCGGTCTTGGTGAGGCCGTCATAGTGGCGCATCAGCAGGTGGCTTTCGATCTGCTGCAAGGTGTCGAGGATAACACCCACCATAATCAACAACGAAGTGCCGCCGTAAAACTGGGCGAACTGGGTGTTGACACCGAACAGACGGATAATCGCCGGCAGAATGGCCACAATGGCCAGGAAGAATGAACCCGGAAGAGTAATCTTGGAGAGAATACCTTCCAGATATTCGGCCGTCTTTTTACCGGGCTTGACACCTGGAATGAAACCACCGTTTTTCTTCATGTCGTCGGCCATCTGGTTGGGGTTGATGGCAATCGCCGTGTAGAAGTAAGTGAAGACGATGACCAGCAGGGCAAAGACAAGATTGTACCAGAAACCGTTAAAATCGGCAAATGCCATGGCGAACTTGGAGTCTGTGTTGCCCGAGAATCCCATGAAGGTGATGGGCAGGAACATTATCGCCTGGGCAAAGATGATCGGCATGACACCGGCAGCATTGACTTTGATGGGGATGTACTGACGCACACCGCCATACTGCTTGTTGCCGACAATACGCTTGGCATACTGCACCGGAATACGGCGTGTTCCCTGCACCAGCAAGATGACCAGCAAGATGACAGCCAGCAACACCACCAGCTCGAAGAGGAACATCACCAAGCCGCCGCCTTCTGTAAGACGCGAGGCAAACTCGGCCGATAACGCAAACGGAAGACGCGCGATGATACCTATCATAATGAGCAGCGAGATACCATTGCCAACCCCTTTGTCGGTGATACGCTCACCCAGCCACATGACGAAGAGCGTGCCGCAAATGAGGATAATGATACTCGACACCCAAAAGAACAGACCCGGAGCACTGCCGTCGAACGGATAAATGGCCGTTGAAGAAGCACCCAACTGATACATCATGTTGGTGATGTATGCCGGAGCCTGACAGGCCGTGATGGCAACGGTGAGCCAACGGGTGATTTGATTCATCTTTCTACGTCCGCTCTCGCCGTCGCGCTGCATCTTTTGGAAATAGGGCACAACCATCACAAACAACTGGATGACGATGGAAGCCGTGATGTACGGCATAATACCCAAAGCAAAAATGGAGGCATTGGAAAAAGCACCGCCGGAGAACATGTTCAACAACCCCATAAGACCTTCGGAGCCCTGGCTCTGCAACGCACCAAGCTGTGAGGGATCAACACCGGGCAGGACCACATATGAACCGATTCGATAGATGAGAACCAAACCCAAGGTATAGAGAATACGCTTGCGAAGGTCTTCAATCGACCAAATGTTTTTCAGTGTCTGAATAAATCTCTTCATAGTTTAGTTTTCAATGCCTGAACCTCAACTCTTTGTTTGTATCATAAAAGAGACGGGGGTCAGGGTGCCCGTCGGGCATAATTATTCAATGACTGTCGTCGTGCCGCCCTTCTCTTCGATAGCCTTTTTGGCCGTTTGCGAGAAAGCGTGGGCAGCAACGTTGATAGACTTGTTCAATTCACCGCGACCCAAGATCTTGACACGGTCCTTGGAGGAAAGCAAACCGTTCTGCTTGAAGGTATCGATAGTGAAATCAGAGATATTTTTCGTCTCAGCCAAGTTATTGAGCATGTCGAGGTTGATGGCGACATATTCAATGCGGTTACGATTCTTGAAACCAAACTTGGGCAAACGACGGTAGATAGGCATCTGGCCGCCTTCAAAGCCGATCTTCTGATGGTAGCCCGAACGGGACTTGGCACCCTTGTTACCACGGGTGGCAGTACCACCTTTGCCCGAACCCGCACCGCGACCGATACGTTTGGAATGCTTGACAGAGCCTTCAGCCGGTTTGAGATTACTTAAGTTCATTATATTGTTCCTTTCTTTATTGCAAATTAGATTTCCTCAACGGTAATCAAATGTTTAACCTTCTCAATCATACCCAAAATCTGCGGTGTGGCAACCACCTCGCGGGTGTGGTTGATTTTTCTCAACCCAAGAGCACGCATGGTTCTCTTCTGACGCTCAGGACGACCGATAACGCTTCTGACCTGCTTGATTTTCAGTTTTTCCATGTTTTAATCTCCTATCCTTTAACCGTTGAACACTTTATCTAACGAAATGCCACGCAGCTGAGCAACCATGAAAGGATCTTTCATCTGCAGGAGCGCATTGATAGTGGCCTTGACCACACTGTGCGGGTTTGACGAGCCTTTGCACTTGGCCAACACGTCTTTCACTCCCACGCTCTCAAGGACAGCGCGCATAGCACCGCCGGCGATAACACCGGTACCGGGGGCAGCGGGTTTCAAGAACACGCGGGCGCCGCTATACTTGCCGCTCTGCTCGTGCGGCAGGGTGCCCTTAAGCACCGGAACCCGGACCAGATTCTTCTTTGCGTCGTCGACACCCTTCTGGATGGCAGCCTGGACTTCCTTAGCCTTACCCAAGCCGTAACCCACCACGCCGTCTTCGTTGCCGATGACCACGATGGCGGAGAAACTGAATGTTCTACCACCCTTGGTGACTTTGGTTACACGATTGATCGCAACAAGGCGCTCTTTGAATTCAATATCGCTTGATTTTACTCTTTTAACGTTTACTTCTGCCATGACTTGTTAGAATTTAAGACCACCTTCTCTGGCTGCATCAGCCAACGATTTAACACGACCGTGATAGAGATAACCGTTACGGTCAAACACCACTTTATTGATGCCGGCTGCCGTGGCACGTTCTGCGACAAGCTTGCCGATCTTGGCAGCAGTCTCGCTCTTGTTGCCACCTTTTTCAACACCTTTCTCCAATGAGGAGGCAGCCACAAGGGTGACACCCTTGACATCGTCAATCACCTGAGCATATATCTCCTTGTTGCTTCTGAACACAGAGAGACGGGGCTTTTCAGCAGTACCGCTCACTTTGTGACGGATGCGGTATTTAATCTTTGTTCTTCTTATATCTTTTTTTGTTGCCATATTACATTTTCTTTGGCTTAGCGGTTGATACAGCCCTTTTTGAACATAATTCAATTTACTGCACCATAAACCGCTTAATAGTTAATATTATTTTGCTGCAGCCTTTCCTGCTTTCTTGCGGATTTCTTCGCCAGCAAAACGGATTCCCTTGCCCTTGTACGGTTCGGGCTTGCGGAGTGAACGGATTTTAGCGGCTGCAAGTCCCAAGATCTGCTTGTCGCAGCACGTCATGGTGATAACCGGGTTCTTACCCTTTTCCGTGACAGTCTCGACCTTGATTTCAGGTGCCAGTTGGAAGAATATCTTATGCGAGTATCCCAAATCCATCTCCATGACGTTACCGTTGGCCTGGACTTTGTAGCCGACACCGATGACTTCCTGGACGGTTTTGAAACCTTCGGAGACGCCTTTAACCATATTGGCCGCCAAGGCACGGTAGAGACCATGCATGGCTTTGTGCTCCTTCGAATCGGAAGGACGCTCGAAAGTGAGGGTATTGTCTTCCAATTTCATCGTAATAGCCGCGTTGACGGGCTGTGAAAGCTCTCCGAGAGGACCTTTCACCGTGAGCACATTATTGTCAGATACGTTGACTTCCACTCCCTTGGGCAGGTGGATGGGCATTTTACCTATTCTTGACATTTCTTAATCTCCTCTCTTTAGCTGATGTAACAAATAACTTCACCGCCTACGTTCAGTGTGCGGGCCTCTTTGTCGGTCATCAGACCTTTTGAAGTCGACACGATGGCGATACCCAAACCGTTGAGCACACGGGGCATATTCTCAACCGATACATAACGACGCAGACCCGGGCTACTGACTCGTTTGAGCTCGGAAATGGCCGATATCTTGGTGACCGGATGATACTTGAGGGCGATTTTGATGCTCTGATTGTGCGAACCCTCGTTCTGGAATTTGTAATTAAGGATATAACCTTTCTCGAAGAGAATTTTGGTGATTTCCTTTTTGATTTTCGAAGCAGGAATTTCGACGACGCGATGTTTTGCCGCGATAGCATTGCGCATGCGGGTCAGATAATCTGCGATAGGATCAGTTACCATATTGTTTTCTTGATTTAAAGCTTTGTAGTTTTGGTGATCGAAGCCAACTTGCAAAACTACCAGACTCATGATTATTTTACCAACTGGACTTCTTGACACCCGGGATGAGACCGGCCAAGGCCATCTCGCGGAAATTGATACGCGAAATGCCGAACTGACGCATATATCCCTTGGGACGTCCGGTCAGTTGGCAACGGTTGTGCATACGGACAGGGCAGGCGTTCTTGGGCAACTTCTGCAGTGCAATCACCGCTTTCTCCACCTCTTCGGGCTCGCCTTTACGTACAATTTCTTTCAGAGCGGCACGCTTGGCGGCATACTTGGCCACCATCTTGGCTCTTTTGCGCTCTCTCGCTTTGATTGATTCTTTAGCCATCTATGTGTTATTTTTGTTGATTCTTAAAGGGGATACCGAACTGCTTGAGCAACGACATGGCCTCCTTGTCAGTCTTGGCAGATGTGACGAAGGTGATGTCCATACCCTGGATGCGGTCAATCTTGTCGATATCGATCTCCGGAAAGATAATCTGTTCGGAGATTCCAAAGGTATAGTTTCCCATGCCGTCAAAACCCTTGTCATTGATACCGCGGAAATCGCGGATGCGGGGAATCGAAGCGGTGATAAGACGATCCAGGAACTCGTACATGCGATCGCCGCGCAACGTAACGCGGACACCGATGGGCATACCCCGACGCAGTTTGAAGTTGGAGATATCTTTACGGGATTTGGTGGCGACAGCTTTCTGACCGGCAATCAGCGTCATCTCCTCGATACCTTTGTCGATGACCTTCTTATCGGCGATGGCAGTCTTTCCAAGGCCCTGGTTCAACGTAATCTTCTTCAAGCGAGGACACTGCATGACAGTCTTGTATCCATACTCTTTCATCAGAGCAGGAAGTATTTCCTCTTTATATCTCGTTTTTAAAGTCGGAATGTAAGTCATTATTTAATCTCCTCCCCAGATTTTTTAGAATAGCGTACTAATTTACCGGTTTTCTCATTGATTCTGCGTCCGATGCGAGTTGGGGTCCTGCCTTCAACCAACATCAGGTTGGAGATATGAATGGAAGCCTCCTGCTCGACAATGCCACCCTGCGGGTTTTTGGCATTTGGTTTGGTGTGCTTCTTGTTCACGTTGACACCTTCGACAATGGCGCGGTTCTTTTCGGGGTATACCTTGAGGACTTTGGCAATCTTGCCTTTGTCGTCGCCAGCTATCACCTGGACCATATCCCCTTTCTTGACGTGCAATTTCATTTCTGTTTCTTTTTATATTCTACAATACTTCAGGAGCCAGCGAGACGATTTTCATAAACTGTTTCTCGCGGAGTTCGCGGGCGACAGGTCCGAAGATACGGGTGCCGCGAAGCTCGTCGGTGGCCGTGAGCAACACGCATGCGTTGTCATCGAAACGGATGTAAGAACCGTCATTGCGGCGAATCTCCTTCTTGGTGCGGACCACCACGGCTTTGGAGACAGCTCCTTTCTTAATGTTGCCGGAAGGGAGGGCGTCCTTAATAGCGACAACCACTGTATCACCGATGGTGGCATAGCGCTTCTTGGTGCCACCCAGCACACGGATACAGAGGGCACTCTTGGCACCGCTGTTATCGGCAACGGTCATTCTTGTTTCTTGCTGTATCATTTTCTTTTCTTATTTTACGGTTTGAGAGTCATCATCTGTTGGGTCGAACCGGCACATTACTTGGCCTTTTCAACGACTTCGACAAGACGCCAGCATTTGTTCTTGCTGAGCGGACGGGTCTCCATGATGCGCACTGTGTCGCCGATGCCGCATTCATTCTTCTCGTCGTGGGCCATCAGGCGTGTGGACTTCTTGACGAACTTGCCATACATCGGGTGTTTCACCTTGCGCTCAACCAAAACGACGATGGATTTGTCCATTTTGTTGCTGACCACGACACCGATTCTTTCTTTTCTTAAATTTCTTTCCATGTCTGAATAAATTTACCGATTGCCATTCACTATTTTTGTTCGGCTATTTCACGAGCGCGAAGTTCGGTGAGGTAGCGGGCAATATTTTTTCTACTTTCTTTGATTTTATTCGGGTTCTCGAGCGGAGAGACGGCGTGGTTCAGCAGCATCTTCTGATACATGTCACGTTCGGCTTCGAGTTTCTCTCTCAATTCGGCAGTCGAAAGCTCTTTATATACTAATTGGTTTTTCATAGCTGTTTCTCCTTATTATTCTTCGATGTAGTCTCTTCTGACGATAAACTTGGTGGAAATGGGAAGCTTCTGGGCGGCAAGACGGAGAGCCTCTTTGGCCACGTCCATAGGAACACCCTCGCACTCGAAGAGAATGGTACCCGGCATCACTCGGGCGACGAAGTACTCGGGGGCACCCTTACCTTTACCCATACGGACCTCGTTCGGCTTCTTGGTGATGGGCTTGTCGGGGAAGATGCGAATCCAGATCTGACCTTCACGTTTCATGTGACGTGTTACAGCTTGACGAGCAGCCTCTATTTGACGTCCTGTGATGAAACAGGTCTCAAGGGATTTGATGCCGAATGTTCCAAAAGCCAACTCGTGACCGCGGAAAGCATTGCCTTTAATTTTACCCTTCTGCTGCTTTCTGTATCTTGTTTTCTTAGGTTGTAACATTGCTTATATTCTTTTTGTGTGACCCGTGACTATTCTTCCGTATCGCAGGCACGTCCATTGACACGGAATGTTTCATTCACTTCTTACTTATTGAAATTTCTGTTGCCATTGGAGCGACGGCGCTGGCCTCCGCCGGAGGAGCGACGGTCGCCGCCCATCGACGGACGGTATTCCTTCTGCTGACCGCCGACGGTGGTGGAGACAAGTTCACGCTTGCCATAGACAACGCCACGGCAGATCCAGACCTTGACGCCAATGCGGCCATAAGTTGTATGCGCCTCGGCCAATGCATAGTCAATGTCGGCACGCAGGGTATGAAGCGGGGTGCGACCCTCTTTGTAATGCTCTGTACGTGACATTTCAGCACCGCCGATACGGCCAGACACCGAAACCTTGATACCCTCGGCACCGATGCGCATTGTGGAAGAGATGGCGTTTTTGATGGCACGACGGTACTGCACGCGGCCTTCAATCTGCTTGGCGATATTCTGGGCGACAAGCACGGCGTCCATCTCGGGGCGCTTCACCTCGGAGATATTGATCTGGACCTCCTTGCCTGTGAGTTTCTTCAACTCTTCTTTCAGCTTGTCGACTTCGGAGCCAGCCTTGCCGATAATCAAACCCGGACGGGCCGTGTTGATGGTCACGGTGAGGAGCTTCAGCGTTCTCTCAATGTAAATCTTGGAAATACCGGCTTTGGCGAGACGAGCATTGAGGTACTTGCGAATCTTGTCGTCCTCAACGAGTTTCTGCTCGAACTTTCTTCCGCCATACCAATTAGAGTCCCATCCACGGATGATACCTAATCTATTGCCAATAGGGTTAGTTTTTTGTCCCATTGTTGCGATTCTTCTTTTTGATTATTTATTTTCTTCTTTTTCAGTCGGCTGCTGGGGAGCGTCGTCGACGCGGCTGCCCAGGATGAGGGTGATGTGGTTGCTGCGTTTGCGGATGCGGTAACCGCGGCCCTGGGGAGCGGTGCGCATACGCTTCATGGTGCGACCCTCGTCAACCATAATCTGTTTCACATAGAGCTGGCTGTCTTCCATGCGACGGCCCTCGTTCTTGGCCTGCCAGTTGGCGACAGCACTGAGCAAGAGCTTGCGCATCTTGGGAGCCGACTCCCTGGGGCTGTATTGGAGAATACCCAACGCCTTGTCGACATCGACTCCGCGGATCTGGTCGGCAACGAGGCGCGTCTTGCGAGGCGATGTGGGATTATTCATCAATTTGGCCACAAAAAGTGTCTTGTTGGCTTCTTTGCGTGCTTCGGCACTATTATGTTTTCTACGTCCCATTGTTCTTTTCTTTTGATTGTTGTTCATTCGCGGACCTGCAGCGGGGCGACGACGCGCCGTCGGTCAGGCTGGCGACATTGCAACATTTATTTTTTACCTTTATCTTTGGATCCTGCATGACCGCGGAAGATACGGGTCGGGGCAAACTCGCCGAGTTTATGACCCACCATATTCTCCGTCACATAGACCGGGATAAATTTGTTGCCATTGTGGACGGCAATCGTCTGGCCAACAAAATCGGGAGAAATCATAGATGCTCTGGACCAGGTCTTGATGGTAACCTTTTTGTTCGACTGCTGCGCCTCGATAACTCTCTTCTCCAGTTTATGGAAAATGTACGGACCTTTCTTTAATGAACGACTCATTGTTACTCTTTTTTACTTAGTTACTTCTTTCTTCTTTCGACGATGTACTGGGTCGACTGCTTCTTCGGCGAACGAGTCTTGTAGCCCTTTGCGGGGAGACCCTTACGCGAACGCGGATGACCGCCGGACTGACGGCCCTCGCCACCGCCCATCGGGTGGTCGACAGGGTTCATGACAACACCGCGGTTGCGCGGACGGCGACCCAACCAACGATTGCGACCGGCCTTACCGCCCACCTCGAGGTTGTGCTCGGGATTGGAGACAATGCCGACCGTGGCACGGCACGCCTGAAGAATCATGCGCATCTCGCCGCTGGGCATCTTGATGATGGCATATTTGTCGTCACGCGACATCAACTGCGCATAGGCACCTGCCGAACGCACCATTTTGGCGCCCTGGCCGGGACGCAGCTCGATGTTGTGAATCAGCGTACCGAAAGGAATCTCGGCAAGGGTGAGGGTGTTGCCCACCTCGGGGGCGACACCTGTGCCGGACATCACAGTCTGACCGACCGTGAGACCCTGCGGAGCGATGATATAACGCTTCTCGCCATCGGCATAGCAGACCAGTGCGATACGCGACGAACGGTTAGGGTCGTACTCGATGGTCTTGACGACAGCGGGAATGCCGTCTTTGTTACGTTTGAAATCAATGAAGCGGTAAAGCTTCTTGTGACCGCCGCCGATATAGCGCATGGTCATCTTGCCTTGATTGTTGCGGCCGCCGGACTTGCCGAGACCCATCACCAGGCTTTTTTCGGGCTTTGTAGCGGTAATATCGTCTTTGGTGACGACGATTTTGCGGCGCTGACCCGGAGTTGTCGGTTTAATTCTTTTTAAAGCCATTGTGTTTCTTTTTAGTCACTTATCAGTGGACTTGAACTATAATGTAAACTAACTGGATTAGATGTTGCTGTAGAAATCGATGGTGTCGCCCTCGGCCAGGGTGACAATGGCCTTCTTGAAGGCGTTTGTCCTGCCGGAGATGAACCCCGCCTTGGTGTAACGGGATTTGCGCTTGCCTGAATAATTCATGGTGTTGACATCGATCACCTTCACGTTGTAAAAAGCCTCCACAGCCTTTTTTATCTCGATTTTATTAGCGTCTTTGACGACGATGAAACCATAGCGGTTACGGGCAGCCGGAAGCTCCTTGCCTTTCTTCCGCTGGATGCGGGTCAGCTTCGGAGCGGCAGCCGCCTCGGTAAGACGGGTCATCTTTTCGCTAATCAGAGGTTTTACTAAGATATTCATGGTTAAACTTTCTTAACTGTGTTACGCACTCGATTACTTGGACGCCAGAATACGGTTGATTTCGTTCAGACCAGCCTCGCAAACGACAAGATTGGCTGCATCAATAATATCATAAGTATTTAGATTTGATGCATTTACAATCTTAACGTTCGGAATGTTACGAGCAGACAAAGATACGAAATTATTCTGGTTCTCAACCACAAAGAGCGATTTTTTGTCGCTAAGTTTGAGATTGTTGAGTACCTCAACCATCTGTTTTGTCTTGGGAGCGTCGAACGAGAAGTCCTCAATAACGGTCAGCGCATTGTCGACAACTTTGTAACTGAGTGCCGAACGACGGGCAAGACGTTTAAGCTTGATGTTGAGTTTGAAGCGGTAGTCGCGGGGCTTGGGGCCAAAGATGCGGCCGCCACCGACGAACACGGGGCTCTTCAAATCGCCCGATCGTGCGCCGCCCGTACCTTTCTGACGTTTCAGCTTACGGGTGCTGTGGGCATTCTCGGAACGTTCTTTACTCTTGTGCGTACCCTGACGATTGTTGGCCATGTACTGCTTGCAGTCAAGGTAAATGGCGTGGTCGTTGGGTTCAATGGCGAAGATAGAATCCTCGAGGTTGACGGTTCTACCGGTCTCGCTACCTTTGATGTTATAAACTTTTAACTCCATCTTTCAAGTTTTAAAATTGAACCTTTGGGTCCCGGTACAGAACCTTTAACTAACATTAAATTCTTCTCGGCGATGATTTTGACAACCTGCAGGTTCTGCACCTTGACACGATGGTTGCCCATCTGACCGGCCATGCGCAGACCTTTGAACAGACGCGACGGATAGGACGATGCTCCCACCGAACCCGGTGCGCGCAGACGGTCGTGCTGGCCGTGGGTCTTGTCGCCGACACCGCCGAAGCCGTGTCTCTTCACGACACCCTGGAAGCCTTTACCCTTGGAGGTGCCGACCACGTCGACAAACTCACCCTCCTGGAAGACCTCGACGGTCAGAATCTCGCCGTATTTCTTCTTGTGGCCCTCCTCGAAACGGGAGAACTCGGCAAGGTGACGCTTGGGTGTGGTGTTGGCCTTGGCGAAATGGCCGCGCATCGGCTTGGTGGTGCGGCTCTCCTTCTGCTCGCCGAAAGCAAGCTGAATGGCCTCATAGCCGTCCTTTTCGATTGTTTTCACTTGTGTGACGACACAAGGACCAGCCTCGATCACTGTGCACGGTATTTGCTTACCGTCGGCATCAAAAAGGCTAGTCATACCGATTTTCTTTCCTAATAATCCTGACATTTTAGTTTGGATCTATTTGTGTTAGACAATTCAGCTTACGTCAGCGCCGGCAAAGGCGCGTATGCATTGGCTGAGGTTAGTTTCAGACCTTGATTTCGACTTCGACACCGCTGGGGAGCTCGAGCTTCATGAGCGCGTCGATTGTCTTGGCGCGGTCGTTGATCTCGATGTCCATCAAGCGCTTGTAGGAGCTGAGCTCGAACTGCTCGCGGGACTTTTTGTTGACAAAGGTCGAGCGGTTGACGGTGAAGATTTTCTTGTTGGTCGGCAGTGGAATGGGCCCATTCACAACTGCACCCGTCATCTTGACGGTCTTGACGATCTTCTCGGCGGACTTGTCCACCAAGTTGTGGTCGTAAGATTTGAGTTTGATGCGAATTCTTTGACTCACGGTTAAAATGTTTTATTTATTAATAATTACTTTTATTTTTCAGAATAGCCTCCTGCTGTTCGCGGGTCACTTCGGCATAATGGGAGAACTCCATCGTGGAGTTGGCGCGGCCGGAGGTGATGGTGCGCAATGCAGTGACATAGCCGAACATCTGCTCCAGCGGCACCTTGGCATGGATGGCCTGGACACCCACCTTGGCGGAGATATTCTCCAACAGGCCGCGGCGGCGGTTCAGGTCGCCTGTGACATCGCCGACATAGGCGTCGGGTGTCAGCACCTCAAGCTTCATGACGGGCTCGAGCAGCACGGGGCTGGCTTTGCGGCAGGCTGCCTTGAAGCCGATTTTGGCGCAAACCTCGAACGACAACTGGTCGGAGTCGACCGGATGGAACGAGCCGTCGATGACCCGGACCTTCATGCTGTCCATCGGGTAGCCGGCCAGGACACCGTTTTGCATGGCCTCTTTGAACCCCTTCTCAATGGCGGGGATATACTCTTTGGGAATATTGCCGCCCTTGACTTCGTTGACAAACTGCAGGCCGACAAATCCTTCGTCGGCCGGGCCGATTTCGAACAGGACGTCGGCAAACTTGCCTTTGCCGCCGGTCTGCTTCTTGTAGATTTCGTGGTGCTGCACCGTCGTGGTGATGGCCTCTTTGTAGGCCACCTCGGGACGGCCTTGGTTGACTTCAACCCCGAACTCGCGGCGCAGGCGGTCCATGATGATGTCGAGATGCAACTCGCCCATGCCGCTGATGATGGTCTGGCCCGACACCTCGTCGGTCTTGACACGGAACGTCGGATCCTCCTCGGCCAGCTTCAGCAGGGCGTTGGTCAACTTGTCCATGTCGGCCTGGGTGAGCGGTTCGACAGCCAGACTGATGACGGGCTCGGGGAACTTCATCGACTCAAGGATGATGGGATGCTGCTCCGCGCAGAGCGTATGCCCGGTCTTGATTTCCTTGAACCCGACGGCGGCCCCGATGTCGCCCGCCTCGATACGTTCCAGCGGGTTCTGCTTATTGGAGTGCATCTGCATGATGCGCGAGATGCGCTCTTTCTTACCGGTATTGGCGTTGTAGACGTAAGAGCCGGATTCGAGCGATCCGCTGTAGACACGGAAGAAACAGAGCCGGCCTACATAGGGGTCGGTGGCGATTTTGAATGCCAAAGCGGAGAAAGGAGCCTTGGCGTCGATAGGACGAGTCTCCTCTTTCTCACTTTTGGGGTTGATTCCCACCACGGCGTCCATGTCGAGCGGACTGGGCAGGAAAGCGGCCACCGCATCGAGCAGCGACTGCACTCCTTTGTTCTTGAACGCCGAACCGCACATCACAGGAACAATCTTCATGGCCAGCGTGGCCTTGCGGATCTCGGCGATAATTTCCTCCTCGGTAATCGACTCGGGATCGTCGAAGAACTTCTCGAGCAATGCCTCGTTCTCCTCGGCCACACCCTCTATCAGTCTCTGCCTGTATTCCGACACCGTCTCCTTCAAGTCGTCCGGCATCGGCACCTCGTAGAACTGTGTGCCGTTGGAAGCCTCGTCCCATATCAGGGCCTTGTTGCTGATGAGGTTGACCACCCCTTTGAACAAATCTTCCTGGCCAATCGGTATCTCAATGGGGATAGGGTTGGCGCCCAGGCGCTCTTTGATCTGACCCAGCACCGAGAAAAAGTCGGCACCCGCGCGGTCCATCTTGTTGATGAATGCGATGCGGGGCACACCGTATTTGTCGGCCTGGCGCCACACCGTCTCGGACTGCGGCTCGACTCCGCCCACCGCGCAGAATATAGCGATGGCGCCGTCCAGCACACGCAGCGAACGCTCCACCTCGACAGTGAAGTCGACGTGGCCCGGGGTGTCGATGATGTTGAACTTGTAGTGGTTCTTGTTCCAGTCCCAGTAGACCGTGGTGGCGGCGGAAGTGATGGTGATGCCGCGTTCCTGCTCCTGCACCATCCAGTCCATTGTGGCCGACCCGTCGTGGGTCTCGCCGAGCTTGTAGTTCTTGCCCGTATAGAACAAGATGCGCTCGGTCGTCGTCGTTTTGCCGGCGTCGATATGGGCCATAATGCCGATGTTGCGTGTGTAGCGGAGGTCAGACATGGGGTAGTGGGTTCAGCAGAGATAAAAAATTAGAATCTAAAGTGCGAGAAAGCCTTGTTGGCGTCGGCCATACGGTGGATATCCTCTTTGCGTTTGAAAGCGGCGCCTTCTTCCTTATAGGCAGCCTGAATTTCGGCGGCGAGTTTCAGCGCCATGGTCTTCTCGTTGCGTTTGCGCGAGAAGCTGATGAGGTTCTTCATGCCGATGGACTGTTTGCGCTCGGGACGGATCTCGGTGGGCACCTGGAATGTGGCACCGCCGATGCGGCGGCTCTTCACCTCGACAGAGGGGGTGATGTTGGCCAGCGCCTTTTTCCAGACCTCAAGGCCGTCTTCCTTGGTGCGGTCGGCGACCACATCGATGGCCTCGTAGAAAATCTTGTAGGCGATGGTCTTCTTGCCGCCCAGCATGAGGTTGTTGACGAACTTCGTCACCAGCACATCATTGTATTTCGGATCCGGAAGGATGATACGTTTTCTTGGTTTCGCTTTTCTCATTTCTTGTATGTCTTATGTGAGCGAAAGGTCGCCCCAACGCTCAAATTCACCATATTAAATTACTTAGCAGCTGCTTTCGGACGCTTGGCACCGTATTTGGAACGACGCTGACGACGGCCGTCGACGCCGGAGGTGTCGAGGGCACCGCGGATGATGTGATAGCGGACACCCGGAAGGTCTTTCACACGGCCGCCACGGATCATGACGATGCTGTGCTCCTGCAGGTTGTGACCCTCGCCAGGAATATAGGCGTTGACTTCCTTCTGGTTGGTGAGGCGCACACGGGCCACCTTACGCATGGCCGAGTTAGGTTTCTTAGGTGTGGTGGTATACACACGGGTGCAGACGCCGCGACGCTGGGGGCAACCATCAAGAGCGGGAGATTTGCTCTTGTACTCCATCTGCTGACGTCCTTTGCGAACTAATTGTTGAATTGTTGGCATTGTTTGTTTTGTAATTTATTGTAACTATTGACATTCACTCATTCGAACGGGCACGCTGCGCCCATAAAACGGACTGCAAAAATACAGATTATTTTTCATACGATAATAACAGTGAGGAATGTATATTTGTTAAATAAAACAAATATTTTACGTAGAATCTGTATTACAGTGTATTATAAAAATATTTCTGTATAAAACCACGCCCGGGATCGGAAAGTTATCAACGGCAGGCGGGTGTCTGATGGTATAACGCAAGGGGCGCCGCGATTTTCGCGGCGCCCCTTGCAATGTGACGGATGTAAGGCTGGTGCGGGTTATTTCACCACCGTCACGCGGCGGGCGGGGCTGCCCTCCACCTGCAGCAGGTAGACGCCTGCGGCGGGGGCGGTGAGGGTGAGCGGCGCGGCGGCCGTGCCGCGGTAGAGGATGCGGCCCAGCGCGTCGCTCAGCGTCACGCGGCGACCTTCGGCTCCACTCACCACGAGGCGGCCGTCGCGGACCTCGAGGGACACACCGTCGGCGCTCTCCGCGTCGGCGATGCCCTCTGTCGGGGCGAAGTAGGCCATGTAGGTGGCGGCGGCGGTGACCAGTATCTCGCGCGGGTTGGCGGTGGCGCCGTCCTGCCACTGCAGGAAACTGTAGCCTTCACGGGCTGTGGCGGTCAAGGTGGCGGTGTCGCCTTCCGTGTAGCTGCCGCCCCCGCTGACTGTGCCGCGCGTGATGTCGGCGCTCAGCACGGTGAGCGCGTAGCGCTGCGGCTCCGGATCGGTGGTGACGATGTTGCTGCGCGAGCTGACGCCACCGTCTTTGGACGGGCTCAGACGCACCACTTCTATCTGGTAGTAGTCGGCGGCGCTTTCGTTGAGGTCGCTGTAGGTGGTCGCCGTGGACGGCAGGGTGGCCAGCGGGCTCAGGTTGCCGGCCGTCGTGCCGCGGTAGATGCGGTAGGTGCTGTAGGCGAAGCCGGCGTAGGGGGTCCAGGCGAGGTTCCAGGTGCCGCCCTGGCCTTGGCTGATCTGCAGGTGTATGGTGCTGTGCACGGTGCTCTTGGCGCTCTCGCTGCCGTCGGGCCGCTCCGCGCTCAGGCGGTAGCTGTAGGCGCGCACCGACGGGTTGGACTGGTCGTCGCTCCAGCTGTAGGCGGTGGCGCCGGTGGCACGCACGGTGCCCACCGGCTCGTAGACGCCGGCCTGTGTGCCTTCGCGGTAGACGCGGTAGCTCGAGATGCCGTTTCCGCTTTGCGCTGTCCAGTACACGCTGTTGTGGCCGTTGCTGTCCACGCCCACGTAGGTTATCTGCGGCGCGTCGCTCTGGTCGGCCTCGAAGAGGGCCATGTAAGCGGCGTCGGCGGTCACGGTGACGGTACGCGGGTTGGCGGTGTCGCCGTCGCTCCATTGCACGAAGTGGTAGCCATAGTTGGCAATGGCGCGGAAGGTAAAGCTCTCGCCTTCCTCCACCTCGCCACCAGCGCTCACAGTGCCCATCTCCGGATCAGCACTCACGACAGTAACGGTATAGGACGTCATCACCGCGTCGGTTTCGAAGTAGGCAATGAATGTTGTATCGGACGTGATGGTCGCCGTGCGCTCGGCATTGGTGTCGCCGTCGTTCCAGTGAGTGAAGTGGTAGCCTTCGTTGGCAGTAGCAGTGATAGTAGCGGTCTCGCCGTCCTCGACGGTGGCCGATGCGCTGCCGTTGATGGTGGCGGTGCCCATTGTCGGGTCGGCGCTGCTGACGCTGACGGTGAAGTAAACGACCTCATCGACGCAGGGGTCGATGGTGTTGTTGCACATGCTCCAGCCCGCAGCATGGCGGTAGGCACTGCCGGCGTTGCAAGGCACAACGATGGGGGTGTTGACCAACGAGGAGTCGTAGTAATACACCGTGTCGATAATGGGCGGCATGCTGCCTAACATCCTCAGTGTGTCGAGGTTGTCAAAAACGCCAAAACCAAGGTACGACAGCGATGCAGGCAACGTTATGTCGGCAATCCCTGTGACGGCAAATGCCTCATCGCCTATACTCGCTACCGTTGACGGGATATTGATGTCTGTCAGGCCTTCACATTTTTTAAAGGCTCTACCACTGATAACCTCAAGCCCTTCCGGCAGGGAAATATTGGTCAAATCGGAACTGTAGAAAGCCTGGAGCCCTACCGTGTCCACGGCGGCAGGCACTGTGAAACTGCTTAACTGATAGTCGCATCCTGTGACCTTGGTCTTGCTTTGATTGCGATACACGAGGCCATCCTCGATGTACCCATTAAATGTCTTTGCACCAAGGACCCATCCATCATTTATACTCCAATTTTCTACATTGATATTCCTTGGGTAATTAATGTTGTTCACACCAAAGAATGTCTGAATATCGTAAGAAGAATTGTCTTCAAAACTATATATATTCGTAGTGCTTGGAATGTTAATTGAGAGAACCTTATAACAATTTAAGAAGGCACCACCCACTATTGCCGTGAGGCTTTCAGGCAGTGTGATTATTCCGGTCAATCTATCGCACCAGCCAAAAGCCATGCCGTCAATCGTCGTCAACGAGGATGGGAGTGAGAGGGAGGTGAGTGCCGAGTGGTAAAAAGCATACTTACCTATATATGTCAGCGACGACGGGAAGGAGACCGACGTGATTGCCGTATTGCTAAAGGCACGCTCCTCTATATATGTCACTCCGTTCGGGATTGTGAAATCCCCCGTCAGTCGCGGGCAGTTGGCAAATGTCCAGCTCTCGATACCTGTACCAAAGTACCAATTAGAACTCGTAATACTCGCCCATGTCACCGTACTGGGCACTGTCACAGATTCCAAACTATCGCATCCATAGAAAGCCATTTGTCCAATATTCTTCAGGGTGCCCGGAAGTGTGACCGACGTAAGCCCATCGCACTGCATGAATGTGTATTGAGAAATTCCTATAACGGGATAAGCAACACCACGGTAGTGAACACTGTCAGGGATGACGAGCGCCCCCGTGGGCAAAGCGTTGGACCCCCAGATATGGGTGTTTGTGTTAATCGCCGTTCCGGTTCCGGGATGCGTAACGATAGCCCCCCTTGTGTATGTGTTTGCGGCGGCCTCGGTCGTTACACTATAATAAAGCATCTGCCCGCTTGGAGCCTGCTCCGAATGGTTATGCGCCGATACGTTTGTGCTGACAAACAAAGAAATCAGAGCGAGAACAACAAAAAAATTACTTTTTTTCATGTTATTTATTATTGCTTCTCCGGCACGATTCCCGTGGATGCCGGCGATGGAACTGTAAGGAAAACACACAAAAGAAGCGCGGGAATCTAACTTGCCTATCCCGCATTCCAGGCTCTC
>LPNH01000014.1:58456-157620 GCA_001543385.1 Candidatus Hemicellulosilyticus sp. P3
TTTGCCACCCGCCCGCTTGACCCTTGTTCCAGACTTGCCGGCGCTGGCCGGCGAACCTGTTAGCAGGCTTCGGCGAGTGGAATGACGATGCAAAGGTACAAAAAAATCAATAAGAGCAGGGGCGGGAGGGGTAAAAAAACCGCACCTGCGCGGGCGCAGGTGCGGTTCAAGATCAGGAAGGGATGGCGGGAGTCACCGCCCCGGCAGGGAAGCAGGAGGCCTGCGTCGGGCTTGCCGGAGAGCTAATTTAAACAGATCCGTAACTTCACCTTTTGCGTGGTGATGTGCTGGCAGCAGCGGGCGAAGTCGAGGATGTTTTGTACAACTTGTTGCGGGGGTTGTACCGGCGATGCTTCTGATTTCAATGATGTATTGGTGCCTGGCTCTTCCGTCAAGGGAAGGAAATCGTAGTCATGCTTCATACACGCCTGAATTAAGTTGGACAGTTTCTGTTTGGGCTGTCTGCCCTGATTGAGACAGCTTTTATAGTAACTGACGAGGGAGGCGAATTATTGCCTCCCTCGTATTTTTTAACATTTATATGGGATCGGGCGCGGGCGGAGCCGGCTATAGCTCGATGTACATGTCATTTTCCTGGGCGAGGCGGCGCAGGTTGATGATGGCGTAGCGCATGCGGCCGAGGGCGGTGTTGATGCTGACTCCGGTGCGGGCGGCGATGTCTTTGAAGTCGCATTTGCCGTAGTGGCGCAGGATGACGACACGGCGCTGCTCGGGGGGGAGCATCTTGACGAGTTTGCGGATGCTCTGGCTGGTCTGTTTGCGCATGATGGCGTGCTCGACGTTTTCTTCTTCGATGCGAAGGGTGTCGACGACGTTGCACTCGGGACGGTTGGGGACGAGGGGCATCTTGTTGTTGCGGCGGTAGTAGTCGACGATGAGGTTGTGGGCGATGCGCATGACCCAATGGATGAATTTGTTTTCGTCTTTGTAGACGCCCTGGCTGAGGGTCATGACGACTTTGAAGAAGGTGTCTTGGAAGATGTCGTCGGCCATGTCTTTGTCTTTGACGACGGAGAAGATGTAGCCGTAGACTTTTGCCTGGTAGCGCGCGAGCAATTCCTCGAAGCAGGAATAATCACCGTTCTTGTAACCTTTTATCAGCTCGTTGTCAGTGAGCGCTTTTAATGACTGGTCCATAGGACTTGAGGTGTGGGGGTTAGAAACTGATAATTATTTCCCGATGGCTACAGTTTTGGTGAAACGAAAGGATCTCAGGTGCAAAGGTACAAATTTATTGTCAATGGACAAGGGGTGTACGGATGTTTTTTATTTTTAGTATGCCTTTGTCAAAAAAAATTGCGGAGGATTTGCGACGCGAGGTTTTCGGTGCCGTCGCGGCCGTCGAGCCAATGGATGGCGACGCCGTGGCGCTCCATGTGGCGCAGGTAGGTCATCTGGCGCTTGGCGAAGCGGCGGATGTCGCGAAAGAGGGTGTCGTACATCTGCCCGTAGGTGCATTCACCAAGCAGGTAGGCGGTGAGGTGGCGGTATTCGAGGCCGTAGCGTTTGAGGCGGTCGGAGGGGACGCCGGCGGCAAGGAGTGAACGCACTTCGTCGACCATGCCGGACTGGAGGCGCTGCAGGAGGCGCCACTCGATGCGGCGGACGAGGATGTCGCGGGGGAAGGTGACGGCGAAGACGAGGTGGTCCATGGGGGGCATGACGACGTGGTGGCCGGGGTGGCGCAAGGCGTATTCCTGTATTTCGAGGGCACGGACGAGGCGGTCGCGGTCGTCGGTGTCGGTGTGGTTGTGGAGGGCGACGAGGGAGGAGAGGCGACGGATGAGCTCTGCGTCGCTGAGATGGGCGACGCTGGCACGGAAGGCGGCGTCGACGGGGGCGTGGGAGAGCGGAAAGCTGCGAACAACGGCGTCGACGTAGAGGCCGCTGCCGCCGCAGAGGATGGGGAGACGGCCGGCGGAGACGACGGAACGGAAGGCGCGGAGGAAGTCGTTCTGGAACTGGTAGAGGTTGTATTCGTAGCCGGGGTCGTGGATGTCGATGAGGTGGTGGCGGACGGCAGGACCGCCTTCGGTGTATTCGGAGAGGTCTTTGCCGGTGCCGAGGTCCATGCCGCGGAAGACCTGGCGCGAGTCGGCGCTGATAATCTCACCACCGAGGGCACGGGCCAGCACGACGGCGAGCGAGGTTTTGCCGCTGGCTGTCGGACCGGTGACGGTGAGCAGGCGCTGGAGCTGGTCAGTCAAGGAAGAAGAGTTTGCCGCTCTTTTTGTCGAATTCGTAGCCGCCGAAACGGGAGAGGCCGCTGCGGTTGATGGTGAATTTGTAGTCGACACCTTTGACGACGACGACTTCGACGTTGGCCAGCTTGCGCGGGCCTATCTGCATTTCTTTGAAGATGACGGTGGCTTTGTCGAGGATGTTGCCCTCGGGGTCGAAGGCGTTGTCGCGCTCGGGGAAGTCTTCTTTGTTGATACGGCGCTGGTAGAGGAGGCTCATGGCTTCTTCCCAGGCGATGGCGACGGGCTCGGGGAAACGCTCGTCGATGAGCATGGGCATGCGGGCGCCGTTGACGATGCAGGAGATTTCACCTTTGGAGGAGTGTATCATGGCGACGGGGAGCATGTTTTCGTCGTGGATGATGGCGACCTCTTCGGCGGACTCTTCAAGCGGCTTGTTGACGAGGTCGATGATTTTGCCGTCTTCGGTCTGCCGCACGAGGGGCGTGTCGGAGCTCATGTTGTCGACGACACGGCGCGGCACGTAGTCGGTGCGGAGGATCTGGAATTCGATGCGGCGGTTGAGCTGGTGGGCCACCTCGCGGTAGTCGTCGCCAGGGAGGCGGTTGATGTAGTCGCATTCGAGGGTGGTGCCGGCGGAGAAGTTGTAGGCACGGCCGCCGCGACGGACGGTGATGTCGCGGTCGAGGGTGCGGGGCATGCGCTCGGCGTAGCCTTTGGCCACGAGACGGTCACGCTCGATGCCGCGCGAGACGAGGTAGTCGACGACGGACTGGGCCCGCCGCTGGGAGAGGGTGTCGTTGGTGAGGCCGATGAAGGGCTGGCAGTCGGTGTGGGCACGGATCTCGACGACGATGTCGGGGTTGTTCATCATGACGAGGTAGAGGTCCATGAGGGAGTCCATGAATTCTTCTTTGAGGTCCCATTTGGAGAGGTCGTAGCGTATCTCGGGCAGCACGACGGGCTGTTTGGGGACGGGCTCGATGCGCATGTCGTGGACGATGTCTTTGTCGGTGGTGTAGCCCCGGGTGCTCTCGGACTCTTCGAGGGTGAAGTAGTCGACTTTGGAGACGAAGAGTTTGTAGATGACGTCGCGACGGACCCGGTCGGTGCCGAAGCGGTAGAAGCCTTTTTTGTCGGTGTAGACCTCGCTCTCGCTGCCGTCAGAACCGACGAGGAGGATGCGGGCGCCCTCGACGAGCTGCATGGATTTTTCGTCGCGCACGATGCCTTCGATGCTGTAGCGCAAGGGGGGAAGCTCGAAGTAGAAGAGGTCGTCGTGCAGCTGGCCTATTTTTTTGCCTTTGTTGTCGATCTTGGGGTTATGGGGGTCGTCGAAGGGACGGTTGGAGGAGAAGTAGCCTCGCTCTATCATGTAGTGGGTGGAGGAGGGGTAGTAGATGATGCTCATCTCGTCGTAGGAGGAGTTGATGGGCACGCCCAGGTTTTGGGGCTTGGTGCAGCGGGTGCCGCGTATCGCGGTGCAGAAGAGGTCCTGGCCGCCGACACCGGGCAGGCCGTTGGAGGAGAAGTAGAGGAGGGTGTCGTCGCGCAGCACGGGGAAGACTTCGCGGCCGGCGGTGTTGACGACGCTGCCGAGGTTGACGGGCTTGCCGAAGTCGTCGGCCTGCGACGGACGGGTGGCCACCCAGAGGTCGTAGTCGCCGGAGCCACCGGGCATGTCGGAGGAGAAGTAGAGGGTGAGCCCGTCGCTGGTGACGGCAGGATAGAGGTAGTTGTAGGCGGTGTCGCCCAGCTCGATGCGCACGGCGGGCTCCCACTCGGCGGAGGGAGCGTCGCTGTCGGATCTGCCTTTTTTCTTGCTTTTGCGGTCTTTGGCATCGGCGGCGGATTTGCTGGTGACGTAGATGTAGCAGCCCTGGGTCTGGTTGCGGCGGGCGTCGCAACGCGAGAAGTAGACGGTACGGCCGTCGGGGGAGAAGCAGGCTTCGCCTTCGTTGGCGGGGCTGTTGATGCGGCCGTCTTTCTCGAAGCGCTCGGGGGTGGCGGACCAGTTGCCTTTGCGGTCGCGGAAGACGTGGTAGAGGTCGGAGAAGGCCTGGCCGGTCCAGGCGTCGATGGCGGCGTCGGCCTCGTCGTCGATGCGCGAGGAGGTGAAGACGAGACGGTTGGTGTCGGCACCCATGAAACGCGGCGCCCAGTCATTGTATTCGGTGTTCCAGCTGTCGAGGCGTTTCATGACGTGGCGGGTGCGGTTGGCGAAGAGCTCGCCGACGTAGGCCAGCGAGTTGAGACGCGAGACGGCATATTTGTCGTTGGGAGCGATCTCGATGTAGCGCTTGTAGCTCTCTTCGGCTTCTTCGAGCTTGTTTTCGAAGCGGTACATCTCGGCGAGGTAGAAGTATATTTTCGGCTCGGTGGTGTAGAATTTGCTGCCGACGAGCTGCCGGTAGATGTGCTCCGCCTTGGGGAAGTTGTTCATCAGGCGGTAGCATTCGGCCATCTGGAAGTAAAGGCGGTTTTTCTCTATCTTGTTGCCTTTGATGCTACCGTAGGCCTCTTCGTATTTTGCAAGGGCGGCTATGTATTGCTTTTGGTCGAACAGTGCGTCCGCTTTTTGGGCAAGGGACTTTGACTGGGCCAGCGCCGCGGCCGCCAAAGTGACCATGAGGAGCAGGACAATGCCTTTCTTAGCCGTTTTCATATTGTCAGTTTGTGTTGATCTGTTTCTTATTTATATAAATGTCAAACAGTTGCAGCACTTTTACGGTTTAAAGCGATGCACTGAAAGGACTTGCTAAGATACATATATTTTTCCGAATGAGCAAATCAGGCTCAGAGGGGGGATCGATGCAGGAAGGGGTAGTCGATGCCGAAAACCTGCCTGACGGTGGCAGGGGTGAGGCCGTCGTGCATGGGGCCCTGGTAATGGATGCGGCGGTTGTGGAGGAGGAGGAGCGAGGGGCAGTAGCGGTAGGCAAGGTTGAGGTCGTGCATGACGATGAGGATGGTTTTACGCCGGCTGCGGTTGATGTCGCTCAGCAGCTCCATGATTTCGAACTGGTGGGCTATGTCCAGATTGGAGGTGGGCTCGTCGAAGAGCATGACGGGGGTGTCCTGGGCCAGGGCACGGGCTATCATGACTCGCTGCCACTCGCCGCCGCTCATCTCGTGGGGCTTGGAGAGACGGTGCTCCCAGGTGTGGGTGAGGCGCATGCAGCGCTCGACGATGGCCCAGTCGCGCCGAGACTCGTTTTGCAGCCGGCGCTGGTAGGGGTTGCGGCCCATCAGCACTGTCTCGAAGGCGGAGAACTCGAAGTCGGTGTGGCTGTGCTGGCGCACCATGGAGATTTGCCGGGCCAGCTGCCGTGTGGTGTAGCGGCGGATGTCGGTGCCGCCGACGAGGACGGCGCCACGCTGCGGCTGCAGGAGGTTGCCGATGCAGCGCAGCAGGGTGGTCTTGCCGCATCCGTTGAGGCCCATGAGGGCGTACATGCCGCCCTGCTCGATGTCGGCGCAGATGTCGCTGAGGACCTGCTTTGTGCCGAAGGCGCAGTCAAGGTGTTGTATGGATATCATGGGGGAGGCTGTCATAGGGCCTGTTTGCTGCGGTAGAGGAGGTAGATGAAGAGGGGGGCGCCGACGAGGGCCGTCAGACTGCCGACGGGCAGCTCGCCGGGTTGGAGCACGGTGCGGGCGAGGGTGTCGCAGAGCAGGACGAAGATGCCGCCGACGACGATGCTGTAGGGCAGCACCCGACGGTTGTCGGGACCGACGAGCAGCCGCACGCAGTGGGGCACGACGAGACCTACGAAGCCGATGACACCGGAGCAGCTCACGGTGAAGGAGATCATCAGGGTGGTGGCAAGGAGGAGGCGTTTTTTGACTTTTTCGACTTCCACGCCCATGCTCTGGGCTTCTTCCGAGCCTACCAACAGGAGGTTGAGGTCGCGGGCGTGGCGCAAGACGACGAGGACGCCCAGCACGACGACGGGAAGCAGGGTGAGGACGGCGCCCCAGGTGGCGCCGGAGAAGCTGCCCATGGTCCAGAAGATGATGCTTTCCATTTTGTCTTGGTGGAGGACCATGAGCAATGACACCAGGGCCGCGATGAGGAAGGTGAGGCAGACCCCGGTGAGCAGGAGCGTGGTGCTGTGGAGCCGGTTGCCGATGGTGGCGATGCGGTAGATGAGCCAGATGGTCAGCAGCGCACTGACGAGGGCACAGCCGCCGATGCCGAGAAGGGAGTGCTGCAGCCCCGCGACGATGGCGACGGCGGCGCCAAGGGATGCGCCGGAGGAGATGCCCAGCACGTAGGGGTCGGTGAGGGAGTTGCGGAAGATGGCTTGGTAGGAGGCGCCGGAGACGGAGAGGGCGGCACCGGCAAGGACGCAGAGCAGTATGCGGGGCAGACGCAGGTTGAGGAATACGGGCGACCGCCACAGTTCGTCCCAACTGAGACGGACGGCGCCCATGGCGGCACTCGCGGCCATCAGGAGGAGGAGCGCAAGGAGGAGGTATGGCAGCAGACGTTTCATGCCTCGGAGAGGAGATCGCCCATGGTGTAGAAACCTTTGCGGCCGTGGAGGTATTCGGCGGCGACGAGGGCGCCGACGGCCAGCCCGCGGCGGCTTTTGGCGCTGTGGCGCAAGGTGAGGGTGTCGTCGTCGCTGTCGTAGACGACCTCGTGGATGCCTGCGACCTCGCCTTCGCGGATGGAGACGATGCCGGAAGGGGGAAGGCAGCCGGCACGGCAGGCCTGGTTGATGTCGTGCGCCAGGGCGAGGGCGGTGCCGCTGGGCGCATCGAGTTTGTGGATGTGGTGGGTCTCGCTGAGCGCGACACGGTATTCGGGATGGGCGGCCATGAGGGCGGCCAGCCGGCGGTTGAGCTCGAACATGATGTTCATGCCGATGCTGAAGTTGGAGGCGACGAGGAGGGCTTGGCCGTGTTCGCGGCAGCGGGCGGCAAGGGCGTCGAGGCGGTCGTACCAGCCTGTGGTGCCGCAGACAACGGGCAGGTTGAGCCCGAAGCAGCGTTCGATGTTGCGGACGGCGCAGGATGGCTGGGTGAACTCAAGGGCGATGTCGCAGCGCCGCAGGGCGTCGGCGTGGCGGCGCCAGTCGTCGTCGCTGTCGACGATGCAGTGTATGGTGTGGCCCCGCTGCGGCGCCAGCGTCTCGAGGGCATGGCCCATTTTGCCGTATCCTATCAGTGCTATGTTCATGGGTGGTGTCGGTGGAAGGAGGGTGCAAAGATAAGCATTTTTGTGCGACGGCGGATCAGGGCAGCGCACGTCGACGCAGCTCTGCGTCGACGAGCTGCACGACTTCTTCGTTGCGCACAAGGCGGCCGTCGGGATGGCGCCAGCTGTGACCGGGCTGCGCCTGAAAGCGGGGCGGCACCTCGCCGGCGTAGCGCTCGATGACGATGTCGGGCCGCAGGCGCTGACGGAAGTCGCAGACGAGGCTGATGTAGTCCTGCAGGGTGAAGGGGGTGACGGAGACGAGGCCTTGCTCAAGCTGCCGCTGCAGGAGGCTGCCACGCAGTATCTGCAGCTGGTGCAGCTTGAGGGTCTCGATGGGGAGCCGGCTGAGGATGTCGGCTTCGCGCAACATGTCGCCGCGGCTTTCGCCAGGCAGCCCGAGGATGAGGTGGGCTCCGCAATGGATGCCACGACGACGGGTGCGGCGGATGGCGTCGCAGGCGACGGCGAAGGTGTGGCCCCGGCGGATGAGCTGCAATGTGCGGTCGTAGCAACTCTCGACGCCGTATTCGACGGCGACGTAGTGGCGGGCGGAGAGGGAGGCTATGTAATCGAGGGTGGCGTCGTCGACGCAGTCGGGGCGCGTGCCTATGACCAAGCCGGCTACAGCGGGATGGCTCAACGCCTCGCCGTAGCGTTGCCGAAGGACTTCGAGCGGGGCGTAGGTGTTGCTGTAGGCCTGGAAGTAGGCAAGGTAGCGGACGGCGTTGCGGTAGCGCCGACGGTGGAAGGCGATGCCTTCGTCTATCTGGCGGGTGATGCTTTTGTACGGCTGGCAGTAGGAGGGGTTGAAGGCGTCGTTGACACAGAAGGTGCACCCCTGCCGGCCCAGTGTGCCGTCGCGGTTGGGACAGGTGAAGCCTGCGTCGATGGAGAGTTTCTGGACACGGCATCCGAAGAGCTGCCGCAGACGGTCGGCGTAGCGGGTGTAGGGCATGGCGGTCAGCAGCCGAAGTCGGAACGGAATTTGATGTACATCAAACGGAGCTCTTCGGGGGTGTATTCGTCCGCAAAGTGTTCTTGCATGGCATCGAGCGAGTAGTTTTCGACACCGCGCAGGTAGTCGATGATTTCTTCCTGACGGTCTTCTTCGATGTTTTCGTCGATGAAGTAGTCGACGTTGAGCCGCGTGCCGGACTCGACGATGTGTTCTATCTCGGTGAGCAGATCGTCGATGGTGAGGCCTTTGCCGCGGGCGATGTCGTCGAGCGACATCTGGCGGTCGATGGACTGGATGACGTAGACCTTCAGCAGCGATTTGTTGACGGCACTGCGCACCACGATGTCTTGCGGACGCTCGATCTCGTTGTCTTCGACGTAGCGCCTGATGAGATCGACGAACGGTGCCCCGTAGCGCTGGGCTTTGCTGAGGCTGACCCCAGCACAGTGGCTCAGCTCTTCGGTGGTGCAGGGGTACTGTATGGTCATGTCTTTGAGCGAGAGGTCTTCGAAGATGACGTATGGCGGCAGGTGCTGTTTGTCGGCAATGGATTTGAGCAGTCCTTTGAGCTGGGTGTAAAGGGCTTCGTCGCCGGAGGCGAGGCCGCCGGCGGCACCCGTGGGAGAGGTGTGGTCGTCTTCGGCGGCGACACTGCTGTAATCGTGGTCGCAGGCGATGAGTATTTCGTAGGGCTTGCGCAGGTATTCGCGGCCGAGGGCGGTGAGCTTGAGCACTCCGTATTGCTCCACTTCTTTTTCGACTAAACGCTCGAAGAGGGACTGGCGTGCCACGGCCCGCCAGAAGAGGTCGTCGCGGTCGGCACCCTGGCCGTATTGCTCCAACCGGTCGTGGCGGTAGGCATGGGTGATGGAGTTTTTGCGGCCCATCATGACGTCGATCAGCTCTTTGGACTTGAAGGCCTGTTTGGTGGCTACGATGGTTTCGAGGAAGTAGACCATCTCTTCTTTGACCGGCACCCGGGGTTTGGGGTGCAGGCAGTTGTCGCAGTTGCCGCAGTTGGTTTGGCGGTATTCCTCGCCGAAGTAGCGGAGTATGTTCAGCCGGCGGCAGGCGGCGGACTCGGCGTAGCTGACCATCTCCTGCACAAGGTGGTTGGAGAGCTCTTGCTCGGTGAGACTTTTGTCGGTGAAGAATTTGTAGAGTTTCTCGACGTCGTGCTCGGAGTAGAAGGCGATGCAGACGCCTTCGCCGCCGTCACGGCCGGCACGGCCGGTCTCCTGGTAGTAGCCTTCGATGCTCTTCGGTATGTCGTAGTGGATGACGAAACGGATGTCGGGCTTGTCGATGCCCATGCCGAAGGCGATGGTGGCGACGATGACGTCGACATCTTCCATCAGGAAACGGTCTTGGTTTTCGGTGCGCGTGCGGCTGTCGAGCCCGGCATGGTAGGGCAAGGCCCGGATGCCGTTGATGAGGAGCAGCTCGGCCAGGTCTTCGACTTTTTTGCGCGTGAGGCAGTAGATGATGCCGCTCTTGCCGGGGTTGTCCTTGATGAATTTGATTATCTCTTTGTGGAGCAACATGGCGTCGTCGGGCTTGGGACGGATCTCGTAGTAGAGGTTGGGCCGGTTGAAGGATGCGATGAATTGCCGCGCACCTTCCATGCGGAGGTTTTTTATGATGTCTTGCTGCACCTTGGGTGTGGCCGAGGCGGTGAGCGTCAGTATGGGGATGTCGGGGCGGATGGCGTCGATGGCGGTGCGCAACCGGCGGTATTCGGGACGGAAGTCGTGGCCCCATTCGGAGATGCAATGCGCCTCGTCGATGGCTACGAAGGAGATGTCTATCTGCTGCAGGAAGGCGACGGTCTCGTCTTTGGAGAGGGTCTCGGGGGCGACGTAGAGCAGCTTGGTGTCGCCGCGCAGCAGGTCGTCTTTCACCTCTTTGGCCTGCTGCTTGGAGAGCGAGGAGTTTAGGAAGTGCGCCACGACGTCTTTGCCGGCGTTGTAGCGCACGGCGTCGACCTGGTTTTTCATCAGCGCGATGAGCGGCGAGACAACAATGGCTGTGCCCGGGAGAATCATGGCCGGCAGTTGATAGCAGAGCGATTTGCCTCCGCCTGTGGGCATGATGACCACTGTGTCGTTGCCTGAAAGCACGTTGCAGATGATGGCTTCCTGGTCGCCTTTAAACTCATCAAATCCAAAGTATTCCTTTAGTTTCGCCTGTAGGTCAATCATCATTTTGAAAAAACGTGTACCTTTGCAATTTCAAAGTTATACCTTTTTTTTGTAACGACAAAATATTTTTCGGATTGAAAAGTTCTGACGAGATAAAACGTATTGCTGTTCAAGTTATTGACGAGGAGGAAAAAGCCGTTGCAAATCTTAAGAACTATGTCGACGACGCATTTGTCAAAGCGGTGGAGACGCTGTATTCGACACGCGGACGTGTGGTGGTGACGGGCATCGGCAAGAGCGCCAATATTGCCACGAAGATTGTGTCAACGCTTAATTCCACGGGCACGCCGGCTCTGTTTCTGCACGCCGCCGACGCTATACACGGCGACTTGGGCATGGTGCAGCCCGACGATGTGGTTGTCTGTATCTCGAAAAGCGGCAACACGCCGGAGATTAAGGTGCTGGCACCGCTTATCAAGAATTTCGGCAATACGCTGATTGCGCTGGTGGGCAATACGGACTCTTTTCTTGCCGCGCAGGCTGACATTGTGTTGAACTGCACGGTGGCTCACGAGGCTTGCCCGAATAATTTGGCGCCGACTTCGTCGACGACCGCCCAGCTGGTCTTAGGCGACGCCCTGGCTGTGGCGCTGATAGCGTGCCGCGGCTTCTCGGCCAGCGATTTCGCCCGTTTCCACCCGGGCGGCGCGTTGGGCAAGCAGCTGTATCTGCATGTCGACAATCTGTTCCGCCAGAATGAACGTCCGCAGGTGGGGACGGAGACGACGGTGCGCGACACGATTCTGGAGATGACAACGAAGCGGCTGGGCTGCGCCGTGGTGACTGACGACGGAGGGCATGTGCTGGGCATTGTCACTGACGGGGACCTGCGACGCATGATGAAGTCGCACCGCGATATTGAGGCGCTTACCGCCGGCGACATAATGTCGCATGACCCTAAGTGCGTCGCCGCCTCGGAGTATGCTGTGAATGCGCTGCATATCATGCGGGCCAACGCCATCACGCAGCTGGTGGTGGTCGACGACAGGGGACGCTATGAGGGGGTGTTGCATCTGCACGATATTCTGAGGGAGGGCATTATTTAATACCGGCTGCGTTTAATTTTTAGAGAACAGGGTTGACGTCATGGAGCTCCGTACCGACAAGGTTGTCAAAATTTACCGTTCACGCACTGTGGTCAAAGAGGTGACTGTCGATGTGCATCAAGGTGAGATTGTGGGTCTGCTCGGACCTAACGGTGCCGGCAAGACGACCACGTTTTATATGATGGTGGGGATCATCAAGCCTTATTCGGGGCGTGTCTTCCTGGATGATATGGAGATCACGAGGATGCCGATGTTCCGGCGCGCCCAGCTGGGAGTGGGGTATCTGGCGCAGGAGGCGTCGGTGTTCCGACAGATGTCGGTGGCCGACAATATCAGCTCGATTTTGGAGTTCCGCCGCGACCTGGACAAGGCCGGCCGCGCCGAGCAGCTGGAGTCGCTGCTGACGGAGTTCGGCCTGCAGAAGATCCGCGACAGCAAGGGCATACAGCTGTCGGGCGGCGAACGGCGACGGACGGAGATAGCCCGCGCCCTGGCAAACGACCCGAAGTTTCTGCTGCTGGACGAGCCTTTCGCCGGCGTAGACCCGATTGCGGTGCAGGATATCCAGGATATTGTGGCGCACCTGAAGGAGAAGAATATCGGGATTCTTATCACCGACCATAATGTGAATGAAACGCTGCGTATCACCGACCGCGCCTATCTGCTGTATGAAGGCAAGGTGCTGCACCACGGCACACCGGAAGAGATGGCCAATGACCCCGATGTGCGCGAGAAGTATCTGGGACGGGATTTCGAGTGGCGCGGCAAGAAGCAGACCAAACGGCTGGATAGCCAGGAGTAAAATGAATAACCGCCCGGTGTCGTGACACCGGGCGGTTTTGTTTTGACTGGCTGCCGCCGACAGGCAGAGTCACTCGGCCGAGCGTGCGTCGGCGTCGGGCGCGATGCGCTTGACCATGCCTTGCAGCACGGTGCCGGGGCCCACCTCGATGAATGCGGCGGCACCGTCGGAGAGCATGTTCTGCACGGTGGCCGTCCACCGCACCGGCGCGGTGAGCTGCTTGTTGAGGTTGGACTGTATCTCGACGGGGTCGGTCACCGGACGGGCGCACACGTTTTGGTAGACGGGGCAGACCGGGGCGCTGAAGCGGCACTGACCTATGGCTTCGGCCAGCTCCAGACGGGCCGGCTCCATGAGGGGGCTGTGGAAGGCTCCGCCCACAGCCAGGGGCAGGGCACGACCGCCGGCGGCTTTGAGGCGCTCGCAGGCACGGGCCACGCCTTCGTTGGTGCCGCTGATGACAAGCTGGCCCGGCGTGTTGTAGTTGGCCGGCACCACGGTCTCACCCTCGGCGCTGACGGCGGCGCAGATGTCTTCGACGGTTTTATCGTCGAGCTTGAGGACGGCAGCCATGGTGGAGGGGTGCCGCTCGCAGCATTTCTGCATGGCGTTGGCACGGGCCACGACGAGGCGCAGGCCGTCTTCGAAGGAGAGGGCTCCTGCCGCCACCAGCGCGGAGAATTCGCCTAACGAGTGGCCTGCCGCCATGGCGGGGCGGAAGGTGTCGCCGAGCGAGGCGGCCAGGATGACGCTGTGCAGGAAGATGGCGGGCTGGGTCACCTTGGTCTGCTTGAGGTCGTCGGGGGTGCCGCCAAACATGAGGTCTGTGATGCGGAAGCCGATGATGCCGTTGGCGGTCTCGAACATGTCGCGGCACTGACTGTTGCTGTCGTAGAGCTCTTTGCCCATGCCTACAAATTGGGCGCCTTGGCCCGGAAATAGGTATGCAGTTTTCATAATGATGGTGTGTTTAGGGGTTGGTTATGGTTGTATGATTTTTTAATGTTGTTGTATGATGCGGATGATTTCGCGGGTGTCGACCAGCTTGAGCACAAAGGCCAGCACGAGCGCGACGGCGGCGACAACGGGAATGTTTATCCACCATACGAAGTGCGGGGCGCAGCAGGTGCAGGCTATTATTATAAACGTGAAATAGAACAGTTTTGATATGTAGGCCCGCGACGGACGCAGGGAAAAGATGCGCAATGAGGCTATTATCTGGGCCACCGCCATGAAGGTCTGGGCGGAAAGAGCCGCCCAGGCGCTGCCGACGGCACCCCAGCGGGGGATGCACAGCAGGTTGACGAGGAGGTTGAGGAGCAACGACGCGGCGGCGTAGCGGTTGAGGAGCCGTAGCTGCCCGGCAGCGGTGAGCAGTGTGCCGAAGAGGTAGGTGCATGAGACGGGGATGAGGCAGAAGATGAGTATGCGGAAAACGGCGGCGTGGTCTGCTATATGGTCGTTGTAGAAGAGCGCCATCAGGCCGGCGCCGGCGCTGGAGAGGGTGCAGGCGGCTGTGACGGAGAAGACGAGCATCAGGGATGTCATGGTCTTGACGGTCGACGACAGGGGCTGCAGCCCGCGCGATGAGACAGACAGCGGGTCTGTCATCTTGGAGAAGACGGGCAGCAGGACGACGGAGACAAGGTATGCCACCATGGTCAGCGCATCGAGCAGCCGGAACGCGCCGGCATATATGCCGGCATTGAAGTTGCCCGCGCCTCCGCGCGAGAGACGTTGCAGCAGCACCGGGTCGAGGCGGTTGTAGCTGGCCATGAGCAGCACCAACAGGGCGAAGGGGAGGCTCTGTTTGAGGACCGCCAGCGTGAAGAGGCGGTTGAAGCGCAGCCGGCGGAAGGATGTCTTGCGAGAAAGCACTGCCAACGCGGTGAGGGCGGTGGCAAGATAGGCGGCGGTCTGCGCGTAGACAAAATGAAAGATGGTGAAGCGCCCGCCGGAGATATGCGCCGGCCCCCATAGCAGGAGCCCGCAGATGAGAATCATGAGCAGGCGGTCGAGAACGCTCAACAGACTGTCCCACCGAAAGAGCAGCAGTCCCTCGAAGTTGCTGCGGAGGTAGAGTATCAGCGAGCTGAGGAACTGGTTGAGGCTGAGCCATGCCAACAGACGGAACTGGTATGAGTCGTAGCCCAGCATGAGCCCGGCGCCAAAGGTGATGACGGCATACAGCGCCAGCAGAAGGATTTTGACGCCTAATATGCCGGAGAGATGTTTGTTTATCAGGACCGGATGGCGGGCAATGTTGCGCGTGTTGAAGTTGGTGATGCCGAGGTCGAGCACGATGTTGAAGATGTAGCTCAGGTTGAAGACTGCGAAGTAGAGGCCGTAGGCTTCGCTGCCTACAGCGTTCTGCACCCCCACCTCGACACCGAGAATCCAGAATGGCTTGACGAGCAGGTTGAGCAGCAACAGCCAGAACACGCCTGTGAAGAGGCGACGCTGCAGGCCCGACGGACGGTCGACGGTATTTAACGCAGCATCTGCCATGTCTCTTCGATATCCCAGTTTTCGCGCACGTCGAATGTTTTCTCAAAACGGTAGACCGGCTCGGGCTGACGGTGCAGCCAATAGCTGCCCGGTGTCCAACGGCCGTTGCTGTCGAGGTCGCCAAAGGCTTGTATGCGGTATTTGCCCGGCGACAGGTTCTTGAATGCGATGCGGGGGATGCTGTCAGGCCACGGCTGGCTGAGACGCACACGACCCTGCTCGTCGGTCAGCTGGACGACGGTGTTGGGCGGCAACGGGCCTTGGCACGTCAGGAAGATGTTGCCATAGCGCTCTTCACCCTGGATGTCAACGGAGGCTGTGAGCTCGGCATTCTTGCCGCCCCATAGGTCAACGAGGGCACCGGCAGGCACTGTGAGCTGGTATTTGCAGCCGGCGGAGAGCACGGTGTCGATGCGGGCCCGCAGACCTAAGCTGTCGAAACGCAACGGCAACGAGGTGCGGACGCTGTCGGCCAGGTTGAGCAACTGCAACGCTGTGTCGGAAGAGTGTACGACGGGATTGACGGAGGTCAGGCTGAGGGTGTCGAAGACTCCCGCCGTCTGGCCGAACTGGAAGTGGAGCGCAAAGGAGGGCTCGGCGTCGGCAGGGGCGGCGTCGGCCTGACGGCGGCGCGCGGAGGTTTTCTTGCGCAGCTGCAGTTTCAGCGTGTCGTCAAGGCCGCTGGCGTCACAGAGCCTCAGCACGGTGGAGTTGCAGCCGGGCCGGCGCATCCAGATGTGCAGGGTGTCGGCGCCCGGGGTGAGCCGCCAGACGAGGCTGTCGTCGCAAAGAAGGCGGGGCTGCTGCATGGGGCCGGCAGTGGCCACGACAATTCTGCCGGGAGCGACGAAGTCGCTCTTGGTGACACGCTGCACTATCTGCGACGAGTCGCAGGAGATGCGCAGGGTGAGCCCCGGCCGGGATGTGTCGGGCGGCGCGGCGGCGCCGGCAGGTATGTGGACAGGACGGAGCAGGGTGTCAAGACTGGCCACCGCCTCGTTGCCATTGTAGCGCAGGTTGCGGTCGGCGTCGTCGATGGCGACGATGCGGTAGAGACCGTCGGCCATGTAGTTGAAGCGGAAGGTGCCGTCGGCATTGCAGCGTGCTACGTATGAAGGAGGGCTCAGCGTGACTGTGGAGTCGGACCAGAGGCTGTCGGCGGTGTGACGATAGAGCATTACGGTGACGGTCTTGCCATAGGGCTTGTCGAGATAGGCGTCGACGACACGGCCCTGCAGCGAGAGGCTGTCGATGAGGGCGCCTGTCGAGAAGGCGTACTCCAACGGCCCGATGCGGTTGCCTTCGGTGAAGTCGGCGACCGCCCCGTGCATCTGGAAGAGATAGGTGACGCCGGGCTGCAACGTGTCGGGCAGTTGCACGACCAGACTTTTGCCTTTGACGCTGTATTGCGGCTTGGGCCGGACGGGGGGGGAGACGATGATGTTGTTGTCGGCATCGTTCAGCACGATGAACTCGTCGAAGTTGATGCGGAATGTGCGGGCGCTGAAATGAGTCGTCGCCGACGCGGGGTGCATGGACACCACGGCAGGCGGCGTCACATCGCGCGGGCCGCCGCCGGGGTAGCCTTGTTTGGCACACGACACCAGCAAAAACGCCACCGGCACGGCAAGGAGCATTGTCAACCGTTTCATACGAACCAAGAAACGCAAGAAGCGCTTTTTTATTGTCCTGGAGCGATATTCTGTCTCGCCGCGGCGTGGCGGAACGGACCGGCGGAGAAAGTTTTTGTGTGCGGAGATACGAAAAACGGATGCTCCGACGTTATTGTTTTCAATTATATTAAACTGAACATAATATTTTTTTCACGTGTCGAACTCCAACTTCCGCCCTAACAAACTGATGCCCCTGTTGATTGCTTTGCTGTCGGGCATTTTGACCGGCCTGCTGATCGCCCCGCAACGCACGTCAAAGGCTGTGATGGGGCTGTCGGAGAAGGTGATGGAGATTGTGCAGCTGGTGGAGGACGAATATGTCGACCCGACCGACGGCGACACATTGTGTGACGCCATGCTCAACGCCATGCTGCTCTCGCTGGACCCGCACAGCCGCTATCTGTCGGCCGACGAACTGCGCAAAGAGCAGGAGTCGATGCAGGGCAATTTTGACGGCATCGGGGTGGTGCTACGCTATCTGGGCGACACGGTCTATGTGGGCGAAGTGATGGCTGACGGCCCGTCGGCCCGCTCGGGACTGACACCGGGTGACTGTATTGTGACGGTCGACGGCGACACAGTGTCGGGGGTCGGGCTGAGCAATGAGGAGACGGTGGGGCGCATCCGCGGGCCACACGGCTCGAAGGTGACGCTCGGCGTGTTGCGCCACGGGTCGGCCAAGCCGCTGCATTTCACCATCGTCCGCGGCCGTGTGGCGATGCCCAGTGTGGCGTATGCCGGCATGTTGCCAAAGCAGACCGGATATATCCATCTGGCCCGCTTCGGCGAGACGACCACCCGTGAGGTGCATGCCGCACTGCAGCAGCTACGGCAGCAGGGGATGCGCCGTCTGGTGCTCGACCTGCGCGGAAACGGCGGCGGACTGCTGGAGGCCGCTATCGATGTGGCCGACGAGCTGCTGCCGGCAGGTGACGCGATTGTCTATACACAGGGGCATCATCAGCGCAAACAGCACGTGTACGCCTCCGGCGGAGGCTGCTTCGAGCAGGGTGAGCTTATGGTGCTCATCGACGAATACTCGGCCTCGGCCAGCGAGATTGTGGCCGGCGCGGTGCAGGACAATGACCGCGGCCTCGTCGTGGGCCGGCGCAGCTTCGGCAAGGGGCTGGTGCAGCGGCAGTATGATCTGGCCGACGGCTCGGCGCTATGGCTCACCGTGGCCCGCTACTACACCCCGTCGGGACGTTGCATCCAGCGACCTTACAGCCACGGCAGCGACGAGTATTATATGAGTTTCATTGAGCGTCTGCAGGCGGCACCCACCACGGCCGACAGCTCGTATCTGACCCAGCCCCTCGACGACAGCACACGCTATTACACCAAGCAGCGACGGGTGGTGTATGGCGGCGGCGGTATCTGCCCGGACAAGGTGCTGCCCTACCGTTCGGACAATGAGGTCAAGGCTTTTAATATACTGGTCAACAGCGGAAAACCGTCACGCGCGGCTTTCGAGTATGTTATCCATGAGGCATCGGCGCTGCAACGCGCCTACGGCAGTGAGGATGATTTTGTGCGCCGGTTCCGGATGCCGGACATTGACCGGATGGTGCCCGACGCAACGCTCCTGTCGGCAGGACAGCACCGACGGCTGGAGACGCTGATGAAGGCCTATGTAGCTCAGTCGCTGTTTGGACAGTATGCTTTCTACCGCATTTATAACACCATTGACGACGACCTCGGTCGTCTGCCCTAATGCCCCGGACAGTATGTTTTTTCACCGACGTTTGTTATTGATATGTGTTTTATTGACGGCTGTCTTGCTCCCTGCACGGGCGGCGGCGCAGCACAGCGCCTTGCAGGCCCATGTGGATGGCGGCGGCCGGCCGATACAGGCGGCGGTGCTCGCCATAGACCATGGAAAGCCGGTGTCTGTCGACACTGTCGGCCTCGACGCGGAGGGGAATTTCCGCATTGAGGCTTCGGAATCACGTCCTGTTTTTTTTCTCCTGCGGATAATGTCGCCGTCGCTGCGGCATGAGGCTCAGCCGCTGTATGTGCTGCTGCTGCCGGGCGAGCAGGTGTCGATGACGCTGCAGTTGGACACTGTCGGCGGGAATGTGTATATCACGGATGTGACAGGCTCGGACAATATGGACGAATACCGCATTTTCCATAATATGCTGGCCGACGCCGCCAACGACCAGTCGCGGCAGAGCCAGCTGCCCCACCGCGTGGAGCAGCTGCTTGTAGAGCGCCGGAGCAACCTGATGAGTGCATTCTTAGTCACTTTTTTTGAGAATGACTTCAACCGCTACGCCCCTCTGTATAAGTATATCCACGATGCGCTTGCCGGCACCTATCCCGACCATGAGTTTGTGCGCTATCTGCAGGGCAAGACCCAGCATCTGCTGTTGGCCGGCATGGCGGCACCCGAGATTGAGATGGCCGACCGCAACGGACAGCTCCGCAAGCTGAGCGCACTGCGCGGCAAGGTGGTGCTGCTCGACTTCTGGGCTTCGTGGTGCCGGCCTTGCCGTATGGAGAACCCCAATGTGGTCAGGCTTTACAAGGCGTATCATGACCGCGGATTCGAAGTGTTCAGCGTGTCGCTGGACAAGAGCCGCGACAGCTGGCTGGAAGCCATTGCGCAGGACGGCCTCGAATGGGATAACCACGTCAGCGACCTGAAGGGATGGTCGTCGTCGGGCGGCAAGACATACGGCATTTCGTCTATCCCCGCGACGGTGCTCATCGGACCGGACGGCACTATCCTGGCCCGCAACCTGCGCGGCAGCGAGCTGGAAAAGAAACTGGAAGAGATTTTCAAATAATAATTACCATTGATGATTACAAAGACGCAAATAGAGATGGCGCTGAGCCATGTCAACGACCCGGACCTGGGGCAGAGTCTCACACAGCTGGGCATGATTGAGAATATCACTGTCGAGGGCAAGAAGGTGGCTTTCGACCTGGTGCTGACAACGCCGGCATGCCCGATGAAACAAAAGATGAGCGACGACTGTGTGGCAGCTATCCACGAGTATGTGGACCGGGATGCGGAGGTGGAGGTGCGGCTGACCTCACGCCCCGCCCGGCAGCAAGAGGACGAATTGTTGTCGCTGAAAGATGTTCGCAACATTATTGTCGTGGCATCGGGCAAAGGCGGTGTGGGCAAGAGCACCGTGGCGGTCAATCTGGCCATTTCGCTGGCACGCACCGGCGCCAAGGTGGCGCTTGTCGACGCCGATATTTACGGACCTTCCATCCCCATCATGTTCGACCTGAGCCAACAGGATATCTATAGCTACAGCCATGAGGGCAAGACTTATATGCAACCTGTGGAGAAATATGGTGTCAAGCTGATGTCGGTGGGCTTTTTTGTCGACCCGGCCAAGGCTATCGCCTGGCGCGGCCCCATGGCCAGCGGCGCACTGAAACAATTGATTAACGAGACATGGTGGGGCGAGGTGGATTATATGGTGGTCGATATGCCGCCGGGAACCGGAGACATTCAGCTGACGCTGGCACAGTCCATCCCCGTGTCGGGCGCCATCATTGTGAGCACCCCGCAGCAGGTGGCACTGGCCGACGTGGTGCGCGGTGTCGAGCTGTTCCGCAACCCCGGTCTCAATATCCCGGTGCTGGGATTTGTGGAGAATATGGCATATTTCACCCCGGCCGAACTGCCCGCGAACCGCTATTATATCTTCGGCAAGGGTGGATACCGCCAACTGGCCGAAGAGATGAAAATACCGCTGCTGGCGGAGATCCCGCTGGTGCAACGCATTGCCGAAAGCGGCGACTCGGGACGCCCCGCCGCCCTGTGGAGCGACCAGCCGCGCCCCGAACGCGACGCCTTCGACGAACTGGCCGCCAATACGGTACGCGAACTTTGCAAACTGGCATGAGCGGCCGGAACTTGAAACCGATGTTTAACAGTAACAATAATTTTTTAATGTCATGACAGACCAAGAGAAAACTATCGTTGAAGAGAAAGTGAAGAGCGCTATCCAGCAAATCCGCCCTTACCTGCAGCAAGACGGCGGCGACGTGGAGTATGTCGATATGACGAACGAAGGCGTTGTCATGGTGCGCCTGCAAGGCCACTGCGGCAGCTGCCCGCACGCCATGATGTCACTCAAGCAGGGCATCGAGACCTCTATCAAAGAGGTGATACCCGAAGTCAAATCAGTGGAACGGGTGCTTTAGCACCGCTTACAGCCCGATCCTATGATTTATACAAAAACAGGGGACAACGGCACCACCTCGCTGGTGGGCGGCGCCCGCGTGGACAAGGACGACGCCCGTGTGGAGGCCTACGGCACTGTCGACGAACTGAACGCCCAGATGGCGCTGATGGCCGAACTGATGGGACACGACGCCGACGATTACGCGATTGTCAAAACGGTGCAACGCCATCTTTTTATTATCCAGACGCTGCTTGCCACAGAGGACAGGGAGCTGGCGCAGAAGCTGCCGCAGCTGGAGGAGGAGCAGGTGCAATGGATGGAACGGCAGATCGACCGCATCGACGGCGGCCTGCCCCGGCTGCGCTCCTTTGTGCTGCCTGGCGGCACGACGGCAGGCGCACAGTGCCACGTGGCCCGGTGTGTGTGCCGGCGGGCCGAACGGCGTGTCGTCACGATGCAGCACGAGGCACCCGGCGTATCCGCCGCCACCATCCTGGCCTATCTGAACCGGCTCTCCGACTGGCTCTTCGTATTGGGACGGAAATGGACGCTGAAAGGCGGTGGAGAAGACTGTGTATCAGTCGGCTGACATTTTATCTCAGGTGTATATTGCATTTCTCGGAAAAAGACGTACTTTTGCAAAAAATATCGCTTCATAGCACATCTGATTTATGTATTGGACACTTGAATTGGCATCAAAGTTAGAGGACGCGCCTTGGCCTGCGACGAAGGAGGAACTGATTGACTATGCCCAACGCACAGGAGCTCCGATGGAAGTTATTGAGAATCTGCAGGAAATAGAGGACGAAGGCGACGCCTATGAAAGCATCGAAGACATCTGGCCCGACTATCCCACCAAAGAGGACTTTTTCTTCCAGGAAGACGAGTATTAGTGTCTCATTTGTCGGGGCCGGCCATGTGGCCACCCATTTTGCTTTGGCATTTCACGCGGCAGGATGCCGCGTTGTGGAGGTGTGTGCACGCAACATAGACCATGCGGCGGCATTGGCGGCGCAAGTTGGGGCGCAAGCGGTGTCCGGGCCTGCGGAGCTCGACACGGCGGTGGATTTTTGCATTGTCGCCGTCAACGACGATGCACTACCGGCTGTCGCCGGACAGCTGCATCTCCCCCACTCCGTCACAGTCCACACCTCGGGCGCAACAGAGGCGGAGGTGCTGCGCGGCGTATCGCCGCATTACGGTGTGCTGTGGTCGCCCATGTCTTTTGTACGGCAGGAGGCAATGGATTATTCGTCGCTGCCGTTCTGTATCGAGGGCTCCGACGCGGCGGCCGCCGACGCGGTGGAACGACTGGCTCGCCGGGTGAGCGGCAGGGTCTGCCGGATGGATGCCGGCCAACGGCGCTGGGCACATCTGTCGGCAACGGTGGTCAACAATTTCGGCAATGCTATGCTGGCTGAGGTGCAGCGGATGGCGGCGCAAGAGCGGCTGCCCTTTGACCTGTTGCTGCCTATTGTCAATCAGACGGCGCAACGGGCCGCCCTCGACAACCTGTGGAGCCGGCAGACGGGACCCGCTGTCCGGCAGGACCGCAACACCATCGCCGCCCACAGGGCCATGCTGGCCGGACACCCCCGGATGCTGGAGCTGTATGATGTGTTCACCCGGCTGATTGCCGACAGGGACTCTTCGCAATGATTGACACGCATAGCCATATTTACGACGAGGCGTTCGACGCCGACAGGGAGGAGACCCTGCGTCGCGCCTGCGATGCAGGGGTCGAGATGTTGCTGCTGCCGGCCATCGACAGCCACTCGCTGCCGCAACAGGAGCGGCTGGCTGCAACGCACGCGGATATGTGCCGCCAGATGGCGGGGCTGCACCCCACCTCGGTCGACGCGCACTTTGAGGAGGAGCTGGCGCTCGTGCAACAACGGCTTTTCGACCCCGCAAGACACTATGTGGCCGTGGGTGAGATAGGTCTCGACTTGTACCGGGACTCGTCCTGGCTGGAAGAGCAGCGCGAGGTGCTGCGGCGCCAGATGCAATGGGCCCGGGAGCTACACCTGCCGGTGGCTTTGCATGTGCGGAAAGCGTACAATGAGCTTTTCGCACTGCTGCGCCAACTCAACTATGGCCGGTATGCGGGGGTGATGCATTGTTTCGGAGGCAGCGTGCAGGAGGCTCTACGGGCTGTGGAGATGGGTTTTTATATCGGGGTGGGCGGCGTCGTTACATTTAAGAACGCCACCCTTGCCAAGGTGGCAGCCGCCGTGCCGCTGGAACGTGTCGTGCTGGAGACCGATGCGCCCTACTTAGCTCCTGTGCCTTACCGCGGACAGCGCAACGAGCCCGCCTATCTTGTCGAGGTGGCACGCACGATAGCGGCGCTGCGCGGCATCACGACGGATGAAGTGGACGAGGTGACAACGGATAACGCCCGCCGGCTCTTTGCTTTATAGGCACCGGGACCCCCTATTTCCAAATTCTTCTGAACTCGCGTGTAAGGTAAATAAAAATTTTATATCTTTGCACTCCATTGCTTGTCTTTACGCGCGGAAGATGTGCGAAAGACGGTTCATTATTCATTAACCTATAAATAATACAATATTGAAAGAGATAAAGTTTTCACTTGTCTATCGGGACATGTGGCAGTCGTCAGGCAAATATCAGCCCCGCGTCGACCAGTTGGTGTCGGTGGCGCCGGCCATTGTGGACATGGGTTGCTTTGACCGCGTCGAGACCAACGGCGGCGCGTTTGAGCAGGTGAACCTCATGTATGGAGAGAATCCGAACAAGGCGGTGCGCGCCTGGACCCACGCTTTCAACAAGGCCGGCATCCAGACCCACATGCTTGAACGCGCGCTCAACGGACTGCGTATGTATGGTGTGCCGAAAGATGTGCGCCAGCTGATGCCGCGTGTGAAAAAGGCGCAGGGGGTGGATATCATGCGTTCGTTCTGCGGACTGAACGACCCCCGCAACTTGGAGCTGTCGATACGCTATGCCAAGGAGGCCGGCATGATCTCGCAGGCGGCCCTGAGCATCACGCACTCGCCGGTCCATACGGTGGATTACTATCTGGGGCTGGTGGACAAGCTGGTGGAGTTCGGCGCCGACGAGATTGCCCTCAAGGATATGGCCGGCGTCGGCCGCCCCGCTACCTTAGGCAAACTGGTCTATGAGATTAAAAAGAAGTATCCACATATCGTTATACAGTACCACGGACACACCGGGCCGGGGCTGTCGATGGCCTCGACACTGGAGGTGGCCAAAGCCGGCGCCGATGTGATTGACTGTGCCATGGAGCCGCTGTCGTGGGGAATGGTGCACCCCGATGTCATCTCGGTGCAGGCGATGCTGAAAGACGCGGGGTTCCTCGTCAAGGATATCAACATGAAGGCCTATATGGAGGCCCGCCGCCTGACGCAGACGTTCATTGATGACTTTCTGGGCCTCTATATCAACCCCAAGAACAAGATCAGCACCTCCATGCTGGTGGGATGCGGACTGCCGGGCGGCATGATGGGTTCGATGATGACCGACCTCAAGGGAATGCACAATGCCATCAATATGGCGTTGAAGAAGAATGGCAAACCCGAGGTGTCGTTCGACGATCTCACTATCCAGCTTTTCCAAGAGGTGGAGTATATCTGGCCCAAGCTGGGCTACCCGCCATTGGTGACCCCGTTCAGCCAGTATACAAAAAACATCGCCTTGATGAACATCATGGCTATGGCCAACAACCAGCCCCGGTTCAGCAATATCGACAAGGACAGCTGGAGCATGATACTGGGCAAGGCGGGCCGCCTGCCCGGCAAGCTGGACGACGAGATTGTCGCTTTGGCCAAAAAGAACGGCCATGAATTTTTCGAGGGCAACCCGCAGGATGCCTATCCGGACGCCCTGCCACAGTATATTGAAGAGATGAAGCAGAATGGCTGGGAGCGCGGCGAAGACGACGAGGAGCTCTTTGAGCTGGCCATGCATGACCGCCAATACCGCGACTATAAGTCAGGTGTCGCCAAGGAACGCTTCAACAAGGAGATTGCGCAGTTACGCGCCGAGGCCTCGGCCAAGACGGCGCCTGCCGCCGCACCGAAAGAGGAACCCCGGAGCGGAGTCAGCCTCAACTTCCTCTCCAGCAGCCACCCCGATGCGGTGCCGGTGGTGGCCGCCGCGACAGGGCAGATTCTGTGGCAGCTTGACTTCAACGACCGCTCAGTGCCTCCCGCACCGGGCCGTGCCTACAAGGCCGGCGACACATTCTGCGTTATCCAGGCCTCCTACGCCCTGATGCCTGTGACGCTGGAGCAAGACGGCAAACTGGTCGACACCTGTGTGGCGCAAGGGCAGATGGTGAGCAAAGGCGATATCATCGGCTGGATGAAGTGACACCCGGATTTGGCTATATAAAAAATAATATGTATTTTTGCCCGATTGTATGACATTAGCAATGTGACTTATGGAAGGCATTAGTATTTTTGCGTTGATTATCGGCGCCATATTTGTCAACAATGTGGTGCTGGCACAGTTTTTAGGCATCTGCCCTTTCCTGGGCGTGTCGAAGGATGTCAAGAGCTCGCTGGGCATGGGCGGCGCCGTGCTGTTTGTCATGCTGCTGGCCACGCTGGTGACCTATCTGATTATGCAGTATGTGCTGGTCCCGCTGAATGTCGTCTACCTGCAGACCATCGCCTATATTCTTGTCATCGCCACCTTGGTGCAGATGGTCGAGATTGTGCTCAAAAAAGTCGCCCCGGCGCTCTATCAAGCTTTGGGTGTCTTTCTGCCGCTTATCACCACCAACTGTGCCGTGCTGGGCGTGGCGTTGCTGGTGGTGCAGAAGGAGATGAACCTGATGCAGAGCGTCGTTTACGCCACCTCTATCGCTGTCGGCTTCACACTGGCGTTGGTCATTTTTGCCGGCATCCGCGAACAGATGGAACTGACCGGCGTCCCAAAGGGGATGAAGGGAACCCCTATCGCCCTTGTCACCGCCGGTATTTTGGCTATGGCATTTATGGGTTTCAACGGTTTAGTACCTCTTCCTTAAATGCAGTCAACAGTATTTGTTAAAATTTAACACTTTGCAGACACACTGCAAATCAGCATTTTACAATCAAACGGAGTGGTTTTTTATTTTTTTAAACTCTGTTATTAAAATTGTTTGTACCTTTGCACTGAAAACAATTTCAAAGATAACAACTTAAACACTTAACAAGATGAAAAAAGTATTCTTTCTGTTAGCAGTTGCCGGTATGTTCTCGTTTGCCGCCTGTAACAACAACAACGCTGAAGCTCCTGTTGAGGAGGCTCCCGTCGAGGAGATCGTTGAGGCTCCCGCCGAGATGACTGACAGCACCACCGTTGAGGCTCCCGTCGAGGAGGCTGCTCAGGAGGTTGTCGCCGAATAAGGCCGACTGCTCGTCACAAAAAAAACGGATTGTCCGATGGACAATCCGTTTTTTTTGTGGTATATCCTTCCACTACTGGCGATAGCCTATGACATGACGCACTTCGTCGAGGGTGTGGCGGGCGCTTTCGTGTGCGCGTTCCTTGCCATGGTCCATGATGCGGCGCAGCGACACTTCGTCGGCACCCAGCTCGGCAATACGGGCTCTGAAGGGCTCGGTGAAACGGATCATGTCTTCGGCCAGTTGTTTTTTCATGTCACCGTAGCGTATCTGACAACTGTCGTACTGCTCTTCAAAGTAGCGGACTGCGTCGGCGGACGACACGGCCCGCATCAAGGCAAACAGGTTTTCTATCTCGACCGGCTTGGCCTGTCCGGGCTCGACGGGGCCGCTGTCGGTCTTGGCTTTCATGATCTTCTTGCGGATGACGGAGGGGTCGTCATTGAGAAAGATGGCGTTGCCTTCGCCCTCTGACTTGCCCATCTTGCCACTGCCATTGAGACCCGGTATCTTGACCAAGTCGTGACCGTAGTTGTAGGCCTGCGGCAAGGGGAAGAGCTCGGTATGGTACATGCTGTTGAAGCGCTGCGCGAAGGTCCGCGTCATCTCAAGGTGCTGCTCTTGGTCTTTGCCCACGGGCACCCGCGTGGCTTTGTGGATGAGTATGTCGGCGGCCATCAGCGTGGGATAGGTCAACAGACCGGCATTGACGTTGCCGGGCTGCTGCCGCACTTTGTCTTTGAAGGAGGTGACGCGCTCCAACTCACCCAGATAGGCGTTCATGTTGAGAAAGAGGTAGAGCTCGACGGTCTCAGGCAGGTCGCTCTGCAGGTAGATGGTGGACTTCTCCGGGTCAAGGCCGGCCGCCAGGTATTGCACCAGAATCTGGCGTGCGTTGTTGTAAAGATTGTCCGGCGTGGGATGGGTGGTCAGCGAATGGTAGTCGGCGACAAAAAAGAAGCATTCGTGCTCGTCCTGCATCTTTACAAAGTTGCGTAAGGCGCCGAAATAGTTGCCAAGATGCAGGTTGCCCGTCGGACGGATGCCGCTGCATACAATCTCTCGTTTCATGATGGGAAGGGGTGATGTTAGACGTTCTGTGTGCAAAGTTACAAAAAAAAAGTATCTTTGCATTTTGTCGCTTTACATCAAGCCCACTGCAATGAATGAACGTTACTGCATCATTATGGCCGGCGGCGTCGGAAGCCGGTTCTGGCCGCTGAGCAAGGATAACTGCCCGAAGCAGTTTCTCGATATCTTGGGAACCGGAAAGAGCTTTATTCGCAGCACTTTCGAGCGTTTCCGCCCCTTGGTGCCGGACCGTAACTTTGTCGTTGTCACCAATGCAGCCTATAGGGAGCTTGTGAGACAGCACCTTCCGGAGTTGGACGACAGCCAGGTGTTGTGCGAACCGATGCGGCGCAACACGGCACCCTGCATTGCATACGCCACCTACCATATACAGGCCCGCTGCAGCCAGGCCAGCATCGCGGTGACACCTGCAGACCACCTGGTGACGAACGAGCAGGAGTTTCAGCGGGTTATCGCGACTGGACTGGACTTTGTGGAACAACGCAGCCATGAAGAGGCGTTACTGACTATCGGCATACGACCCTCGCGCCCCGAGACGGGCTATGGATATATCCAGGTGGATCCGGACAAACTGGGGCCAAGCGCCGACGGCGTTGTCGAGACGGCGGGGTTTAAGGAGAAACCCGACCTTCCTACGGCGCAACGTTTTCTGGAGGCAGGCAACTATTTCTGGAATTCGGGCATCTTTATCTGGTCTCTGAAGGGCATACGGCAGGCTTTCCACCGCCACCTGCCCGAGATGGAGCGTCTGTTCGACCAAGGCACCGCTCATTTCGGCACCCCGTCGGAGCAATCATTTGTTGACAGCATGTTCGCCCGGTGTGAAAACATATCTGTCGACTATGGTATTATGGAACGTTCCGACCGTTGCTACACCATCCCGGCGGAGTTCGGCTGGAGCGATATCGGGACATGGGGCTCGCTTTTTGCACACGCCCGCCACGACGACGACGGCAATGCAAAAACGGGCAACGCACTGCTGGTGGACACCCGCAACTCGATTGTCAATATCGAAACAGGGACTACGGCTATCGTGCAGGGGCTGGACCACTGCCTTGTCGCCTACCGCGACCACTCGCTGCTTGTATGCCGGATCGACGACGAACAAGAAATCAAACACTGGGTGGAACGGCTGGGGCAATAGCCGGCGACCGCCATCGCATACATATTTTACAACATTATAATAAACATATTAAGCTATGAGTCAAATCATTGGAATGCGCGGACGTCAAATCCTCGATTCACGCGGCAACCCTACCGTCGAGGTAGAAGTATTCACTGAACAGGGCGCCATGGGTCGCGCCGCCGTACCGTCGGGAGCGTCGACGGGAGTGCATGAAGCCTGTGAGCTGCGCGACGGCGACAAGTCGCAATATATGGGCAAGGGCGTCATGCAGGCTGTAAACAATGTCAACACGGTGCTCAACGAGGAGCTACGCGGCATGTATGTGTCGGAACAACGCGCTATCGACAATAAGATGATTGAACTTGACGGCACCGACAACAAGTCGCGTCTCGGAGCCAACGCCATACTCGGCGTGTCGCTGGCCTGCGCCAAGGCCGCCGCCATGGAGAACAGCCAGGAGCTGTTCCGCTACCTCGGAGGCGTGGGCGCGTATATGCTGCCTGTCCCGATGATGAATATCCTCAACGGGGGCTCGCATGCCGATAATTCGATTGATTTCCAAGAGTTCATGATTATGCCTGTCGGCGCCCCCACGTTCAGCGAGGCGTTGCGCATGGGCTGCGAGGTGTTCCACAACCTGCGTGATGTCCTGAAAAGCAAGAGCATGTCGACCAATGTCGGCGACGAGGGCGGCTTCGCCCCCAACCTGGGATCGAACGAGGAGGCTATCCTGTGCATCCTGCAGGCCATCGAGAAGGCCGGATACCGCCCCGGCGAGGATGTCTATATCGGCCTCGACGCGGCAGCTTCGGAATATTACCTCGCCGACGAGAATGTGTATCACCTCAAATGGTCGACCGGCGAGAAGCTGACTCCGGCCGAGATGGTGGACTTCTGGGACAACTGGACCAAGAAGTACCCTGTCATCTCTATCGAGGACGGCATGGCCGAGGACGACTGGGACGGATGGAAGCTGATGACCGAACGCATGGGCGCCAGCTGCCAGCTGGTGGGTGACGACCTCTTTGTCACCAATGTCGAGCGGCTGCAAATGGGCTTGGACCGGCAAGTGGCCAACTCTATCCTCGTCAAGCTAAACCAGATAGGTACGCTCAGCGAGACTATCGACGCTGTCAGCCTGGCCACCCGCAACAACTACACCGCCATTATCTCGCACCGCTCGGGCGAGACCGAGGACACCACTATCGCGGATCTGGTTGTGGGACTCAACACCGGACTTATCAAGACCGGAAGCGCCAGCCGCACCGACCGCATCTGCAAATACAACCAGCTGATGCGCATTGAAGAGAGCCTGGGCGACCAGGCCGCCTACTTAGGGCGCGATTTCAAGTTTGTCCATTGACGGACTCTTTTCAGGTTTGACTTTTGATAAAATGAACGTCATGAAGCAGAATCTTTTTTTCTTTGCCGGTGCGGCGCTGCTGTTTGCCGCATGCGGAACAAAACAAGAAGACAACCCTGTTGAACAACTTAATGCATTACAGACTATGGAAATTAAAAATGTTGACGGACGCGAGAATATGGGCGCCAAACTTTATGTCACCCCGCAACCGGCGCTGATGATTGCCACCTACGATGAATCGGGCAAGGCTGACGTGATGATGGCGGCATGGGGCGGCCAGTATAGCAACAACCAGGTGTGTTTCAGCCTCTCCAAGCACAAGACGACTGACAATTTGCGGCTCAACAAGGCTTTCACGCTCAGCTATGCCGACGCCAGGACCATTGTACAAAGCGACTTTTTCGGTATTGTCAGCGGCAACGATGTGCCCGACAAGGTTGAGAAGGCAGGTTTCACCGTTACTCCCAGCCCCAATGTAAAAGCCCCTATTATCAACGAATATCCGTTGACCATGGAGTGCCGTGTGGTCGAGATGCACGACGACCCCGGCGGAGGAGCCTGGGTTGTGGGTGAGATTGTCAACGCCAGCGCCGACCCGTCCATCCTCACCGACGGGAAAATCGACATCCGCAAACTGAACCCCGTGGCGTGGGACGCCTCGAGCCTCAACTACTTTACGCTTGGCGACAGCGTGGGCAAGGCCTGGCACAGCGGCATGGCACTGAAATAGAGCCTACCGCACCTGCAAGACTTCGCCGCGCTCGTCGACGATTTGACGATAGAACCATTCCGGATAGGGTGGCTGCTGAGGGAATCGCACCACCCCTTCCGGAGTGGTTTTGATGTTGCCGTCGGCATCGTGATGTTTGATGTTGCCGTCGATGTATTTCATTAGCAGGAAGCGGTCGAGCTCTGTCCAACGGCGCATCATGCGCTCGGCACGGTCGTTGCTGAAACGGTTGAGCGCTCCCACCAGCCGACGGTCGTTCTCCTCGCGGGCCCACTGTTCGGCATAACGCCGCTCGTCGGCAACGAAACCCTCCTCCAGTTCGCGCTGAGCTTTGACGACATCCTGTATCATGCTGTCGTAGCGCAGGTAGCAGAAGTTGCTCACCCGGTTGAAGAGCCAGAAGGCGGCCGTCTCGGAATACTGCGACATGGAGCCGTTGCCTTCTTCGAAACAGACTGGCACCTGTGTGACACCACAATAAACCGGACAGTAGACGGTGGAGTAGGTGTCGTCGACACCGAACCAAAGGACTCCGCCCAACTTGGAGGGAAGCCATCGGCGGCACTGCGCCACGAAGCTGAAACCTGTCTGCTGTGTCGAGATGGCCCGTTCGTGGACGTATTTCTTGCCGTCCACCTCGAAATCCATCGGACGCCAGCGGTAGGGACAGTGAAAGGGGCCCGCCCCTACATCCTGGGTCATGTCCATCGGCGTGCCCTCGAAGTGGTCGCGCATCAGCGCCATGACATCCTGCACGCCAAGTTTGCGGTTGGGCTTCACCCACAGCGGCAAGCGCTCGGCGGAAGGGTCGCCCATGGCGTAGGCCTCATAGCGCTGCATGTCGTCGGCGCAGCGGCGGAACAGGGAATAGACACGGGCCTCGCAGGCACGCAGGCCGGAAAAGGTGAGCGGATTGTATGTGTCGGCAAAGCTGAAATCGGCGTCGGCGCCGCTGTACCACCCCTTGCGCCGCGCAAACGACACGACATCGTCGCTATAGACGCACTCCACCTCGGGGTCGGCGATGTGCTTGATGTTTTTGCTGCTGAGACTCCGGCGCGAGCGTTTCTGCTCCAGCGGGAATGTGGTGACACGGGCTTGGTTGGCATGGCCGCTGATGTAGCCGTCGGGCACACGCCGCGCCACCCACACAGCCCCCTTCCCGTCGTCTTTGCCCACGATCTCGAAGATCCACACCTCGTCGGGGTCGGCCAGCGAGAAGCTCTCGCCTCCGTCGCTATAGCCGTAGGCGCTCACCAGCTCGTGCATCACCCGGATGGCTTCGCGGCAGTTGCGGGCCCGTTGCAGGGTGACATAGATAAGGTTGCCGTAGTCTATTCCTATGCCGCTGCCGTGCTCCAGTTCTTTGCGCCCGCCCCATGTGGTCTCGCCGATGGCCAACTGGTGTTCGTTGATGAAGCCTACAACCTGGTAGGTGTGGGCCGGCTGCGCAATCTCCAACTGGAATTTGAGATTGCCGTAGTTGTAGAGGCGCAGCGTCTCGCCGGGCTGATGGTCGGCGGCAGGGCAATAGCGCAACTGCCCGTAGCGGGTGTGGCTGTCGGCGGCGTAGGTGATAAAGGTGCTGCCGTCGGCCGAGGCGCCACGGCTGACGATGAGGTTGGTGCAGGCGGGTGCCTGAAGGACCGCCATTAACATCAGGAAGAGGATGGTGTGTCTCATATCTATCTATCTATTATTCAACTTTTTTGAAGGATGTGTGTATCTTTTATCAAGTTATAAAGTAACAAAAAATCCGCCAGCTGTGCAAGTCGAGTTCTTCACGGTTTGTGCACGGAAAGATGAAAATCACTACAATTAGCGATGGCTGTTTCGAGCTAATTGTACGATTTTTGCATTGAAAAATCTTGCGATAAGATGGATTTATACAGAAGATTATCAGCATTTTGCATTGTCGCTGCAGCCTTCCTTCCCATAGAGGCCGCGGCACAGACAGACACCGCCGCGCAACACAGCCGGCGCCTGACGGTGGGCGGCTACGGCGAAGCGGTCTACAGCCGCCATTTTTACAGCGACAATGTGTTCCGCTATTCGTTTGCTGACAAATACAAGGACGACAAAGGCTACGGACGTGTGGACCTGCCGCATGCTGTCATCATGCTGGGCTATGACTTTGGCCACGGCTGGAGCATGGGCACAGAGATCGAGTTTGAGCACGGCGGTGTCGAGGCGGCCACCGAGAAGGAGACCGAGGAGACGGGCGAGTTTGAACAGGAGGTTGAACGCGGAGGCGAGGTGGCGCTGGAGCAGTTCTGGGTGCAGAAGAGCATCCGCCCGTGGCTGAATATCCGCGCGGGACATATTGTGGTGCCGGTGGGCATGACGAACCAAAATCATACACCCAATATGTTTTTCGGAGTCTACCGACCCGAGGGCGAGAACACGATCATGCCCTGCACCTGGCATGAGACGGGCGTCGCGGTGTGGGGCCGTGCCGGCGACTGGCGCTACGAGGTACAGCTGTTGCCCGCGCTGAACAGCAATCTGTTCAACGATGCCGGATGGGTGCACGACGGCAGCGCGTCGCCCTATGAGTTCCGCCCGGCCAACCGGATGGCCGGCGCCGCCCGGATAGACTGGACCGGAGTGAACGGACTGCGCCTGAGTGTGAGCGGCTATGTCGGCAAGAGCAATAACAATGACATCACCACCGACAGGAACGGAAAATATTATTCATACGACGGGCTGGTCACCATCGGCTCGTTTGACTTCGCCTACCGGAACCGCCTCCTGACCGTGCGCGGCAACGCCGACTACGGCCATCTGGGCGACGCATCCGCCATCTCGGCACGCAACAAGAACCAGACCACCATGACCGGAAACCCCTACCCTCACAGCCCCGTTGGAGAAAGTGCATGGGATGTGGCGATAGAGGCCGGTGTGAACGTGCTGGCCGAATGGTCCGAGAAGCAATGTCTCTATCTCTTCGGGCGCTACGACCACTATGACAGTTATGTGCCGGCCGACCAGATGACCGACATCGGGTGGTGTGAGCGGCAGGTGCTGTCGGGCGGCATCAACTATTTCCCGGTTCCCGAAATCGCCGTCAAGGCGGAGGCCGGTGTGCGGATGCTGGCCAGCCAGTACAACAACGAGCCTTTTGTGGCGCTGGGCATCACCTGGTGCGGATTTTTTAAACACTAACCAACATCTCATACTACAACAATGAAAAACATTTTCAGAACTTCCGCCATGTTTATGGCGGCGGCAGCGATGACCCTTGGTATGGCATCCTGCAACAAAGACGACGATGACGATGCGATTTACAACGAGGATGACTCGGCAGCATTGGCCATCATTGAACAATTTGTAGACAACACGGTGGCCCCCACCTATACGGCTTTGGCCGCCCACGCCGAACAGCTGGCCGACGAGCTGGCTGTATTGAAGGAAGGTGCCACCAACGCAGGTGTGGATCAGGCATGCAGCACTTTCCTGGCCGCCCGCGAGCAGTGGGAGAAAAGCGAGGCTTTCCTCTTCGGCGCAGCCGGCGATTTCGGCATCGACCCGCACATTGACAGCTGGCCTCTGGACGAGGATGCTTTCAACAGGCTGATGAGCAGCCCCGACATGCTGGCCGCGCTAAACGGTGAGGACGGCGACGTGGTGGCCGGCGAGCGGCTGGGCAACGCGCTGCTGGGATTCCACGGCATCGAGTATATCCTCTTCGCCAACGGGCAGCCCAAAGCGGCCGACGCCATCAGCGAAAATGAGTGGATTTATGTCGTCGCGGTGGCCGGCGACCTGCGCAACCGCTGCTATCAGCTCGAGGTGGGTTGGCTGGGCGACGATGCTCCCGAGGCACACATTGAGAAACTCGACGACTTAGAGATGCAGTACACTGTGGCCAGCGGCGATTACAGCTATGGTGAGAACATGGAGAACGCCGGACAGGCCGGCAGCACCTACCGCACCCGCAAAGCTGCCTTGATGGCCATCGTGCAGGGATGCATCGACATCGCCGACGAGGTGGGAAGCTCCAAGATAGGCGCCGCCTACACGGGCGAGGACGTGACCTATATCGAGTCGCCCTACAGCCAGACGTCTATCGTCGACTTCCACAACAACATTGTCAGCATCCGCAACGCTTATATGGGCGGCGTGGAGAATGCCCGGGATGAAAGCAAGTCGATACACAACCACGTGAAGAACATCAACGCTGCCCTCGACACCGAGGTGCAGGAGGCCATCGAGGCCGCCCTTGCCGCCATCGATGCAATGCCCGCCCCCTTCGTCAACCATATCAGTGACGCCCGGAACGGTGCGGCCATGGAAGCCTGCGCCGCCCTCAGCGAGAAACTCGACGAGGTGGTCGATGCACTCAGAAATAACTAAAAAGATTCTCAGTTATGAAACAAAGCATCTATCTGTTGACTACAGCCCTGCTGGCCGCCAGCCTCTTCACGGCCTGCAAGAACGATGAGGAGGACTACACCTCTGTGCCCGAAGGAGTGAACGAGGAGGTTTATGCCGGCGGCCTGCTGGGCACCACTTTCAACCAGTCGGCTTCGGCTTACGAGGACCCCACTCCCGCCACGGAACAGGCCGGCTTGGCCACGGCTTTTAAATACGGTGAGTTTTTCTTTGAGCACACCATCACCCAGAGCAACCCGCCTTTCAACGGCCTCGGACCGCTGTATGTGCGTTCGAGCTGCGAGAACTGCCACCCCGGCTATGGCCACGGCCGGCGCATGGAGCGCTACCGTGCCGACGACTGGGGCAACGGTTATCTGCTGGTGGTCTATAACAAGAACACCGACGCTTATGAGACGTCTGTGGCCGGCATGCCGCAGACCAAGGCTGTGGCTCCTTTCAAACCTTCTATCGATGAGACCAAGATTGACATCCAGTGGCTCCCTTACACCGATGAGTGGGGAAACCGCTTCCCCGACGGCGAGGGGTATGACCTCATCTATCCCGAGGTCATCATCCCGCAAGATGCTTTCTACGCCCCTTTCTCGTCCGGAACCTCGTACAGCGACCTGGCGTTCCGTCTGGAGACGACCATCGGCATCTATGGCACCGGCCTGCTCGACGCAATCCCGGACGACTCGCTGAAGGCACAATATCAGCGCGAATATGACGCCGGAGCCAACCTCAATCCCGCCATCTGGGGCGGCAGCGACTGGGCGTCGCTGTACGGCAGCACCTCGCACCCCAAGCGTTTCACCTATGCCCTCAGCCGCGGCCCGCTGCAGGATGCCGCCGGAGCCAACGCTATCTGGAATATCCCCAATGTGACGCGCAGCGACCGGCGCAGCCACTACCTCAGCCTCAACAAGAGCATCTATGCCACCGCAGCGTCGCAGGACCCTGACGTGCAGGCTGACTTCTACCGATATTTCCCCGAATGGAACAAGACGGGCAACCCGCAGACGGATATCTATAATTATCTGATGTGTGACACGCTGCCCATCGAGATGAGCGACCAGGATTATGTGAACTTTATGGTCTGGCACCGCGGATTGGCTGTGCCGGCCGCCCGCGACCTTGACGACGCCACGGTGCAGCGCGGACGCACCCTGTTCCGCGAAATCGGCTGCGCCACCTGCCACCGCCCCAGCTGGACCACCGGCGCCGACAATTTCACGGACCCGAACGGATTCTTCCGCGACGGCGACAGCCGCCTGCCACGCTACCCCTACCAGAAGATTTGGCCGTATAGCGACATGGTGCAGCACCGTCTCTTTATGAAGAATGACATCCGCACGGGCTGGTGCCGCACCACTCCGCTGTGGGGCCGCGGCCTGGCACCGATATGCTCCGGCCACGCAGACCGGCTGCACGACTGCCGCGCCCGCAATGTCATCGAGGCCATCATGTGGCACGGTTCAGCGCAAAGCGACGCCCGCAGAAGTGTGGAGAAATTCCGCCAGCTGAGCAAAGCCGACCGCGATGCGGTGGTGAAATTCATCAACGCCATTTAACGGAACGTGAGATTTTAAAGTCCTTAAGGTCTTTCATGACCTTAAGGACTTTTTTAACCCGAAGCGGTCATCAGGATTTATGCCGGAACAGCGGTTGTTTCGAGCAGATATGGCATGAATAGACCTATAAAAGGGGCATTATAACGAATAGTCGGTCTAATGACCGATTTGGGTTTAATTATAGCGAGTTGAAAAATGAGAACAGCAAGAGTTATACTGACCGCAGCGCTGATGACGGCACTTGCCGCAGGCACGGTCTTTGAGAAGTATCACGGCAGCGAATGGGCGTCGGACCATTTCTACACCAGCTGGTGGTTTGTCGCACTGCTGGCGCTGGTGGCCTGCGGCGCCATTGTCAGCATCGTGCAGGGCCGGATGTGGAAACGCCCGGCGACGTTGCTCATCCACCTCTCGGTGCCCGTTATCCTGCTGGGCGGCGCCCTCACTACCTGGGTGGGCGAACACGGCACGATGACTTTGCACCCCGGCGAGCCCGCCACACAGTTTGAATGCAAGGACAAGACGGTGCGGCAGCTGCCGTTCGCTGTCACCCTGCAACAGTTCGAGGTGGTGCCCTATGCCGGCACCCACACCCCGATGGACTTTGTGAGCCACATCACCGCCGACGGCGAGGCTTTCGACATCTCGATGAACCACATCTACCGCCGCGACAGCTACCGCTTCTACCAACAGGACTATGACGAGGCGGGCAACTCTGTCCTCGCGGTGGCCCACGACCCCTGGGGCATCGCCGTGACCTATTGCGGCTATGCGCTGCTGCTCATCGGCCTGCTGTGGATGATGCTGTCGCCCCGCGAACGGTTCCGCAAACTGATGAAAGGCAGCGCCGCGACCGCCGTGCTGCTGCTCTTGCTGGCAGCGCCCGCCCGTGCCATGGCGACGCCACGCACACTGCCCGCCGCCTCGGCACGGGAGATGGGCGAGATGTACGTCCTCTACAAAGGACGTGTCTGCCCGGTGCAGACTTTTGCCAAGGACTTCACCACCAAACTCACAGGCAAGGCCTCATGGAGAGGCTACAGTTCCGAACAGGTGCTGGCGGGATTCATCTTCTACCCCTCAGACTGGTGCAGCGAACCCCTCATCAAGGTGAAGGGCGACGCATGGAAGGCAGACTACGGCATCGACGGCCGGCGCGCCAGCTATATGCAGCTGCTGCGCCTCGAAGGGGAGAACTTCACCCCCGCCACAGAAAAAAGCCTGCGGGAGGCATCTGAAAAATATAACCTCGTCAAGGCACTGGTGGCCGGCAAATCGCTCAAGCTGTTTCCGGTCGCGGACAGCACCGGCCACATCGGCTGGTATGGACAGAACGACGAGTTGCCGCTGACCGTCAGCGATGACGAATATCTCTTCATCCGCAAACAGCTCAGCTACTGTCAGGAACTGGTTGTCAAAGGCGACTACCAGACGCTGGGGCTGGTCTTTGCCAAGACACGAGCCTACCAGGAACGGCAGGCCGCCGGGGCGTTGCCTCCGGCAGGCCGCATCAGCGCCGAACGGCTCTACAACAACCTCACCACAGGCCGATGGGTGGCCATGCTCAGCATCACGCTGGGCCTGCTGTATTTCGCCTATAACCTCGTCCTGACGGGACGGCGGCGGCCCATGCCCAAGGCGCTGCGCAGGGTCGGCATCCTGTGGGTGACGGCGCTGAGCCTCTTCCTGACGCTCATCTTCGTGCTGCGGTGGGTGGCGGGAGGCCATGTGCCCATGGCGGGCGGATTCGACAGCATGAACCTCATGGCCATCGCCATCGGCGTGGTCGCCCTGTGCATGAACCGCCGCTACTCCATCGCCATCCCGGCCGGCATGCTCACCATGGGGTTCTGCCTGCTGGTGGCCATGATGAGCGGCAGCAACCCGCCGGTGACCAACCTGATGCCGGTGCTCAACTCACCGCTGCTCACACTGCACGTCACTGTCATCATGTTCTCCTACGCCCTGTTCTTCTTCATCATGACGGGCGGCATCGCCGGCCTGATTATGAACCGACGGACCGACATTGCCGACGGCTTCCGTCGCGTCAACCTGATGCTGCTCTACCCTGCCGTCTTCCTGCTGGCGCTGGGCATCGTCATCGGCGCCGTGTGGGCCAACATCTCGTGGGGCAGCTATTGGTCGTGGGACCCTAAAGAGGTGTGGGCGCTCATCACGCTCATCATCTACGCCATACCGATGCACGCTTCGCTGCACGTCAACCAATCGCCACGCCGCTTCCATCTTTACTGTACGCTGGCTTTCCTCAGCGTCGTCATCACCTACTTCGGGGTCAACCTTATCCTGGGCGGCATACACGCCTACAACTAACCGGAACGCGGCAGCGAAGACCCCTTCCCTAAACGCAGTCCCGAAGGAGCGGCAAATGCCGCTCCTTCGGGACTGCACCTTAAAAAAACAGGCACCGGAAGGTAGGAAATCTCTATCGCGCCAGTTGATATATTTTGTTCCGCCACCAGTTTTCTCATTAATGGCAGATATGACAGATAGAAACATCTGTCTTTACAATTTTCCCGTCAAGGGCATTCTCCCATGAGGCAAGCCCCATGTGCTCCTGCTCTGCATCAGCCCTTTCCACTATTAACTCTGGGCAGTCCGTCCATGCACGGCGTAGTGCATCTTGTTCTGCATCATCTTAAAGGATACCCCACGCTTATAACGGCATCAAGGTTGTAGAACTGCAAGGTTCTGTTGACCATTCTGTCCCCTTCTTGACGAACTACCGAGATTTTCTCGGCAGTTGCTCCTTCTTGCAGTTCACCGCTTTCATAAATATTCTTTAGGTGAAGCCCACTGTTGTCTGACGAACAGTCAAATAGCATACCCATTGCTTTCCGAGTTCCATCTTCCCACCCGGGAATTCCCACCAGTCTTTCCATTCACCATCCCCCCGCTGCGTAGCGAAGATATGCCCTTTGTCATCATGGATGATGGCTGCTACTACCTCTATTTGTTTCATATCTTATGCGATTTCTTTTATCCTTGCAAAATGCATCACACTTCCTGGAATCGGTTCTACCATATTCCAGCGAATCCGCATCTGCATACGTGTACCTAAATTCTTATACTCCCACGAACTTAACGTGACGCGGCCTAAATAGACATAGCCCAAGGTGCGTGATTTGTCCTCCACGAAGTTTTTCTGTTCGCGGACAAATAGCAACATCGTCTGTGCCTGTTTGATATACGCCTGTCCTTCCTTGGATTCTGGCTTCACGCGATTCTGTGCATCCCATTGGAATAGATACGGTGAAAGGGCCTTATCATCATAGTCTGTTGTAGAACCCTCTTCACGATTCTTGATAATGTCCACAAACATCGCTTCTACACGCAGGCCTTTGTTTCGCTCCACGCCTTCTCGTGCCGATGATTTGCGTGTCAGCGTTGACGTACCTATGGCTACTTGTATCTGCGCCTTTGTATATACACCATGTAACTTCAACGGGAAGTCTGGCAACAGGGAATTATCAGCCTTTTCGTATGCCTTGTTTTCCTGAAGCAATAAGGGTAGCACCTCCTTCAGTTCTGCACAAAAGATGGTATCATTCGACAATTCGTCAACCATTTGCTGAAGGCTACCAAATCGGCCGGCATTTTCAAACATATCATAATAGAACATCAACAATCGTTTTTGGTCAATGGCACTCATTTCGTTCACCTTCACATTAAATGACTGCCCAGCCAACCTCTCAACGAAACTCAGATATGAATATGCGTCTGTAGCTAACCATTTGCGGAACACAGCACGACTCAACTCATCGTTGTATGCGGATTGATTCTCCCTTAGACCTGCCTCAAAGAGCAGTTGATTCCAGGTCCTGCCTTTATATAGCTTATCCAGTGGCAATTGGTATATCCTGACAAAATTGGCAAGAGTAAGCGGTGCAGAGTGATGCCTTTCGAAGTTCTGCACCAATGCCATGACCTTACGAGCCGTGAAACGCAGAATGGCTCCTCTGATATTGCTCATAATGTACTCTTTTGCTTTGGGTTCCAGAATAATCCGGCATCCAAGTGGCAGATGAGGACAGTCACGCTCCATTTCCTCTACTACACTCATCGAGGTTCGACCTAACATCACACGCATACGATCGGCATAATTGAACTCAACCCGGCTATTACCTACGAAGTCCAGAATATCCACATGTGTTTTTCCCTCGGCTTTACGCAAACCTCGGCCAAACTGCTGGATAAATACTGTAAGACTCTCCGTAGGACGAAGGAAGAGGATGGTGTCAATTTCTGGTATATCTACGCCCTCGTTGAACATATCCACGACAAACAGGTAGTTGATGTCCTTTCGCTTCAGCCGGTTGTACAACGCCGTTCGCATCTGATCGTTCTCGCTGATCAGCACATCGGCCTTCAGTCCACACAACGTGAATTTCGAAGCCATGTACTTGGCATGTTGTTGGTCTACACAGAAACACAAAGCCCTGACATCACGGATGTTGGTCAAGTACCGCTGGAGCGCTTGCAGGATGACAGCCGTGCGAGCATCGTTGTAGCTATAGATGCGCGAAAGTTCAGATGCTACGTAGTGTCCCTTATCCCATGCGACTTCTGAATAATCTACCGAGTCAGTAATGCCATAGTAGTAGAATGGAGCCAACAATCCCTTGTTCAATGCATCATCCAGGCGAATCTCGGCAGATATGGTTCCGTCAAAGTCTTGGGTTATATCCTCGCCGTCCATACGTTCTGGCGTAGCCGTCAGGCCTAACAGCACCTTTGGTGCAAAATAATCGAGAATTTTACGATAAGATGATGCCGCAACGTGGTGAACCTCATCAACGACAATGTAATCGTAGTAGTCGGCTGGTAAATGTAAAGTTTCTAAGCGATTGTTGAGCGTATCTTTTGAGGCAAACACAAATTCATAGTTGGCCGGTTCTTCGCCACCATACCATTTCTCACCAAAGTTATAATCGGAGAGCACCTGACGGAATGTGAGAAGGCTTTGACGGAGAATCTCTTCACGATGGGCCACGAATAGCAGGTGAGCACGCTCGTGTTTCTCTGCAAATGCCTTATAATCGCTGGCAGCCATGACTGTCTTTCCTGTTCCTGTTGCGGCCACGACCAAGTTGCGCCAATGTCCCCGCACTTCACGCTCGACATGAAGTCGTTCTAAGATTTCCTGCTGATAGTCAAAAGGGCGTATCAGCCCTTTGAGATTTGTGAAATCAATCTCGTTGTCAACCTTACCGTTAAGGGCAGTTTTCAGCCGCTCGTTATCCTCACCATCCACAAATGTTTCATAGCCTTCGGCCCACCACGAGGCATCGAAAGCGCCCATGATGGTTTTCATCATCTGCGGCTGCTCCATCTGCGTCACCTTCACGTTCCATTCAGCGCCTGTATCAAGAGCTTGCTCTGAGATATTCGACGAACCTATATATGCTGTGTTGAAACCCGTGTTACGCAGGAAAATGTATGCTTTTGCATGCAGACGCTCGGAGGTAGTGTCGTAGGTAATCTTGATTTCTGTGTTCCTTAAAGACGCTAACTGAGTAACAGCCTCGTAATCTGTGGCTTGCATATATGTGGTGGTGATTACCTTCAGTTGTCCACCTCTATGGGTGAACTCTTTCAACTGGGGCAATATAAGAGCGAGGCCACGTTTTTTGATGAACGACACCATTAGTCTGATTTCATCTGCCGAGGCTATTTCCTTTTGCAGCTCGGTGTACATCTTCATTCCCTTGCCCGTGAACAAAAACCCATTTACCAGGCCTTTTAAGGGCATCATCTCCTTCAGCCGTTTTGCCAGATCGGGATAATCAGCCTGTGTCTTATCGATAACTGCTGTCAGAATTTTAGCTTGGGCGGACACCAAATTGCCCGAATCCAAATGAAACTCATTGACCAATTTCCTGATGATGGCATTAGCTAAGTCCAGGCCCTTCTTAACGGAATGCTCTGTCTGCTCCTCTTCCTCGCCATCATCCGCATCAATCACATCCGAAAGAACCTGTTCAAAGATACTTGTCAAGTACATTGATAGCAGTTTCGCAACCTCATCTTTCTTGATAACCCGCTCTCCAACATAAAATCGATTCTGGTCAATCGAAGAGATTTTCTCTTCAAACAACTGATTGATTATTTGTTCGTATATTCCTGTCTTCATATGCAAAAAACATTAGCGGTTATCACCTTCCACCTTTGACAAATCAATATTAGCCAAGCAGACAGCGTACTCTATTTGAGAGTTCATAGGCCTCCAAGCCAATGTAAAACTAACCTTCGCACCCGCAACAGCATAGCCCTTGTCGGTCCACGCCTTCAATTTTTCCTTCCCTGCTGCTGACAATGCTGCAATGCTGACATCTTGTTTATTGAGTAAATAGCCGTCTTGATAATGCAAACTGTCACCGCTCCTGAGCTGTAGTACAATCTTCTTGCGGACTTTGAAGAAATCAAGGATGACATCATGCATGTTCAAGGCGATTGAAATGGCAGCATAGTCAGCAGGCGGTTCTGTGACGAGATAGAGATTCTTCTTGGCGCGTGTCAATCCTACGTAATAGGCCCGCATATCGTTTATGTCCCGACCATCGGGAACGGGTGATAGCAGATAGACCGTATCAAACTCACGGCCTTTAGCTTTATGTATAGTGCTAACAAACACCGAGTGTTCGTCAGCTGCGATAAAATCTTCAATATTCGACTCAAAAATGTATTCACGCAGGTCGCTATGATAATAGGCATGGTGTGTGACTTCAAAGTCGGCAAAAAAATGCTTCATGATACTCAAGCACGTGCTTGTGGCGTATGCTTCAAGTGTGCGTTGCTTAGCCTCTTGCCATCGTTCGGTGGAAATGATGGCTTCCTCTTTGTTCCCGAGTTGCTTAAGGAAATATCTTACTTCTGCCAGATTGCCGAAGCGGAAACCGCCCATTGATTGGGCAACTGTAGCATGCAGTCCACGACGCTCCAATTCGTAAGCAAACTGCATGGTCTCTTCGTTGGTGCGGGTCAAGATGGCTGTACTACCTTGGGTACTTATCTCTGCATCAATGAGTGATTTCAATGTAACGACCTTACCTTCCTCGCCTATGGCAGATTGGAGAGACGTATGTTTCAAACGACCGGGTATGCGTTGTACAAAACGGTTGGCGCACCTCACGACGGCATGATCAGAACGATAGTTGTCGGTCATCTCATACAACTTGGCACCCTCTTCGCTGACAAGCGACTGCATGTAACGGGAGTCGGAACCACGGAAAGCATAGATGTTCTGGTCGTCGTCGCCCACAGCGATGACACGCATCTCCTCGTTTTGTCGCATCAGGGCCTGCACCAATCGAAAGTCATCTTTCCCCATATCCTGTGCTTCGTCGATGACCAATACGCTCTTGGCTATCTTCGATGGTTCCACCTCGCCACGTTCTATCATTTCCGCCGCACGCTGCACCACGTCTTTTGCTTCGTCCAAACTTCCTTGTTTGCCAATGAGGTCGAAACTATAGGAATGGAATGTCTTGATATCTACATAATGAGCAGCATTGCCCACCAGGTCGATGAGACGCTTCTTGAATTCGGTTGCTGCAGCCCGCGAAAAAGTGAGCATCAACAACTGTTCATGCTTAACATCTTCCAACAGCAACAGCGAGGCTAACTTATGCACCAGTACCCGCGTCTTACCGCTCCCCGGTCCTGCCGCCACCACGATGTATTTCGAATGATTGTCATCAATAATATCAAGTTGGCGGTGGGATAGTTCGCCAAAGAGTTGGTTGTATTTGGCAGGTGTGATGTTTTGGTCAATCTGTGCCCGTCGTTCTTCTTTGAAGTAGTCATTGATAAACTTGCGGAAGTCCATCGTGAAGTAGTCGTTGACGAACTGAAGGGCCGTGTTGTAGTCGCGCACCATCAGATTTGCATATTCTCCAACGATATGTATCTGGCGAATGCGCTGTTTGTAGAACTCATCCAACAGTCGGTATTGCTCCTTGCCATAACGTGTTCGACGGTCGGCCAAACGTCCTATCTGCATGGTGTTGTAGATGACGATGAATCCACCTTCAATCTTCATCAGCTCCATTTTGGTGAGATAGAGCAAGGCTTCTTCGATGTCGGCAATCGTAGGCTTCTCTTTTTCTTGATTTTCAAATATCGTAGCCTGTTTAGTAGCGATAAACTGTTGCAGCAGTTCCACCTCCGAGAAGTTGACTATTGTCATTTCCTTGCTATTGTCTCGTTTGGCACTCAGCGTCTCCACTATATACCGGCAGATGTCCGTACGCCTTTCAAAACGGGTATTTGCTGCTTCTATAGAGTCTTGTAAACGTACGCTCACACTGCCAATTGATCCGTGCTCCTGCTTGTGGATATAGCCTTTCAGCGATAGGAAATGAAGCAGCATCCTCAGGCGCTTGACATTCGAATAGGTCAAATTTGCCTTCTGCGCTTCTTCATTCAACTCCTTATAGTTGATTCTATGCGACTGTTGCCCGATTCGCCGCAATAGGTATTGCTCCAGTTTCAGTACGATGTCAAGATTACGCAAAGAGGTGCCTTTGCTGACCCAGGCCTGCATGTCATGACTGTCGGACAGCAGTCCGTCCTGTCGCATCAGGTTGATATTCCTGATGACGTTCGCCTTGCTCATGCCAAGAATATCTGCCAGATAGTCCACTCGGCTTTCTGCTTCCGCTCCACGTCCTTCCGCTGTGGCACGTGCACTGATGAGCGACTTGATGATGCGGGCAGCCTCCTCACGCGACTGTTCGTCGAAGAGTGGCGAGACGGTCAATTTCCGTCGGGCCTCATCCATATTCTTCACCGTTATGCCAGTTGCAAAGATGTGTGGCGAGTTGCTCCCTCGCTGAATAAATCCTGCATCTTCAAGTGCAGCAATGGCGGCCTTCACACGTGTTTCGATATCGTCTATCTCGTCTCCCCATCCAGCTTGTCTAGCAATGTCCAATGGCGAGCAACTCACTTTGTCACGCTTGGCCGTCAGGTCTTTAATGGCTTTCCACACCTGTTGGATCTCGCTAATGCTGAGTTTGGTCTGGTTGAGCAGGATGAAGTGTTTGTCCAGGTCGCTATCGGCATAGAGCACATAACATTCGGCCCGCATCTGCGGGTCACGTCCTGCACGCCCGGCCTCCTGCACATAATTCTCCAACGAGTCGCTGATATTATAGTGAACCACCAATCCTACATCTTTCTTGTCAACACCCATTCCGAAGGCAGAAGTGGCCACGATGACCTGTGCCTCACCACTCATAAAGGCGTTCTGATTTTTTACCTTCTCGGCAGCTTCCATCTTGCCGTTAAATGGCAATGCCCGTATGCCGTCACTGAATAGATGTTCTGCTAGTTGCCTGGTACGTCTGGTTCGAGATACATAAACTATCGTCGGACAATTGTGTCCAAGTATCAGCGAACGTAACAGATTGTATTTCTCGTCTGCAGTATCAGCATGGAGCACCGAATAGCGCAGATTCTTGCGCTCGGCATTGGCCGCAAAGACCTTTAACTCCAACCCTAACTTTACCCTAAAGTAGTCGCAGATATCGCTGATAACCTTCTGCTTAGCGGTTGCCGTAAAACACGAGATGGCAATGGGCTTGTCCTGTTGTTTCTTTTCCTGCAACTGCTTGATGAAATCACCAATATACAAATAGTCCACACGGAAATCATGTCCCCATGCAGAGAAGCAGTGGGCTTCGTCAATCACAAAGCGCACCACATTCCTGCCTAAAAGCAGTCGTTCAATGGTTTTCGAACGCAACATCTCTGGGGCGATATATAGCAGATTTGCCGTACCATCTGCCACCTGCTGAATGGCGGTGGCTCGCTCTATGGGGTCAAGCAGTCCGTTGATAGTCACTGCCTCGCTGATTCCACGGGCAGCGAGATTGTCCACCTGGTCTTTCATCAACGACTGTAATGGCGTGATGACCACCGTCAGTCCTTGTGTATTCCGACCAACCATCAACGCTGGCAACTGGAAGGTAAGGCTCTTGCCTCCACCAGTGGGGAATATCGTCAGCAGCGATTCTCCCCGAATGGCCGACTCCACCGCCTGTTGCTGCATGGGAACACCATCAAACAGACGGAATTCATCATAACCAAAGAATTCTTTCAGTCCATAGTGGGCATCCAACCGCTGACGGCAGTATTCGCAATCGCCACACGATGTGTTGCACAGCAGGTTCATCACGTTGACTACCTGCGGATAGTTGCGTATCACCCAAGCGGGTGTGATAGAAAAGATATCGTCGGCACCAATCACAGCTAAGCAATAAGCCAACTCTATGGGGTATTGCTTGACAAGCACCTCTAAATCTGCATTGCTGCACACCTTCTTCTTAAATTCCTTTGAAATAAGTTTCAACCAATCCGGTTGAGTGTTCAGAATTTTTCCAATAAATGATTGCGAAGAAGTAGGAACATATCGAATGTATTTGAAAAAACTTTCAAACTCAGTTGTATGATGAAGCAGCTGGTAGTAGATTTCCTGTCTATCTATAGTTAACTCGTTCCATGCCGCAATTTCATCATTCAGCAAGTCACGGGCTTTTATCGAATCATTCACAGGGTTGTTCAACTCATCCACTTGCAATTTGTCGTCCTTCACCAAATGATGATATGGACGCTTAGGGAAGAGTAACGGCGACAAGAATAACGTATCGATAATCGCGGGTTTGCCACTCAATGCCGTATACTTCAGGTCATGGTTGATAATATTGTGCCCACACACCGTGTCACATCTTGATACAAAGTCATCAAAAACTGCCTTGGAGTGAGTGTGCATCACAGCTCCATCCTCCCTTAGCGCTCCATAATCCGCAACCTTCTTCGTCTTCGGATTCACCTCTGTATCAATGAATACTATCATTCAATGTCCCTTTATTATCATATTTGTCATCCGTTCTTGATATATAGCCACTGAACCTAAATGCCACATTCTTGTGGATTTATCTTCTAAACGCCTATACATGTCTGAAGAATATACCCTCTTGACGGTTTGAACAATGTTTACTTTGATTCCTGTGACAAGAGATATTGCTTATATTCTCTCACAAGCAGTTCTTTTATATCCACCTCTAACAGATCGGATATTTTCAGCAGACTGGCGACATCGGGCTGAGAAGTATTAGTGCACCACTTGCTGACAGTTGAAGGAGTGACACCCATTTCACCTGCCAACCATCGAGCCGTTTTCTTCTTCTCGAACAACACCATCTTAATTCTGTTGATATCTTCCATCTATTCGAATTTTGATGGTACAAAGGTAGTGATTTATCTTCAACTTCTTACATCTGTCATTAAATAATCTCTGCTATGTTCTATATTTTACACTTTTTATTTGGCGGTTTGAACTCGGAACCTCCAGATTATGAGTCTCATAAAGTGACATTTCGTCGCTTTAAGAGTGGGCTGAAAATCAACGATTTACAAAAGTGCGATTTTCTCTGAATATCAAAAATACAACTAACTGAAACAAAATGTTTACGCATTGTTTACGCAGAATTTTGGGGTAAAATAGTGGTTGATAGCAACAGACTGTAATCTGGAGGTTTCAAAAATTCGTATTTAAAGATGCTTGAAATTTGAAACTCCAGACCATAAATTTGAGGCCATCATACCCATTTTGTTTACGCATTGTTTACGCAAGATTCTCGCTGAAAAATCGCACTATATTGGGATTTTATACAAATTATGTAACTTTTCAAGTAATCCGAAGCCAAAATCGCCATTTTATTGCGATTTTGACTTTGTATTTGAAGATTTATTGCTAACTTTGTACCGAAATCGCAATATAATGGGATTATGACGCAGCAAGAAATTGGAAATGCCATCAAAGAAAGAAGAAAGAAACTCGGCATCAACCAACAGACGTTGGCTGATTTGGCGAGTGTGGCTGTAAACACCGTTGTAGCAATTGAACGTGGCGAAGGTAATCCGCAGTTGACAACCTTGCTGACAATTCTCGACACGTTAGGGCTTCAAATGGATGTTAATATCAAGCAATTGGACTATGAGACAATGTAAGGTTTACGTTCATGATTTAGAAGCCGGCATACTTCAGGAAACCGATGCCAGGGAATATGTGTTCACCTATGATGAGAATTATAAAGGTGAACCAGTATGTTTGTCCATGCCAGTACGGACAGAGCCTTATCGTTCTGCACATCTTTTCCCGTATTTCTTTAATATGCTCTCTGAGGGTGAAAACCGTCAGATGCAATCACTGCTGCTACATATCGATGAAAGCGATGATTTTGGCATTATGTTAGCAACAGCCCAGCATGATACTATTGGAGCAGTAACCGTAAAACCGATTTGAAAATGATAGAACTTTGCGTTTGCCCATCTACCTTGCAGGAAGGTTTTACCACCTATTCCCCTGCAGCCCGAAAACTATTGTTTGACGGGAAGGAGATTTTTCATGTGTTGGATTTTGACAGTCCCAACAATGAAAGTGCCGACAATGAAGCCTATCTGAAGAATGTAGGACGAATCTCGCTTTCTGGCGTACAACCCAAAGCGAGTTTGGTCTTGAACACTGAAAACAAGTTGATGAAGCCTGCCGAAGGTGAACGAGGTACATATATTTTGAAGCCGGCGCCATCATCATATGCCTTGCTTGACCGCAAGTATTGTCCTGCCAATGAACATCTGACCATGCAGTTGGCTTCTCAGGTCTATCAAATCGAAACGGCTGCCAACTCTATCTGTTTTTTCCGTGATGGCGAAGCCGCCTACCTGTGCCGACGTTTTGACGTGGGTCCTGATGGACAAAAGTATAGTCAGGAAGATTTCGCCTCGCTGGCAGGATTGACCAATGCCAACGGTGGTAGTGATTTCAAGTATAGCAATCTGAGTTATGAGGAATGTGCAGACATCATCCGCAAGTATGTTAAGGCTGCACCCGTAGAAATTCTGAAGTTTTTCCGTATCATCGTGTTCAACTACCTCACCCTCAATGATGATGCCCACATGAAGAACTTCTCGCTCATCAACCGTGGTGACGGAGAATATCATCTTGCTCCAGCATACGACCTCATAAACACCAGTCTCCACTTGAGTGTGCCACGCATTTTCGCCCTTGACAAAGGTTTGTTCAAAGAGGGAATGAAGTTATCTGATACAAGAACTGTTGGCCGTAAGGACTTTGAGGAGTTTGGACATCGCATAGGTTTGCCTGAACGATTGATAAAACGAGAAATGGATTTCTTTGCTACGGAGCATCCATTGGCAAAGGAACTTGTTGATCATTCCTTCCTGTCCGACTCCTTGAAACGAAGTTACTGGCTTTCGTACAGCTATCGACGTGTGACGTTGGGATTTAAATGATGTGATTACACTTTTCCAAGGTGTTTTTGCCTCTTTTTGTACACTTTTCCAACATTTACATAAAAATGCCCAAATGATTACCTGTTGTCAGTAATTCATTTGGGCATTCATGCTTTGTACTAATGTGTGAGGAAGAACGTGCTGCACTCATGGCAGAGGCTTCAAAATAGTTTATAACTTGGCACAATCTGGCAAAAAAGTTGAGATTACGCCAGTTTATAGGGTTATTATTTGGCGCAATCTAATATTTTTATTAACTTTGCGTCAAAATATAAATGCAGTGAGATGGAAAAATCTATTGTAGGTCGTGAAAAAGAGATAATGGAGCTGAAGAAATATCTTTCTTCGGAACAGTCGGAGTTTATAGCTATCTATGGAAGACGACGTGTTGGTAAGACATATCTTATTAAAGAGCTTTTGGAGGGGCAATTCTGTTTTAGAATGACGGGTAAGGAAAATGCTCGTCTTGGAGAGCAGTTGCTGAATTTCTCGTATGCATTATCGGATTATTTTGATGATAACCGTGTGCCTCAGAATTGGACAGAGGCGTTTCGCATGCTCTCTAAAAATATTGAGAAGCAAGGGGGTGGCGCAAAAATCATCTTCATTGACGAACTTCCATGGCTTGACACGCAGAAATCCAGATTCCTTGGGGCATTGGAACATTTCTGGAACAACTGGGCATACTATCGGAAGGATATAAAGCTAATCGTCTGTGGTTCTGCCACCTCATGGATGCTGAACAAACTGATTAACTCCAGGGGAGGGCTACATAACCATGTGACTCACAAAATGTTGATTTCTCCATTCTGTTTGGAAGAAATGGAGCAATATTTTCGGAGCAGAGGCTTCAACTATGAGCGCCCGGAAATGATAGACTGCTACATGGCTGTGGGTGGTGTTGCCTATTATTTATCATTGTTTGACAAGGACAAAAGCGTGGCAGAGAATATCAACAGCTTATGTTTTACTAATGGTGGAGCGTTGACAGATGAGTTTAACCGGCTCTATGACTCGCTATTCAAAAAGGCAGAGCATCATATTGCTGTTATAAATGCGCTCAGCAGCGCCCGGAAAGGAATGACGCGCCTTGAGTTAATTAACAAGACAAGACTGCTAAATAATGGTAATTTCACCACGTTGCTCAAAGAATTGGAAACATGTGAATTCATACATTCATACTACCCATTCGGCAAAGAGAAGAAGAACAAAATGTTTCAACTCACAGACCAATTTTCTCTCTTCTATCTTCACTTTATGAAGGATAAGAGTAATGTCGGAAAGAACTACTGGCTCCAGAAGATGGGTACACCCGAATATGCAGCATGGTCCGGCTATTCTTTCGAGACTGTATGCCTGCATCACATCGAACAAATCGTCAACGCTTTGGGCATCAGTGGAACATTCCATTCGCCATGTTCATGGGCTTATCGTCCATCGGAAGCAGTTCTTAATGATGTAGATGCAGACGAAGACATGAAGACTGGCGCTCAGATTGATTTGCTTATTGATAGAAATGATAAGACCGTAAGCGTATGTGAAATGAAATATGCAAGTGGAGAATACGAGATAACAAAAACCTATGCCAGCCATGTAGAGCAAAGGCTCCGTACATTTAGGAAGGTGACATCCACCAAGAAATCCTTTTCAATAGTTTATGTAACACCTTTCGGTCTTCATAATAATATGTACGCAAGGAAAGTCAATAAACAGATAATAGCAGATGATCTATTCAGAAAAGTGTGATTTATTTCGAGTATGATTTTTATACTCTATCCCACTGGCTCTTCAGAGGGCGCGACCGATTAGCATAAGTCCGGTTCCCCTACAGCGACAGGAGAGGCCGAGATGGCACAGTTGCACTTGATTATTGCTTCGGCAATGGTCAAACGCGAAAGATTTGAGTTTTTTGCATTGTCAAGCAAAGAAAGTAGCCAAACGGAAGACGACAGTTCTGACATTGAGGATTATACAGAAAAGGCCTCATCCGGATTCACCAATTTTCCAAATGACCGAATAAAATCGTCACAAATCACCGAAAGAAATAGAAAAACTATAATAGTTGAAACCATATAAAAATGTTAAGCATTAGACTTTTTATATTAGAAATGATGTAATTTGCAAATAATATTGTAATTTTGCATTCGAAATAATATAATTTATATGGAGAAGACAAAGTTATCAGTAGTGGTAAAGGCTTTGCGCAAGGAATATGGCCTTACACAAGAAGACCTCGCCTTGAAGTCGGGCGTGGGACTTTGCTTCGTCAGAAATCTGGAGCAAGGAAAGCCGACTCTGAGGATGGATAAGGTAAACCAACTACTTGATTTGTTTAACTACGAACTAACGGCAACACCCAAGCAATGAGGCAAGCAGAAATATACCGCAAAGACATTCTTGCAGGCATCTTAACAGAAGAAGGTGGCGAATACCGCTTTTGTTATGATGAAGCGTATCTCGCTCGTGAGGATGTGCTGCCTGTGAGTCTGACACTTCCATTACAGACGGATGCCTTTGTCAGTCCCGTGCTATTTCCGTTCTTTGACGGACTGATACCCGAAGGATGGTTGCTCGATGTGGCGCTCCGCAACACCGACATCAGCATCCTCGACCGCATGTCGTTACTGCTGCTGTGCTGCAAGGATTGCATCGGATCTGTCAGTGTCGTACCCATAATAAGGAAGGAGGCGGATGATGTGTAAGTGTCTGTATTGTTATCAACCTCTGGAGGAAGGCCAGAAAGAGTTCCATCCAGGTTGCGTCCGGAAGTTCTTCAGGACAAAAGATATCCCATCAATGGAATATCGGCATGAAGACCTTGATCGCCTGGCTGAGCAGGTCATACGCGACCAGACTTCACTAACGGGCGTTCAGCCCAAGCTGTCACTGAACCTCAGTAAATATGAGGGCTGCAGCCGACTGACCATCGTGGGACTTTGGGGTGACTATATCTTCAAACCTCAGACAGATGGTTATCCGCAGTTGCCCGAAAACGAAGACCTGACGATGCACCTTGCTGAAGCAGCAAAGATAAGCGTCGTACCTCATAGCCTCATTCGTTTGGCCGACAGAAAACTCGGTTACATTACCAAGCGCATTGACCGCACCAAGAAAGGTGAGAAGATAGACATGGAGGACATGTGCCAACTAACGTTGCACCCGACAGAGTATAAATACAAGGGCTCGCACGAGCAGATCGCAAAGACAATAGCGCAATATAGCAACACCCCTAAACTCGATCTGACGAACTATATGCAGCTCTTGCTTTTCTGCTTTGTGACTGGCAACAACGATATGCACCTGAAGAACTTCTCGCTCTATCGTCCTTCTGAGAAATATCAGTTGTCGCCAGCCTATGACCTCCTTAACGCTGCTATTGCCAACCCAAAGGACAAAGAGGAGTTGGCACTACCCCTTTCTGGAAAAAGAGCAAACCTTCGTATGGACGATTTCCTAAGTGCGGCAAAGACAATGGGGCTGGAAGAGAACGTGGTGCAGCGTCTTATTTCAGAACTTCATAAGGCTCTCCCAAAGTGGCAAACCCTCATTCAGGATTCCTTCCTCAGCGAAGACATGAAGTCTGCATATATGGAACTCATCATGTCCAGGCTGGCCCGTTTTCAGAAGTGAGCCCCTAAAATTCCTGGGATTTTCAATGGAAAACTCCCAAGATTTTCAATTGGGCTTTCATCTTTTGCAAGGGGTGTTTATGGCACAGAACGAAAAAAAAACGAGGACGACCTCGCTTTTTCTTATACTATTATCTTATCAGTGTATCTTAGGAGATCTATATGCCGACGTGTTGTACCAGTTGGCATCATGCTTATATCTTGAAATAGCTATAGACGGGCTGATACCGCGATTAGATGCTTCCTGGGCTATGGTCTTCACAATCTTGTGTGGAGAGAGGCTGCTGCTGCCAACTCGTAAAATTCCAGTCCAAATGTCGTCTGGTATAAGCTGTTGCCGGGCAAACTCATTCGCCTCTTTCTCTCTGGAGTCGGTGGAGTATAAGGTGCCCTCCATAGAAATAAAGGCTTTTTGTTCTTCTGAAAGATGTTTTTCGATATGACATAATTCATGTAGAACATCAAAAGCCAGCTTGTCCATATCATTATAACGATATGTCACAGTCACAGCTGGGTGACCATCCACAATAGTGCTATAGGCGTCAACAGGCACCTTATCCAATTTCTCGACCTCCACATATAAGATTCCGAATTGGTTTAGACAATCTCTCATTGACTGAACGGAAAGAGTGCGAGCATTAGCCATTTTTGCAATAGAATCTGCTGCTTTTAGGCCATTTCCTTTCTCGTAGATTGCTTGAGCTTTCGTTTTTGAAGTTGCCAGCCAATTCAACAGTAGCCATGTTTGCATGTTTTTCTCATCTATCTGCACCTTCTCACTATGCTTGTATAAGCCTGCAACTTGTAATCTAAGTTCTGTGGAAGACAATAGGTCGAAAGAAAACATTTCCTTAACTTTAACTACTCGTTCAAGGCAAGGGAGGATAGACATTCTAAGCTTTTTGTATAACAAATTCAAGTTAAAAATTTCCGAACACGCCTTTTCAAAAGCAATAGCTTGTTGCTCTTCGGTCTGTCTTTCTTCCAATGCCTTGCAGTCGTACACATAGCCATTGTGCAGATTCATCCATGTCTTAAAAGGAATACAGTTGACTGCACACCAATCATTTGGGCAAAATCCTTTTGCTTGATACCACGTTCCTGCAGCTCATCACGCAAGATTTCTCCTGGGTGTATTGCCCTGGCAGGAACTAATCTGTTAGTTTTTGTTGCCATAATGCGTACTATCTATTTCTATTAATTCGACCTCAATACCGTCATTTGTTTCTACAAACAACAGGCGTTCAACCATTCCATTTACAAGTCTTACCGAACTTTTAGGCTCGTCACGTTGATACTTCAACTTTTCGTAATGAAGAAAACTGAAGTGCTTCAAATCTTCAGTAGAATCTACATCATACATGATGCGCACTGCCTTAATATAGCCGTCAACCAGTTTCTTATTCTTGCATATTTGTTTGTATTTTCTATCCTTGGTTTTGCCTGTCTCGTACAATTCAGATAACGCGATGTCACTAAAAGTTACTTTCATGCTGCGAATAGTTTTGTACTCTGACGCTGCAAAGATAAGTCAAAATTCCCAAATATGGTAATTTTTACAAGGAAAATATTGTTGGTGGATTTAACAAGTGAATGCAGCAACTCAAGGAAAATGTACGAAGAATTTGTTTTTAGGGAAGTCGAAATCCAAGATTTTGCGAGGACGACGATTCGGTTTCAGTTGAACGGAATGGATGAAGTCGGCGAAGATAGCGGAGAAATCGGCGTGTTTTGGGATGTGATTTAGATTAGAAAAGTTGTCATTTTAGAAGGCAGAAAGGAATCGTGTGCAAAAGTCATTGCGTGGCGGGTTGACGGGAAAGCCGGTTTCCGAGGGCTGAGGCTCTTGGAAACCGGCTTTCGAGGGTTGGATTGCCGCTGGGGCAGGGAGGCTATTTTTCGCGGATGACGTCGCCGTGGTCGTTGACGATCATGCGCTGCCACGCTTCGCGGTAGTGGGGCTGCAGGGGGAAGGCGGCCTGGCCGGTGGCGGTGCGCTCGAAACTGCCGTTTTTCTCTTTTTTGATGTTGCCGTCCATGTATTTGACGAGCAGGTAGCGGTCGAGGTTGTTCCACTCAAGCATCATCTCTTCGGCCTGACGGTTGGAGAAGTCGTTGAGCAGGCGTTCGAGGGCCTCACCCTCGTTCTGGGCGGCACGTTTGTCGAATTTGTGCACTGCCTCTGCATAGTGCTTTTCCAGGCTGTTTTGCACGCCCTGCACATCTTTTATCATGTCGCTGTAACGGCTGTAGAGGAAGTTGCTGACGCGGTTGAAGAGCCAGAAGGCTGAGGTTTCGCTGTAGGTGACCATGTCGCCGTTGCCCTCGCGGAAGCAGAGGGGGATTTCGGTGATGCCGCAGTACATGGGGCAGTAGACGGTGGAGTAGGTGTCGTCGACGCCGAACCAGAGGATGCCGCCTATTTTGGAGGGCAGCCAGCCGCGGCACTGGGCCACGAAGGAGAAGCCGGTCTGCTGGGTGGAGGTGGCACGCTCGTGGACGTAGGTGTGTCCGTCGAGTTCGAAGCCCATGGGACGCCAGCGGTAGGGGCAGTTGAAGGGGCCTGCGCCGAGGTCTTTGCTCATGTCCATGGAGGTGCCCTCGTAGTGGTCGCGCATCAGGGCCATGGCTTCGAGCACGTCGATTTTGTGGTCGGGTTTGATCCAGAGCGGCAAGCGCTCGGCGGTGGCGTCGCCCATGGCGTATTTTTCGTAGCGCTCCATGCCGGAGGCCACACGGCGGAACATGGCGTAGACACGGGCGTCGCAGCCGCGCATGGCGCTGAAGGTGAGCGGGGCGTAGGTGTCGGCGAACGAGAAGTCCTCGTCCTTGCCGTCGAACCAGCCGCAGGCACGGGCGTAGGTGACGACTTCGGCGGAGTAGATACATTCCACCTCGGGCTCGTAGAGGTAGCTCATATGGGCGCTGCTGATGGTGCTGTGGAGCCCTTTGCCTTTGGCCTTGCTGAAGCGCTTGCCCTCCTGCGGGAAGCGGGTGATGCGGGCCTGGTTGGCATGGCCGCTGACGTAGCCGTCGGGTATGCGGCGGGCCACCCAGACAGCTCCGTCGGTGTATTTGTATTTCAGTTTCTTGGCCAGGTCGGCTTGGACGGGGGTGGAGCGCTTGCCGATCAGCTCCAGAATCCAGACCTCGTCGGGGTCGGCGATGGAGAAGCTCTCACCCTCGCTGCAGTAACCGTAGTCGGCCACCAGTTTGGTCATCCACCAAATGGCTTCGCGGGCGTTTTTGGCACGCTGCAGGGTGACGTAGATGAGCGAGCCATAGTCGATGCCCTTGACCGGCTCTTTCCAGCACTCCTCTCGGCCGCCGTAGGTGGTTTCGCCGATGGCCAGCTGGTATTCGTTGATGTTGCCCACCACGCTGTAGGTGTGGGCCACCTGGGGAATTTCGAACAGCTGGCGTCCGCTGTCCCAGTCGACGAGCATGAACATGGTGCCCGCGGGATAGTCGGCGGCCTTGCGGTAGTAAAGTTCGCCGTAGAGGGTGTGACTGTCGGCGGCATAGGTGATCATGGTGCTGCCGTCCTTAGTGGCACCTTTGGTGAAAAGGAAATTGGTGCAGGCGTCGGCCACGGAACCGGCCAGAAGGGCGGCTCCGAAGAACGCTGCCGCCAAGATACGGTTAAGTTTCATATTGTTTGCTGTTTTATTGTTGTCAAACGGATTGCAATGATACGAATTTTTCCGATATGTGGCAAAAAAAACGCGCCGGCCGGATGGCTGGCGCGTCAGGGTTTGACTTGGGCGACTCAATCAAAGCAGTTTTTTCTTCAGGTTGAGTATCATGTCCTCGGTCATGCGCTCGAGGTCGTACTGTGGGTTCCAGCCCCACTCGTTGCGGGCGCAGCTGTCGTCCATCTTGTCGGGCCAGCTGTCGGCGATGGCTTGCTTGACGGGCTCGGGCTCGTAGACCATCTCGAAGGCGGGGTAGTGCTTGCGGATGGCATTGTAGATGATTTCGGGGTCGAAGCTCATCGAGGTGACGTTGAAGCTGTTACGATGGACCAGCTTGGCAGGGTCGGCCTCCATGATGTCGACCATGGCTTTCAGCGCGTCGGGCATGTACATCATGTCCATGTAGGTGCCTTTCTTGAGCGGGCAGACGAATTTCTCGCCTTTGACGGCGGCGTAGTAGATTTCCACAGCATAGTCGGTGGTGCCGCCACCCGGAAGGGTCTGGTAGCTGATGAGGCCCGGGAAGCGGACGCTGCGGGTGTCGACGCCGAAACGGGTGAAATAGTAGTCGGAGAGGAGCTCGCCGGTGACTTTGGTGACACCGTAGATGGTGTTGGGGCGCTGGATGGTGTCCTGCGGCGTGTTGTCGTGCGGCGTGGAGGGGCCGAAGGCTCCGATGGAGCTGGGGGTGAAGACGGCGCAGCCGAAGAGGCGGGCCACCTCGAGGCAGTTGACGAGGCTGCCGATGCCGACGTTCCAGCCCAGCATGGGGTTGAGCTCGGCGGTGGCCGACAGGATGGCGGCGAGGTTGTAGATGGTGTCGATGTTGTACTGCTTGACGGCAGCGGCTATCTGCATGATCTGGGTCGAGTCGATGCGCTCGACGGGGCCCCGCTCGTAGGGGTCGCCCTTGAGCGGGCGGAGGTCGCTGCAGACCACATTGTTGTCACCATAGATGTCGCGCAGGGTGCGGGTGAGTTCGGAGCCGATCTGACCGCCTGCACCAACAATAAGTATCCTTTTCATAGTTATTTTGAAGTTAATATTATCGCTTAAAATGAGGCTTTCTTTCTCTAACCGACAATCAACCTTGTTTTTGCGGAATCAGGCCGCCTCGATTAGAATCTACGAAAATACAAAATAAAACTGAAAAAGAGGACTGTTTTCAAAGAAAATGGCACCGGCAAGGCTCCTTTGTCCGCCGGGAGGCCTGCGGCAGCGCCATTGGACAAATGCAGCGAGGGCGGCCGGCATTGTTGCCGGCCGCCCTCGCTGCATAACATCAAGCGGGGCTTAATTGTCCGACACGGCGGAGTCCGGGTTGACATCGTCAATGGGGATGGCCGTGGCACTTTCGCGAAGGTCGCGCAAGCGGTTGCCGATGTGCTTCAAGGCCACCAGGGCCACCAGGCGCACCACACCGTTGGCGAAGATGCCGGTGCCGATGAGGAAGCCGAGCACCGACCCTGTCGTCGACGGGTTGTGCAGCGCCAGAAAGCCCAGCACCATGCTGCAAAAACCCAGCAGCAACATGACCCACCATTTGGTGTAGCCGCCACGCTTGTAGTCGAACGCCAGCACCCACAGCGAGATGCCCTCGAACATCACCCACAGCGAGAAGACCACCACCATGGTTCCGGCGGCGATGAAGCCGTTGCTGAAGAAGATGAGGCCCACGATGATCTGGAGCACACCCAGCAGGGTTGTCGAGCCCGCGTTGGGCAGCAGGCGTTGCGCACGCAGGCCGAAAAGCAATGTCGAGCAGCCCGACAACAGGATGAGCAGGCCGGCCAACCACGCCATGGAGACAAAAATCTCGCCCGGATGAATCATACAGGCGACTCCCAGCACCATCAATAACAATGCGGTGACAATCAAATAAATGTTTAGTTTCTTCATATCAGTGATTTTAGATTGGTCATTTCGGTTCCCGTAGTGGAGAATATAACGCCCGACTGTGGCTTTTTATTGCCACCACTGTAAAAAGAAGAAGGGTGGGCTGTGTGCGCCCACCCTTCGTGTCATTTTGCTGCAGAGGTGTCTCAGCCCTCGATTTCCTTGCGGACTTTCTTGAAGGCCTCGATGCACTTGTCGAGGTGCTCGTGCTCGTGGGCGGCGCTGATCTGCACGCGGATGCGGGCCTGGCCTTTTGGCACCACGGGATAGTAGAAGCCGGTGACGAAGATGCCCTCTTCCTGCATCTTGGCGGCATACTGCTGGCTCTTGGCAGCGTCGTAGATCATGACGGCGCAGATGGCGCTCTCGCTGGGTTTGCAGTCGAAGCCCTCTTCTTTCATGCGGCGCAGGAAGTAGTCGGTGTTTTCGTGCAGCTTGTCCTGCAGGGTGTTGGTCTCGCTCATCATCTCAAACATACGGATGCCGGCGGCCACGAGGCCCGGAGCCATGGAGTTGGAGAAGAGATAGGGACGGCTGCGCTGGCGCAGCATGTCGATGATTTCCTTGCGGCCTGTGGTGAAGCCGCCCATGGCGCCGCCGAAGGCCTTGCCCAGTGTGCCGGTCAGTATCTCGATCTGGCCGCGCAGGTTGTAGCGCTCTGTGACACCGCGGCCGGTCTTGCCGACCACGCCGGCGCTGTGGCTTTCGTCGACCATCACCATGGCGTCGTATTTCTGGGCCAGGGCATAGATTTTGTCGAGCGGGCAGACGTTGCCGTCCATGGAAAAGACACCGTCGGTGACGATGACGCGGAAGCGGTTTTTCTGAGCCGCCTTGAGCTGCTCCTCGAGGTCGGCCATGTCGGCGTTGGCGTAGCGATAGCGCTGTGCCTTGCACAGACGCACGCCGTCGATGATGGAGGCATGGTTGAGGGCGTCGCTGATGATGGCGTCCTCTTCGGTGAGCAGCGGCTCGAAGACACCGCCGTTGGCGTCGAAGCAGGCGGCATAGAGAATGGTGTCCTCAGTGCCGAAAAACTCGGCAATCTTCTTTTCAAGCTGTTTGTGGAGATCCTGGCATCCGCAGATGAAACGCACGCTGGCCATACCGTAGCCACGGGCGTCCATGCCTTTTTTTGCAGCCTCGATCAACTCGGGGTTGTCCGCCAGGCCCAGATAGTTGTTGGCGCAGAAGTTCAGGCACTTTTTGCCTTTCACCATAATCTCGGCTCCCTGCGGGCTCTCGATGATGCGTTCATGTTTGTACAGACCGGCAGCCTCGATGTCGGCCAACTCTTTCTGAAGATGCTGTTGGAATTTTGTATACATGGTTTTGAATGTTTGGAGTTCGGTTTATATCCCTGCAAAGGTACAATATTTTTCTTTACTGATAAAATTGAGCCTGCCGTCAGAAAACCAATTGAACTTCTTTTTGTAATTTTGCATTCCTATTTACGGGATCCATGACGGCTCGACATTTCTGTTCTGTAGGAGGCCACCTGTTTGCCGTGTCGCTGCGCGACGGGGCCCTGCCGGGCAATTACGCCCCTTTCGAGGCGCCGGCGGGTGTGCCGCTTTTTACGCTCGAAGAGACCGATGCGCTGCCCGAACTGGAGTTGACAGCCGTCGCCCTGCCCCGTGACGCGGAGGACGACACGGCCCACGTCGGGATCTACGAAGCCACCTGGGACAGTGGCAGACGCAGGGGGCTCTGCTTCACCCTGGCGCCTGCCGCCGGGACGCCCCCCTGTGCGCGGCTGCTGGCGGACCGCGGCGGACGCACCGCCGCGCTGCAATGCTTGGACACACGGCAGCGCAGTTTTGTCGTCAACAGCAGTCTCATGCTGCTCTACGCGCTCTTCACGGCCGACCGCCGGACACTGCTCATGCATGCCTCGACGGTCGTCTCGAACGGCTGCGGATATCTCTTCCTCGGCGTCAGCGGCACCGGCAAGAGCACGCACAGCCGCCTGTGGATGGAGACCATACCCGGTGTGACCCTGCTCAACGACGACAACCCGGTGCTGCGGGTCGCCGACGACGGCACAGTGCGCGTGTACGGCACTCCTTGGAGCGGCAAGACACCCTGCTACGTCAACCGTGACGCGCCGGCAGGCGCCATCGTCGACCTTGAGCAAGCCCCCTGTAACGCCATCGAACGGCTTGCGCTGCCCGAAGCCTATGCCGCGCTGCTCTCGTCGTCGTCGGGCTTGAAGCACGACAGCGACACCGCCGACAGCATGCACGCCACACTGTCGGCCCTGCTGACGCAGGTGCCTTGCTATCATCTGCGTTGCCTGCCCGACCACGCCGCCGCACGGCTCTGCCACAACACCGTGGCCGCCGCGGCGCCACTGGGCAAAGCGGTGGTGGAGATACCCAACGCCATCTTGCTCAAAGAGGTCGGCGGCCTGCTGCAAGACGGCAAGCAGGTGACCCTTTCCACCAAAGGGTACAGCATGCTGCCCTTTATCCGCGGCGGTCGCGACAGTGTGCGGCTGGCGCGTTGCGGACGCTACGCCGCAGGCGACGCGGTGCTGGCCGAGGTGGCGCCCGACTGCTACGTGTTGCACCGCATCGCCGCCATCGACGGCGAAAACGTGACGCTGGCCGGCGACGGGAACCTGGGACGCACCGAGCATTGCCTTACGTCACACATCGCCGGCAAGGTAGAAGCCATCGTCTCGCCGTCGGGCAGAGAACGGCGTGTGCCCGACGCCCGTGTCTGGCTGGCGCTACCGCGCTGGATGCGGCGCTGCACGCTGGCCGTCATGCGAAGAGTGCTATGAGAACAGTAAAGGAATCACCCCATCATAAATCACCCATGAGACAGAAATCCGGATTCAAACTACGCCAACTGGGCGACGAATATATCCTCACCGCCGAGGGTGCCAGCCACGTCAACTTCAACAAGCTGATGGTGATGAACCACAGCGCCGCCTACCTGTGGCGGAGCGTCGCCGGCAACGATTTCGACGCGGAGCGCCTGGCCGCCCTGCTGGTACAGGAATATGCCATTGACGAAGCGGCGGCGCGACACGACGCCGAGGCCATCATGCAGTCGTGGGAGGAGGCCGGCCTGATCTGCGGGTCGTGACACGGCAAAAAAATGTATCTTTGCACCTGCGGACTGGAGCACCGCCTTTCACCACAGACCACTATGGAGATAAAACTGAACACAATAGAAGAAGCCATCGCTGATTTCAAAGCAGGCAAATTTGTGATTGTCGTCGACGACGAGGACCGCGAGAATGAGGGCGATTTCATTATCGCCGCCGAGATGATCACACCCGAGCATGTCAACTTCATGCTCAAAAACGGCCGCGGCGTGCTCTGCGCCCCGATCACCGAACAGCGGTGCAAGGAGCTCAACCTTGACATGCAGGTGCACGACAACACGTCGCTTTTAGGCACCCCCTTCACTGTCACCGTGGACCTGCTGGGCAAAGGGTGCACGACAGGGGTGTCGATGTACGACCGCGCCACCACCATCCGGGCCCTCGCCGACCCGGCCACCCAAGCGTCGGACCTGGGCCGGCCGGGCCACATCAACCCGTTGCGGGCCCGCAATGGCGGTGTGCTGGTGCGTGCCGGCCACACCGAGGCGGCAGTCGACCTGGCTCGTCTCGCCGGGCTCTACCCTGCCGGAGCGCTCATCGAAATCATCAACGACGACGGCACCATGGCACGGCTGCCCCAACTGATGGAGGTGAGCCGCCGTTTCGGCATAAAGATTGTCACCATCAAAGACCTCATCGCCTACCGTGTGGCCCACGAGACGCTCATCCGTAAGGAGGAAGAGGTGTTTCTGCCCACCCGCTGGGGCAACTTTAAGCTCATCGCCTACACCCAGCTCGACAACGGAACCACCCACATGGCTCTTACAAAAGGCGAGTGGCGCGATGACGAGCCGGTGTTGGTGCGCGTACACTCCAGCTGCGCCACCGGCGACATATTCGGCAGCTGCAAATGCGACTGCGGCGACCAGCTGCATGAAGCCATGCGCATGGTTGAGCAGGAAGGGCGCGGCATAGTCCTCTACATGAGTCAGGAGGGGCGCGGCATCGGCCTGGTCAACAAACTCAAGGCCTACCACCTGCAGGAGCAGGGCATGGACACGGTCGACGCCAACCTGGCGCTGGGTTTCAAGGCCGACGAGCGCGATTACGGCATCGGAGCGCAGATGCTGCGCGACTTAGGGGTGCGCAAAATGCGCCTGCTGACCAACAACCCCGTCAAGCGCAGCGGACTGGAAGGCTACGGGCTCGAAATTGTCGAGACGGTGCCCATCGTCATCCAGCCCAACCGCTACAACGAGCGATACCTGAAGACGAAACAGGACCGCATGGGTCACGACTTGCATCTGGATTAAAACATCTACGCGCCACGGCAGGAAAAAGATCTCTGAAAACATGGACAACAACTTCAAAATCAAGATTGACGCACTGGTCGGAGAAATCAGCCAAGTCAATAACCTCAATATCAAAATAGACATCCTCAACTACCTGGAGCAACAGGCTTCCTACATGTTGTGGCAGCTGGAAGAGGAGAAGCGTATCGACGACGACTCGCACGATGTCTGACACCCTGCACCATATCGCCCGCCACACCGCCTGCCGGCGGCTGTTGCCGTTTCTGCTGGCGGCGACGGCGCTATTGGTGTCGTGCGTAGGGGGCTACAGCTTTACGGGAGCCTCAATCCCCATCGAGGCCAAGACCTTATCGCTGCAGCCATTCCCCAACTACGCCACCACTGTCAACCCGCAGCTCAGCCAAAAGCTCTACGACGCGCTGCACAACCTCTACGAGTCGCAGACGCGGCTGAGCGTCACCGGCAGCGACGGCGACCTGCAGGTGTCGGGCGAAATCACTTCCTACACCACCCAGGCCTCGTCGCTGTCGAGCGATGACAATGTGGCCACCAACCGCCTTACGGTGACCATCAAGGTGAAGTTTGTCAACCTTGTCACACCCGCTGACGATTTTGAACAGTCGTTTACACGTTATAAGGACTACGACGCCACACGCGACTTCTCGGCGGTGGAGAACGCGCTGGTCGAACAGATTGTCACCGAGTTGAGCGAAGACGTCTTCAATAAAACGGTCGTCAACTGGTGAAAGCTGTCAATCTCTGCGGTTGGCTGCTGGCGCTGACGGCTGTGACGGTTTATCTGCTCACGTTGGAGCCGACGGTGAGCTTTTGGGATTGCGGCGAATTCATCGCCACGGCCTACAACCTTCAGATACCCCACCCTCCCGGAGCGCCGCTCTACCAATTGCTGGCTCATCTCTTCTGCCTGTTGGCCGGCAGCCACGTGGAACGGGTGGCGCTATGTTGCAACGCCCTGTCGGCTGTGGCGGCGGGATTGACGGTCATGTTTCTCTACTGGACCATCGAGCGCATGGCGGGCACAGGACGGGCCGCCCGGCCCCGCGTACACTTCGGCGCCGTGGCGGGCGCCCTCTGCTACCTGTTCTGTCACACCGCCTGGTTTTCGGCCGTTGAGAGCGAGGTGTACAGCCTGGTCTCACTGATATCCGCCGTCATCCTGTGGGCCGCCTGGCGCTGGCGCGACAGTGCGGACGATGCCGGCGCGGATCGCTGGCTGCTGCTGGTGGCGCTGCTGACGGGCATGGGGATATGTGTCCACCAGCTCACGCTGCTCACGCTTCCGGCAGTGCTGTATGTGGTGGCGGCCACACGGCGCGGCCGCAGGATCACCCGTTGCCGTCGGCGCGGCCACACGGCCAGGCTCATGCTGCTGGCGTTGCTCCTCTTCTCGGCGGGGCTCAGCCCCTATCTCATCGTGCCCCTCCGCGCGGCGGGCCATCCTCCTCTCAACTGCGGTAACCCCGACAATTCGGAGCGCTTCTATGCCTATATCACGCGCAAGCAATATGAGAAAGCTCCGCTCTACCCGCGCATGTGGCGCCACCGCGACCACGACGACGCCAACGCCGCCCTCTGGTCGGGCGGGACAGACGGGCTGAAGGGCAACCTGCGCTACTATGTCACCTATCAGCTGGGCTTCATGTACGGCCGCTATCTGTGCGACAACTTCATCGCCCGCCACAATGAGCGACGCGACGCCACGGTGTGGTATCTCCTGCCGATGGCGCTGGCGTTGGCGGGTCTGGCGGCCCAACGGCGCCGCCACCGCACGGCGTTCCGGGCCACACTACTGCTCTTCTTCACCGCCGGGCCGCTGCTCAACATCTACCTCAACCACCCCTGCTACGAACCGCGCGAACGCGACTATGCCTATATTCTCTCTTTCTACGCCGTGGCGCTGTGGACAGGGGCCGGAGCGGTCTGGCTGCTGCGTGTGGCCGGCCGGCGTAAGCTCACCGCCACAATAGCGGTGGCGGCAGTAACAGCGGCGCCGGTGCTGACGGCCTGCGGCAACTGGGACGACCACGACCGATCGCGGCGCTATGTGGCTCGCGACGTGGCGATGAATCTCCTCCATTCGTGCGACAAGGGAGCGTTGCTCTTCACGTTCGGCGACAACGACACATTCCCGTTGTGGTATGCACAACAGGTCGAAGGGGCCCGGCTCGACGTGCGCTGCGAGAACATCAACCTCATCGGCTACGACCGTTTCTTCACCCTGCTGGAGGAGCAGCACGGCGTGCGCCCCTGCTACCTCACACAGTATGCCTACGACCGGCTGCACGAGTGGTTCGACGGCCGGCTGCGGCTGGAAGGCATGACCTACCGCATCAGCGACACACGCTGCCCGCCCGTCGACACCGCCGCTTTCCTGCACCATCTGACCGACGGCATCCGCTGGCACGACACCACCGGTGTCTTCATCGACCGGGTGGGGCGCAGTTTCCTTAAACAATATGAAATAAACAAGGGAAAAATCGTACCTTTGCAACACGAATGTCCAAGCAGTATTCCGACAGAAACTTGGGAGTGAAGATACTCTTTATCAGTGTCGGCGTAATCTTTGTAGTGCGCCTGCTGGTGCTGCAGATATTCTCGTCGGAATACCGTGAACTGGCCGACATGCAGGCCTTGCGCCACCGCACCCAGTATCCGGCACGTGGCCTGGTCTACGACAGGAATGGGAAGCTGCTGGTCTACAACGAGATTGTCTATGACCTGATGGTGATACCGCGCATGGTGGCAGGGCTTGACACCGCCTACTTCTGCCAACAGGTGGGCATCAGCCGTGAAGATTTCATCGCACAGATGGACAAGGCGAAGAAATATTCGCACTATGCCCCGTCGCTTTTCATGAAACAGGTCACCAAGGCCGAATATGCACGCTGGCAGAACCAGCTTTACCGGTTCAAAGGCTTCTATGTGCAGCAACGAACCCTACGCATTTACGAGAAACCCATTGCGGCTCATGTGCTGGGCTATGTGGGCGAGGTGAACGACAACGACCTGCAACGCGACAGCTACTACCAACGCGGCGACTATATCGGACGCAGCGGGCTCGAAAAATCGTATGAGGAACTGTTGCGGGGCCGGAAGGGGGTTAAAGTGATGCAGGTCGATGTACACAACCGCGAGATAGGCTCCTACCAGGACGGCAAGTTCGACTCGCTGCCTGTCGAAGGCTCCAACCTCTACACCACCCTCGATGCCGACCTGCAGGAGTATGCTGAAAAAATCATGGCCAACAAACGCGGCTGCGTGGTGGCCATCGAGCCTGCCACCGGGGAGGTGCTGGCGCTGGTGTCGGCACCGGCCTACGACCCCAACCTGCTGGTGGGCAACGCACGCGGCGCCAACTACAAGAAGCTCTCCAACGACATTGCCAAACCGCTCTTCAACCGTGCCTTGCAGGCGCAATATCCGCCCGGGTCTATCTTCAAGGTCGCCCAGGCCATGACGGCGCTCAATATCGGTGCCGTCACCCCGTCGACCGGCTTCCCCTGCGACAAGTCCGTCATCGGGTGCCACAACCACCCTGCCGCCCGTTCGGTGCAGGAGGCCATCAAGATGTCGTGCAACCCGTATTTTTATTTCACCTACAAGCGGGTCATCCAGCAGGGCCACGAAAAAAACATCTACAAGGACAGCCAGTACGGGCTCACTATGTGGCGTGACTATATGCTGCGGTTCGGCTTCGGGCAACGACTCGACATCGACCTGCCCAATGTGAGCAGCGGCATGATTCCCGACACCGCCTATTACAACCGCTGGTACGGCAAGGACCGCTGGGCTTTTTCGACCATCTATTCCAACAGTATCGGACAGGGCGAGGTGCTGGTGGTGCCGCTACAGATGGCCAACCTGGCCTGCATCGTGGCCAACCGCGGATATTACATCACTCCGCACCTGGTGCGTTTCCACGGCCCCGACTCGACCCGCAACGATGCTTTTTGCCAGCGGCACGAGACGGGCATACGGAAAGACTATTTCGACATTGCCGTACACGGCATGTACGACGTGGTGCACGCCCCGGGCGGCACCGGACACCGCGCCGATGTGCCCGGCATCGACGTGTGCGGCAAGACTGGCACGGCTGAGAACAAGGGCGCCGACCACTCGGTCTTCGTCTCCTTCGCCCCCATGGACAACCCGCGCATCGCCGTGGCCGTCTACGTGGAAAATGCCGCCGGCGGCGGCGGCACATGGGCGGCGCCCATCTCGGGACTCTTAATCGAAAAATACCTCAAGGGCGAGGTGCAGCGAAAAGACGTGGAACGGCAGTACATGGAGGCGGCGCCCTGCCAGAAGCTGCCCCTGGCACACAAGGTCAAGAACAAGAAAAAGAGACGGTGACGATATGAATCTGAAATTCGACAGACTGACCATTATCCTGTATCTCATCCTCGTCCTGTTCGGCTGGGTGAACATCTATGCCGCCTGCTACAATGAGAGCCACGCCGTCATCTGGGATCTCAGCCAACAGCACGGCAAGCAGCTGCTGTGGATCGGCATCACACTGGTGCTGGCGATAGTGGTGCTCTATATCGAGCCACGTTTCTTCTCTCAGGGGTCATACATCATTTACGGTCTTGTGCTGCTGCTGCTTGTGGCCACGCTCTTCATCGGCACCGCCACCAAGGGCGGCTTGTCGTGGATCAACATCGGGTCGTTCAAACTGCAGCCCTCCGAGTTTGCCAAATTCGCCACGGCTCTGGCAGTGGCAAAATACATGAGCGGCCTCGACGTCGACATACACAAACGCAATGTGCAACTCACCGTGCTGGCGCTGATAGGCATTCCCATGGGGCTGGTGCTGTTGCAGCACGACACCGGGTCGGCACTGGTCTTTCTGTGCTTTTTCATCCCGCTCTATCGCGAAGGGCTCTCGCCGGCGCTCTTTGTGATAGGTGTCGCCGCCATCGTGCTTTTTGTGCTGGCGCTGCTCATCAACCAATATCTGCTCATGGGCATCGTGCTGCTGTGCTGTCTCTTCTACCTTTTTGTATGGCTCAGCAAGCGCTCCCGCCGCCACTACCTTCACACAGCGGGTGTGCTGGCGGCCTGCTGTCTGTTCATCTTCTCGGTAGACTTCGCATTTGAGCATGTGCTCGAACCGCACCAGCAGAGCCGCATCTATGTGCTGCTGGGCAAAACCGACGACATCAAACAGGCCGGCTACAACGTGCATCAGTCCAAGATAGCCATCGGGTCGGGCGGCGTGACGGGCAAAGGCTTTTTGAAAGGAACCATCACCAAGGCCAACTTCGTGCCCGAACAGGAGACGGACTTCATCTTCTGCACCGTCGGTGAGGAGTGGGGCTTTATAGGCAGCACGCTGCTCATCGGCCTCTATGTCGCCCTGTTGGTGCATCTGATATCCATGGCCGAACGGCAACGTTCCACTTTCGCCAGGTTCTACGGCTATTCGGTGGCCAGCATCCTGTTCATCCACCTCCTTATCAATGTGGGCATGGTGTTGGGCCTGCTGCCCGTCATCGGCATCCCGCTGCCCTTCTTCAGCTATGGCGGCTCGTCGCTGCTGGCGTTCTCTATCATGCTTTTTGTCTTCATCCGGCAGGATGCCGAACGCAATCTGCTGCTGTGACCTGAAAACGTGCTTCATCCCCCCGACAGTTCTTCACCCCCCTCTGCTTCCTATGGCAAAAAAAACACACAACACACCGTCCGAAAACCACTGCTCATTCTGCGGCCGCCCCGAGTCGCAGACCCACATGCTCATCGCCGGCCTGAACGGTTTTATCTGCGACAGCTGCGCCACCCAGGCGCACCGGATTGTTGAATCGAACCACCCTGCCGCCGCCCCCGCATTCCACATAGAGCAGGCGGACATCCCCACCCCTCAGCAAATAAAGGCGGTGCTGGACCAATATGTCATTGGCCAGGAGACAGCCAAAAAGGTGCTCTCCGTGGCCGTCTACAACCACTACAAACGACTCAATTACAGCGCTGAACACACCGATGCCGACGATGTGGAGATCGAGAAGAGCAATATCATCATCGTGGGCGAGACCGGCACCGGCAAGACGCTGCTGGCCCGCACCATCGCCCGCATCCTGCAGGTGCCTTTCGCCATCGCCGACGCCACCACCCTCACCGAGGCGGGCTACGTGGGCGACGATGTCGAGAATGTCCTCGTGCGGCTGCTGCAAGCCGCCAACTATGACGTGGCGGCGGCCCAGCGCGGCATCGTATTCATCGACGAGATTGACAAGATAGCCCGCAAGAGCGACAACCCCTCCATCACACGCGACGTCAGCGGAGAAGGTGTGCAGCAGGCGTTGCTCAAGTTGCTCGAGGGAGCCGTGGTCAATGTGCCGCCCAAAGGCGGGCGGAAACATCCCGAACAGGAGATGGTGGCCATCGACACACGCAACATATTATTTATCTCGGGCGGCGCTTTCGACGGCATCGAACGCCACATCGCCTCGCGCATCAAGGCCAATGTCATCGGCTTTAGCGGCACCAAGACACGTGAGGAGATTGAGCGCCACGATATGCTGCGATACCTGCTGCCCCTCGATCTCAAACGCTATGGGCTCATCCCGGAACTGGTGGGGCGCTTCCCCATGCTCACCCACCTCAACCCGCTCGACCGCGACGCCCTCGTCCGCATCCTCACCGAGCCCAAAAACGCCCTCGTCAAGCAGTACACAATGCTGTTCAAGATCGACGACGTCGCGCTACAATTCGACGACGACGCCCTCAACGCCATTGTCGACACAGCTGTCGAGTACAAGCTCGGCGCCCGCGGCCTGCGCTCCATCATGGAGCACCTCATGACGGACTACATGTTCACCCTGCCCGAACGGCGCGGCACCACACTGCGCATCACCGCCGACGACGTGCGCCGCATCCAAGTGAACGAAGCGTAGTACCGCCGCCTGCGGCGGTACGGCATTGCCTTCAACAATATCCCGCAAGGCCGGGCAGACGAAGAATGAGGCGTATGAGTTTTTCTTCGTATCTTTGCAGCGGAATCGTTATCCGGAGCGCTACTGTTTTTCCGCTCCGTGAACAAAAAATCTGAAAACACCATGCGCACTCTTTCTGAACTGGAGGACCTCCGGTCGCTGGGCAACGGGCACACCGATTATCTCACCGACTACGCACCGTCGGTGCTGGAGACTTTTGAAAACCAGCATGTCGACCACGATTATCTGGTCACGCTGAACTGTCCGGAGTTCACCACCCTCTGTCCGAAGACCGGACAGCCCGACTTCGCACGTATCGTCATCAATTATATCCCGGACCGGATGATGGTCGAATCCAAATCGCTGAAACTTTATCTTTTCTCGTTTCGTAACCACGGCGACTTCCACGAGGATTGTGTCAATATCATTCTCAATGACTTGGTGCAGCTTATGCAGCCCCGCTATATTGAAGTTGTCGGCCTCTTCACACCGCGCGGCGGGATCAGCATACAGCCCTTTGCCAACTATGCCGACGCGCAGCACCAGACGCTGCGCCAGCACCGTATCGAAGCACAAATGGACCGATCCGCGCAATGAAACCCGACACTCTCCTTATTTATAGCGGCGGGGTCGACTCGACGACGATGCTCTACGAGTACCGCGACCGCATCGCACTGGCCCTCAGTTTCCACTATGGCAGCAACCACAATGACGCCGAATTGGCCTGCGCCCGCTGGCACTGCGCCCGGCTGGGCATCCGGCAGGTGGTGATACCGCTGGGGTTCATGGCGCAGCATTTCCGTTCGGCACTGTTTGAAGGGGCCGACGCAGTGCCCGGGCAGAAGTATGACGAGCAGTCCATGCACTCCACCGTGGTGCCGTTCCGCAACGGCATCATGCTCTCTATCGCCGCCGGAATGGCCGAGAGCGAGGGGCTGCGGCAGGTCATGATGGCTAACCACAGCGGCGACCACAGCATTTATCCCGACTGCCGTCCCGCCTTTGTCGACGCTATGGGCGCCGCCATCAGCGCCGGCACTTACGACGGGGTGGTCCTCGACGCACCCTACACCCGCCTCACCAAGGCCGATATCGTGCGACGGGGCACAGCGCTGGGCGTCGACTACGGCCACACCTGGTCGTGCTACAAAGGCGGTGAGCATGCCTGCGGTGTCTGCGGCACCTGCGTCGAACGCCGTGAAGCTTTTGCCGCAGCGGGACAGAAAGACCCTGCAATGGAGGAATAAGATCGCTATTCATTTTTCACGAAGACCCATGTATTTTATTAAAAAGACCTTCACCATATCGGCGGCACACCAACTGACGCTGCCTTACGAGAGCAAGTGCCGCTCGCTGCACGGCCATAACTGGACTGTCACCGTCTATTGCAAGGCGAAAGAACTCAACAATGACGGCATGGTCGTCGATTTCAGTCACATCAAGCATGCTGTTCAGGATAGGCTCGACCACCGCTTCCTCAACGATGTGCTGCCGTCCAACCCCACCGCCGAGAATCTGGCACGCTGGATCTGCGACCAGATAGAGCAGTGTTACCGTGTCGATGTCGCCGAGAACGACGAGAGTCTGGCTATCTACGAAAAGGATGACTGCTGACACAGCGACACGCAACCCGTCGACAGAACGATGAGACGCTACCGTATCAACGAGATTTTCTATTCGCTGCAAGGCGAGGGCGCCCATACGGGCCGCCCGGCGGCTTTTGTGCGTTTCAGCGGATGTAACTTGCACTGCCCGTTCTGCGACACCGACTTCCGTCTCCGCGCCACCCTGACCGCCGACGAGATTTTGCGGCAGCTGCAACCCCACCCCGCCCGTTTCGTTGTGCTCACCGGCGGCGAACCCGCGCTGCAGGCCGACGGCGCACTGGTCGACGCGCTGCACCGGGCCGGATATACCATCGCGATCGAGACCAACGGCACCCGGCCGCTGCCCGACGGCATTGACTGGGTTACCCTCTCGCCCAAGGAGGAGGGGGAGGTGGTGCTCACCCGCGCCGATGAACTGAAAGTCGTCTATGTCGGCCAGGATGTGGAGCGCTATGCCGACGCCATCCACGCCCCGGTGTATTATCTGCAGCCCTGTGCACGGGAAGAGAACGGGCTGGCTGTCGACAACCGCGAAGCGGTCGTCGACTACTGCCTGCACCATCCCCGCTGGCGTCTGTCGCTCCAAACACACAAGATACTTCATATCCGGTAGGAGGAGCTCCGGATGCAGAAAATAGTCCGACACGCGATATAACTGCTGATTTATTGATATCTTTGCACCATTCTTTGACAAGACACCGAATCATGCAACTCACAGAATTGTACGAGACTCCGAAGCTACGTGTTATCCCCGTGAGGGCAGAGGCCGGATTCGCAGCCTCGGCACTCTCTCTCGACCAGCCGGACGAGCCGCAACAAGACGACGGTTACGAGGCGCAAGGTAATGAAAACAGCGCCTATACGCACGAGGACTGGGTGTGGTAGCGCCCGGGAGAGAGGGGGCGGATCTCTTTGTTTTTTCTGTACCGCATCCTTGCTGAACTAACGGACAGCATTTGCGCAGCAAGGGTATTGGACAATTGACAATATTTTTGTACTTTTGTACGTTAATTGCATAGTGTATGCGATTTAAAGACATTGCAGGACAGGCTGTTTTATGTAACCACCTGACGGAGAGTGTGGACGCTGGGCGCATTGCCCATGCGGTGTTGTTGCACGGGCCTACCTCCAGCGGCAGTCTGGCGCTGGCATTGGCCTATACGCAGTATATTTATTGCTCGGACCGCCAGCACATGGACCCGACGACCGATGCGCACGGGCTACGGGCAGACTCATGCGGCGTTTGCGCCCACTGCCGTAAGATAGAACAGTTGACTCACAGCGATGTGCACCTGCTTTTCCCGAACACTTCCATAGAATCGAACAAGGGGGTGAAGTCGTCGGCCGACCAGCGGAATGAGTTCCGCTCTTTCTTGTTGCAGCATCACGCCTTCGGCAGTCTTGACGAATGGTATGCCTTTCTGGGGGTGGCCAACCAGCAGGGGATTGTGCGCGAATCGGATGCCGACGACATTGTGCGGACGCTGACGCTCAAATCGTATGAAGGGTCGTATAAGACGATTATCATCTGGATGGCCGAACGGATGAACAGCACGGCGGCCAACAAGCTGTTGAAGACACTGGAGGAGCCAGCGGACAAGACGCTGCTGTTGATGGTGGCTGAGAACACTGCAACGATTCTGCCCACCATCCTGTCGCGCACACAGCAGATCGAGGTGCCCCGTGTGACAAGCCAGACGGAATGGCCGGAGGAGTTTGCACCGTTGTTTGTCAACTGGATGCGGATGCTTTTCAAGCTGAACATGGCCCAGCTGTCGCATCAGGTGGACGGGCTCGCGTCGATGGGGCGCGAAATGCAGAAACACTTTCTGGCCTATACGTCAGAGATGGTGCGCCAATGCCTGTTGCACACTATGGCCGGAACGGCGAACGGCCTGCACACGGGTGACGAGAGGTTTGACTCGGCCTTCCCGTCGATGATTACAATCCGCAATGCGGAACAGATATACCGCGCCCTGAATGACGCCGCCTATGCCATCGAGCGCAACGCTGCCCCGAAGATTACTTTCATGCAGCTCTCTTTCACTCTCAGCAAATTGATTAAGAACCGATGAACCCGAATGAATCTATAGAGACCCCTAAGACCAACACGACACCGAACGAGACCGCGGAACCGGCTCCGCAGGAGGTATATCCGGCGGCACCGGCCGCCGAGGATGACGATATGGCCACCGCCGAGGAGATGGAGGCGTTTATCCGGGACCGCAAGGCCAAGAAGGAACAACAAAAGAAATCCGACGAGGATGAACGCGATATTTTCGGCGAATACAGCGCCCCCGAGAAGTCGATAGACCCTTATTTAGAGCCTGACCCGTCGCTGCCATGGCCACAGTACCGCCCGTCGGCGTTTCTGTCGCGGGGATGCAGGCAGTGCCCGAAGTCGTATGTGCCTGTCAGCGAAAGCGAGATGGCTGTATGCTCGAAGGTGACGGCCTGCGACTGGCTGCACGGAATACGCCAACCCAGCGAGGTGCCGTTTGACATTGTGGAGGTACGCTTTAAGAACAACCGGAAGGATTTCTTCCGCATTCCCGACGGCATCAGCGTCGGTATCGGCGACGTGGTGGCGGTGGAAGGCACACCGGGCCACGATGTGGGCATTGTGAGCCTCGTGGGCGAGGTGTGTCGGTTGCAGATGAAGAAACACAAGGTCAACCCGGACGACGCAAATATCAAAAAACTGTTCCGCCGTGCAAAAGTGAACGACATTGAACGATGGGCGCAGGCGGTCGCCGAGGAGGGGCCGGCATTGTTCAAGACCCGCCGTATTGCCGCCGACCTGGGACTTGAGATGAAGATCAACGACGTGGAGTACCAGGGCGACAACGCCAAGGCGATTTTTTATTATACCGCCGACGACCGTGTGGATTTTCGCGACCTCATCAAATTGTTGGCCGACGCTTTCAAGGTGCGCGTCGAGATGAAGCAGATCGGCGTGCGCCAGGAAGCCGGCAAAGTGGGCGGACTGGGCACATGCGGTCGCGAGCTGTGCTGCAGCACATGGCTCACCAACTTCAAGTCGGTGACCACCAACGCGGCCAAGACGCAGCAGATTCTGCCCAACCCGCAGAAGCTGGCGGGACAGTGCGGAAAACTGAAGTGCTGTCTGAACTTTGAATATGAGGTCTATGCCGACGCACTGAAGGCGTTTCCGCCCGCAGGCACCGCCATCCGCTTCAAAAAGGGCCTTGCACTTTATAAGAAGACTGATGTCCTGCGCGGCATCATGTGGTATGCCTATGAAGGTGAAAATGACCTTTATGCCATCCCGGCCGAACGGGTGAAGCAGGTTATCGAGATGAACCAACGCCAGGAGTACCCGGAACGTCTGGAGGATTTTCAGGTGCAGCTGATGTCGACGGGGGCGTTGGAACAGGAAACCGCCAATCTGGAGATGGAACGGGAATTGAGCCGCATGGCCGACAGCCAGGCCGGAGACAACGAAGGTGAGCGGCGCGGCGACACGCGCGACGGAAAACGGCGCAACGAGCGTGAACGCCGACCTGCCAGCAATGAGCACAAAAACAACAACGGCGCACAAGGCCGCCAACGCGGTAATGAACAACGGCGCGGACAGGGCGGCAAGCCGCCGCGCCCCCCGCGCGAAGGACAGAACAACCGCAACACGCACGGACCCCGCGATGGTAAGTAATCAAAAGCACAACACCATGAACAGGCATCGGATCTGCAACGCAATGTCGCTTCTGGCGGCCGCATGGCTTTTGACGGCCTGCAACAGCGATGTTTTCTACGACGGCCACCGGAGCACCGACGAGGAGGGCTGGGTCATGACCGACCCCGTGACGTTTACCGTGAACATCGAAGACACCGCTCAGTACTATAATATCTTCTTTGACCTGCGCGTCGGGGTGACATTCCCCTACGCCAACGCTTTTTTCTTCATCACCACCCACTTCCCCGACAGCACCTATGCAGCCGACACGCTGGAATGCCCCTTGGCCGACCCGACCGGGAAATGGTATGGAAAACTCAGCGGCCGCTATGTGGACAACCGCTATTATTTCCGCCGCAACACACGCTTTCCGATGACGGGCTCATACTGTTTCGAAGTGACCCACGGTATGCGCGACGTCAAGATGGCCGGCATCAAGGATGTCGGGCTGCGGATGGAGAAAACAAATTTATAATATTGCATCACTATGGCATATAAAAAACGCGAGGCAGACACACAGGAGAAGAAAAGCTATAAGACTCTATGGAAGGTTTTTGCCGGGATATGGATGTTCGTGTTTCTTTTCTTTCTGCTGTTGTCGCTGGGCTGGCTGGGGTTTATGCCTTCTTTCGAAGAGCTGGAGAACCCCAGGAGCAACCAAGCCAGCGAGGTGATAGCCAGCGACGGCGAGATTTTGGGGTTCATCGGCATCGAGAACAGGTCGAATGTGAGTTATGACGAACTGTCGACCAACCTGGTCAACGCCCTCGTCGCCACCGAGGACGCCCGCTTCTATAAACACTCGGGCATCGATGCCAGAAGTCTGGGCCGTGTCTTTTTCAAGACGCTTATCGGACGCCACAGCAACAGCGGCGGCGGCAGCACAATCACCCAGCAACTGGCCAAGAACCTTTTCCCCCGCGAACAGAAAGGCAAGCTGGGCACAATCTATTCCAAATTCAAAGAATGGGTGGTGGCTGTCAAACTGGAGCACAACTATTCCAAGCAGGAGATAATCACCATGTATTTCAATACGGTGGATTTCGGCAGCAACGCCTATGGCATCAAGACAGCCGCCAAGACGTTCTTTGACAAGACGCCGGCCGAGCTGAGTGTCCCTGAGGCGGCCATGCTGGTGGGTCTGTTGAAAGCGCCCACTGCCTACAGCCCTATCCTGCACTACGATAATGCGCTGCAACGGCGCAACGTGGTGCTGAGCCAGATGAACCGCTATGACTATCTGGACGATGCGACGACAGACAGCCTGAAGTCTGTACCTATTGACATCAGCCATTATGCTCCGCAAAGCCACAATGAGGGCCTGGCCACCTATCTGCGTGAATATATCCGCGAATATATGAAAGACTGGTGCAAGCACCATCGCAAGCCCGACGGCGAACGCTATGATGTGCACAAGGACGGGTTGCGTATCTACACCACCATTGACTCACGGATGCAGCGATATGCGGAGGAAGCCGTCTATCAGCACTTCTCGGAGGAGATTCAGCCTGCTTTCTTCCGCGAGCTGGCTACACGCAAGGGCAATCCGTTTTCGGGCATCACTCCCGAGCAACAGAAAAAACTGCTCACGCAGGCCATGCGCCAAAGCGACCGCTACCATCATCTGAAACGCAGAGGTATGAATGAGCAGGAAATACGCGAGGTTTTCGACCATAAGGTGAAAATGCGCGTTTTTGCCTATCGCACCAAACACAACCCGCACGACTGGGTCGACACCGTGATGTCGCCGTGGGACTCGCTGCTCTACTACAAGAAGTTTCTCAATGCGGGCATGATGTCGGTAGAGCCCGGCACCGGCTATGTCCGGGCATATGTGGGCGGCATCAACTATCGCTATTTCAAATTCGACAATGTGAAGAGCCACCGTCAGGTGGGATCGACCTTCAAGCCTTTCGTCTATACGATGGCGCTGCAAGATCTGGGTATGTTTCCCTGTACCGAGGTGCCCAACTCGGAGGTCTGTTTCGAGACATGGAACGGCCCCGACTGGTGCCCGAAGAATTCGAGCCACGAACGCGAAGGAGAGATGGTGACGCTAAAATGGGCATTGGCGCATTCCATCAACTGGGTGTCGGCCTATCTGATGAAGCAAGGGTCGCCCCAGCAGGTGGCCAATATCGCCCGCAAGATGGGTGTGAAGAGCAAGATCGAAGCGGTGCCGTCAATCTGTGTCGGCACACCCGAGATCACGGTCTATGAGATGGCCGGGGCTATGGCCACTTTCGCCAACAAGGGTGAGTATGTCGAGCCCATTTTCATCACGCGCATCGAGGACAATAAGGGCGCTGTGTTGGAACAGTTCACGCCGGCACGCCAGGATGCCGTCAGCGAGAAGACCGCCTATCTGATGCTGCATCTGATGAAAGGTGTGGTGGAAAGCGGAACAGGTGTGCGGCTGAACTACAAGTATCATTTGAATGATTACACCACGGCCATCGCAGGCAAGACCGGCACCACACAAAACAATTCGGACTGCTGGTTTGTGGGCATCACACCCAAGCTGGCCACCGCCATCTGGACCGGCGGCGAGGTGCGCTCCATCCATTTCCGCAACATGACCTACGGACAGGGGGCCTCGATGGCGCTGCCTATCTTCGGCTATTATATGCAACGTATCTACCGCGACCCACGGCTGGCTTTTCCGCGCCGCGATTTCGACCGGCCCAGCCAACCGCTCGACACGGAGCTGGACTGCACCAAGTTTAACCAGGAAATTGAGCATGAGGATGGCGACTTGTGGCTCTTCTGATCGTGGCAGGACCAACCTGTTCGGCCTGACGTTGGCGCAGCTGCAGCAGCTGTGCGGGACGCTCGGTTTTCCGCGCTATACCGCCCGGCAGATATGCGACTGGCTCTATGTAAAACAGGTGACAGACATTGCCGACATGACCAACCTCTCGATGGCCACGCGCCGGCGGCTGGCCGAGACAGCCGTTGTCAGGCATGTGGCGCCCGGCGCCTGCCAGACATCGAAAGACGGCACCCGCAAATATCTTTTTGACTGCGATGACGACGGCGACACACAAGCTGTGGAGGCGGTGTTCATACCCGATGCCGATCGGGCCACACTCTGCGTGTCGTGTCAACGGGGCTGCAAGATGGGATGCCGCTTTTGTGTCACCGGGAGGCAAGGGTTCCACGGACAGCTCGACGCCGGCGCCATCATGAGCCAAGTGACAGGCATCGAGGAACACAGCCGGTTGACGAACATTGTGTTCATGGGCATGGGAGAGCCGATGGACAATTACGACAGTGTGCTGGCCGCCACGGAGATATTGACTGCTGAATGGGGGCTGGGATGGAGCCCGAAGCGCATCACGGTGTCGTCGGTGGGCATCACCCCCGCCCTGCAGCGTTTTTTGGACGAGAGCCGCTGCCACTTAGCCATCAGCCTGCACAACCCTTTCGGCGACGAACGGATGCAGCTGATGCCTGCACAAAAAGCCTACCCCGTCGCCGAAACAGTGGCGCTGCTGCGCCGCTACGACTGGAGCGGACAACGGCGAGTCTCGTTCGAATATATCATGTTTGACGGCATCAACGACAGCCGGCGTCACGCCGACGGCCTGCTGCACCTGTTGCAGGGGCTGCCGTGCCGTATCAATCTTATCCGTTTCCACAGCGCCCCCGGCATGCCTTTCCGCCCCTCACCTGACAAAAGGATTCAGTCCTTCCAGGACTATCTGAACCGCCATGGCGGCAGGACGGCGGACAACTCCTCGATCATCACCTGCACCCTGCGGGCATCGCGCGGCGAGGATATCATGGCAGCATGCGGGCTGCTGGCCGGACAACGCCGATCGTAATGTAACAACTGTATCACTAACCCAAGAAACACCGACATGCAAGTCAAACCGGAACTGACCCGGCTGGTATTCGAAAAAAGCCAGCTCAAAGAAGAAGTGTATCGAGCCACCCGCGAGAGTTTCGATATATTCCGCGACATCACCCAGAAAATCAACACCCGATTTGAAGAACAGAAGCGCTCACAGCAAAGCAACGTCCGTTTTGAGTTTGCCGACCGGGGCGACTTCGAATTCCAAATCTCTTTCGGCGGCGACATATTGCTGTTTATGATGCATAGCAATATATTTGCATTCTCACGCGACCACCAGGTGATGAAGACTCCCTATATCCGTGAGGACTCCACCCGCTCTTATTGCGGAGTCATACATATCTACAATTTTCTTGCCGACTCGTTCATCTACCAGCGCGACAACGACCTGGGATATCTTATCGGGCGTGTCTTTATCAACCGCGAACGGCATTATTTCATCGAGGGGAAACGGGAGCTGGGTATGCTCTACAACAATTTCAACACCTCTGTCATCGAAACCGGCACGGTGCAAAGCATCATTGAATCTGCCATCGAGTATACCACCAATTTCGACCTGCTGACACCTCCCTACGACGAAGTGAAGATGGTGTCTGTGGGCGAAATGCGGGCCACCATGGATAAAAAATCCATTGTCACTGGAAAACGGTTGGGCTTTCGCTTCCAGTCAGATACAGACTGATTGCAATAAGTGTTCAACCAACTGGTGGTGAAAAAATTTTGGTAAATACGAAAATATTCGTACCTTTGCATCGCCTTTTGACGGTATATGCGCTCCGATCGTCTAGTTGGCCCAGGACGTGAGATTTTCATTCTCAAAATCGCGGGTTCGAATCCCGCTCGGAGTACCAAAACACTTCAAGAAAGAAAAAGTTTCTATTTAAAATCATGGCACATCACATTTCTGCAAAAAAGAGAATCCGTTCCAGCGAGAAAAGAAGAGTGGAGAACAGATACTACGCCAAGACCATGCGCAACGCGCTGCGTGACTTCCGCGCCCTGAAGGACAAGGCTGTCGCCACCGAGAAACTGCCCAAGATGGTCTCCATCATCGACAAGCTGGCCAAGCGTTCGGTTATCCACAAGAACAAGGCCGCCAATCTCAAGTCGAAACTGACTAAACAAGTCAACGCAATGTAAATCGTCCTACACTCTCGACCGACGAGATCCACATAAAGCCAGTTCAGATGAATTGGCTTTTTTGCTTGTTTTTATAAGACCACGGACACTCAAACCGTCACCTATAAATCCAATTCCCGTTTCAACCATATTCTTTTATCATCTAACACCCGGAAAAATGAAACACGGTTTCGACAACAACAAGTATCTTAAGATCCAATCCGAACACATCAAGGAACGCATCGGACAGTTTGGCGACAAACTCTACCTTGAGTTTGGAGGCAAACTGTTCGACGACTATCATGCCAGTCGTGTATTGCCTGGATTTCAGCCCGACAGCAAGCTCAAGATGCTGATGCACCTCAAGGACGAAGCCGAGATTGTCATTGTCATCAGCGCCCGGGACATCGAGAAAAACAAGGTGCGCGGCGACCTGGGCATCACCTACGACGTGGATGTGCTGCGCCTGCGCGAAGAGTTCATCCTCCGCGGCCTCATGGTGGGCTCGGTGGTCATCACGCATTTCAACGGACAATCGAGCGCCATCGCCTATCGCGAACGCCTGGAGCGAATGGGCATTGCCGTCTATTACCACTACACCATTGAAGGCTATCCGACCAATGTTGCCTTGATCGATTCCGACGAAGGCTTTGGCCGCAACGATTATGTGCAGACCGAGCGTCCGCTGGTAGTGGTCACCGCCCCGGGCCCCGGCAGCGGCAAGATGGCTGTCTGCCTGAGCCAACTCTACCAAGAAAACAAACGCGGCATAAAAGCCGGATATGCCAAGTTTGAGACGTTCCCGGTATGGAACCTGCCTCTCAAACACCCTGTCAACATTGCCTATGAAGCCGCCACCGCCGACCTCAATGACGTGAATATGATCGACCCTTTCCATCTGGAGGCTTACGGCAAGACCACTGTCAACTATAACCGCGACATTGAGATATTCCCCGTGCTGAACGCCATCTTCGAAGGCATCTACGGCGAAAATCCCTACAAGTCGCCCACCGATATGGGAGTGAATATGGCGGGGTTCTGCATCAGCGACGACGATGTCTGCGCCCAAGCCTCGAAGGATGAAATCATCCGCCGCTACTATACAGCGCTTTGCAATCTGGCCAACGGCAAGTCGAGTGAGAATGAGGTGGGGAAAATCGCGCTGCTTATGAAACAGGCGAAAATAAGCACGCAAGACCGCCGCACCACTGTGGCGGCACACCGGCGTCAGGAGCTGGAGAAGTGTCCCGCCTCGGCCATCGAGCTGTCCGACGGCACCATCATCACCGCACACGCCAGCGACCTGTTGGGTTCCAGCGCAGCGCTGATTCTCAACGTCTTGAAACATCTTGCCCACATTGACCACGCGGTCAAACTTATCCCGCAGGAGATGATTGAACCCATACAGCGCACAAAAGTGGAGCTGCTACACGGACACAACCCGCGCCTGCACTCCGACGAGACGTTGGTGGCGCTCTCCATGCTCTCGTTGAACGATGAGAATTGCCGCCGTGCCCTGGCCGCCATACCGCAGCTACAAGGATGCCAAGGCCACGCCACCGAGATGCTCAGCGAGGTGGACCGTAAGATTTTCAAAAAACTGGGCATCGGCATGACCAGCGACCCTGTCAAAAAACAATAGGGACCGGCAACGCGGACGGAAGTCCTGTCACCTCTCCCGGTCATTTATCAACAATCTCTGAAAGCATGATGAACATCCTTCTCTTGGGCTCGGGCGGACGCGAACACGCCATCGCCCGCAAGATTGTGCAAAGCAGCCGCTGCGACCGGCTTTATATCGCTCCCGGCAATGCAGGAACCGCCGAATGCGGCACTAATGTACAACTGGACCCCATGGACTTCAACGCCGTGGCCGACTTTGTGTTGCAACAGCGGGTGGAGATGCTTGTGGTGGGACCGGAGGCACCGCTGGTGGACGGCATCGCCGACCACTTTGCCGACCACGACGCTCTGCGCCACGTCAAAGTGATTGGGCCTAAGCGCCAAGGCGCTATGCTTGAAGGCAGCAAAGACTATGCCAAGGCTTTCATGTCGCGCCACGCCATACCCACCGCACGGTACCGCACCTTTACCCGCGAGACTGTTGCCGACGGCTACGCTTTTCTCGACAGCCTGCAGGCCCCCTATGTGTTGAAGGCCGACGGACTGGCTGCCGGAAAAGGGGTGTTGATAGAGCCCGGACTGGAGACGGCGAAGGCTCATCTTGAGGAGATGCTGGGCGGCAAGTTCGGCGCTGCCAGCACCAGCGTGGTCATAGAAGAGTATTTGAGCGGTATTGAACTCAGCGTCTTTGTGCTCACCGACGGCGAGCACTACCTGATGCTGCCCGAGGCCAAGGACTACAAGCGCATCGGCGAGGGCGACACCGGCCTCAACACCGGAGGTATGGGATCGGTGAGCCCCGTGCCGTTTGCCGACAGCGCATTCATGCGCAAGGTGGAGGAACGGATTGTACGCCCCACCGTACAGGGGCTGCGCGACGAGCATATCGACTACCGTGGCTTTATCTTCGTCGGCCTGATGTGCTGCAACGGCGACCCTTACGTCATCGAATACAATGTGCGCATGGGCGATCCCGAGACCGAGAGTGTGTTCCCACGCATCAAGAGCGACGTGGTGGAACTCTTCGAGCACACTGCCCTGGGAAGCCTTGACCGTTGTACCCTCGAGGTGGACCGTCGCGCGGCGGCCTGTGTGATGATGGTGGCTGGAGGCTACCCCGAGTCCTATGCCAAAGGTGCCGCCATCGACCTCGGCGCCGGGAGCGATGACGTGCAGCTGTTTCACTGCGGCACCGTGCGTGCCGACGACGGCACACTGCGCACCAACGGCGGACGTGTCATCTGCACCACGGCGCTGTCCGACACCCTTGAATCGGCCCTGCGGCAAAGCTATCGCCGGGCCGAAGCCATCGGATGGCAAGACAAGTATATGCGTCGCGATATCGGCCAGGACCTCCTGCGGCTGCTGTAGAAAAGAATACCCCACCCCATGGTACGCGCCCGGATATGACAGGGCGGCGATCAGCTTTTGGGGTCGTAGGTACGGAAGACGATGAGCCAGCTGTCGGAGCGCAGCTCGAAGCTGTCGGCGACGACATTGTTGAGGGTGGCCTGCCACCAGCGGTCGAGGCGCAAGCCGTCGAGAGGCCACTGCAAGCCACGGCTGCTGACGGAGGCGCCGCCCGCCATGGGGAAGACGCTGACCTGCTGCCGCGGAAAGCTCGCAAAACGCCGCTCGCCACGCATGGCGACCAGACGGCCGTAGTCGGTGAGCATCTCGATGTCGGCGCCCGGATATTCCTCGGCGAAAGTGGCCAAGTAGCTGATGTTACCCAAGGTGTGGTCTTCCCGATGACCGGTGGCACCTATAATGGTGAATGTTGAATCTTGTATTCCGAATCGGGAGATAGCCCATGTCATAGCTTTGTGCAGGTCGTTGTAGTCCTGCTCGTCGACCTGCACCCATTTGTCTCCCAGCAACATTTTGTCAGTCGCTGTCAGCGAGTCGCCGTCGCCTACCACCATGTAATCCGGGATTTTGAATCCAGTATGGAGAAGGCTCTTACAGGCCGCGTCACAACAGACCACAAAGTCGGCATCGCGCAGGGCGCAAAGCGGCTCCGGACGGGTGGGGAAATCGCCGGCGGCGAGGATGACGATATTCATGGTTTGACGGCCTGATTGTTTGTTTGTCCAAGGGCTTCTTTCCTCCAGCGGATAACGCCGAGGACACAGAAGACCTCGAAGACGACATAGAGAACGGCGGAGGCGTAATTGCCCGTAAGCCAGAAGATGGAAATCATCACGGGCTCCACAATCATCCAGCAGATCCACTGCTGCCACCACTTCTGGGTGAGCATCATCATGGCGACGATGGTCAGCGCCGACGAGATGCCGTCGAGCACTGGATAGCTGCTCTCGTCGGGGAGCTGGCTCAACAGAAACCAAAAGGCCACACTCAGCACCCCTGTCAGCAGCACGATCTGCCACCAGTAGCGAGGCGGACAGGAGGTGATGGGACGCTCGCCGTCTTTGGCCCCCTTTTTCTGCACGACGCCGCGCCAGACCAGTATGCCATAGACCGACATCACAAAGTTGTAGCAGCAGATGGCCCCGTTGGCATAGATGCCCGATGTGAAATCGATGACGATGTAGAAGGCCGACATCAGCAGACTGAGCGGCCAGAACCACCGGTCTGCCCTGTATTCGCTGACGATATAGGCCAGACCGATGATTGCGCCGATGATTTCAAAGAGGGTCATGGGAATTGCAGAGGGTTGTCAGGGTTTCCCCGCCAAGCAGGTGCGTCTTAAAATCTATAAATCAGCCTTGCCATGAAGTTGGTCCCGGGCTGCTGCAGCCAGGTGCGGTCGTGGTGGTAGTAGACGGTGCCGGGGGTGGTCCAGTCGTCGGACCAGTCTCCGGCCCAGGCGTTGAGACGGTAGCGGTGGTCCAAAAGGTTGTTGACAAGGAGCTGCGCCTCGATCTCGTTGCTGCCGTGCAGATGCCAGGTGTAGGAAGCTTTGAGGTTGAGCAGGAAGTAGGGGTCGATGGCGTAGCACTCGCGGCCGGTGTTGTCGGCATATTGCTTGCCGACATATTTGCCGATGAGCTGCAGCCTGGCGTCTTTGACGGGGGTGAAGGTGGCGATGGCGGCACCGACAACAGCGGGGGACAGGGCCAGGTCGGTGTTGGCGGTGTGGAGGGTGGTCTGGCTGTCACCGTCGGCAAAGTCGGAATAGAGATTGTCTATCACTTTGTTGCTGCTCAAGGTCAGGTTGGCGTCCATACGGAACCAGTCGGTCACTCTCACGCCGCCCTCCAGCTCGACGCCCAGCCGATAGCTTTTGTCGACATTCTCCATCAGGGCATAGCCTGTCAGCACGTCGCCGTTGGGTGTGAGCTGGTCTTTGTAGAGCATGGCATAGAGGTTGGCGCTGAAAGCCCAGCGAGGCTGCACAGTCTGATAGCCCAGCTCGAGGTCGAGCATGGTCTCGGGCTTGATTTCCTCACCGTTGGCAAAAGCGCTCATGATGTCGAAACGCACCGGCTCGCGGTTGCTGACACCCGCCACAAAGTAGGTGCGCTGAGTGGTGCTGATGCGGTAGTTGACGCCCACCTTGGGGTTGAAGAAGAGGTATTTGTTGGTGAAGTCGAACAGCGTGTCCGGGATGACATCGTCCCCGTCGCCATGGATGCGGTAGTCGACAATGCGCAACTGCAGGTCGGCATAGGCGTTGAGGTCGGCGGAAAAGTCGTAGGTGGCTTTGGCGTAGAGGGAGTTGTCGGCCTTCACTGAGTTGTTGTCGTACCAGCGGTGGGGCAGCGAAGCGTGCAGCGAGGTGTCGCGCACCCAGATGACGTTGCCGAACTGGTCGCCGTTGTAATAGGTGAAGTTGTCGCCGAGGGTGAGGGTGAGGTTCTCTCCGGTGTAGTTCACAGCTGCATTGGCGGTGAGGGCGTTGTTATCCATCTGTTTGCGGAAGATGACATCGCTCACCCCAGCGAAGGGGGAGGGGACATATCCGCTGTAGGCAGTCATGTATTGCTCGTAGTAGCCGTCGCCGTGGGTGAAGTCAAGGGCGGCTTTGAGGCTCCAGCGGTCAGTGAAGAGGTGCGAGACGTACAACTGATAATGGCGCTGCCAATAGTTGTCTGTCTCATCGGGGTAGTACATGGTGTGACCGTCCATGTCGTATTCGCCAGCCGAATTGTAGCGGGGATCGGCGTCGAGCTGCCAGTCGTAGGCACCGTTCCAGGTGATGCCGGTGGTCTGGCTGCCAATGATGGTGAGGAGTTTGACAAGTGTGCGTTCACCGTACCACGACAGGCTGCCGAAGAAGCTCTGCTGGTCGGTGCCGAAGCTGCGGATGTAGCCGTCGCTGGTGAGGCCGCTGTAGGCAAAGTCGAAGCTCAAGCCGTTTTTCAAAATGCCGGTTCCGGCATTGACACTGTACTGACGGGTGTTCCAGCTTCCGAAGCCCAGGTCGGCTTCGCCGTAGGAGCGGTTGCGGGCGTTGAGGGTCTGCAGGTTGATGGCGGCGCCAAAGGCGGGGCTGCCGCCTGTCGAGGCACCCACACCGCGTTGTATCTGCAGGCTCTGCGCCATGCCGCCAAGGTTGGGGATGTTGTACCAAAAGACCTGCTGGCTCTCGGGGTCGTTGAGGGTGATGCCGTTGATGTTCACATTGATGCGGCTGGGGTCGACTCCGCGTATGCGCAGTGAGACGCCGCCGACGGCACCGTTCTCGCCGGTGGCGACGACGGATGGCTGGCTCTCGAGCATGAAAGGTATGCTGACTTGGCTGCGGGCGTCGCGCAACGCTTCCTGACGCAAGGTGCCGGTGGTCAGCGGCACCTTGTTGCTGACCCGCACGTCACGAATCATCACCTCGTCAAGGGTGCGCAGGGTGTCCTGGGCTTTTAAGGTTGAAGGTTGAAAGTTGAAGGTTGAAAATGCCAAGACCATGCAGGCTATCATCTGCTTGGCGTTGAAACGGGTGGCCCGATGCTGATAGCGGCCACAGCTATTGGTTTGTGTTTTCATAGTCTTTCCTCCGCCGGCATTATCCGGATCAGGTTCGAGGGTCTGTTCTCAGCCGCACCGCCGCGACATGCACTTAGTCAACGCGATGCAACACCCCTAAACTGTGTTCTGTCTCTCGAAACTCGCGGCAAAGATACAAAAATTTGCTTATACCGGTCCGTCCGGCGCATTATTTGTTTTTTTCGTACCTTTGCAAGGTAAATAATACGTTTTCGCAAACCGGAGATGAGCTATCTGATTGTCGGCTTGGGTAATGTGGGCGGCGAATATGAAGAGACACGCCACAACTGCGGATTTATGGTGGTTGACGCGCTGGCGCACAGTGCCGGCGCACAGTGGCGGCTGGAGCGGCACGCCTATCGTGCCGAGATGCACCATAAAGGACGCACCCTGGTGCTCATCAAACCGACAACATATATGAATTTGAGCGGGAAGGCGGTCAACTACTGGCTGGCCCGGGAGAAGGTGCCGCTGGAGAATCTGCTGGTGGTGGTGGATGACTTGGCATTGCCGGTCGGCGTGCTTCGCATGAAGAAGCAGGGCTCGAACGGAGGCCACAACGGATTGGCCGACATCGAGGCCGCGCTGCACAGCGCCAACTATTGCCGGTTGCGTGTAGGCATCGGGGCCGACTACGGACGAGGTCACCAGATTGACTATGTGCTGGGGCGGTTCAGCGAGGCCGAACGAGCGCTGCTCGACCCGCAGATTGCACGTGCCACGGAGGCGGTGAAAGCTTTTGTCACTGTCGGGGCCGACCGCGCGATGAACGAATATAACAAAACGCCCAACCCTGCCGACATCGCATGAATTTGACGCTGGACATAGGCAACAGCAACATCAAGGCGGCGCTTTTCGACACCGACGGCCGCATGGTGTGCCACTACGCCCGGCCGGTACGGGAGGACGCTCCGGCGGACTGGCCGCTCGACAGGATTGACGCGGCCATCGTCTGCGCCTCGGGAGCGCTGCCGGACCTGGCACGGTGGGTTCCGCAGGGTGTGACTCCGCACCTGTTGACACACGAAAGCCCGTTGCCTGTCCGCATCGGCTATGAGACTCCCGCCACGTTGGGCACAGACCGTATTGCAGCGGCCTGCGGCGCATGGCGTCTACACCCGCACAAGAACAGCCTCATCGTGGACGGCGGAACCTGCGTGACGGTCGACTTCATCGACAGCGACGGCGTCTTCCACGGCGGCGCCATACTGCCCGGCATGGCAATGCGCTTTAAAGCGTTACATACTTTTACGGACAAATTGCCGTTAATAGAATATGACGGTACAGCGGCAGATGCCACCGATCCCTGCGGACACAGCACCCGCCAGTCCATCATGGCTGGCGTGGTGTGCGGATTGCGCTACGAGATAGCGGGATTTGTGGAACACTACCGACGGCATTATGACGACCTGCAGGTGTGCTACACCGGCGGGATGCCCACGTTGCCCGCCACGCGGCAACCGTATCTGGTAATGATTGGATTGAACGAGATACTGAGCCAAAAGAATGTTGAACTTTGAATTTTGAAGCATTGAAACACAGACTACCGACCATAAAAAAACTGATAGCCACCCTCCTGTTGGCCGTCGGCTGCACAGCAGCCGGGGCGCAGAACGGATTCAACCTGCCCTATTCGCAATTCGGCATGGGCGAGTCGGCATCTCCCTACAACACCCCGCTGGGGGGCGGTATAGGGGGCACGCTATACGCCGCACGGGGCTATAATTTCATCAACCCCTACAATCCGGCCTCTTATGCCGCTGTCGAGCAGGAAAATCTGGTGCTGGACATCGGGCTCTCGCTGCAACGCTACAGACTGAGCGACAACAGCAACAGCATGAGCGATTTTGACGGCAATCTGGCTTATCTCGCCCTGGCGTTTCCGCTGACCGGATGGTGGAAAAGCGCCGTCGGCCTGACACCCTGCAGCGAGACGGAGTATGAGAGCATACATCTCGCCCCTTTCAGTGACGGCACTCAGGTGAAAACAGTCTATGACGGCACCGGCGGCATCTACCGTGTCTTTTGGGGAAATGGGTTCAACGTCGGCAAGCAGCTGACCGTCGGATTCAACATCAACTACCTCTACGGCGATATCAACCGGGGTCTGAAATATGACATTCTGGGGTCTGACACAAATCATTATTCCGACTCGCGCCGCCTGAAAAACACACATATAAGCGGACTTACCTTCGATATAGGGGCGCAGTGTCTGCTTGAGATCGACGAGAAACGCCAGCTCACTCTGGGCCTCACCCTGGAGCTGCCCCGCAAGATGACCACGCGCGACACGGCATGGATTTACACTTTGGTGGAAGGAACGGAGAATGCCAACAGCATTGTCGACTCCTCGCTCTATGAGAGCAGCGTCACCCGGCCTCTCGGTATCGGGTTGGGTGTCGCCTACGAATACGACCGCCTGTGGCGACTGGCCGCCGACCTGCACTATGCGCCTTGGCACGGCATGAAGTATGAGGAGGGGCTGACACCGCCTGTCTTCCCGCAAAGCGGCGTGGATTATACAGCCAATTACACAGCGGCACTGAGTGTGGCGTGGTTAGGCAACACCGCCGCGTCAAACTACTGGAAACGTATCGGCATCAGCGCGGGCCTGCACTATGAACGCGGCCGCTTAGGACTTCTGCTGGATGGCAGCAGCGAGCGCATCGACGAATGGGGCGGCGGCATGAATTTCTCGTTCCCCATACGCAAAGGACGCAGCAAGATTCAACTCAGCATGGGCTACAGCAGCTTGGGCGGCAAAGACCTGCTACGTGTCGAATGCTATACTTTCGGACTGACATTGAGCAGCTGCGAACAATGGTTCTTCAAACGTAAATACAACTAATTTAAATACGACTATCAATTTCTTCGCAACCATGAAAAAGAGTAGAATCATCCTGTTAGGGGTAGCCCTGCTGTCGCTGGGCATGAGTAGTAGAGCCCAGCTGCCTGACTGGGGCTGTGACTCGGAGACACAGCAGCAAATGCTGGAGCATGTGTCGCTGTATCAGGAGAGCATGAAACAATATGACGCTTCGAAAGACGCACGCTATTGCGAAGAGGCCTATCCTCACTGGCAACTCATCGTGGCCAACTGCCCGAAGCAGAGCCAGAATCTTTATGTCAGGGGGCCTGTCATATTAAAGAACAAGATGAATAAAGCTGCCACGGCTGCAGAACGGGACAGTTTGATCAACGAGCTGATGCGGATGTATGATATCCGTATAGCTAATTATGGAGACCCTGCTAACACGCTGGGGAAGAAAGCACTGGATCTGGAGACGCTGCGCGGCGCCAGCGGTGTGGGGGATTATTACCCTGTCTACGCCCAGGCGGCAGGCCACGGCAACCTGCAACCGGCCTATGTGGTCAAGTTTATGGAAGCCACCATCAAATATGTGCAGGCCGGACTGGCAGAGCCCACATTGGTGGTGGACAACTACGACATCGCCTCGGAGATGCTCGAGAACGCCCTCGACGCACAAGCCGCCGACAGCAATAAAGCCAACCTTATACGCCGCTATATCAGTGGCGTGGAGTCGGCTTTCGCCCCCTATGCCGACTGCGGTCAACTGGTGGAGATTTACGCCAAGAAGTTTGCTTCGGACCCGGAGAATGTCGCCTTGCTGAAAAAAATCACCAATATCATGATGAAGAAGGGCTGCACTGACGCACCGCTCTTCTTCCAGGCCACGGAGAACCTCTACCGCTTGGAGCCTTCGGCCACCACCGCCATGCGTATGGGGCAGATGTGTGTGTCGAAGAAAGAGTATTCGACCGCTGTCAAATATCTGACCGATGCAGCCAACGACCTGGAGTCGCCCAAGGACCGCTACAAAGCCTGCATCCTGCTGGGTGTCGCCCAAGCCGGCCAAGGCAGCTATGCTGCCGCCCGCTCGGCTTTCTACCGTGCAGCCGAGGCGGACCCCACCAAGGGCGAACCTTACCTGCAGATAGCCAGTCTCTATATGTCTCACCACTCGAACGACGACGGCATGTCGGGCCGTAGCGCCTACTGGGCGGCGTGCGACAAGGCGGTGCGGGCCAAGAACATCGACCCGTCCATAGCCGACGAGGCAAACAAAATCATCAACCGCTGCACAGCGGCATTCCCCAAGAAAGAGGATGCCTTCATGCTGAACCTGATGAACGGGCAGAGCTATGTGGTGGGAGGTTGGATCGGCGAGAGCACCACTGTGCGCACACGATAACACCCAAAGGCTCCCGCAACGATGAGGAGATATGCCTTTATAATACTGATTACCGGGTGCAGCCTGATGTGGACGGGCTGCACCAACAGTATTGAAAAGGTGAAATTTTTCGACCGGCAGAGTCTCCCCCGGCAGACCCTGTCGCAGGCTGTAATTGTGCGCAGCCAATACGGGCGGGTGCAGAGCGCCATCTGCGCGGAAGCCATTGAGCAATATGACAACCCGGAAGCCAAAACCATTTACCCGAAAGGAATCGATATTGTCTTCTTTGCCGACGCAGGCGACACCAATGGCAGCCTGCATGCCGACTATGCCGTTTCGTGGGACACGCGCAATGTGATGCTGGCCCGCGACAGCGTGGTGATTATCAACTACCGGTCCGGCGACACGATATACCTGCAGGAACTCGTGTGGAACCGCGAGGAAGGACGCATCTTCAGCAACTATCCGCTGCACGCCCACAACGGCCCGCAGGTGACATTCGGTGACTCGTTCCACTCGGACGACTCACTGAAGAACATGCAGATTGTCAACCAGCGGGGTGTGTTTGTGCTGGAAGAGGACAACTAACGGTCACAGCAAATCATAAGCAAAGCTATGCAACTAACAGTAAAAGAGATTGCCAAGATTCTGAAAGGCACCGTAGAGGGCAATGAGGACGCCATCGTTTGGAAACCCTCGAAGATTGAGGAGGGGGAAGAGGGCAGCATCACCTTTCTTGCCAACCCGAAATACACTCATTTTCTTTACACGACGCATCCAACGGCAGTTATCGTGGATCGCAAATTCCAACCCGAACAGCCCGTTACAGCCACCCTCATACGTGTCGACAATCCCTATATGTCGGTGGCACTGATGCTGCATACCTGGAACAAGATGAACCGTCCGCCCAAAGGGCGCAGCCTGCGTAGCGCGATTGGCCGCGGCTCGCGGCTCGGGAAGGGATGCTATCTGGGCGAATATGCGGTGGTGGGACGCAATGTGCGCATCGGCAAGAATGTGATGATTTACCCGCAGGTGTATGTGGGCGACAACTGCACCATCGGCGACAATACAATTCTCTATGCCGGCGTGAAAATTTACCGCGACTGCGAGGTGGGGGCCAACTGCATCATACACTCGGGAGCGGTGATCGGCGCCGACGGGTTCGGCTTTGCCCCCACCGGGGACGGCAACTATTCTAAGATTGACCAAATTGGCAATGTGGTGATCGAAGATGATGTCGAAATCGGCGCAAACACCTGTGTCGACCGTGCCACGATGGGTTGCACGCGAATCTGTCGCGGCAGTAAGATTGACAACCTGTGCCAGCTGGCCCACAATGTAGTGATTGGCGAAAGCACAGCCATGGCTGCTCAAAGCGCCGTGGCCGGATCAGGCAAAGTGGGCAGTCACTGCGTCATTGCCGGCCAAGTGGGTGTGGTGGGACATATCACGGTGGGCGACCACGTAACCATTGCGGCACAGAGCGGCGTGACACGCGACGTGAAAGCGGGCTCGACGATGTTGGGCAGCCCTGCCATGGATGCCGCCAAGCAAAAAAAGATTTTTATCTATCAACGTAATCTTGAAGATATTGTGAAGCGGCTTGAGGCACTGGAGCGGAGCCATGAGATGTAGAACGGTACTGCTGTTTTTGGCCGGGGTAGTGGCGCTGCTGGCACTGGCTTGCCGGCTGATGCCTGCCGAGGGGCTGCGTTTAGGACCGTTCACACTGCGCACCCCCACCCTGTCTCAAGTGATGTATCCGGAGGTGCTCTCACCTGTCGTCAGCGTCGACACTGCAGAAATGGCGGCGCTGCAACGCTATCACGACTCGACGGCACTCTATCGGCACTGGATGGACAGCAGCGGGTGCCGTTTTTGGTTGCCGGACAATGACGAATCTTTTTTCGACAGCCTTTTCGCCGCTATGGAGACGGCGGCACAGCATGGACGCAGGTTACGTGTGATGCATTACGGCGACTCACAACTCGAGATGGACCATATCAGCAGCCGGCTGCGGGCCCGCCTGCAAGAACGTTTCGGCGGCGGCGGTCCGGGAATGGTGCCGCTGCAGCCCATTGTATCTTCGCCGACGGTGTCACAGTGGCATTCGGGCGAACTGCCGCGGCTGGCACCGTTCGGAGACAGCCTGACCATACGTTCCCAAGGCAACTACGGCCCACTGGTGCAGTGTTTCCGTCTGGAGGGCCGCACTGTCTCTTCATTCCTGTTAGGCCGCAACAAGCATTGCGACGAACATGTCCGTCAATGCTCGCATGTGGGAGTGCTCTACCGTCCTCATGCCGCGCTGCTGCACACCTCTATGGTTGTGCAGTCGCCGAAACAAGGGCGGGCAGCGCCGGCCGATACGTCTATTCTTTCGGGCGACAGCCTGGTGGCACTGGCGCTATGGGATGCCGACACCGCCGCAACACGGCTGCGTGTAACGCTGCAAGGCTCGGCGGAAGTGTACGGCGTGCTGCTTGACGACGCTCCAGGGGTGGCCGTCGACAACATACCTATGCGCGGTTGTTCAGGACAACAGTTCACTCAGATAGACTCCGCCCTGCTTGCCGCTTCTTATGCGCTGTTGGACGTGGGTCTCATCATCCTTCAGTTCGGCGGCAATTCGGTGCCCTTTATCAAGGGAGAGAAGGCTCTTGAAACATACTGTCAAAGCATCGGGCGGCAGATAGACCGGCTGCACCGCTGCTGCCCGCACGCCTCCATTCTTTTTGTCGGCCCGGCTGACATGGCCGCACAGATAGACGGCACAATCCAAAGCTACCCTTATATGGAACGCATTATCGACGGGTTGCGAGCTACGGTCAACGCCCACGGAGCCGCCTACTGGAGCCAATATGACGCCATGGGCGGCCGCAACACCATAAAGAGCTGGGTCAGGCAGGGGCTGGCCGGCAGCGATTATATCCACTTTTCACAACAAGGCGCCGACCTGATGGGCGACTTGCTGGCCGACGCACTTCTGACGATGTACCGCTACTACCGACTGCGCCGCACCTCCCGATCCGACAGTTTATGAGACTACGCCATGTATATCCGCTACTGACAGCACTGCTGATAGCCTCTGCGGCATCCGCCCAGACGCAGCGTTATCCATTTGTGCGCTACGAAGCGAACCGGCTGCACGGAGACAGCCTCTCGGCATCTTTCGCCCGTTTTGCCGACCGCTGGCATGAGGTCACCCGCAGCGGCAAGGGTAACATCAATATTGTTCATATCGGTTCATCGCATGTGCAGGGCGGCACCCTGCCCCATCGGGTGCGTATGAACCTGCTGCACCGTCATCCGTCGCTGGCAGGGCCGCGCGGCATGATATTCCCCTATTCGGCGGCGGCCCGATGCAACAACCCCGCCGACTATCGCGTCCACTGCGCTGAGAAGGTGGAGCTGTGCCGCAATGTCCACCCCGAACCGGAGGCTGAACTGGGACTCTGCGGCATCGCGGTGACCGCTCACGACAGCACCACCACCATTGCGTTGGTGCGCAATGAATTTGATGTGGATTTTACGCTAAGCCGCATCATCGTGCTCGGCTACTCGCCTGACGGCGTGGTGCCGTTGCTGGCGGCCGACGGCTGCCTGATGCCGCCGCACAGCAGCGACACCGGGCGGCGCCGCTTCACATTTACACTGGCACGGAGTGTCGACTCGCTGGCTATCGTGCTGCCCTGTGACTCGGCACAACGTTTCACTCTGACGGGAGTCTATCTCGACAATGACCGCAGCGGCATCAGCTATCACGCTATCGGTGTCAACGGCGCGGCTGTGAAAGACTATCTGAAATGCCCTTATCTGACACACGACCTCGAATTGCTGCGGCCCGACATGGTTGTCTTCGGCATCGGTATCAACGATGCTGCCGCCCCGGACTTTGACACGGCGGTGTTCCGTGCCGAATACCGGCAACTTGTCGATGCGGTGCGCTCTGTCAACCCGCAATGTGCCATTGTCTATATCACCAATAACGACAGTTACCGGCGCGTCGGCCATGGACGGAAACAGCGCTATGCCGCCAATCGCAAGGGCGAAGAGGCCCGCGACGTATTCTACCGCCTGGCTGCGGAGACCGACGGCGTGGTTTGGGACCAGTTTGAGGTGATGGGGGGCCTGCACTCGATGTTGAAATGGCAACAGGCAGGCCTTGCTCAGCGCGACAAGGTGCATTTCACCCGGGCGGGCTACCAGTTAGTGGGCGACCTGTTCAGCGACGCACTGATTCAAGCCATTGAAAAGGACTAACCATGAGCCTGCTACGCCGGATATTCGCATTTGAAGACAGCCATCCGCTCCTTTTCACACAGATTGACTTCTGGGTCTTCTTTCTGCTGGTCTATGCAGGTTTCTGCCTTATCGTCAGCTTCCGCCGTCAGCGCGACGACGGGACGGCGGCAGGACGCGCACGGCGGCTGTGGCGCAACGGGTATCTTTTTGCCGTCAGCCTGTTGTTCTATTATAAGACCTCCGGTCTGTATGTGCTGCTTTTGGTGGCGTCGACGCTGGCGGGCTATGTATCCGGCATATTGCTTGACCGCTGGAACTTTGACGGCCGGCAAGGCGGAAAGGGGCGTCGGCAACTGCGCAAGGGGCTGATGATCGCCGGCGTGGCCGCCAACTTGGCCATGCTGTGTTATTTCAAATATGCCTATTTCTTCACCGATATCTTCAACACCGTTGCATCAACCCGCTTTTCCATCGCCTCCACTATCTTGCTTCCAGTGGGCATATCATTCTTCACTTTTCAGAATATCAGCTATATAGTGGATGTCTTCCGTGGCAAGGTGCGCCATGTGGACAACCTGCTCGACTTTGGCTTTTACACCTCGTTTTTTCCACAGTTGGTGGCAGGCCCCATCGTCCGCGCCGACCAGTTTGTGCCGCAACTCTACAAACCGTGGTTTCTTTCGCGGCACCAGTTCGGCGTCGCCGTGTTCTGGATACTGAACGGCTTGGTCAAAAAGATTGTGCTGAGCGATTTTCTGGCGGTCTCTTTTGTCGACCGCGTGTTTGACAACCCCACCCTTTACACCGCCTTTGAGAATTTCTCGGCCCTGCTTGTTTATTCACTGCAGGTCTATGCCGACTTCTCGGGCTACACCGACATCGCAATCGGAGTGGCTATGCTGATGGGCTTCTATCTGCCCGACAACTTCCGTTCGCCCTACAAAGCCACCAATGCCGCCGGATTCTGGAAACGGTGGCACATCTCGTTATCCAACTGGCTGAAGGACTATCTCTACATCCCGTTGGGCGGCAACCGCAACGCCACCTGGGGCTCTTTTATCATTCTGGGCAGCGTGATGCTGGTGGTGGCCTTGATGGCCCGCACAGCCTGGGCGGCCTGGACGATGGCGGCGTCCGTCGCATTGTTACTGGCCTGGTATATGCTCCTGCCCCGTCGCCGCCAGGCAATGAAAACCAACATCAACAACTTCGACACCATGCTGCTGGGCGGACTCTGGCACGGAGCCTCGTTCAACTTCATCACTTGGGGCGCCCTCAACGGTGCCGGCATCCTTTTTTATAAGTGGTGGAAACAGCTGGGGTGCGCCGCCCGCATCGCAACACTGGGTATGCTGTGGGCGATGTGCCGTCTGGCGCACGGGCTATGGCCCGCGCCGCTGCTGAGCATGCTGTCGTTTGCACTGGGTGCTGTCTGGGTGGCTGTCAGCCTGCTCGAGACGGCTTCGCTCCTCTCCCGGCGCCATCCCGGGAGCCTGTCGTCGGTTTTTGTCAACAACGCTTACACCGTGTGGAATGTGCTGCTGACTTTTGTCTTTATCAGTTTCACACGCCTCTTTTTCCGCAGCGGATCGAATCTCGATCCGGCCGGCGCCAACGAGACAGCATGGCGGACGGCGACACAGATGGTGGAACGTATCGGAGGCCGGTGGAACTTGGCACAGATACCCGACATCGTAAGCCACTACCGCTCCGTTTTCATCCTCTTTGCACTGGGCATGATGATCCACTGGCTGCCTGAACGCTTCAAACGCCGCTACCGGCTTTGGTTCGCCAGACTGCCGCTGTGGGCTATGGCCGTCGCAGCGGCGGCGGTGGTGGTGGCGGTCATGCAATTCTCGTCGGCCGACCTGCAGCCATTCATCTATTTCCAATTCTAATTCACCGTCAGGATATGCAAATGCATCACCACCCCGAAATGAAGAACCTGTTGGCCGTGCTGCGCAACCTGCTGCTGGCCTATGGCGTCTATATGTTGTGCCGCCTTTGTTTCGTGTGGGAGAACCGGGCGCTTTATGCCGGCGACAGCCACTTCATCGGACAATTGCTGGCCGGCAGCCTGCTCTTCGACACCGCGGCTATCGCCTATACCCACCTGCCGTATGTCATGCTCATGCTGCTGCCGCTGCACATACGCTACAGCCGGGGCTGGCAACGAGGCTGCCGTTGGCTGTTCGTGTCGGTCAACGCGCTGGCAGTAACGGCCAACCTGGTCGATGCCGTCTACTCACAATATACGGGCCGCCGCACCACGTCGTCGCTTTTCAGCGAATTCAGCAATGAGAATAACTTGACCGGCATCATCGGTGTCGAACTGTTGCACCACTGGTATCTGGTGCTGGCCGGTATGGCGCTGGTCGCCGCATTGTGGCTATGCTACAAGCAACCCTCCGTAGCGCCTCCGCAGCCCGGAGAACGACTACGGCGCTATCTGGCGGCCTCGGCCATACTGCTGGCCATGTTGCCGATCAGCCTTGTCGGGATGCGCGGAGGCGCCACCTACCACCGGCCGCTGTCGGTGGCCGACGCCAGCCGCTTTGTGCAGCGGCCCCAGGAGGTCAACATTGTGCTCAACACCCCTTTCTCCATGTTGCGTACACTGGGCAAGACCACTTTCAAAAACCCCGGATATTTTCCGGCCGATGTGCTCGACGATGTATTCTCTCCGTTGCGCAGGGGCAGCGGGGAGGGACTGCACCGGCAGCCCGACACCACGGCGCCGGGTGCAAAAAACGTGGTGGTGCTCATCCTCGAGAGTTTCGGCACCGAATACTTCGGCTGCTTCAACCGACACCTCGACCAAGGAGGTTACCGTGGCTACACGCCGTTCCTTGACTCGCTCGCCGCCGAGAGCCTGACTTTCCGGCAGTCCTTCAGCAACGGACGCAAGAGTATCGACGCCATGCCGTCGATCTTGTCATCGATTCCGATGTTTGTCGAGCCGTATGTATTGACGCGCTACTCCAACAATGCCGTCACCTCTGTCGCGGGGCTCCTGCGCAACGAAGGCTATCGCACCGCTTTCTTCCACGGCGCCGACAACGGCTCGATGGGATTTCTGGCTTATGCCAACGCTGTAGGATTTGAACAATATTACGGCATGACAGAATATTGTGCCGACTGCCGCCACAATGGCATGGGCGACTTCGACGGCAACTGGGCCATCTGGGACGAGGAGTTTCTGCAGTATTTCAGCGAAATGCTCGACACGCTACCCGAACCTTTCTTCACCACACTCTTCACCGCCACATCGCATCATCCTTTCAATATCCCCGACCGCTACCGTGACAGCCTGCACGCCGACGGCCATCCGATGCACACCTGTATACGTTACAGCGACCATGCGCTGCGTCGATTCTTTGAATCGGCACGGCATAAACCTTGGTTCAAAAACACGCTGTTCGTCATCACCGCCGACCACACCAATGTCACCACACATCCCGAATACCAAACCTCAATAGGGCTCTTCCGTGTGCCCGTCATCTTCTACGACCCCTCCGGCACCCTGCCGCGCGGACACAGGCCCGGCATCGCTCAACAGATTGACATCATGCCTACCCTGCTGGG
>LPNH01000131.1 GCA_001543385.1 Candidatus Hemicellulosilyticus sp. P3
GGTTCAGTCCAGCGGCGTGAATCTTCACCAACACCCAACCCGAACGCACTTTGGGAACAGGTATTTCAGAGGCTTTCATTTCCTCCGCCGAGCAACGATGATCTAATTGTATTACTTTCATTATCATTGTAACTCTCAACTATCAACTCTAAACTCATAACTGACTCTAAACTCTAAACTCTACACTCTCAACTCTCAACTACCTTCCAGCATTGCGGGTCAGCAGCAAAGAAATCATGCGTGTAGCCGTACGCCACGGCGGGACAACCGCGACAGAACCGCAGCAGCTCACATTTTCCACATTTCTCAAACTTTTCGTACTGACGATAATAGTCCATTTGCGGCGAGGTCCACAAATCGTAAAGCGGTGTCTCGAAAACATTGCCCACCTTGCTTTCAAAGCGGCGGCAGGCCATCACATCACCATTAGGCAAAATAGTGAAATGTCCGTGACCACAGTTGCAGCCGTCATAAATGGTATCATCGTCTAAACCCTCGGGTATCTTGAATTTCCCAATTTCATGCAGATACAAGCCCCAAAGATGGTCTTTTAGGTTGAAGGTAGTCTTGCAACTATCGCCGTAGTCCATATACTTTTTCCAACAGGTATCCAGCACCTGACGGTACTGTTGCGGTGTAAGGTGTGCGCTCTTTTCCAAGCTTGTGGGGCAGTAGCGCGCAAAGGCGAACACGTCAGCCTCGTACTTCACCACAGTATCAATGATTTCCGGCATCTGGTCGGCATTCACACCCGAGACGGTAGTCATAATGGCCACACGGATGCCATTGCGGTGCAGCACCTCGATCTTCTCCAAAGTGGTGTCGAACGAGCCGGGCTTGCGCATGAAGTCGTGCGTCTCGCGGTTGCCGTCGATGGAGAGCTGGTACTTCTCGCAGCCGTAAAACTTCAACTTTTGGCAGTTCTCATCGGTCAAGTGAAACGGATTGCCCAGAATGGTAAACGGGATTTCCTTCGCTTTCAGCATCCCAAGGATGTCCCATACTTGCGGATGCAAAAGAGGATCGCCTCCCGTGACATAAAAGTACGGAAGGCGACCGCCCATCTTTTCGCACATTTCCACGCAGCTGTCAATCACCTTCTTGGCACGCTCCACGCTGACTGAAAGCAACTCGGGATGGCCTTCAGAGAAGATGTAGCAATGCTTGCAACGTTGGTCGCAATAGTCGGTGATGTGCCACTGGAAGGAGAAGTATTGTTTGGCCATAGTTTTCGTTTTAGCGTCTTATGATTGCCTCCACAGGGCAATGTTCAAAGCAGTTGCCGCATTGCAGGCAGTTGTTTTGGCGAATAATGAATGGTTCGCCCGCGTCAATGGCGTTTTGCGGACACACCTTCTGGCATGTGCCACAGCCAATGCAAGCATCTGTGATTTGGTAGCCCTTAGGCTTCACAACGGCGTTGCCCACGGTGAAATATTCCCGCGTGATGGGGCGGGTACTGAGGCAGAAATACTCGATTGTGTAGTCCTTGATGACAAACATAGTGTCGATGTTCTTGGTCTCGCCCGGATAGACGTTCTCTAAATAAGGCTGCTCCTCATAAATCAAATCGCGCCATTTCACCTGTTCGGCCTTGGGCACTTGCACGGCCTTGCCCGAAACGCGTATGGTCTCCTTGTAGCGGGTATAACCCAAAATCTGCACTTGCCCGTTGTCTATCAACTGTCGGCAGAAGCTCTTGCCGCGTGCGGTCAGAAAATAGATGTCGGTGCCTTCGTAATGGATGGCGCTGATATTGCGCACCTGTGGCGCACCGTCCTTATCCACTGTGGCGAAGTTGAGTACACCAACGTAGCCCAATTTATTCAAACACGTTTGTATGTCCATGCTGATGCTGTTTCTTATGTGTAAAAAGGCGCTTCGCCCATCAGACGAAACGCCTTTTGTTTGGTAACGTGCTTTATTTCGCACCACAAGCGCTACCGCAAGCACTCGGTTTTTCCTCTTTCTTAGGCTCAGCGGCACCACAGGCACTGCCACAGGCCGAGGGCTTTTCTTCTTTCTTGGGTTCAGC
>LPNH01000132.1 GCA_001543385.1 Candidatus Hemicellulosilyticus sp. P3
CCTGCTCGATGGCGTTGCCCTCGCTGAACACCACGCGGTTGTTGCCGAGGTGGTCCGTCAGGTAGTAGTGGTACTGCGGCGTGGTGCCGTTCATGGTGACGTAGCCGCCCTCTATGAGTATCTGCGACAGGTTGCCGTTACGGTATATGACGTTGCCGCAGTAGTCGTATTTTGTCTCATACCGTACGGGGACGGAGGTGCCTCCACCGTGACCCAGCCTTGTACGGACATATATGTTGTATGTCCTGAGCTTTCTCCCTGAGGCATCATAGGTGTAGTCGATGTCACCGTAGGTGGTGTGGACGACCTTCGAGGGCAGGTTCAGCGTGTTATACTGTATGGACGTGACGTCCTTGTTCAGATCCCTCGTCATGTTGCCGTTCCTGTCGTAGGTGTATTCCGTGCCGGCATCCGAGCCATCGACGAAGTGGAAGGCACCGCTGTAGAACGGGCCGCTGACGTCGTCAATCTTGCCATAGGCGTTGTTGTCCTGAAGGCCATAGCGCGTGACGGCCTCGACGTTGCCCATCTTGTCGTACTGGAAGGTCTCGCTGTACCGTCCCTTGTTGGTGCTGAGACTGCTGCCCTCACCATAGGCCGCTGCCGTCAGGCGGCTTAGGTTGTCGTATGTATATTGGCATCCGCGCAGCCTGTTGTCCAACTCCTCCATGTCACGGATGTCCCACACTATGTCCTGGTGGCAGTCTTCGTCAAGACCAAGTGCCACCTGCTGCTTCACGATTCTGTCGGCTATACGGTAGGCATGGTTGCCTGTCGGATGCTGGGCGAGGTCAGGAATGACGACCATGACCAGCATAAGTAATATAGTTATCTTTTTCATTTTAATTGATATGTTTCTATAATACTATTCCCTATTTTTGCTTGAATACGCTTTATAATAACACTATCCTCTGGATGAGTATCATATTCTTTATCAAGAATATCTTTCAAATATAAGGTGTCGTTATCCACTGTAACAACAAAAGTCTTTGTATAATCCATCTTACAGGTATAAATTAGATAAGCCAAAATATCCTTATGCTTACTAATTGCAGCATTATAAAAAGCCGTGTACCCTGGTTTCACAGCAAAATTCACGTCAGCTCCAGCAGCGACGAGCCTTTTCGTTTTTTCCAGACTAATAAAAGCCGCCCCAATCAAAGGCGTTTCTAAACTACGTTCATAGGATAACACTTCACTCTCCTTCACATAATCATTCGGATTACCACCGTGTGCAAGTAAATAGTTTAATATTTCTATTGAGTTGAATTCACTGGCCGCAATGGATATAGGCGATTGCCCATTATAGGTGTCATGAGCATTGGGATTAGCGCCATGATTTACTAAAAACTTAACAGCATCTAAATTGTCATTCATTACTGCCCAATGCAATAATGTCTCTCCAAATTTAGATTCTTTGAAGTTAATATTTATTTGATTTTGACCAAGCAGTCTTTCGGCTTTTTTGAAATTGCCTTTCGAAATACAATTTGCGAAGTCCCATACTTCAGTGTCTTTCCATAGTTCTATATTATAACCCAAATAGTTTTCCTCTCCTCCAATACAGGCTGATAATACCATCAAAATCAGCAAAGAATACTTTTTCATCTCTTCTGTTCCTCCTCAATTTTCTTTATAACTGTATTTATTAGGTGATTACGGATTCTTAGTGCAGTGTTTATAATATTATTCCCTGGCAGATATGATGCATCTAAATTGAAGTTACCACCTTCTGGTTTTAAGCCAATTTTTGACTGCAAATAGTTAACTATTTCACCTTTTACAATAACATTAAATATTCGCCCTTTTGTCGTGGATACAGGGAGCTGAAGATTAGTTTTTGTTGCATTTGATATTGCTGCAGGATTGAATGTAATGGCATTCTTATCTGTTGCCAAAGCATTAGCAGCTGCCAAACCTCCTCCCAAAGAATGTCCCACAAAAGTTAATTCATAACCAGCCAGATCATGACTAAGTTTTTTGGCGTTCTTAACAGATTCTATATATTGACTACTATTTCCAACTAATTGCAAAACGTCTTCTTTAAAGTCATTTATACTTTCTGTGCCTGCTGTAGCATAGGCATATTCTTTAACACCATCTAAAGTCCTTTCATATAAAGACGATTTAAATCCATTCTTAGCATTTATAAATGATTCATATTGAGTATCGCTTACATGCCAACCGCCAGATAATTGTACCTTTTCTCCATAGGCATGTTTTGCCATTAGTGCTGCTTCGTATGTTGTTGGTTCTTCACCTTTTCTGTCAATTAACTTTATCGGATTATCCACGCAATAGACATACGGGCTGATTCCATAATACTTCTCGGCCAAAGGGTCAATGGTCGTGAACCGCATGCCGTCCATCTGCCTTGCCCCATAGTCGTACCAGTCCAGCCCGTGCAGCCTGTCCAGCTCCTTGCCGTTGTACTTGAAACGCTGCACGTCGCCGTTGGTGCTCTCGCCCATCAAG
>LPNH01000133.1 GCA_001543385.1 Candidatus Hemicellulosilyticus sp. P3
AAAACGGGCGGGTCGGACGATGCGCGAGAGCCTGCCCGACTGAGCAGGTGAGAAAGGTGCGGAGGGCTGGAGAGTCGGATGCCAAACACAGGTTTGAGCAGACGGCGTTAGCACGCCCCGCCTTTCTTATCTGCCCAGTCAGGCGGCTGACGTGATACCGCTTTCGGGGTGGGACATTGTGGAAAGCGGATGCTTGGCTATGCTGTGAATGGAGTCTCGTGTGTTGCAAAGGCTACCAAAAGGAAAGACAACGGCGGCTGTCCGGAAACAGGACGTGACATCATAGGCGAGCGTGCTTGCCCATCATGGCGCGTCTTGATTCTGCCGACGATGCAGACAGGCGGTCTGTGTCGCATGACTACATCAGTGCCAGGCACCGATATTGTCAGGCGACTTTGACCGCCGAAGGACGATGTGCCTTTGCAAGTGGAAAGGCTGTCATGGGGAAGGAAACTCGTTGTTATGGGTGGGACGGACAATGTGCAAGTGCCTGACCGTGGCAAGGAGAAAGCAGACGCAGGGCAAGGAAGTCTGACGGCAAACGCTGTTCAGGCGGAATGGCGCTTGACCTGCGGCGCTTCCCCTTACCACGAGGCAGGCTCTTGCGATACCGCTTCAAGGGTGGGCAGACGTGAGAGAGCGGGCTACGCTTCGGGCTTATTGCAAGGGCGGGAAGGTCGAAAGGCACGAAACGATACCTTGACGGGTGACGGGCAGGCGTCGGCATTGCCTGTATTGCACGCAATTCTGGTAATGCCGACCCCTGCCTGAATGGGAAATGACAAGTCTCGTGCCTTTCGCCTGTGGGCGGGCTGGACATCGGCGGGACACTGAAAGGGTGGAGCCCGTTGCCGAACTCCACTTCGTTGTTTCGGGATGCCCTACAACTTCCCTTGCTCGTGGTAACTGTAGTAGGCTTCATCCGTGACGATGACGTGGTCTTGGAAATGGATGCGCATGAGGTCGCAGGCGGATTTGATGCTCCTGGTCAGGTCGTCGTCAGCCTTGCTGGGTCTGATACTGCCGCTGGGGTGGTTGTGGCAGAAGGCAATGATTGTGGCATTGCAGAGGACGGCTTGCTTGATGAGAATGCGCACATCTACGCTCGTCTCGGTGATGCCGCCTTGGCTGATACGCACGGACTTGATGAGTTTGCGGTCTTGGTTCATCAGTATGACGTGGGCTTCCTCCGTCTTCAAGTCCTGCATCTTGGGCAGCATGTAGCGGTAGATGGCAGTGGCTGACGAGAGGTCGGGGGCAATGCCGGCGTGTGCCGACTGGCGACGCCTGCCCAGTTCGATAGCCGCCATAATCTTGCATGCGGTGTAGGTGCCCACGCCCTCCACGTCTTTCAGTTCGTGGTAGTCTGCCTTGCCGAGTTTGCACAGGTCGCGGTCGAACTTGGCGAGGGTGTGGTTGGCAATGTCCACTGCGCTGTGCTGCGTCGTGCCGCTGCCAATGAGGATGGCAAGCAGTTCGGCATCGCTCAGCGACTGCACGCCGAGGTTGCGGAGTTTGTTACTTGGGCGGTCCTCTTCTGCCCATTGTCTGATAGTGAGTCTTAATGCTGTTGCGCTCATAGTTCTAATTGTATTTTGGGGTTCTACGTTTCATCTGCTTGGTCTTGGCGAGGAAAAGAGCCATCCGCACGTCGGCACCTGCGATTTGCAGCCGCTCGATGAAGTTGTCGGCAGTGCGGCAGGTGGTACAGATGTCGTCAATGACGAGCACTTTCCTGCCTCGGAAGAAATTATCGTCGATATGCACGTTGTCCGTGCTCTCGGCTACCTCGTGGCTGTGGGTGACATGCACCTTCTCACGCTTGCCAAAAACCTGCACATAGTCATAGCCGTTGATGGCTCCGCACATTTGGCAGAGGGCGGTGGAGAAACGCTTGTACCTGCGTCTGTTCGTCAGTTCACAACTTGCAGGGATGCACACGATAACCGTGTCCGACAAGTCCATTGCCGAGAGTGTCCGTCCGATGGCTTTGGCTGCCCATGCCGTGGCGTACCGCCTTCCGTCC
>LPNH01000134.1 GCA_001543385.1 Candidatus Hemicellulosilyticus sp. P3
TGTCCAAATCCAAATGCAAAATCGTCCTTTCCATCGTTTTTTCTCCTTTTTTTTGCTCAAAATGCTTGCATATTCCAAAAAAGTTGTACTTTTGACGAGTTTTTAATCAAATATTTCGCCATAAAACTAATCATAATATTTGAAATAAGACCAAAGACAATAGAAATATTTTTCAATTCAACTTAAAAGCATGAATAATAAACATATAGAAACTACAGATTTGACAGATAACACAGATTGGATTCTGAAAATTAAAGGGATGCAAGCATCCTATTGATACAGATGGGCTTTTGCCTGTAGGAATCTGTACTCATTTGACGCTTGCGTCCTTAAAATTTCGTTCAGACAATAATCCGTTAAATCGGTACAATCTGTAGTTAAATAAAAACCTAAATCCATGTACTTCAACACCAACATCAAATTCCTCCGTAAACATCGTCATCATACCCAGGATGATATAGCATTTGCTCTCGGAATGAAGCGCTCCACGCTGAGCGGCTATGAAAACGGAGTCTCCGAGCCCAACCTCGAGGCCTTGGTCGCCTTCTCCAAGTATTTCGGCATCGCCATCGACACCTTGGTGAAAGTCGACTTGAGCAGCATCAGCCCCCTGCAGCTCTCGCAACTTGAGCGAGGCTACGACGTGCACCTGAAAGGCAGCAACCTGCGTGTGTTGGCCACCACCGTCAATGCCGACAACAACGAGAACATCGAACTCGTCAACGAGAAGGCCAAGGCTGGTTATGCCACGGGCTTTGCCGACCCCGAATACATCAAGGTGCTGCCCACCTTCACCATGCCCTTCCTCTCGCACGACCGCAAGTACCGCACCTTCCAAATCAGTGGCGACTCGATGCTGCCCATCCCCGACGGTTCTTACGTCACCGGCGAGTATGTCGTCGACTGGACCTACATCCGCAGCGGCCAGCCCTACATCGTCCTCACCCAGGACGACGGCATCGTCTTCAAGATCGTCGACAACAAAATCGAGCACGAAGGCAAGCTCACCCTCAGCTCGCTCAACCCACTCTACCATCCTTACGACCTGCCCGCCGCCGACATCAAGGAGGTGTGGAAATTTGTGCATTACATCAGCGCGGAAATGCCACAACAACGCGAGAACCGCTTCCGCGAAGAAGAGCTGCTGCAGACCGTGCAACAACTGAAGAAACAGGTGGAAGAGATACAATTGCGGTTGAATATCTGAACAACGACCCATAGATACACTCCCTCGTTCCTCGGTCGGTATGACATGCCCCATATTCGGCACAATTTTTGTGGGACTTATGAGTTATGTAACAAAAGACAATAACCCAAAAATCGTTTTATCATGAAGAAAGTTTTTTTAAGTTTGATGCTCCTCTGCGGCTTTGCCCTGATCGGCACCAGTTGTAAAGACAACAACAATGGAAACAATGGCAACAGCAACGTCACCCCTGAGGTGCAAGCTGGAGCGCTGACCGTCGGCAACAACACCGAAAATATCGTCACCGCCAAAGTCGTCAACTATGGCCAAAAGAGCGCCATCGTCCTCGCCTCCAAGGAGATGACCGCCTCCGACAACGAAGGTATCGCCATCATCTTCAACGGCAACGTCGTCCCCGGCACCTATACGATGGGCAACAACTCGAAAGACCCCGTCCCCACTGTGGTCGGCTTCCACGAATTCAACCTCGGCGAGCTGCCCTTCATCATGGGCGCCGACACCTTGTTCTATGGCGACACCTATTATTGGACGAACGGTCTGCTCTCCGTCACCGAAAACAACGGCACCTACACTGTCATCCTGTCACAAAGCATGGGCGCCAACAACAACGGTCAAACCGTACAGCTGGCCTTGAACTTCAGCGGTACGCTGCCGCCCTACACCTTCAATGCCGACAACAAGTTCAAGATCGGCAACATCGAGAGCCCCATCGGATTGGCTGGCATCACCACTATCAGTGGAATGGGTATCCTCGGTGACGGCGTGAAATCCATGCTCTTCATGTCGGCCGACCACAAACGTTCTTTCATCGT
>LPNH01000135.1 GCA_001543385.1 Candidatus Hemicellulosilyticus sp. P3
GTATTAACTCTGAGTTGAAGTGAGGAGGATGTTCCCGGGTAAATGCGCAAAGATTCCACCTTCTTCTCGCAAACAACTCAAAACATGGAAACAGTAAAAAGCAGTTACAAAGAGCAGATTTTGCAGAACGTCCAGATGGACACACAGACAACATTCATGAACAACGGCGACATCAACATCTACCCATGTGTGTGGGAGCAGGATAAAGCACCAGTGACAGCTGATGGCAAGGGGCTGGTTCGCTATCGTGCAGGTGTGATGGTGGAAGAAGATGGCAGGACTCGCATGAAGCGTTACCGCGACGGCTTGAACGGTCCTAAGTATGAGACGCTATTCCAGACAGCCCACGCCGATGTAAAGCGTACTCGCGAGATGAACCATGGACAGCGCGGATGCCTGAAGGTGGAGTTCAGATTCCCTCGCCGCTATCCACTCTCATTGATGAAGAGCCTCTTCTATCAAGAGACCGAGGAGATCATGGCCTATTTTAACTCAAGAAAGGAGGAAACCGTATGGTAAACCGTCTGATAGCACTGAACACAAAACATTTCTCCGACAAGTCGAAGAATAATCGTGGTTATGCAGAGGCCCAAACTGGGGAGCAGCTTGATGAGCTGCTCCGCCAGGAGTGGCTTCGCCAAGATGTAGCAGACATCCGTGCCGGTAAGGAAGAGAAAAAAGACTGGTTACCATTCATCTGCCCTCATTACTCGGCATTCAAGGATAACCATCGGTCGCAGGACAGCATCATTCCCGAGGCCTTCACCTTTATGACGTGCGTGGATATTGACAACCCCAAGTTGGTTCGACAGGCCTTCGAGAAAGCCTTGGAGGTGAACAAGGACGAGATGTCGGAGTGGTTCGATATGGTGTTGCGTGAGGCTTATTCGGCTCGTGGCAAAGGCCACATATATATCCGCATCCCGAAAGGCATGACCATAGAAGAAGCCCAGCGTGCTTTCTGCGAGGAGTTAGGATTCGATGCCGACGAGTTGCTTGATGCATCATGCTTTACACCCGAACGATATATCTATGTAACAGGTATCGATCAAGAAACATTCCGCTCAGAACATTGGCTGGAACCCATCGAGGGCGAAGAGTTGGAAGAGCGTCGAGAGGCTTATTTGCAACGCGGGCTTGATGTGGACGGAAGGCCGTTAGTAAAACCCGAAACCACCGCTACACCTTCTGTTGACGTGAGCAATTCGGAAGATGTTGTTGAGGCTGATGCGCGTACATTATATATATTTGATGCCTGCATGAAAGAAGCTGAGTTGACAGCCGATGTGCTCATTGTGGAAGGTCACAGGCACGAGGCTTTGAAAAGTATTCTCTCTGTGGGTGCTACCCAGCTATTGAAGAAGACGGAGCTGATTGGCGTATTGAAGGTGCGCATGGCGCAGAACTGGCAAGACAAAAATATTCAGCAGTTGGTGGATGATTTCTACTCGAAGTATTATGACCCTAATCAGAAGATGTCGCAGTTCCAACGCAAAGTATTGGCCAAGAGCCTGAAGATGCTAAAGGAAGAATCTACGGATAATCAAGTGGCAGCAGATAGCCGTTCATTAACTGTGACCACCGAGCCTGTTTCGCTGCCCGAGATGCCGAAGAAACTGCCAAAGGTGGTTCAGCTGCTGGTTTCAAGAACGCCCGAGGTTTATAAACCTGCTGTAGCTCACGCTATTTTTCCTTCGCTGGGTGCTCATCTGTGGAAGGTTCGTTTCCCGTATATCGACAATGTGATGCACGAAGCCACGTTTATGAACGTGCTGATGGCTGGGACGGGAGCTGGTAAGGACTGTATCTCACAACCCATCAACCACATCATGGCCGATATCCGCAAGCGTGATGCCGAGAACCTGAAACGTGAGGCCGACTGGAAAAAGGAGGTGAACTCAAAGGGCTCTAATAAGGATAAGCGTCAAAGGCCTGAAGGCCTCGTGATTCAAGA
>LPNH01000136.1 GCA_001543385.1 Candidatus Hemicellulosilyticus sp. P3
ATCGTTTCTAAACTATGAGTCCACTTTAAAAAGTCATCATCCCCTCACTACGCATTGACCTCCTGCCGAGGGGTGATGACAGAAGTGCGAGATTAGTTGCTGCGGAAGTAAGATAAATTTTCATAATTCATTTATTTTCACTAACTTGCATACGAACAAGAAAGCAAGTTGATATGTTCAGAGAGACCGACATAGACACCCAGATGTCCCTGTTTGACAACCCCGCCGACCTGATGGGCAAGCGGGCGGCAAAGAAGTATGAAGATCCCAAGGCCTGGTTCAACCAGTTCTTCGGTTTGGTGACGTCGCAGATTGACGAGTCCGTCTTCAAGCCGCTGTTCAAGGAGGGCAACATGGGTGCGCCTACGGCATCCATCCGTCGGCTGGTGGCGATGTCCATCCTCAAGGAAGGGTTCGGCTGCTCTGACGAGGACCTGATAGAGAAGTGCGACTACGACCTTCTCACCCGCAAGGCGCTCGGCCTGGTGAAGATGGAGGACGAGGCGCCGTCCCTGGACACCTACTACCTGTTCCGCAGACGCATCTGCGATTACGCGGATGCCACCGGGGAGAACCTGATGGAGACCTGCTTCAGCCGTCTGACCGGCTTCCAGGCCGCAAAGTTCAAGATCTCCGGGCGTGCCATCCGTATGGACAGCAAGCTTATCGGCAGCAACATCGCATGGTACTCCCGCTACGAGCTGGTCCACAAGACGTTCCTTCAGGAAATCGGGCAGTACATGAGCCGCTTGAATCCAGCCCTGAGGAAGAAGGTCCAGCCCTGGCTGGAGGAGAACGCCAAGCAGACCGTGTACAAAAGCAACTCCGAGACCATCCTTCAGCGGCTCGGTGAGCTGGGATGCATCATCTATGCGGTTCTGGTGCGGGTCAAGGCGAAGGACGGCCTCTTGAAGCAGGTGTTTGAGCAGCAGTACATTGTCGAGCATGGTCAGGTCACGCCCCGTGACAAGAAGACCATTGCGGCCAACAGCGTCCAGAACCCGAACGACCCGGAGGCGGAGTACCGCCAGAAGGGTCAGCAGAGGGTGAAGGGCTACAGCGTGAACATCACCGAGACCACGGACCAGGATGACGCTCCGGGACTCATCACCGGCGTACAGGTGGAAGGGGCCACGGCTGCGGACAACGCCTTCTACGAAACTGCCATTGCCAAGAGCGAGGCCGCTACCGGCACGAAGGTGGACACGGTCTACAGTGACGGGGCCTACCAGAGCGCCGACAACCGGGCGCTTTCGGTGAACGGTGTGTTCACCGGTATCCAGGGGCATCATGGCAAATACGCACTGGACGAGAGTGATGGAGATACGGTCAGAATCACTGACACAAGGACCGGCGAAGTCTATGAAGCCAAGCGGACCAGAAGCGGAGCGCTCCGCATACCCTATCCGGGAGACCGCTCCAAGTACAAGTGGCGGTACTTCCTGCCCAAGCAGTTGGAATCGATGCGGTCCCGGAAACGGATGGACGACATCCCTCAAACCGAGAAGAACAAACGGAACAACGTCGAGGCATCCATCTTCCAGCTCTGCTTCCATACACGGAACAACAAGACCCGCTACAGAGGCAAGCGGAAGCATGAACTGTGGGCGTTGGCCAGATGTTCGTGGATAAATCTGCGAAGGTTGATCCTCTTCCAGGGCCAAATGGCTCCGGAAGGGGGAATCGGGAGCCCCAATGGCCCTGTTCAGGCCATATCGGCGTACCTCAAAGCTTTGTCGCAGGCTCTCGCTCATCTGAAACTTTGTTTACAAACCCCGGCTACCGCCTGTCTTTGGGCGCTCGCCGGATAAAATATCAACTTTTTAAAGTCGACTCATAAGTAAATCCCAGTTCGTCCAAATAGACCGTCTGGCTTCATAGGCTAAATTTATTTCAACACAGAAACAAGCGCAGCGCGGAATTCGGGCATGGGCT
>LPNH01000137.1 GCA_001543385.1 Candidatus Hemicellulosilyticus sp. P3
CCCTTGGACGAGACCCAGATCCAAATCAACTGGCTGAGCTACACCGACGAGTGGGGCAACCAATTCCCCGACGGCGAGACCTACAACCTCACCTATCCTGAGGTCTACATCCCCGAGGAGGCTTTCTACGCACCCCTCGAGGTGGGTGGTCAGCCCATCCCCTACAGCGACTTCGTCTGCCGTCTCGAATCGACCATCGGTATCTACGGCACCGGCTTGATCGATGCCATCCCCGATGACTCGCTGAGAGCACAGTACCAAAAGGAATACAATGACGGCTATATGCCGAACGGCCTCAATCCCGCCATGTGGGCTGGCTCCGACTTCGCCCCGACGGGTTATTACGGCAACACAACCCACCCCAAGAAGTACACCTACGCCCTCACGCGTGGTCCTTTGCAGGATGCCCCCGGTGCCAACGCCATCTGGAACATCACCAATGTGACGCACCGCACCAAGATGGGTCACTATATGACTGCCGCTTATGCCACCAAGGCTTCGCAAGACCCCGACGTGCAAGCTGAATTCTACAACTACTTCCCGCAGTACAACCTTACAGGTGATGTGGAGACCGACATTTTCAACTACCTGATGATGAACGACCAAATTCCCGAATCCTTGAAAGTTCCCGAGATGAAGGACGAGGACTATGTCAACTTCATGGTGTGGCACCGTGGCTTGGCTGTTCCTGCCGCCCGTAATATGGACGATCCCGAGGTGCAACGCGGCAAGGAACTCTTCAACCAAATGGGCTGTGCCTACTGCCACCGTCCGTCGTGGAAGACCGGCGACGACATGTTCACCGACCCGACTGGTTTCTTCGCCGATGGTGATGCCCGTCTGCCCCGCTATCCCAACCAAAAGATTTGGCCTTATAGCGACTACATCCAGCACAAACTCCACATGGAGAACGACATCCGCACAGGTTGGTGCCGCACCACCCCGCTCTGGGGTCGTGGCTTGAGTGCCAGATGCACCGGTCGCAGCGACCGCTTGCACGACTGCCGCGCACAAACCGTCATCGAAGCCATCATGTGGCACGGCAACGCCCAAAGCGATGCCCGTCGTACAGTGGAGAAATTCCGTGAGCTGCCGAAGAAAGACCGCGATGCCGTGGTGAAATTCATCGACGCGATTTAACCAACAATTGTAGAGACGTGCCATGGCGCGTCTCTACAGGTTTTATTAATGTCTGTAGGGCTGTCACATCGTGACAGCCCTACATCATTATTAATGAGGACAACAACACGCAAAAATCACCAAACATGGGGAGGTTGAGCAAATGTTTTTTTTCGGACATTTGCAGCGTAATTAAATATATTTTGCCATGAAATACGTTCGTCACATCACATCAGTGCTGCTCATCATACTCATCGCCGTCCTTGCCGCTGGCACCATCGTCGAGAAACTGCACGGCTCGGACTTCGCCCTTGCCCATGTCTATTCGGCATGGTGGTTCGTAGGGCTATGGGCCTTGGTGGCAATTATGATCGTCATCATGATGGTGAAATGTCGCTTGTGGAAACGGCTCTCCGTCTGCGCCCTGCATCTATCCATCCTATTCATCCTGTTAGGCGCCTTGCTCACTATGCTCACAGGTCAACACGGCAGGATGAAACTCGAGCCCAACCGTCCCAACAGTCATTTCTACATCCAAGAGCAGGACGATATCACAAAGGTAGCGCTGCCTTTCAGCCTCACTTTGGACCGCTTCGAGATAGAGAAATACCCCAACAGCAACAAACCTAAGGACTATGTGAGCTACCTTCAACTCACCGATGGCGAAACCCAAGAGGACATTGTCATCTCGATGAACAACATCTTGAGGCACAAGCATTACCGCTTCTATCAGAGCGACTATGACGAGCAGGGCAACTCCATCCTCGATGTCGCCCGCGCTTATTGAACAACGGAAGACCTTCCGCGCTGTCACCTGGTCATGGATAGGGGTGCTTGTCGTTCTGCTGGTGTTTCTCTATATCAGGATGCTCACCCATCCCCTGCTGCCTGTGCTGCGTTCGCCATTCTTTAGCATTCATATCTCCACCATTGTCACGGCTTATGCCTTGTTGCTCGGCATCTTGGTGGTCGGTATCATCGCTCTTGTCAAGCCGAAAGACTTGGCCCGTATGGAACGGCTGAAAAGCCTCAGCACGGCGATGCTCTACCCTGCTGTCGCTTTGCTTGCCTTCGGTATTTTCATCGGCGCGATTTGGGCCAATGTGTCTTGGGGCAACTACTGGTCGTGGGATCCGAAAGAGGTTTGGGCTTTGATTACGCTGCTCATCTATGCTGCGCCACTTCACGAGAAGCTTTGGAAATCATTCCAAAAGCCATTGTTTTTCCATATCTACGGCATCCTTGCCTTCCTAAGCGTTTTGATCACCTATTTCGGTGTGAACATGCTTTTGGGCGGCGTACATGCCTATAACTAAAAACAAAAGGGTCTCGCCGACGGCGAGA
>LPNH01000138.1 GCA_001543385.1 Candidatus Hemicellulosilyticus sp. P3
AATAATTTTTGTTTCATTTTGTGCGCAAAAATACATTAAATTTGTAATAAAATGACAGGTAATAATAAAAATAATTGTCTTATCTTGAGGGAGGATTTTTCGCGGCCAAAAATTATCTGGAAAAGGATTGGTTCAATCTTGCGCTTCTCTTTTGACAATAAGGGATGTCTTGGACTTGATAGTACCTGTTTTGCTACAGGCGAACATATCGAGTATTTGTGCTGTATATTAAACTCTTTGATGGGACACTATTTGTTAAAAGATTCACCTAAAACTGGAACAGGAGATTTGTTGGTAAGTGTACAAGCAATAGAACCTGCATGCATTCCATATAGCTCCCAGTACGAGAGGCAGCTGTCAACTCTTCTCAACAGGCAAATAAACAATCCCTTTGATTCATCAAAAAAGGAGATAAACGACATTGTTTTCACAATGTATGGTTTATCTCCTAAAGAACGTGAATATGTTACGCAATATATCAAACTATCTCAACAAAGCCTATAACCTTTCTTTCTTCTCTTGTTAAATTATACAAATCAAAGAGCATAGAGTCTATTCTCTGTGCTTTTTGATTGGTATATTCGTTTTGTATATCTTCTACAACTTCTTGGAATTGCAGGTTTTGAGCATCAGAAACTTCATACACAGGTATTTTGTCAAAGAAGATTTTACTCAACTCTCGTGTCCCACCTTGCAATTCGGGAAATGAATCTCTAAAACAGTATTTGAATAATGACGAATTGAAGAATGCAGTCAGATAAGCCACATTTTTTCCTGTAATGATAAAGCATTTCTGATTTGTTATATAAGACATGTCATCATAGACAAACGGCATATACTTCGTCATATTGGGGTAAATGATTTTTGGCTTATTAAAATCCTCCCTCAAGATAAGACAATTATTTTTATTATTACCTGTCATTTTATTACAAATTTAATGTATTTTTGCGCACAAAATGAAACAAAAATTATTGAAAGATGGAAAGAATCAACCGAGCATAAACCATTAGTGCTCCGAGGGGCAAGACAGGTGGGAAAAACAACCCTTATTAACCATTTTGCGACAGGGTTCGACAACTATCTTTATCTAAATCTTGACCGGAAGCGCGACCGTGATCTATTTGTAGAAGACGATATACCGACGCTTATCGACAAAATACACATACATTGCCGGAAGAAAAAAAAAGATAAGGACACCCTTTTGTTCATCGATGAGATACAGAATTCCGCCGAAGCTGTTCGACTGCTGCGTTACTTTCGAGAAGAAGCCCCTTGGCTGTACGTTGTGGCTGCAGGGTCGTTATTGGAAACTCTGATAGACACACATCTGTCGTTTCCTGTCGGACGGGTAGAATATATGGCCCTACGTCCCTGTTCATTCATTGAATTTCTCAACGGTATTGGCGAAGACTATGATGCTGATATAGTGAAAACTCAAAATGCCGATGCTATACACGACAGACTGATGAACCATTTCATGAATTACATCTTGGTGGGCGGGATGCCCGAGGCCATAGTGAAATATGCTGAACGCAGAGATGTTTTAGCTGTAGATACAATATACAGCTCTTTCAGGAACGCATATAGCGATGATGTACAAAAATATGCTCGCAACAAGACAATGGCTGCTGTTATACAACACATAATCAAAGAGGGCTGGACGTATGCCGCAGAACCCATAAGCTTCAATAAGTTTGCAGAAAGCAACTATCGTTCGCGCGAGGTGGGCGAGGCTTTCAGAACCATCGAACGTGCTCTGCTTTTGGAACTAGCCTACCCCGTCACATCCGAACAAATCCCTCTCATGCCCAACTACCGTCGAAAGCCGAAACTTTTATGGTTAGATACGGGTCTTGTAAATTACTACGCGGGAGTTAGAAGCGAAATCTTCAATGGTGGCGACATCATGTCTGTTTGGAAAGGTCGCATTGCAGAACACATTGTAGCACAAGAGCTTATTGCAGAGAACTTTGAGTTTGGGGACAGACGTAACTATTGGCTTCGTGACAAAGTTGATGCATCAGCGGAGGTCGACTTTGTATATCAGTATGGCAATTATGTGATACCCATTGAGGTAAAAAGTGGAACAAATTCCAAACTTCGTTCCTTGCATCAATTCATGGACAACGCTCCGCATAACATAGCCGTGCGTGTATGGAGTGGCAAACACTCTGTCGATGACGTTACCACACCTTCAGGCAAATCATTCAAGTTAGTGAACATTCCTTTCTATTATGTGGGGCAAATAAACGCTATTCTATCTAAACTGCTATAAGGAGGAAATATTAGAGATAGAAAGAGAGGTTATATAATTTCTACAAAACCAATAGTTTTCATTTCTTCTTGTGAAAGATTATACAAATCAAAGAGCATAGAGTCTATTCTCTGTGCTTTCTGTTTGGTGTATTCGTTTTGAATGTCTTTCAATACAAGAATAAAGCTGTCATTTATTTCATTAGACACCTTTAGTACTGGAATTTTATCAAAGAATATCTTGCGCAATTCTCTTGTTCCTCCCTGCAATTCAGGAAAATTATTCAAGAAGCAGAACTTAAACAAAGACGAATTCAAGAAAGCAGTGAGATAAGCGACATGAGCCCCTGTAATCATAAACGATTTATCGTTTTGATAGAACCCTTTCTCGTCGAAATAGAATGGACTGTATTTAGTCATGTTTGGGTACATGATTTTTGGCTTATTAAAATCCTCCCAATACTTTGCTCCC
>LPNH01000139.1 GCA_001543385.1 Candidatus Hemicellulosilyticus sp. P3
GGGGTTTTGGTACGCCCAGCATGGGCGTACGCTATAGGGTGCAAGTCCCGAACGAGCCCTGATAGTGGGAATCGTTAGCCAAGAGCAAGGGTGTCCGTGGTGACGCGGAATCTGAAGGAAGCTGGCGGCAAACACTCGGCCTTACGGAGAGGAACTGCATACAAGGCTGTGCATGGAGGACAAGTCTGCCAAACAAGACAAAGTCCGATAACTATCCGAATCCATGTGCAGTAAATGCAGAGGGCACATGAGTAGAAAGCGTACGCTCTTATCTGGGGAGGTCTCACGGACACACATTGCCAAAACGCTTAGTGTGGTTGAAACAAGATTTGCCGTGAGAAGTCAGCCGAGACCATAGTACCGATGAGTGAGCATCGGGAAGGGTCGAACCATTATCAGTAACTCCAATGAAGATTACCTTATGAAGGAAAGAATGCAGAACGAATCAACGGGATTAGGCCAGTCGGAGAGTAGGGTGGAACCCAAGGGTATGACTGGTTTGCAGACCTCTATGGGGATAATCGAAAACGGACTTACAGAATTTACCCGCCCGAAGGACGGACTGCTGGAGTTTATTCTCTCACCCGCCAACCTGAATGCAGCCTATAAGAAGGTGAAGAGCAACAAGGGTAGCGGCGGAATAGACGGAATGGGCACAGAAGACTTGCTTCCATACTTGAAGGAGCATGGCTCTGAACTTGTGGCATCCCTCCGAGAAGGCACATACAAACCGAATCCCGTGCGCAGGGTAGAGATACCGAAGGCGAACGGCAAGAAACGTGGGCTTGGCATCCCTACGGTAGTCGACCGTGTGGTGCAGCAGGCCATCAGTCAGGTGCTCGAAGTGCTTTATGAACCCCAATTCAGTGAGACAAGCTATGGTTTCCGTCCTCACCGCGGTGCCCACAAGGCAGTCTTGAAGTGTGGCGAATTCATAGAGCAGGGGTACGTTTTTACGGTGGATATGGATTTGGAGAAATTCTTCGACACGGTCAGCCACTCAAAGCTGATAGAGGTGTTGTCACGTACCGTCAAAGACGGTCGTGTTGTTTCTCTGATACATCGCTACCTGAATGCAGGAGTAATCAATCGCGGCAAATATGAGCCGAGTCAGCTTGGCGTGCCGCAAGGCGGCCCTCTGAGTCCGATGCTGAGCAACATCATGCTCAACGAGTTGGACAAGGAACTGGAACGTCGAGGTCACAAGTTTGTCCGCTATGCCGACGACCTGGTTATCTTCTGCAAGAGCCGTAAGGCTGCACAGCGTACCTACGAGCACATTGTCCCCTTCATAGAGAAGAAGCTGTTCCTGAAAGTGAACAAGGAAAAGACCAAGGTAGCCTATATGCGCGACATCAAGTTTCTCTCCTATGCTTTCGGGCGCAGGAACGGGAAATGTCAGTTTAGGTTACATTCTGAGAGTATCAAGAAGATGAAGGACAAGATACGCGAGTTAACCAGTCGTAGCAATGGCTGGAGCTATGAGTATCGAAAACAACGCCTTCAATGGTACATCCGAGGATGGTCGAACTATTTTTCACTGGCAGGCTATAAACGAGGTCTTGAAGAATGGGACGGCTGGCTTCGGCACAGAATCCGTATGTGTATTTGGAAGTCATGGAAACGAGTGCGAACGCGGTACCGAAACCTGCAGAGGCTTGTCCCTGACGAAAACCGTATACGCATAGCGGCCTTTAGCCGTAAGTCCTATTGGCGTATGGCTTCACACCCCGTGGTACATGAGGCGATGTCTGACGAACGTCTCAAGAAGGCAGGATACCCCACGTTTACGGAATACTATGTGGACTTCAATAAGGCAAGAGGGTATTATTGATAATGGAACCGCCGTATGCCGAACGGCACGTACGGTGGTGTGAGAGG
>LPNH01000140.1 GCA_001543385.1 Candidatus Hemicellulosilyticus sp. P3
TCGGACATCATCTTCTGGAAGTTGGTGACGTAGATGTCGGTGATGTCGCCCACCATGACGATGGTCTGCTGCACCTTGCGGGCATCTTTTACCAGGTTGTTAACCGACTTCAGGGCATCATAATACTTCTTGCCCTGCTCATAGATCTTCACCGTCTCCTGAAACTCGTTGATCATGTTTTTCGCGGTCGTGGAAGTCTCGACGATCTCACGGGTTGAGTTAACGATACTCTGTGCCAGGTTCGTCGGGTCAACGACCGTCCACTGTGCACTGGCCTTGCCGACGAACAATGTCATGCAAAGACCGATAATCACTAATGCTTTTGTTCTCATTTGATTTTCTGTTTTTTTTGTTGTGAATGTTTTTGTTGATTGTCTCTTTCTTCAGTTTGCCAACAGTCCGTCAGCACGGTCATCATCAGCGGGGTAGTGCTTCGAGCGCACATAGTCACCGTTAGGCGAGAAGGTGAGCACGTCCGTCTCCTCGTTGTAGGACACGTCGATGCGATAGCCCGTATTGATGAACAGGTTGCCGTTCTCCTGTTGCAGCAGGTAGGTGGCAGGCTTCAGCCTGCGCGTCAGTCCGCCACGCTTGAAGACCGTGACCTTGTAGGCCGGCCCTTCCTTGTAGATGAGCACGTCGGGCTTGCCCTCGACACTCTCCCAGTTGCCACACAGGGCGGCCCTGTCGTCTGTTGGCTCCACACAGCCCTGCATGACGATGGTGGCAAGGCTGATGATGCAGCTGCTTAATAGCAGCAGATGGTTTTTCTGATTCATTGTCTTTTCTCTTTTCTGATAGTTCTGTCACTTAATTCTCATTGCGCCTTTTCTCCGCCAACTGTCGTATTGCTCCCTCAATGTCACCGCCCAACTGTTCGGCAAGCCGGTACACCTCAACCTTTTCCGTTTCCTCGGTCGTATAGGCAAGGTACTCTTCGGGGCTTACTTCGGTGGCATAGACCGCCGACTGCGTACCGCCCAGACCTATCCACACTTCCTTGTAGTGCCGTGAGGGATTGTTCGCCATGTTGATGGAAAGCACCTGTGCCTTCTCTTTGTCCGTCAGTCCCAGCAATGCCTGGATCTGGTCGAACTTGTTCATGTACTTGCGCTGGTCAAGGAGTATCTTGCAGTCGGAGTTGTTGATGATACTCTCCTTCACGATGGGCGAGGATATGATGTCATCCACCTCCTGCGTCACCACGATGGCCTCGCCGAAATACTTTCTCACGGTCTTGTAGATATAGCGCATGTACTCGGCCATGTTGGTTGAGGTGAGCGCCTTCCATGCCTCTTCGATGATAAGCTGCTTGCGCACCCCCTTCAGACGCCGCATCTTGTTGATGAATGCCTCCATGATGATGATGGTCACCACAGGGAACAGTTCCTTGTTGTCCTTGATGGAGTCGATTTCAAACACGATGAAGCGTTTGCTGAGCAGGTCAATGTTCTCCTTCGAGTTCAGCAGGAAGTCGTAGCGACCGCCTCGGTAGTACTGGCGCAGCGTCGTCAGGAAGTTGTCGATGTTGAAATCGGATTTCTCTACCTTGATGTCTCGCTCCTGCATCTGCTGGCGGTACACGTCGCGCATGTACTCGTAGAAGGTGTCGAAGCACGGCACAACCGTGCGGTCTGCGCGTATCAGTTCGATATAGGCGGCCACGGCACTTCCAAGTTCTCCCGACTCGGTCTTTGACACAGGCTGGTCGTCGCTCTTCCACAGGGTGATGAGCAGCGTTACGATGGAGTCCTTCTTTTCCACGTCGAAAACGTAGTCATCGGTATAGAACGGGTTGAACGAAATCGGGTGCTCCTCGGTGTAGGTGTAGTAGATGCCGTCCTGCCCGTGCGTCTTGCGGTGGATCATG
>LPNH01000015.1:0-52907 GCA_001543385.1 Candidatus Hemicellulosilyticus sp. P3
TGACAGCACCTTGCTCCAGTTCGACGGCAACCGGCTTACGGCTCGCTACAACTATGTGCGCGACCCGATGCTGCAACACAACCTGGGCCTCGACTCCGGCACCGCCCCCGGCCTCGAACTCCTGAAAGGCATCATCCAAAGCTATATGCAGCGCATGATTGACAACAACCTCATCTATAGAGCCCCCCCCCAAAAAAATAAGATGACCCGACGGGGATAATCCGGACAAACGCAAGACGGCCACTTTCAGGTGGCCGTCTTGCGTTTGTGGAGTATATCGGACTCGAACCGATTACCTTTTGATTGCGAACCAAACGCTCTACCAGATGAGCTAATACCCCGTTTTAATTTTCTTCAAAAAAAAGGGGGCCTTGCGTCCCCTCTCTTTGTGGAGTATATCGGAATCGAACCGATTACCTTTTGACTGCCAGTCAAACGCTCTAGCCAAGTGAGCTAATACCCCAGCCTTTTCGAGATGCAAAAATACTACTTTTTTGACATGTGACAAAATTTTTTTTCGTTTTTCTACGGCCCTGCCTCAATAGTGTCCTAAATAATTTTCAAAAAAGTGAAGGAAGTTGTTTCCATTAAGGCAAGAAAGTCTTACCTTAGTGGTTGCTACAACAAACACCTTCCTTCATGGCAAAGATAACACTTTTCGCCCAGGTAATCCAAAAATTACCGAAAGATTTAATCAAATCCCTTGCAAAAAAGCACGGGACGGACAAATACGCCAAGGGTTTCAACACATGGAGCCACTTGGTGAGCGTGATTTTCTGTCAGTTTGCCGACTGCGTTTCACTCCGTGAGATAAGCAATGGACTTCATTCGGCCAACGGCAATCTGAACCACCTTGGCATACCCCGCGCCCCGTCGAAGTCCAACCTTGCGTATCAGAATGAGCATCGCTCCTGCGCTTTCTTCCGCGACTGCTATTATGCCCTGCTGGATTATTTCGGACAGCAGGTAGGGTTCTCCTGTCGCAAGTTCCGTTTCAAGAATGCCGTCTATGCCCTAGACTCCACCATCATCACACTCTGTGCTGAGGTATATGACTGGGCCCGATATACGCACGCAAAAGGAGCAGTAAAACTGCACACGCTATTGAACTTCCGGACGTTGCTCCCTGAGTTTGTGCATATTACGGACGGGAAAGTCAGTGACAACATGGCTGCCAGGAACGTGGAGGTAAAGCCGGGAAGCATCGTCGTGAGCGACCGCGGCTACTTCGATACGCTACTGCTGAGGTTTTGGGACAGCATAAAAGTGTTCTTTGTCGTGAGGGTGAAGGAGAACCTGCTCTATGAACGCATAGAGGAACGGGATTTGCCCGACAAGGCACATCCCGAAGTCCTCATAGACGAGATTGTGCGGCTGACAGGGAACGAAACGGCGGAACAATACCCCAAACCCATACGAAGGATTGCCGTATATAACGCCGAACACCATTTCACGATGGTATTGCTCACCAACAATATGAAACTCGCTGCGGGAACCATTGCTGACCTATACAAGGCAAGGTGGGACATTGAAATCTTCTTTCGCAATCTCAAGCAGAACTTCCATGTCAAGAGTTTCGTCGGAACATCCCCCAACGCCGTGGAGATACAGATATGGACGGCGCTCATCACGATACTGCTATTTGCGGTTCTCAAGCAACAGGCTACCTACAAATGGCACTTCTCCAACCTCGTATCCTCGCTCAGACTCAACACTTTCACGAAAATCGACCTCTATCTGTGGATAAATGAGCCATTCACACCGCCGCCAGAGACTGGAAATGACATATTGGGGGTATGTGCAGTTTGTGTTCTATTGGAAAACGTCAAGTCATGCCAATTTGATGCGACTTGACGTGATTTTAAACCAAATTATTTAGGACACTATTGCCTTCACACGGTAGATAAGGCGGTCTTTCTGGTTTATGCGGCGCGACCAGTAGCCCGCATAATCGCCAACGAGAGGCTCCGGCTTGCCTGTACCCTCGTATGGATGAACGCGCAGTTCCTCAAACAGGCGGTAGACCTTCTTGACGCTTGTCTTGTCGCCACTGCGGCCAAGCGCACGAAGCTCTTCCTCGGCCTTCGGAGTCAACTCTATGCGGTACATTACAGGCTGAGCATCTGTTTGACATCGTCCAGGCTGACCTCGCGGGCCATACCCTTCTTTTCCTGTTCCACACTCTGCTTGAATGAGCGGAGGGCTTCCTTGTCGCTGTAGAACTCGTCGTCTGCGTCTGTCGCCGAAATCATCTTCGCCCCAGCAGCCAGCATAGCCTCGATGAGGTGCTTCATTATGCTGCTCCGCCCGTCGTAGGATATTGTCATTGTTGCCATAATATATTTGTTTTTAGATTTTCTGCTATCATAACGTACACATTCTTTGTTTATTGTGCAGTGCCGACATTATCAACAAAAAACGCATTTGCGGAGCGGTTTTTAATATATGTTAAACGGCAATCGGTGACGGCGTGGTAATTTTGCAGCATCAAATGTTAAAGTCTGAATATATGAAATCGATTAAGAAACTGATTGTTATGTGCACCGCTGGATGCTTGGCGATGCTGACGGCGGCTTGCGGTGGCGGCACCCACGATGCGGAGCAGCAGGTGCCGACCGTGAATGTCGCCACGCTGCACAGCACCGTGGGTGGCGGCGTGCTGCAATATCCCGGACGCGTCAAGGCGGCGGCGGAAATCAACCTCGCCTTCAAGGTCAGCGGCCGCATCGAGCGCATCCTTGTCAAGGAAGGCGACTATGTGAAGGCCGGACAGCTGGTGGCCCTTGTCGACCCCTCCGACTACGAGACCCAGCTGATGGCCACCCGCGCCGAGCACGCGCAGGTCACCGCCGAGAGCGACCGCGTCATCCGCCTCTACGCCGACAGCGCCGTCACGGCCAACAACTACGACCGCGCTGTCTATGGCAAGCAGCAGATCGATGCCAAGTTGCGCCATCACGAGAACCAGCTGGCCTACACCAAACTCTATGCCCCCATCAGCGGCTACATCCAGAGCAAGCTGGTGGGCGCAGGCGAGGTGGTGAGTGCCGGGATGCCTGTGCTGACGCTCTTCAGTGCCGCCAACCCCGAGGTGGAAATCAGCCTGTCGGCGGCCGACTATATGCGTCGTGCCGCCTTTGGCGAATACAGTTGCAGCTTCGACATCTTCCCCGACCGTCGTTTCCGACTAACGCACGTATTCCTTTCCTCTATCGCCATGGTAAGCAAATTTAAGTCTTACTGTGGCTATTTGTATGTTATGCTTATATGAACTATTACTGGACAAAATAAAAAACATCGTAAGTTCAAGTAAGAAATGTAACACAAAGGTAAAAAAAGAAACGCCGGACAGAAAACACGCCGATTTCTCCGCCGTCTCCGACGACTTCATCCGTTCCGTGCAACTGAAAATCGAACGTCGTCTACGCAAAATTTTGGATTTCGACTCCCATAAAATCAAATTCTTCGCACATTTGATTTGACTTATTGCATTCTCTTGTTGAACCTACCCGCTACGACCGGCCCATCGCCCATTTGCATATATCGTAGTTTTTCCTTAACTTTGCAATTTGCTTTTTGTAGTACACCAGATTGGCATTGAGACCATGTCCGATTTCGACACTGTCATAGCCGGCATCCAGAACAAAGTAAGAAAATTGATGGACGAGCGGAGAAGTCTGCAGACAGAGCTGGAACAACAAAAGGAACATTGCCGGGCATTACAGGAAGCACTTGAAAATCAAAATATAATATTAACGAATCTTAAAGCACAAAGTCAAACAACAAACCAAGGGAATACGCTGGCACCGAAAGGCGATTCTACCGAGATAAAAAGCAAGATTAATCAGTTGATACAAACCATTGATGAAAGCCTGACCCTGCTCTCCGCCCCTCAATAAGCCACCATAATCTCCATGGACTCCGAAGCCACTACAGTTTCTATATTGGACAGAAAATACAAGCTCAAGAGCAACAGCGAAAAGGCGGCGGAGCTTCAAAAGGCGGCAGCAATGGTCGATGCAGTTGCACGCAAATACGGAAGGATGTATGCATATCATGACTATCAGGATTTGTTAGCCATGGTTGCCTTGACACAGATGGAACGACTGCTCAACATCGATAATCTTCTGACCGGACAGATCGGTTGACGACCACACCCGCGCCCAGGCTGAAACAGTTTGTAAACTCAACACCTAATTTACAAACCGAGCAAGCTCATGGGTGGGTAGGACTCGGTTCGAAACGGACTGACATGCCGAGCCACCCGGCACTCAAATCTTATCCTTTTCGAGTTTACCATAACTCTTGGAGGCCGACGCGCGGGTTATTTTGCCTTTCTATTCCAGCCCACATCCCACCTAACCATTTTTACCATCATGACAGTAATATTGATTGTTATCGGAGCCGTTGCTGGAGGAGGACTGGGCGTCCTGCTCACCACCAATGTATTGCGCAACCAACTGCTTTCAAAAAGTCAGGCTGTGCTCAAAGACGCTGAGGAAAAAGGCGAAGTGATCAAGAAGGAGAAAATCCTGCAAGCCAAAGAGAAGTACCTGCAGTTGAAAAGCGAGCACGACAAACAGGTGAGCGAGCAGAACAACAAACTCCAAACCGTCGAACAGAAACTGAAACAGCGCGAGCAGGTGCTCACGCAGAAGGTCGAAGAACTGCAGAAGAAAAGCAACGAGCTGAAAGGGGTCAGCGAGAATCTCAACAACCAGATTGAAGTGCTGCACAAACGGCAGGCCGAAGTGGAGAAGGTTTACAAGGACAGTGTTTCCAAACTGGAGCATATCGCCGGCATGACGGCCGAGGAGGCCAAACAGAGCCTTGTCGACATGATGAAGGAGGAGGCCCGCGCCGAAGCGTCGAACAGCATCATGGATATTGTCGAGGAGGCCAAGATCACCGCCAACGAGCAGGCCAAGAAGATTGTTATCCAGTCGATACAACGCACAGCCACCGAGCACGCTATAGAGAATACGGTGAGTGTATTCAATCTGGAAAACGAAGAGGTGAAGGGCCGTATCATCGGCCGGGAAGGTCGAAACATTCGCACACTGGAGAATCTGACAGGTGTCGAAGTGATTGTCGACGACTCGCCTGACGCCATTATCCTGTCGGGATTCGACCCGGTGCGTCGCGAGATAGCCCGGCTGTCACTCCACAAGTTAGTCACCGACGGCCGCATCCACCCCGCCCGTATCGAAGAGGTGGTGGCCAAAACACGCAAGCAGATAGAACAAGAAATCGCCGAAGTGGGCAAACGCACCTGCATCGACCTGGGCATCCTCAACATGAACCATGAGTTGACCCGCATGGTGGGCCGCATGAAATATCGCTCGTCGTATGGACAGAACCTGCTGCAACACTCTCGCGAGGTGGCCAACCTGGCGGCGACCATGGCGGCGGAACTGGGGCTGAACCCTAAACTGGCCAAACGCGCCGGCCTGCTGCACGACATCGGCAAAGTGCCCGAAAACGAGCCCGACCTGCCACACGCACTGCTCGGCATGCAGCTGGCGGAGAAATACAAAGAGCATCCTGACGTATGCAACGCCATCGGCGCCCACCACGACGAGACGGAAATGAAGAGCCTTATCGCCCCCATCATCCAGGTGTGCGACGCCATCAGCGGCGCACGTCCCGGCGCACGTCGCGAAGTGGTGGAAGCCTATATCAACAGACTTAACAAGCTGGAACAGATGGCTATGACCTATCCCGGCGTGGTGAAGACCTATGCCATTCAGGCAGGCCGTGAACTGCGCGTCATCGTCGGTGCCGATAAAATCAACGACGCCGAGGCGGTCAAACTGAGTTACGACCTGTCACGTCAAATCCAGAACGAGATGACCTACCCGGGACAAATCAAGGTGACCGTCATCCGCGAGACCCGCGCCATCAATTTTGCAAAATAAGCCATGCCGCTACAGTTTATCCGATGGAATGTCGACCCGGTGATGCTGCATCTGGGCGGATTCAGCCTGCGCTGGTATTCGATAGGGTTTCTGCTGGCCTTTCTCATAGGCTACTGCATATTCTACCGTATGTGCAAACGCGAGAATGTTGCAGTTAAATACCTCGACAATCTGGTGCTTTATGTCTTCGTGGCCACACTGGCGGGCGCCCGCCTGGGGCACTGCCTGTTCTATGAACCCGATTATTTCCTCACCGCAGCCCATTGGCCGGAGATATTCCTTCCCTTCAACCTGCACACCGGCGAGTTCACCGGCTACCAAGGGTTGGCCTCGCACGGCGCCGCCATTGCCATCCTGCTGGCTATATGGCTCTACAACCGCCGTTTCCATGTCAACGTGTGGTGGCTGCTCGACAGGCTGGTCATCATTGTGGCGTTAGCCGGATGCTTTATCCGCTTGGGCAACTTGATGAACTCCGAGATATACGGCATCGAAACCTCGTTGCCATGGGGATTTATCTACGAACGCAACCTCGAGACCGTACCCAAACATCCTACACAACTTTACGAAGCCGCCTGCTACCTGCTGATATTCATTGTCACCTACGCTGTTTACCTGCGCAAAAACGGGCGGATGCACAACGGACGCCTGTTCGGCTGGTGGCTGGTGGCCCTCTTTGGTGCCCGTTTCCTCATCGAATTTGTCAAAGAGGAGCAGGTGGCTTTCGAAAAAGGCATGTCGCTCGACATGGGACAATGGCTCAGCCTGCCCTTCATCGCGGCAGGAGCGGTCATTGTTGTCCTCTCCTACCGCGGCATGCTCGCCGACGGCATTTTTGACGCAAAGGCAAACCGTGACAACACCGGCAAGAAGCATTAACCCAACCTTACTCTATGAAACGACTGATTTTGATACGGCATGGTGAAAGCGAGTGGAACAAGCTGAATCTTTTCACCGGATGGACCGATGTTGACCTTACCGAGGCCGGTATACGCGAAGCCCGCGAAGCCGGCCGGTTGCTGCTCGCCGACGGCTATCGCCCGCAACGCTGCTTCACCTCCTATCTCAAACGCGCGGTCAAGACACTCAACGAGGTGCTGGACGCCATGAACATGGATTACCTGCCCGTTGAGAAGAGCTGGCGTCTGAACGAAAAAAGCTATGGTGCGCTGCAAGGGCAGAACAAACGTGAGGCCGCCATGCAATATGGCGACGACCAGGTGTTGCTATGGCGACGCAGCTTTGACACCCGCCCTCCCGCACTGGCCGTTGACGACCCGCGCAGTCCGCGTCAGGATGCCCGATACAACGAGATTGCCGACGAAGAACTGCCTCTCACCGAATCGCTGCAAGACACTATCGCCCGGCTGATGCCCTACTACCAGGAAACCATTCTCAAAGCTTTCGGACAATGCAACGAGTTAATGGTGGTGGCCCACGGCAACTCACTACGTGGCATCGTCAAGGAAATCAAGCAGATGAGCAACGATGAGATCATCCGTTTCAATATGCCCACCGCCGTACCCTATGTCTTTGAATTTGACGACAGCCTTAGACTGCAAAGCGACCGCATGCTCGGCAACGCCGCCGAGATAGCCGCCAAGATGCAACGTGTGGCAGAGCAAGGGAAAGCCAAATAGCCGTTCCCTCCCCGTCCGAATTAGAGAATCGATTCCCCGTTGGACAACGGCGAATCAGTCGTCGATATTGACATTCTCTATTCTTGCCCTGGCCTCCAGCACCGCGAGGTACTCCTCCATGGCGCGGAGCTGAATGGTGTAGATGCTTCTGGGGCAATCCGGAGTGAAGTCGAGTTTATTCTCGTCCCACAGCTTCAACACTGCCTTCAGATTGTTCAATCTGACTTTCAGATGGTAATATTCCGCCCTGAAACGGTTGCGGTAGTCACCATCCAACATAAGTTTTGCTATCTCTGAGAGGTTCATGGATATGATTATTGAATAACGCTACAAATTTACTGTTTTTTTATGAATTTCCATCCACATAAATTGGAATAAATTAAGAATGCAGGGGCAAAGAAAAATATTTCAGCCCCCGCGGCATATATTCAATTTTAATTCGTATCTTTGCAGCCGATTTCGTCAGGAAGGCACAGGTCTTATAGAAATCGTAAGGTACACGGAGAGGTGGGTGAGTGGCTGAAACCAACAGTTTGCTAAACTGTCGTACTCGATTAGGGTACCGGGGGTTCGAATCCCCCCCTCTCCGCCAGAGCGAGCTCACGAAAGGAAAGACGTCTACGGACGTCTTTTTTCTTGGCAACGCCAACGGGATATAGCGTAGTCCGGTTATCGCGCCTGCTTTGGGAGCAGGAGGTCGCCTGTTCGAATCAGGCTATCCCGACCAACAATACCGCACCCTGCGGTCTATTGCGGTTCCGTAGCTCAGCTGGATAGAGCAACTGCCTTCTAAGCAGTAGGTCCTGCGTTCGAATCGCAGCGGAATCACACCAAGCAGCCAGTGGCCTGAAGGCCGCTGGCTGCTCATATTATGACACAAGCTCACCGACGTTCACCTGCAACCCTGCGGTCGTGACGACGCAATTGCCATATATACCAAACCAGCAGCCCCGACGAGACCAGCAGCCCCGACAGGGAGTAGGCAGCCACCGCCAACCGGAAGCTTTGGAAGACGATGCCTGCAACCACGGCAATGACTCGCAACAGAAGCAGAACGACATAGAAAAGAAACTCCATGCGTTGGGTGGAGAAGATATTGGGGACAAACGACAGCATCATTGAGGTGAACGAAACGTAACACCAGGGCAGCAGCCACCGCACATAGTATCCACAGCCGGCCCACTCACCGCCGAACACCCATACAAACAAGGGTTCCGCGACAAAGAAAAACAGCAAACACGCAGGCAGTGCCAGCAGATTGACACGCAACAGAATGCGCAACATGTCGCCACAGACAGGCCGGCCCGCCGCCACACGGTTGCAGACGCGCATGTAAAGCACACGCTCCATATCGGCATTGACAAGGGTGACCGGGCGGAAAGTGAATGTGAGCGCCAATGAGAAGAGGCCGACGACAGCATTGTCGAAGTAGAGGGCCAGCCAGATGAACGGCAGGTTGTACGAGAAGCTGGAGATGAAATCCTTGGGCAGCACATAGAGCGGGAAATTGCGGAATTTGCGTGCCGCGGCAAGAGCAGCCGCACGTGAGGGTGGCTCCGCCTGAGCCACAGGCAGACGACGTATGCGAAGCCGATAGCTTACGTCGGCAGCGACCTGGCCGAAGACGGTGGCCGACGGAAGGCCGGCCTTGGCAAACAGCGGCAGTAAGCGGGACGACAGGCCGAAGAGCACCTTGGCCAACGAGGTGGCGGCACCGTAGACGACCGCAGAAACAGCAATGGGGCGATAGCGTTGATAGCGGTTAAAAAGAAAAGAATGTATCCGGGCGCTGCCCGCAAAGAAAACGAGCGGAGGCAGCAGCAACGCGACGGCACCCAACGCGCGTGTTTTGCCCGGCAGCGCATCGCAGACAACCAATAGGGCGATGGCGGTGAGCAACAACAGGGAAACAACGGCATTGAGGCGGCGTGTAAAACGCAACAGCGCCCGGGCCTCACGGCTGTCGGCGGTCAGCGGGAAAGCCAGCTCATATTTGCCGGTGGCCAGAATGATGAAGACTTCCACATAACTGTAAAAGATATTAAAGAGACCGAAGTCGGAGGGTGAAAAGAGGCGTGTGACAAGGGGATAGGCCGCCAACGCAATGAGTTGTCCGAGCACCGAACCCGACATCAATGTGGTCATGGAACGCACTATGGCTGGCGGCCGTTTCATAGGCGTCCGTTATATTTACGCACAAGCCACTCTACAGACAGCAACAGCAACAGCACGGCCAACAGCCACGGCAGGCGCAACAACTCGTCGTAACGCATTTGGGAACTGATAAGTGGCTTCATGTCTGTGCGGCGATGCAGCAGCGGGAGCAGATTCATCACACTGTCGGCCGGCACAACAGCACCGCCGGTGGTATGCGCCAATGTGCGCAGCAGGGCATGGTCTGCCACCAGGTTTACGGCCTCGATGTCAAAATCCTCTACAACAAAAGCCGCGGCGGCGGTCAATGATTCGCCATCGAAGACAGTGGAGGCCTGGCAACGGTAGGTGCCGGCCGGCAGCAGTCCGAGGTTGGCACTGTAGGTCCGGTGACCGGGGGTGCGGACAGCTGGCTGCGACAGTTCGGTGCCGCCAGCTGACGGCCGCCAGCTGACGGTGACCGGCGGCTGCTGTGTCAACTCGCCGTTGTTGTCGTAGAGCTCGGCTTCAAGAACGACCTGCTCACCTTGGCAGTAACGCGGTTGCGACACGATGCGGAAGCGGCTGGCGTCGGGCTGGCTGGCGGCAAAGACAGCCAGCTTGTTGAACAACTGGTCGAAACGTTCGTGGCTGCCATCGGTGCGATAGTCCGTCAGGCGCCAACGCCAAAGTCCGTCACCCATAACCCACACCTGCCTTGCGCCGGCGGTTGAAAGCGCCACCAACGGCTGGCCGGACACCACACCGCCGATTTTTGCATAGAAGAGAGGCTGGACATGCGGCTGGACATGGTAGTCGCCAAAAGGAGACTGCAGGGGCGGCAACTGTTCGATGGCCGAACGCAACGCATCGGGCACATCAAAATGGATGAAGTCTGTACGGCCAGACGCTGTAGCCTCGACAGATTTAGCGAGCCGTGTCCGCACCTCTATACCGCTTCGCATGGCGTTGAAACGAGACAGGTCGGCTCCCTCGCCCAGAATATGCATCACAGGCTTGCGCAACGACTGCAACTCGCGATAGAGCTCGGGGTCGGAAAGATTGTGCAACACCACCAAATCGGCCGAAGCAACGGCACGCTTCAGCAAGGGCATGCCAGCCGGCGTCAGCCCGGCAGGCTGCACCAACCGGAAAGAGACCTCGCAGTCGCGGCTGGATGTGAACGATTGCCGCAACGCCGCAACATCGGGGTGCGGCGCCGAAGCCAATATGACTATCTTCCGCCGCCGGTCGGCGACTTCGACAGTGACCGTGCGTCGGTTGTTGTGCGGGTTGTATTCGCCGGCGGCGACATCCAAAGCCAATGTATATTGCTGCAAGCCGGCGGCGTCGGCCTCGACAAGAAAAGTCTCGGTGAGGACAAAGTCGTCGCTGTTGAATGCCACCTGCTTTGATGCAAGCACCTGCCCATTGTGTATCAGACGGAAGGTGCGCTCGATGCCGCGCATATTGGTGGCACGCAACGTAACCTCGATGGGGAAACGGTCATGCAGTGCCACGCGCTGATTGTGGCGTACATGGACCACGGCGGCATCGCGGCGCACCGTGGTGTCACCCATGGCCACAGCATAGACAGGCACCATGAGCCGACCGGCTTCTGCGGCAGGATGGACTCCGCGGTTGTAGAGGCCGTCGCCGGCCACGACGACAGCACAGAGGTTGCGATGGCGGTAGCGGCTGCCGACCTCGCGGAAGAGCGCCGAGAGGTCAGTGGCGTCGCCGCAATAGTCGACCCCGCCCGCGTCGCCTTCGACAGCTTCGCCGGCATAACGGTAGAAGCGCACCTCACAGTCGTGGTCCAGACGGCGCGTCAACTGCCGCAAAGCGTCGAGGTAAGCGGTGCGATAATAAACAGAATCTTTCGTCATCGCGACCGAACGACTGTTATCCTGCGCCACCACGACGACAGGACGTTCCTTCTCGTGGCGCTCCATGCGCACCATGGGCGAAAGCAACAGAAAGGCAGTGAGCGCGACAACAACAAACCGCACACCGGCCAGGCACCACCGCAGTGCAGGACTGAAATGCACTGTACGGAAGTAGAGCAACGCACTGTAGCAGCCCCCCGCCAACAGGCAGAACAGCAGAAAAAACCAAGGATAGTCGATAATCAGTCGCATGGCAGCTGTGACAGTCTATTCGTGACGGTGACGGCCATCGCCGCCATCAAACAGCTCCTCATCCTGCAGCCCGTCGTCCATGAAACGCGCCACCCAATCCATGTCGTCCTTATGGCGCAACTCCTCGTCGCCGTATTGCGCAGGGTCGATATAGACTTCGAGCAATTTGGCGGCACCCTCGGCATAAAGCTCCACCTCGTCGGCGACGGCAGGCACCAGCACACACTCACCGGCATGGAGCGGACACACCGTGTCCAAGGCACGCACCGCAGCCACACCCTCGACGCAGAAATAGATGATAAAACTGTCCAGCCGGGCAAAATTTTTGCGTAGCGACGCGGTGGGGTTGGCAGCAGTGGAGCAGAGCGGTATCAGGCTGGCGGTGAAGTGCGGGCACTGCACCAGCCTGGCGGTGGCGTTGTCGCTGTAAGTATAGGGGGTGCGGCCGTCGCGGACCGCCGAGAACTCAATGGCGTCCAACGCCTCCTCTGTATGCAGCTCTCGCAGGCGGCCGTCGCGGTCGGGTCGGTTATAGTCGTATATTCGGTAGGTGCAGTCGCTGTTCTGCTGTATCTCGGCCAGCAGCAGACCGCCGCCCAGGGCATGGACACGTCCTGCGGGGATGAAGTAGACATCGCCCTGCTGCGGATGTTCGACATGGAGCAGCGACTCGAGGCGGCCGCTTTCCAACGCTTGGCAATAAACATCGCGGTCCAGGTCCTGTCTGAATCCGTCGACGAGCGTGGCATCCGCATCCGCCTCAAGAATATACCACATCTCGGTCTTCCCGTTCTCCATGCCCCGACGTCGTGCCAGCTCGTCGTCAGGATGAACCTGTATGGAGAGTTTGTCGGCGGCGTCAATGAGTTTGACGAGCAGCGGAAAGTTGTTGCCGAAACGCAGATAGTTGCGCTCACCCACCAACTCGCCCATATAGATTTCCAACACTTCGTTCAACGTGTTGTCGGCAAGAAAACCATTCGACACTACAGACTCGCTGCCGGCGACACTCGACAGCGCCCACAGCTCTCCGCAATTAGGGAGCGGACTGTAGTTGAAACCCAGTGCCTGTATGCGATTGCCGCCCCAGACCTTATGTTTGAAAAGCGGCAGAAATTTCATGGGATATAGCGACATAACGTTTTTTTCTATATGCTATGGATGAATCACTGTGTTTTGTGTTTTGCACCGCCCGACATGCGCTCCAACTCCCAGATGCGCACGTCGCGATCGACGACAATGCCGGCGGTGTCGACAAGGATGATATAGGGAATGTGGTCGATAGCCAGCAGGTCGACACAGGCGGCGTCCCACCCAAGCGGGTCGTCGTCGATACGACAGACGACACAGTTGAGCGGCACAGGCCCTCGGGCCAGCCGTTGCAGCTGCTGCAGCTGACGTTCGCACTGCCGGCAATAGGAGGCACTGAAGAAAAGCACGTTGCAGCAGGTGTCGGACAGGAGCGTGTCGACAGCGACACGGCGGTGTGCCGTGTCGACAAATTCGAAGTGCGGCAGTCTGGTGCCGGCCTCTGTGGCCAGGATCCGCTCGACACGCTGCAACAGCATCCGGTAGTGGGGAACTTCGCGGGCGACGCCATGAAGGAGGGCACAATCGGCAGGCAACGAGGCTCCGTCGCCCCGCTGGAGCAGGATGAGGGGTGCATAGGGAGAAGCGTAGTCCGGCGCCTCGTCCCACTGTTCGGCGGCCAAACGGTACTCCGAGTTGCTGCGCGATCCCGATACCCGCGACATGGCGGGCTGACGGTCGTCGACAGAAATACGGATGCGGCTGTTCTCTACATAGAAAAACAACGGCTGCGCCATGCTGCTGTGCCACAACTCAGCTGCGACAGGACGCTCCACCTCACCTTCGATGACAAAACGGCCGTCACGCACTTTGGCCTGAAGAGCCCGGTTGTTCCGCTGCCCTTCAAACAGCGTCAACCGCACCGTACCGCGGCGCGGACTACTAAAAACCCCTTCTACACAGAAACCCTGTGCTGAAAGGGATAAGCATTGAAAGATAAACAGTATGAGGAGCGGCAGGCCCTTAGTAGGCATGGTATGTTCTGCTGTTGGAACGGTTGTCTCCTTTCACCTTATAGTTGGACTTGATCACTTTTGACTTCTTATGACTCTTCTGGTGCATCACCGCCCCGTCAGACGAGGCACACGACACACATACGCCACAGACACTCACTGCAGCCAGCGCCAACATGATTCCCCCAAAAATCTTCGCCATCGTTTTCATACGGATAGAATATTGATTTGTAGAGTGCAAAAATACAAAAAAAACCTTATCCGTGGCGTTTTTTTTGTATCTTTGCACTTTGGAAATATCAACCTCTTCCCATGTCGCGTAAAACCGCTCTTCGCATATATGAATGGCTCTCCTACATCCTGCTGGTTGGAGCCACCGTGGTCTATTTCATATACAAGGGACAAGGCGTCAACCTGGTGCTCGTCATCCTGATTGTGGCCGTATTCATGCGGCTGATGATGGAGCGCACCCGTTTCAAAGCCTGCGAAGAAGAAAATGAAGAGTTGCAGAACGACCTGCGCCGCCTGACCCGCCTTCTGGCCGAGGAAAAGCGGAAAGACCGGCAGAATCAAGCGTAGCAATCATACAACAAACATATTTCACATACTATGGCAACAACTACCGACATTAAAAACGGTCTTTGCATCAATTTCAACAACGACATTTATACCATCGTGGAATTTCTGCATGTCAAACCCGGCAAAGGCGCCGCATTTGTCCGCACCAAGATGCGCAGCGTCAAGACCGGCCGCATGCTGGAAAACACATTCCCCAGCGGTGCCAAGATCGACATAGTGCGCGTGGAACGCCGCCCCTACACCTACCTTTACAAAGAGGGCGACATGCATGTCTTCATGCACACCGAGACCTACGAGCAGATCTATATTCCCGAAACCATCATCAACGCACCGCAATTCCTCAAAGACGGGCAGTACGTTGAGATCACTGTCCACGCCGACACCGAGACTCCGCTGCTCTGCGAACTGCCCCCGTTCATCGAGACTGTGGTCACCTACACCGAACCTGGATTCAAAGGCAACACCGCCACTAACGCCATGAAAGACGCCACAGTGGAGCCGGGTGTGACGGTTCGCGTGCCCCTCTTTATCAACGAGGGAGAGCGTATCAAGGTTGACACTCGCACCGGTGAATATTCCGAGCGCATCAAATAACAAACCGCCCGACACCACGAAAAGACACATCCATCGCCCCTTTGTCAGGCCCGCCGTACTGCTGGCGACGGGAGGTCTGTTGATATCCGTATGCCTCGGATGCCGACACGACGCCCACAACGGCCATCCGGCCACCAAAGCCATAGACTACAGCGCAGTGGACACGCCCGGATTCAACGCCGACAGCGCCTACCATTATGTAGCGCAGCAGGTTGCCTTCGGCCCCCGCACCCCCGGCAGCGACAGCCACCGGAGGTGTGCCGAATACCTGACAGCAACACTGCAACGCTGGTGTGACACCGTCGTGGTTCAGCCCTTTACAACCACCCTGTGGGACGGCCGCACAGTGAAAGGGCGGAACATCATCGCCTCGCTCAACAAAGACCTCGGCAAACGCATCCTCCTTGCCGCCCACTGGGACAGCCGCCTGTGGGCCGACCACGACAGTGACGACAGGCAGCACCGACAGCCGATAGACGGCGCCAACGACGGCGCCAGCGGCGTAGGGGTCATATTAGAACTGGCGCGTTGCATGTCGCAAGCCCCCCCGTCGATAGGCATAGACTTCATCCTGTTCGACGTTGAAGACCAAGGCTCACCTGAATGGGCTGACGCGCACGACAGCGACACATGGTGCAAAGGATCGCAGTACTGGGCTCAGCATCCGCACCAGCCTTACTACAGCGCGCTCTATGGCATCCTTTACGACATGGTGGGCACACCGAAGCCCCGGTTCACACAAGAAGAAATCAGCCGCCAGTTTGCCTCGACGACACTCAACAAAGTGTGGGACGTTGCCAGCGCACTGGGCTATGGCAACATATTCCTCAACCAAAAGACCGAGCCCATCCTCGACGACCACTATTACATCAACCGGATGGCGAACATACCCACCATTGACATTGTGCAAAACAGCGAGGGGTACAGCTTCTTTCCGCACTGGCACACCACATCCGACAATCTTGACTGCATAGACTCAACCACACTGAAAATTGTGGGGTCGGTGACGCTGAAAACCATCTACGGCGACTATCCTTCCGACAAATGAGACGGCGCCTGACAGCCCTCGGCATTGCCACGCTGCTGCTCGTCGCCACGAGCTGCAAGAAAGACCGCAGCTGCGACACCCCGTTCGGAGACGCACGGTGCACCATTGATCTCACCCTGCCGAGCAACAGCCGCCTGTCAGACATCAACGGATATCTCATGCTCCACGGCGGAAACAAAGGCATCTGCCTCACCCATCCGTCGACAAATGAATTTGTCGCGCTTGAGCGCACCTGTCCCCGTGACCACGATGTAGCCGTTGACATGCGCGACGACAGCGACGGACTCATCTTGGAATGCCCGTCGTGCGGCAGCCGTTTCCTGTCGATAGACGGCACCCCGCTTGACGGCAGCGCCACCTCGTGCAGCCTGTTTCAGTATTCCACCCGGCTCAACGGCACCACGGTCGAGATTTGGTAGCGCCCGCAGCCACAAAAGTGGTCAGCCCATCTCGTCGTTAATCCAGTGATAATAAAGCATCCACGTATCGGGGAGCTCGTTCTGCATTGCCCGCTCATAGTCGGCATAGACGCAAGGAATCAACAAATGCGGTCCGTAATGCTCACGGCGTTCCGCATCCTCGCACGGCACCTCCATCCACCAACGGTCGCTCTTCTTGCTTTTATAAAACAATATCGGGGTGTCGAAATCCCTTACATGAACTGAATAGCGCTTATAATTCTGTTTGTCACGGTATGGAAAGTCGCTCTTGCGTCCATAGAATCCCTCGATGAAATACCACAGTGCGTGGGCGGCCAAATGAGCAGACTGTTCGTCGCGGTCATAGAAAGGGTTGAGCTCCGACAGCAGCAGCGAACTTGTCTTGTCGCTCATGCCTGCAAAACGGAAAATCTGGCAAAGCTGTTCGCCATAGAATCCGTGAGGAGACGTGTCACCATGAGCGGGAGCATCGCTTTGGCGCACCGCCGACATATCGACGGACACCATGTCCGCATTGCGCATAACAGGTTCTGCGGTCACCATGTCGCCCTGGACCGCGCCCAGGCGGTAGGACTGGAAATGCAACTCATTCATCAGTTCCACATAATGCGGGCCGACAAAATAGGTCTGAAAACCCACATTGGTGAAATGGAACAGATAGTTGGGTTTCTGCATGATGATATGCTTCATGTAATTGCGGGACGTGATATCGTCTCCGTCACCCAGGTCGAAACGCGAGTCGACAGCGGCAATGTTGATGATGTGCGACTGCCGGGCATAGGCCTGATAAAGCGCAAAAGTTAAATCCTGGCTGCCGCCCAGCACGACAATGGTCTTGCCCTGCGCCAGCAGCTCCGAGGCGACATGGGCCAACGCCGTATAAGTGTCGGAAAGTGTGGTGCCGGGTATCAAATTGCCTAAGTCGGCCACATGCACATCGTCGGCAGGCGACGCCAAGGCATATAGCTTGGCGCGGACATGGCGTGCAGCCTCGGCACATCCCTTGTTGTGCACCGCTGCACGGTCTTCCGGCACGGCAAACATCACCAGCCGCGACTGCTGCAGATCGGGAAATCCCCCGCCATCAAAATAGGCGTCGATATGATTGGACAAGTAATCCATGCCCTTTTCCGGGTCAAGGTGGAGCGAAGAGAGCTCAATGGGCTCAAAATATTGTTTCATAGGGCAAGTTTTTCGTGTAACGCGCTAAAAAAATGCTGATTGTTGAGCCGCACCAGCGGCAGTGTCGTCTCGGCGCGACGCAACACCAATTCGTCACCATCCATAATCTCGAAAGTGGTGGAATCTATCGCCAGTACAACAGATGCCGACTGAGATCGGGGCCGCAAAGTGATGACGGCGTTGTCGGGCACAATGACAGGCCGGAGTGAGAGAGAATGGGCGGCAACAGGCGTGATGACAAAACATCCGCTGTCCGGAGTTAGAATCGGGCCGCCGCAACTGAGTGAATAGGCTGTAGAGCCTGTCGGCGTGGCGATAATAACACCGTCGCCGGCATAGAACGACACAAATTGACCATTGACATAGAGCTCCGTGCGCAGCAGCGAAACGCTGTCCCGCCGATGCAACGTCACCTCGTTGAGTGCGTGCGGCATTTGTTCCCGGCAAGATTGCATCCGATCGCACGTGGTTTGAATCATCGTGCGCTCCTCAATAGCATAACGGCCGGCCAGAAGATCGGCGACCAACGATTCGACATCCTCTTTGCCGGCAGTGGTGAGAAAACCCAAATGGCCAAAGTTGACACCCACCACAGGTATATGCCGGACAGAGGCCAGGCGTGCGGCGCTGAGTAACGTGCCGTCGCCACCGATGGAGAGAATGAAGTCCACCTGCACCTCGGGCAACCGGCCGTCGGCAATACGCACCACCGAAACCCCTCGAGTGGTCAGCAATGCCTCAAGACGTCCGAGGTCGGACCGGATGTCCCGCTCAATGGTTCTGATGAATAAAGCTATTGTCATAGATATTGTTTTATCACATACACATTTATCTGATCAGCAACACGCTGCCCGTTTGGCGACGGATGTCGTCAGCATAGCGGTAGATGATATGATAGACATATACGCCCTGAGGAAGTATGCTGCCGCGATAGCTGCCGTCCCAGCAGGCAGCCACATCGCGTGTCTGATAGACCAAAGCACCGATGCGGTTATAGACAAGCAACGTATAATCATCCGGTGTCGACGCAGGCGGAAAAACAGGTGCAAAACAGTTATTGCTTGACAGCATGGGCGAAAAACAATTGGGGACGAACGGGTCGGCCGGCATCTTCGTCAGCGGGAGCGGAACCGGATCCGACGACCCCCGGCAAGAGTCAGGCGGAAGAAAATGCACGTCGACAGCATTGGACCACACCTCCAACCCATCACCCACAGCAGCGACACGGGCGCATAAATGCATGGCATCGGGAGACAGCCGCACAACGTGACTCAGTGCCGTGCCCACCGTGTCGCAACGCAGCGTCCCGTCGACAACAGACCGCAACACATAACGTATATCCGTCGATGCCAGCGACGCCGCATTCCAGCTGCAGCGCACCTCCCGGCTGCAACTGTCCGACACAGCCTGCAACACCATATTCGACACCGCGTCGGTCATCTCGCCGCCGTGCAAACACGAGTCAATGGCAAAGAGGCTGTAGCTATGCACCTCGTCGACACCATGGGACATACAAAGATACGTTGTGTCCCGGGCACCCCACAAAGTGTCGAGACCCAGGCACGGCGAACCGGTACAGATACAATAGCCAGCCACTCCCGCACCGGTATTGACACGCCATATGAGGCGTATGCGCTCGACAGCCGTATCTACGGTCACCGCCTGCATCCGGCACACGCTGATCGGATCAGATCCGCGCAGATAACATCCGGTCGTATCAATTGGCTGCGCATAGACACGGCAAGACAGGAGACACAGCGTCAGCGCCGAGAGTCCGCAGAAAATAATATTGTATACCGATCTCATTCGAGAGCCTTGTCTGTATCAGTTGCCGTAAAGAGAGTCGTGTCGGCGTCCGTCTGTTGCAAGCGCACCAGCTCGCTGTAACGGCCGCCAGCCGCCATCAGATCATGGTGAGAACCGCGTTCGACAATACGTCCTTCCTCGAGGACAACAATCTCGTCGAAACGGCTGATCGTCGACAGACGATGGGCGATTATCAACGCCGTCCGCCCCTGCAACACCTGCTCCAGTGCCTGTTGAACCTGACGCTCCGACTCCGTGTCAAGCGCACTGGTGGCCTCGTCGAGAATCAATATATCCGGCTGATGCAACACCGCACGGGCAATGCTGATACGCTGACGCTGCCCGCCGCTCAAGGTGTCGCCATGGTCGCCGATGTTGGTGTCATAGCCGTCCGGCAGACGCATGATAAACTCATGGGCATTGGCCACCCGCGCCGCCTGCTCGATCTGCCTGCGGGTGGCCTGCGGGTATCCGTAGGCAATATTGGCGGCCACCGTGTCATTAAACAGCATCGTGTCCTGCGCCACAACACCGATACGGCTACGCAGACTGGCTATATCGTAGTCGCGCAAAGGTCGCCCGTCAAGAAGAATCTCACCCTGCGACACGTCATAAAACCGGCTTATGAGATCCGCCAACGTCGACTTGCCCGAACCGGAACTTCCCACCAGCGCCACCTGCCGCCCCTTCGGGATAGAAAGATTGATATCGTCCAGCACCCACGGACGCACAGCACCCGACGCATCGACATCACCATATCGGAACGACACATGCCGGAACGCGATGCCGGAACGCAACGCCTCCAAGGCGACACCCCCCGGGCCGGGCTCCTCGTCCTCTTCCAACATCCCCTGCAGACGCTCTTCACACCCCCTACCCTTCTTCATCTGGGAGATAGCGGTGGTAAGCTCCTTGGCAGGCGGAATCATCAGCACAAATAAAGTGATATAACTCACAAAAAGCTCAGGGGTGAGCCCCTGGTCGGAGCGCATCACCAGCATCGAGCCGAACAGCAAGATACCGATAACAATCCCGTTGCCCAGAAAATCGCTCACCGGCGAAGCCATGTCAATCCGGCGGAAAACACTCACCCGCAACCGGGTGTATGCGTCATCCTGCTTCCGGAACTGCCGGTTGAAATAATCGATGGCGGTATACGCCTTGATAATTTTCAAGCCTGTCAACGACTCCTCCATCATCGCCGTCAAACGGGCTCCACGCTCCTGCAACTCGACCGAATTGCGGCGCAAACGCCGTGTGACAGAGCTGACGACAAACACAATCAACGGTAGCATGCACAATACAAAACCCGTTAACTTGACATTGATATAAAAAAGCATCAGCAGATAGAAGAACATACTCACCACAGCGTTGACAAAAGACTGAAGTGCATTGATAACATTCTCCTCATACTCGATTATATCGCCGCCGAAGCGGGAAAGCATATCACCCTTGCGGTGTGTCACATAATAGCCCACCGGCATCCGCAAAGACTTGTCAAACAAGTCATCGCGGAGCTCCTTCACCAAATGACACCTGAGCCGGGCCATCGTCACCGCAGCCAGATAACAGAACAGATTCTTCATCGTATAGGTGGCCAGCACAAACAGCGAGAAAAAAACCAACGCCTTGCCCGTACCATATACAATAAGCCTCGAGTACAGCCACTCCAAAGCCCGGGCCACCAGATTGCCCGGCACAGAGTCGCCACCCGACACATTGTCATTGAAAAGCAACTTCAGGAAGTCGGCCACGCTCAATGCAGTGGCTATGGTGAACAGCACGCCCAATGACGCCAGCACGACAAACAGCAGCGCTCGCACCCAATGTCGTTTCAGCCGGCGGACCGTGAATTTCATAGTCCGTAGCCCGTGTAATTATGCGGCGTGACACTCCGCATCCGCTCTTTCACCTCGTCCGGCACATCCAATGTGTCGATAAAGCGGTGCATCGTGTCCGCCGTCACCTTCTCGTTGGTGCGTGTAAGTTCCTTCAACGCCTCATACGGGTTCGGATAACCCACGCTGCGCAAAATAGTCTGCAACGCCTCGGCCACAACCGCCCAGTTATTCTCCAAATCGCGCCGCAGTGCCTCCTCGTTGAGCAACAGCTTGCCCACGCCCTTCTCCACCGAAGCCAGCGCGATGACCGTGTGCGCGATAGGCACACCGATATTGCGGCTCACCGTCGAGTCCGTCAAGTCGCGTTGCATACGGCTGACAGGAAGTTTGTGGCTCAGGTGCTCAAAGATGGCATTGGCCAGTCCCAAATTACCCTCGGCGTTCTCGAAATCGATGGGATTGACCTTATGGGGCATGGCCGACGAGCCCACCTCGCCCGCCTTGATTTTCTGCTTGAAATACTCCATGGAGACATACGTCCAGATATCGCGGCAGAAGTCGACAAGGATGACGTTGATTCGCTTGCAGGCGTCGAAATAGGCTGCCATGCCGTCATAATTCTCAATCTGTGTTGTGTACTGCTGCCGCGTCAAACCAAGACGCTCCGCGACAAACACATTGCCGAAATGACGCCAGTCCACATCGGGATAGGCCACACGGTGGGCATTGAAATTGCCTGTCGCTCCACCGAATTTAGCCTCAAAGCGACAGGTGTCAAGCAGCTCCAGCTGACGCCGCAGACGATAGGCGAAAACTTCCACCTCCTTGCCCAACGCAGTCGGCGAAGCCGGTTGGCCATGCGTATGGGCCAACATCGGTACCCGGGCCCATTCCGTGGCACGGGCCTCCAGCATCTCCAACACACGCGCATAAGCCGGACGCAACACCTGCTCGTGACATTCACGCATACTCAGCGGCACGGCGGTATTGTTGACATCCTGGCTGGTCAATCCGAAATGGACATACTCCTTGCAATCCTGCAGACCCAAGGCATCCATGCGACGCTTCAGATAATACTCCACCGACTTAACGTCGTGGTTCGTAGTCTTCTCTATCTCTTTCACCTCGGCGGCGCCTGCTTCGTCAAAGTCACGGTATACATTACGCAAAGATTCCTCCCACCCTTTTGAAGCAGTGAAATGCAGCTGCTCGTTGAGGGCGATGAAATATTCTGTCTCGACGCGCAGACGGTAACGTATGAGGGCATACTCGGAAAAAAATGACGCCAAGGATTCAACCTTGTTTCTGTAACGTCCGTCGATGGGAGATATGGCATTCAGGGAAGTCATTGTTATTTCAGATTTATTCGGTGAGATTTTACAATTTGCAATTCATAAATTCACATTTGTCCAAAAGTTTCTGCAATTTGCGGTCATGACTGGCGCGGGTCAGCATATGGATATAAACATCATTATGCGTATCGGTTCCCAAAAACTCCACCCAGCCACGCTCGATGAGGCCATACCCTATCCTGCGGGCTCTTTCACCATAGAACCCTGTCAGCGAAAGAATATTGACTTGAAAGAAAACATCCTGATTCTTCAGTTGCTCAAAGATCGCCGAATTGAGCGACAGATAGGGATATCGTTCCGGATGAGCCATGATGACTTCACAGCCGGTCTCCTGCAAACCATAAATAGCTTCGGCCGTCCCCATGCGGGGTTGGTGCAGCGACAGTTCGACCAACACATACTTGCCGGCAATACGGAGAAAACGCCTGTCAGCCACCCGCTGGGCAAACCGGTCGTCGATACGGTATTCGCCGGCCACACCCTGCAAGGCAATATTGACACCGGCCTGCTCGGCCTGCTGCTTCAGCACGGCATAGCGGTCTTGTATATCCGCTTCGTCATTATTAAAACGCGGGTACTGGAAGTGCGGAGTGATGTAAAGCTGTTTGAATCCCAATGCAGACAATTGCTTCAAACATGATATTGACAATTCGGCACTGTTTGACCCGTCGTCCACGCCGGGCACCAGATGGCAGTGCATATCCGTGCCCAGTGACTCGAATATAGGCAACGGCTTGTTTTTAGCATGCAGAAAACTGAACATTTTAAACAAGAATTACAATCTTATTATTTGTGCGCCTAATTTTCTCAAACGGGTGTCAATACACTGATAACCGCGGTCTATTTGCTCAATATTGTCAATACGGCTCTTGCCGTCGGCGCTCAGCGCCGCTATCAGCAAAGCCACCCCCGCGCGTATGTCAGGCGACACCATGCGCACCCCGCGCAGCGGGTACTTGCGGTCCAGTCCGATGACCGTAGCCCTGTGCGGGTCGCAAAGAATAATCTGGGCACCCATATCAATAAGCTTGTCCACAAAAAAGAGACGGCTCTCAAACATCTTTTGGTGAATCAGCACACTCCCCTTGGCCTGGATGGCCACCACCAAAGCAATACTGATAAGGTCGGGGGTGAAACCGGGCCACGGAGCGTCGGCGACGGTCATTATCGATCCGTCCATAAAACGCTCAATCTCGTAGTGTTCCTGCGCGGGAACATACAGATCGTCGCCACGCTGCCACACCTCTATACCCAGTCGGCGGAACACCTGCGGAATCAACCCCAAATGCTCCACCGATGCATTTTTAATGGTAATATCGCTCTGCGTCATGGCCGCCATGCCGATAAAACTGCCCACCTCGATCATGTCCGGCAACATACGGTGTGTACAGCCATGCAACGACTTGACGCCACGGATGGTCAGCAGATTTGAACCGACACCTGAAATCTTGGCGCCCATATTGTTAAGCATCTTGCAAAGCTGATAGACATAAGGCTCGCAGGCGGCATTCATAACCGTAGTGGTGCCCTGCGCCAGCACTGCGGCCATGATGATGTTCGCCGTACCCGTCACAGAAGCCTCGTCAAGCAACATATAGCAGCCCTTAAGCCTCTTTTTGCTGTACACACGATAGGCATTGCGCTTATATTCCACCTCGGCGCCGAGCTTTTCCATTCCCATAAAATGCGTGTCCAGGCGGCGGCGGCCGATTTTGTCGCCGCCCGGCTGGGGCACATATGCCACCCCGTAACGGGATAACATCGGTCCGACCAACATAATGCTGCCGCGCAACGTCATGGCATGGTCGGCAAATTCAGCGCTCTCGAGCAAGTCAAGGTTGACCTGGTCGGCCTGGAACTCATAGGTGTCGGGACTCAGCTTGCGGGCCCTTACTCCCAACAAAATAAGAATATCTATCAGCTTATTGACATCGCGTATGTCAGGAATGTTTTCAATGCGCACCACTTCCGATGTAAGCAGCACCGCGCATATCACCTGCAGCGCCTCATTCTTGGCACCCTGCGGCACAATTTCGCCCTTAAGCTTGTTGCCTCCTATGATTTCAAAAGAAGCCATCGCTATTTCTTACGTTTTTTACCCTTGCCTTTCGGACGCACCTCAGCCTTTTCTATAGCATAATCCCTGTTGAACTGGAAATCGGCTGCCGGATGAAGCCTGCCGCCGCTCAACTCAGACATTTGCTCCACGATAACGCCGTCCTCCACAGTGTCACTGTTCCAAGTCAGATAAGAACGTTTCATCGTATGGGCAATCTGCGCAGTCAAAACATTGCGTTCCTCACCCTCCGGCATCTCGGCAACTCGTGCAATCATCTTCTCCAATGTGGTGCCGTAATGCCGGTAATGCATATTATGCTCCTTATAGTTCAACGTATGCGGACGCAGATATTCTTCGTCGGGACGTGCGACCGGGAACGGGGTGTCGACATCCAGATCCCAGTCTGCCATCATCATCAGATGGTTCCATAATTTATGGCGGTATTCCGCCGAATCCTTTGACTGAGGGTTCACCTGGGCCATCACTCCGACAATAGCCTCGGCCACCTTGGTGCGTTGTGTGCGGTCATCTATTGACTTGGCATATTGTATCAACTTCACCACGTTGCGGCCGTAGTCGCTGATGCGCAGCTGTTCTCTTTGGCAGTTATATTCCATTCAGTTGTTATATAGTAAAATAATAACTAATAATTTCTTCATTTATTGCCTTTCCGTCAGAAAAAGAAATGTATAAACACTGCACCTGTCCGGACCAGCAAATTTCATTCTTTGACCAACTTCAAAAATGCAGGCGGAACCGGTGTCTCGAATTCCATCTTCCTTCCTGTGACAGGGTGAATGAAACAAAGCCTGTAAGCGTGGAGGGCCAGCCTTCCGATTGGGGCTGCGTCATCCTTATAACCATACATCGGGTCGTGGACCACCGGGTGCTGCATCTCGCGCAGGTGGACCCGTATCTGGTTACGGCGCCCGGTGTCTAAGCGCAGCTCCACCAATGAAAACCGCTTGTTGCCGCGTAGCACACGGTAGTGCGTGACGGCTTTCTTGCCGCCGTTGTCCGTCGGTGAGGAAAGGACACAGTAAGGTCCGTCCGTCAGCCACGACGTGACAGTTCCCGTGGCGGGTTCAATAGCACCCCAAGCAACAGCGACGTAAGCACGGTCATACACCCTGTTCTTCCAATCCTCCTCAAAACGGCGCGACACCTCCTTGCTTTTCGACACCACCATCAAGCCCGAGGTGTCACGATCCAGCCGGTGCACGATATGGGCGTGCACTGCCTTGTTTTTCCTTTCCAAATAACGGTTCAGCTCCGTGATCACAGTTTTATATTCCTGCTTAAGGCTATATGACAGCAAACCCTCATGCTTATTCACCACCAAGAGGTGATTATCCTCATATAGAATATCCAGCCCTTGCGGCCGGAAACGCTCGATAAATTTATTTTTATTCCTTTCAACCACCATGCCGGGTTGTAACGGAAAATCGAATTGACGGACTCGCTTGCCGTCCACCTTGATTTCATGAGCCATAATCTGTTTTATCTGCGTTTTGCTCACATACGGCATCTGTTCGACAAGAAAATTGAACAGTGTACAGGGCTGACTTACATGAAAACAGACATTACTCATTGTTTCACGTGGAACATTTTTACATTATCAACACATTTCCTACACTTATTCCCCTACCCTATTTTATAATGCCAAGCGATTTCGACATCTGTAACATTTTTTCTATAGGTTTTCTCGCTTGATTCATAAGATCTTCCGACATCACTATTTCAGGACTTTCATCTTTCAGGCAACGGTACAGTTTCTCCAATGTGTTCAGCTTCATATAAGAGCAGTCAGCGCAATTACAATTTCGGCTGTCTGTTGCAGAAACAGTGAAAAACTCCTTGTCGGGGTTATTTTTTTTCATCTCACAAAGAATACCGGTTTCCGTTGCGACAATAAATTTGCCATATCCACAGCTATGAATATAATTAAGCATAGCTTTCGTAGATCCGATAAAATCTGCCACCTGCAGTAATGCGGCGTTACACTCTGGATGCGCAATCACCCGAGCATCGGGATGCGCTGCTTTAAGCTGCATCACCTGCTCAGCCCTCATGGCGTCATGCACCATACACACCCCGTCCCACAGCAACATATTCCTTCCGGTGACACTGTTGATATAACCACCCAAATTCTTATCTGGAGCAAAAATGATCTTTTGTTCTTCCGGAATTGCATGAATAAGTTTTTCGGCATTTCCAGACGTACAAATCAAATCAGACAAAGCCTTTATCTCTGCCGTGCAGTTGATGTACGAAACGACGATATGGTCCGGGTGCGCCTCCTTGAATGCCCTGAACTTCTCGGTCGGGCATGAATCCGCCAACGAACATCCGGCCTCCATATCGGGCAATAAAACCTTGCGGGAAGGGTTCAAAATCTTGGCAGTCTCAGCCATAAAATGAACACCGCAAAACACAATGATATCATTTTCGCACCGTTGAGCCTCTCTTGACAATGCCAGACTGTCGCCAATATAATCCGATATATCCTGTATCTCCTCACGTTGGTAATAATGCCCGAGAATTACAGCATTTTTTTCTTTTTTCAAAGCCGTGATTGCTTCTTTTAACTCACGCTTATCCATAGTAGATAATAATTCAATGCAAATATACAACTTTTATCCCAACCCCTTTTTTACAATTCATATATTCCTTTTTCCTTTCTTTTAAATCTTTTGTTTTCTTTTATTCGTTGTTATTTTTGTTCATATCTTCGTAAAAGTAAATCATGAAATAGATATCATTTTTTTATTTCATGAATTATAAAATATAAGTCACTATAAATATGTTATTTGTATTGAAATAAACAGCTTGTTGAATTCGGAGTTGACAATATCTTGTCAGATTCTTTCGGGACTGAAAACATGTTTGATTGAATGTTTTTAAAACAGGTTTTACTCAATATTTAACAGACGACAAATTTTTTTCATCACTTATCAAATTTTTATTCATAGTCCGACTAACAATTTTCTACACACAGGTTGTTAGTAAGTATATCCCTTTCCAATTATAGCTTTCTATTATTTTTGCAGACATCATTTTCCGTTAATAAGTATGAAAGAGATCATTCCAGTTGCCAGCGACCACGCAGGCTACGAACTCAAAGAAAAAGTGAAAAACTATCTGTGTGAAAAAGGCTTTGAAGTTCGTGACTTCGGCACATACAGTACAGAAAGTGTAGATTATCCGGACTATGTCCATCAGGTGGGCAGTGCCGTTGAGAAGGCGATCTACAGGCGTGGCATCGTCATTTGTGGATCCGGCAACGGTGCACAGATGACGGTCAATAAATATCCGCATGTGCGCTGTGCGTTGTGTTGGACCCCGGAGCTGGCACTGTTGGGACGTGCCCACAACGACGCCAACATCTTGTCGCTTCCGGCCCGTTTTATCTCAGATGACGATGCGCTGCAGATTGTAGACAAATTTCTCAACACCGCATTCGAGGGTGGACGCCATGCCCGCCGTGTTGAAAAAATCAGCCGGTTGTCAATGTAAAAAAACCCGTCGATTTAACATTCATCATATAAATAATTCACATTTGTAATTGTTTTGGACCGCCGTAACCCATTTTTAACTATCGACTCTCCGAATTTTAACATTACTATCAGCCGAGAAATAGAAAAAAATTCGTTACTTTGCATCTTTAAATATTGTTAAACCGTAGGTTGTCCCATATGAAGCCCTTACAGAAGAAGTTGTCGCTTTATACAATTCCACAAGAAACCAAGGCCAAAGGAATCTACCCATATTTTACACCCATCTCTTCCGAGCAGGACACCGAGGTACTTGTCAACGGCAAAAAAGTGCTCATGTTCGGCTCCAACTCCTATCTTGGCCTTACCAATCATCCCAAAATCAAAGAGGCGGCCAAAGAGGCAATAGATAAATATGGTTCAGGATGCGCGGGCTCCCCGTTTCTCAACGGTACCCTTGACATTCATATCCGGTTGCAGGACGAGTTAGCCGAATTTCTCGGCAAAGACAGTGTGATGCTCTTTTCTGCCGGTTTTCAGGCCAATTCGGGCACCATCCCTTGCCTGATGGGCCGCAACGATTTTGTCATCTATGACGAGCGGGACCATGCGTCCATCATGGAAGGCAAGCAGATCACCTTTGCCACAACTTATAAATACCGCCACAACAGTGCTGAGGATTTGGAGCGGGTGTTACAACGTTGTCCGGTCGATGCCTGTAAACTGGTGGTCACAGACGGAGTCTTTTCGATGGAGGGCGACGTGGCGCCGATACCCCGTCTGGTGGAGTTGTGCAACCGCTATCAAGCCACATTGATGGTCGACGAGGCGCACGGCATCGGCGTCTTCGGACGTGAAGGGCGCGGCACCTGCGACCATTTCAATCTTTTGCCCGACGTTGAGGTGGTGATGGGCACTTTTTCCAAATCGCTGGCCTCGGTCGGCGGTTTCGTGGCCGCCGACAAGGAAACCATTAACTGGATGAAGCACAATGTACGCCCGTACATCTTCACGGCATCCATATCGCCGGCTTCCACCGCCTCGGTGCTCGCTGCGTTGCACATCATGCGTTCCGAGCCCGAACGCCGCGAAGCCTTGTGGGACAACACACGTTATGCCATGGAGTCCTTCAGGACATTGGGCTTTGAGATCGGCAACACGGAGACGCCCATCATTCCGCTCTTTGTCCGTGACAATGAAAAAACGTTTATCCTCACCCACATGCTGTTCGATGCAGGTGTGTTCGTCACCCCCGTCATTGCCCCGGCGGTTCCGTCGGAAGACACGCTGATACGTTTTGCGTTGATGGCCACCCACACCCACCGGCAGATAGATGCAGCTGTGGAGAAAATATACGGCTGTTTCAAAAAACTGGAAATACTCTAACCCCCATTTTCCATGAGCGAGATTGTTGTCAGAGAGGTCGCCGGACGGCGCGAATTGCGTCGTTTCATCAAATTCCCCAACAAACTTTTCAAAGACGTACCCACCTACATTCCTCCCTTGACTTCAGACGAGGTCGCGCTTCTTTCCGATAAAAACCCGTCGTTAGATCATTGCCAGCGCCGGCTCTATATCGCCTATCGGGACGGAGTGACCGTAGGTCGTGTGGCGGCCATCATCAACCATGCCTGCAACGAGCGGTGGGGTCACAAGGCAGTCCGTTTCGGCTGGTTTGATTTCATCGAAGACTATGACGTATTCAACGCCTTGTTTGACAAAGTTGTCGAATACGGCCGGCAGCACGGCATGGATGAACTGGAGGGGCCGTTGGGCTTCACCGACATGGACAAAGAATGCTGGGCCATAGACAACTTCGACGCCCGGCAGAACACCTCGACACTCTACAACCCGGAATACTACATCCGTTTTGTGGAGCGCCGGGGGCTGACGGTGGCTTGTCGCTGGCAGCAATACAAGATGCCTGCCAACCAGCCGGTCCCCGACAAGGTCGCCCGTATCAATGAGCTCATCCTTAAAAAATACCGGTTGCGTCTCCTCACCTTCAAACATCGCAAAGAAGTCTACCCCTACGCCCGTAAATTCTTCCACACGCTCAACGACTCATTCAGCGGTCTCTACGACTTCGTCCCGCTGACAGAGAAAGAGATAGACGTATACATCAAGGAATACTTCCCCTTCATCAACCTCCATTTTACCAACTTTGTCGTCGACGAAGAGGACAACCTGATAGCCTTCGGACTCAGTATCCCCGACATCTCCGGCGCCTATAAAAAGGCAAACGGCCGTCTCTTTCCCTTCGGCTGGTTCCACATTCTCCGTGCATTGCATAAATTTGACACCATTGACCTGCTGCTCAACGGAGTCCATCCCGACTGGCAGAAGCGCGGTGTACACTCCATCTACTACGCCGAGATGAACCGCAACGCCATTCGCCACGGCGTGACCACAGCCTACACCAACCCACAGATTATCGGCAACGAGGCGGTGAAGATTTGGAGCACACAATACAACACCACGCCGCTCATGCAACGGGCAGTGTTCTCGATATCAATTTGACGCTTGCTGCCTCGCGCTACGTCCTGTAGTAGCCGCGTAAAATGTCAACAAACACATTTCCCGGCACAATGCGTTTAAGCAGCACCGACAGCCGTTGTTCTGGATTAGCCACCACATAATGCAGGCGGGGGTGTCGGCAATCGACAATCCGTGCCACTTTCCGTGCCACTTTTACCGGGTTCAGGCCGCCGTTCTCCTCCTTCTCGATAAGTTGCAGCGATTGCCGGAAGACGGGGCCGTAGGAGGGGTCTTCCATCGTTGCCTTTGAGTTTTTTCGGTTGGCGGTGAATCCGGTTGCAAAGTCGCCCGGCTCCACAATCGAAACCCGGATGCCGAACCTCTTCACTTCGGCGCTCAGCGCCTCGCTCAGCCCTTCAATGGCAAACTTGGATGCCGAATAAAACCCTTGGTACGGCAACCCCATCAGCCCTCCTATAGAGCTGATATTTATTATTTTGCCGCTGCCTTGCCGCCGCATATAAGGCAAAACAGTCTGGCAAAGGTTCACACAACCCATGAAATTGGTCTCCATCTGCGTCCTCACCTCCTCTTCGCCGGCCAGCTCTATAGCGCCTCCGATGCCCATGCCGGCATTGTTAATGAGCACGTCGATGCGCTGTTCACGGTTCACAATTTCGGCCACCGCCGTCTCAATCCGGCTGCGGTCGCGCACATCGGCCGGCAGGTAGTGGACCGACGGGTGTTCCACGCCATTGCGTGAGATTCCGTACACAGTGTGTCCGTTTTGTGCCAACAGCTCGGCGGTGGCTTTCCCGAAACCCGACGACGCCCCGGTGATAAGAATTACTTTCCCCATTTCAGATAGATAGTTATGCCCTACAATAACGGCTGACAAGACTTATTATTGCCCGCCGCCGCCGTACAAATGTGCGTAAAAAGTTGTAACTTTGCACAGTTATCATCCTCTGCCTACGGAAACCAATCCTGTCATACAAGGTCTGAACGCATTCATCCGCCGGTACTACAAAAACCAGCTGATAAGGGGCGTCATCTACGTCACAGCCGTCCTGGCGTCGCTCTTCATTTGCGTTGCGTTGTCAGAACATTTCGCCTTCTTCCCTTCCATCGTGCGTGCCGTCCTGTTTTGGGCCTATCTGGCCCTCTCCATCCTGTTGACTGGCTGGTGCGTGGTGCGTCCGTTCCTTCGTATGCACCGTTTGGGCCGGGTGATATCCTACCAGCAGGCCGCCGTCATCATCGGCGACCATTTCCCCGAGGTTGCCGACCAGTTGCTCAACCTTCTGCAGTTAAAACAGCTGCCCCCCACCGGCGAAAGCGACCTGATCGTGGCCTGTATCGCGCAGAAGACGGCGCGTCTCTCCCCCATCCCCTTTTCCGAGGCGGTCAACCTGGGCAAAAACCGCAAATACGCCAGATACGCAGCCCTTCCGCTGCTGTTGCTTGCCGTGTTGCTGCTTGTCGCTCCGGCCACCATCGTCAGCTCATCGCACCGCATCGTCGACTACCGCACCCGCTACCAACGTCCAGCCCCTTTCCGTTTCGTCATCGAAAACCCTGTGCTCGAGACAACAGCGCGTCGCGATTTCACCCTTGTTGTGACCACCGAGGGCGGCAGCATCCCGTCAGAAGTCCACATACAGTTGCCGCAAGGCCGCTACAAGATGCATGCAGACAGCCGCACACAATTCTCATACGTCATCAGCAAGCCTGTGAACGACATAAATTTCTCGTTATCAGGCGGTGGTGTCACATCCGGGGAATATCGGTTGGCAGTCCGTCCCGAGCCGGTGGTGGTCGATTTCACCGTAGCCCTCTCCTACCCTGCCTACATCCACCGCGACAATGAAGTGCTGATAAACGATGGCGATATCACCGTTCCGCGCGGCACCTATGTGCGCTGGAACTTCCAGACACGCGATGTCGACACCCTCCACTTCTCCATCGATGGAGGCCCGTCCAGAAGTCTCGCCCCCGACGGTGGCGGACGGGTGTCCGTCGTGTGGCGGGCCATGGAGTCGTCCGGCTACTGTTTTTTCGTCGGCAACAGCCACACGCGGCAGTCCGACACCCTCTGCTATTCGGTGTCCGTCATACCCGACGCTGCCCCCGCCATCACTGTCACCGACGCAGCCGATTCAACAGCCCCGGGCCGTCGCCTTTTCTATGGCCGCATCAAAGACGACTACGGCTTCAGCGCCCTCCGGTTCATCATAGCGAAACAGTCCCCCGGCGACACCGTCGCACAAGAGATAGAGCGGCGGCCGCTCGCCCTGTCGCAAGACGCGGCCCAGGAATTCTATCACCATTTCGATGTCAACGAGGTAAAAGTCGAAGCGGGCGACAGACTTTCCTACTACTTCGAAGTGTGTGACAACAATGCCGTTGACGGTAGCCAGTGCAGCCGTTCCCAGCTGTTCGAAGAGTCCATACCCACCGAAAAAGAGCTACGTCGCCAGCAGGGTGAGAACAGCCGTCAAGCCGAGTCGCACGCTCGTCAGTCTCTTTCAGAGTTACGTGAGCTGCAGCAAGAAATCGAAGCCATGATGCGTCAGCTCGTTGACAAAAAAGAGCTCAACTGGCAGGACAAACAGCAGCTGCAGCAGCTCTACAATCGCCAGAAAGAAGTGCGCGAGTCATTGCAGCAGATGCGTGAACAGATGAGAGAGAACCGGCAGCTCCAAGACCGTTTCGGCGACCCTAGTGAACAATTGTTGGAAAAACAGCGTGAGCTCGACCGTCTGATGAACGAAGTGCTTGACGACAAAATGAAACAGATGATGTCGGAAATGGAGAAGCTGCTGCAAGAAGTTGACAAAAAAAAGCTTCAGAACCAGCTTGAAAACATCCAACTCGACACCAAAGAGATGGAGAAACAGATAGACCGCGACTTGGCCCTGATGAAGCGTCTTGAGATGGAAAAGCGCGTAGAGACGGCTGTGCAGCAGATAGAGGACCTTGCCGCGCAGCAAGAGCGACTCTCGGAAGAGGTGGACAATAGCCGCAGGCAGGACCAGGAGCAGCTCCTTCAGCGACAGCAGGAACTGTCACAGCGTTACCGGGAGTTGCAAGATGAGATACGCTCCATTGAGCGGGACTATAAGCAGCTGGAAGAATCCCCCGACTTCAAATCCGACCGCCGGCTTGAGCAGTCCATAGAGCAACACCAGTCTGCCGCCGAACAGCAGCTGCAGCGTGGCAGCCGCCGCAATGCCTCTCAGCGCCAGCGTTCAGCTGCCGAGCAGCTGCACAAACTCTCCGAGCAGTTGGCCGAGCAGCAGCAACAGCTTGAGCAACAAAATCTTGCCGAAGATGCCGCCATGGTCAGGCAAATGCTCAAAAATCTGCTGCACCTCTCGTTCTCCCAGGAGGCGCTGATCGGGCAGACCTCGGAAACATTCATCCAGGATCCGCAATACCAAGATATCATATCCAGGCAAAACAGCGTCAAGAGTGACTTCCGTATAGTCGAGGACTCATTGGGCGCCATCGCCCGTCGCCAGGTGCAGGTCGCGTCGGCCGTCAACAAAGAGATCGCAGCTGTCAACATACACGTTGCCAAGTCGCTCTCCGACCTTCTGCAGATGAATCAGTCCTTCTATGGCAGCGCAAAAAACAGCGCTGCGTCACGCTCGATGCAATACGCCATGACCTCCCTCAACAACCTCTCCCTGATACTGGCCGAGTCCCTTGAGCAAATGCAGCGCCAGATGGCCCAGAACCAGCAAAACAGGAAAAACGGAAGCTGCAAACGCAAAAGCGGCAGACAACAGGGGAGTTGCAGCAACCCCGGCCAGGGCAAGCCCTCGGCTAAATCCATAAAGCAGATGCAGGATGAACTCAACCGGCAAATGGAAGCCTTGAGAAAACAGCTCGACAAACAGGGTAAAGCCGACGGTAACGGACGAAAGAGGCTGGGCGAGCGCAATCCCGTGAGCGAAGAGTTTGCCCGCATGGCGGCGCAGCAAGAGGCCATACGCCGCCTGATGCAGCAATATGGCCAGGAGTTGAAACAAGGCAACGCCCGCGACGCCAAGATGGCCCGCGAGATAGACGCCATACTCCGCCAGATGGAGCAGACCGAAACCGATCTGGTCAACAAAACCATCACACAGCAGACCCTGCAGCGGCAACGGCAGATCATGTCGCGTATGCTCGAACACGAACGTGCCGAGATGCAGCGTGACAAAGAAGAGCGCCGCGAAAGTCGCGAAGCCGCCGACACACCCCCTTCCGTTCCTCCCCGTTTGCCGCAGTTCGAGCGCTTGCGTCGCAGCGCCGCCGAATCGCTGCAGTCAACGCCATTGCCCTTGACGCCGTTCTACAGATCCAAAGCCGACGATTACCTGTTCCGTTGATTCCGCTCTTTTTCTCCGCAAGGGGTTTCGCGCTGCTTGCATAAATACTGCTAATTTTGTATCTTTGTCTTGTTTATCCTTACGCAGACTATGTCGGAATCACTTATCGTTCAGTCCAATGACGAAGGCTTTCGGGATGTTGAGGACTTTCTTGAACAGACGCTCGGCACATACCACATCGCCCACTATGCGGCAACCATCACCATCCCCGTTCTGCAGGCTGTCCAAAATGCCATAAAGCACGGCAATTCCGACGACAGCGGAAAAAAGGTTCGTGTCGAGGCAGGCCGTTGCCAGGGAGGTGTCTACTTCGAAGTCGAAGACGAGGGCAATGGTTTCGACGTCGGTTTACAATTATCAAATATCATGAATGCAGGGCAGGGAAGGGGGCTTCTTCTCATCACCACCCTTGCTGACCGCTATGCCTACTCAAACGGGGGGCGAACACTCCGCATGGAGTTCGACATCGAGGGTGTCTTTGCCAACGTTGCCGCCGAGCGAGTCTCGTTGCTGCGTCGTTTCTATCATCACGACGTCGTCGAGGCGTGAATCTTTCGTATTCCTGTCCGTCCGGAAGTCGTTCATTTGCGCCTCATCGAGTTAAAAACACATAATTATCCTCGCAACAAATTGTCTTACAGTATATTGTGGCAAAAATTCCGATGCGAGGGAAAAGTTGCTGAAAATTCTTTTTCCCAGTCACGCCATGGCTATCACCTATACCTTGAACAATGTATCGTTGGTTCTGCGTAACCGGCAAAAATTGCGTCGTTGGATAACACATATCATTACAGATAATGGCAGTCGGGTAGGGGAGATAAGTTATCTATTCTGCAGCGACGACCAGCTCTTGCAAGTCAACCTCCAATTCTTGAGTCACGACACCTACACGGACATCATCACCTTCGACTACGTCGAAGGCGATCTTGTGTCGGGTGACATCATGATAAGTGTCGACAGGGTGCATGAAAATGCCGCCCGTTTCGGTGTCCCTTTCGAGCACGAATTGCGCCGGGTAATGATACATGGCGTATTGCATCTTCTCGGCCAGGGCGATAAGAGCGATGCCGACCGGGCGGTCATGCGTGCACGTGAAGATGCCGCCCTGGCCGTGTGGGACAAAGCATAGCCATGTTTGTTTCACGTGGAACGACCACGCTAAGTGCCGGATTCATAATCTATAATTATTTTCTCTATCGAGAAGTCTGAAAGTGAAACGCAATTCGAATGGTTTGGGAATCGTATGATATAATAGTGGTTGGTGGCGGGCATGCAGGTGCCGAGGCTGCCATGGCTGCAGCTCGTTTGGGCGTGAGGGTGTTGCTCATAACCCAATCGCTGGAGACCCTCTGCCGGATGTCCTGCAATCCAGCCATGGGTGGTGTCGCCAAGGGGCAGATTGTGCGTGAGATCGATGCATTGGGAGGCTTCTCCGGTGTCGTCACCGATGCGGCGACCATACAGTTTCGTATGCTGAACCGCTCCAAAGGGCCGGCGATGTGGAGCCCTCGTGCACAGTGCGACAAAGATCAGTTCTCATTGCTGTGGCGGCTCCGCCTCGAGCACACTCCGGGGCTGTCCCTATGGCAAGATGAAGTTGTGTCGCTCATACTCGACGGAACCCGGGTCGGTGGTGTCAAAACCCGTCTGGGCCTTGAAGTCCGGTCGCGGGCTGTGGTGTTAACCAATGGTACATTTCTGCGCGGGTTAATTCATATCGGTGAAAAATCATGGCCGGGCGGACGTCTTGCTGAGGCGGCCGCCGAGGACCTCTCCGTGCAGCTGAGCGGCTTAGGTTTTGAGACAGCGCGTTTAAAAACGGGCACCCCGATGCGCGTCGACGGCCGCACCGTCCGCTTCGAACTGTTGGAAGAGCAGCGGGGCGACGATACTCCGCAGAAGTTTTCATTTGGCGACACACAGCCCGTCTCCATCCAATGTTCCTGCTATCTGGCCTACACAAATCCCGCCGTCCATGACATCCTGCGTGGTGGTTTCGACCGTTCGCCGCTCTACACCGGGCGCATCCAAGGCCGTGGGCCGCGCTATTGTCCCTCCATCGAAGACAAGATAGTCCGTTTTGCCGACAAAGAGCGCCATCAGATCTTCGTCGAGCCCGAGGGCCGCAACACCCATTCATATTACTTGAACGGCTTCTCCTCGTCGCTTCCGCTCGACGTTCAGTTGGAGGCGTTGCATTCAATAGCCGGTTTCGAGCGGGCCCGTATTCTCAAGCCGGGCTATGCCATAGAGTACGACTACTTTCCGCCCACCCAGCTTCGTTACACCTTGGAGACCCTGCAGGTGGAGGGGCTCTACTTTGCGGGGCAAATCAACGGCACCACAGGCTACGAAGAGGCTGCGTGCCAAGGGCTCATAGCCGGAGCCAATGCAGCGCTTCGCATCTTGGGCCGTCCGCCCTTGGTGCTGTCCCGCACACAGGCCTACATCGGCGTGCTGATAGACGACTTGGTCAGCAAAGGTGTCGACGAGCCATACCGCATGTTCACATCGCGTGCCGAATACCGCACATTGTTGCGTCAGGACAATGCCGACGAACGTCTCACCCCCTTGGCCTACAAGTCGGGGCTCGTCCCCGCGGAGCGTATGGAGCGCGTTGAGCGGAAACAGGCGGCTGCAAGCCGTATCGTCTCCCTTATAGAGGCTGCTTCGGTGCGTCCTGACGAGGCCGATGCCATGCTGGCCCGAAAGGCGAGTCCCGGACTTATGCAGAAAACCAAACTTGTCAACCTGCTGCTCCGTCCCGAGCTCTCGCTTTCCGATCTGGTCGAAGTCTCTTCTCCATTGCGTGACGCGGTACAGGCGATCCCGTCCGCTGTCCGTCAATGTGTCTGTGAGTCCGCCGAAATCAACGTCAAATACCGTCGCTATATAGAGAAAGAACAAGAGGTGGCCGGACGTATCGTTAAATTCGAGCAGTTGGCGCTGCCGTCCGATGTGGATTATTTCTCACTCACCGCTTTGTCATACGAGGCGCGTGAAAAATTGTCCCGCCTGCGTCCTGCAACCATCGGTCAGGCTTCCCGTATCAGCGGTGTCTCGCCGGCCGATGTGTCGGTTTTGATGGTGTTTCTAAGAAATAAGACCGACCTCTGAGCCCCCTCCGTTTCTTTTGGTCCTTTGGAGGCGTTCCTCGTGGAACAATTCACATAACAATCTTGTTCTATGCCTATTGTCCGTTCAAATACTCGGTAGATTCCGGACCAAGGTTGAAAAGTAGATCGATAATGCTCAGATTGCGTTGAAAGGCGAACTTAGTGTTGAAAACCTGATAGTAGGGAGGTGCGTCCGGCCGGTCTGGCGGATCTTGAAAGCGGAAATCACACAGATCTCCTTCCGGAGGTGTGAACCGGTCTGTGTGGCGCACCGTGCATTCAATCTTCAGCCATTTGACAAAAAGTCGTGTCAAAGCCCCGTTGAGGTCAACCAACCTTTCGTGCCGCCGCCGCAGAACGTCCTCTAATTCGTCGCGGTAATATAAGAAAAAAGGAGAGGCGTTATAGGCCGATGTGATTGCCCTCCAGTGGCGTATGTTCCACGGTTCGCTATAGCTGATGCCGATGTCCTGTGTCAGCGTGTGGTTCCCGTACGGCCGCACAACCGGCACCGACAGCCTGAGAATGCCGTTGGCCGTCAATATCGAAGCCCTGTTCCGCAACGTCTGCTTGGGGTACGTCTCCAGCAGTTCGACAGCTGCTGCCGGATAGTGCGCCATCAGGCGGAAATAGCCGACAGACGGCAGGTATGCGGTGGGCAGCAGCACCTCGTGGCAGTTTCCGTTGTTCATTTGCCGAATAAAACCGAAACAAGCCGCCCGTTCTCGAAGAAGAAATCAATATTGCCCTCGTTAAAAGTGATGCGGCGTTCCCCCCAGGCCTCATTGTCGACATCCTGTTCGAAATAGCCGTTCTCAACCATCAGGTGCACCAGTTCCTTTTCGGTCAGCTCAAACACGTGCTTTCCGTTCAGGGTGCAGTCCGGACGGGAAACATCAATACATGTCAGCGTCGGGTTTTCGCCTTCGAAAAAGAGGTTCACCTCCGGGTAGTGCAGGATTGTGGTGGACTCATCCGCGGCGTTGTCGATATTCTCCACTTCGTCCGCCTCGCCCCAGATTGCCATCACCTCCTCGACAGGCATATCGAACATCAACGCGCCGAGCCCCTTCTTGATATTGATTGTAAGCTCCATGATATCTGTATATTTATCGGTAATTGATTCTCCATTGCGACTGGATGTGAAGACAAAGATACAAAATAAAACTTAATTGCATACACTGCCGGTACAACGCAGCCGCCGTCCGTGGCGCCGCCGTCCTTTCCGCTGCACGGCGGCGGTTGTCGCGAGGCGTGTTTTCAGATTCTGCAGTGTGTTGTTTTTATGTATGTTGTGTTCTTGCGTCGGAATAATTTGGCAAGTTTCTAAAAAATATGTACTTTTGCACCCTCAAAAGAGCGGCGACTAATTAGCTCAGCAGGTAGAGCACATCCCTTTTAAGGATGGGGTCCTGGGTTCGAGCCCCAGATTAGTCACAGTCAGAGAAGGGCGACTAATTAGCTCAGCAGGTAGAGCACATCCCTTTTAAGGATGGGGTCCTGGGTTCGAGCCCCAGATTAGTCACAGGCAGACCGGGAGCACCTCTTCCGGTCTTTTTTGTAGTTATGCGACACTTGGTCTTGGCTCTTCTGTTCGTGCTCTCCGTGCCCCGTCTTCTGTTGGCGCAGCAGACGCAGGAGCAGCTTGCCTCATACCATTTCTCACGGGGCGAGTATGCCGAGGCCGTCGAGTTGTACGAAGCGCTCTACAGCCGTTCCGGCAACAAATTCTACTACCAGATGCTCACCCGTTCCTACGTCGAGCTGGGCGAATATCGCAAGGCGGAGTCGCTCATATCCGGGCGCATCAAAAAGTATCCCCGGGACCTGACATTACATGTGGATATGAGCGAGCTCCACAACCGCAAAGGCGACCGGAAAAAAGCACGTCGGGCCTGCGACGAGGCATTGGAGCTGATCGGCGTCGACTCCCGTCAGACCGCTGATTTGGTCATGGCCTATGAGGCTGCCGGGCTGCTTGACTACGCCGTTCGGGCCTATCTGCGGTTGCGCGATAACACACACAACCGCTACCTGTTTGTAACCGAGCTTGCTGCGCTCTACGGGCGACAGGGCGACTATGCTTCCATGATGCGGGAATACTTCGACCTGCTTGACCATTCGCCGCAATCCATCGAGTCGATACAGATATCATTGCAGCGGATGCTCCGCGAAGGCGACGAGCCCCGTGTCGCCGAAGCGCTGCGCAGCACCTTGGTCGAGCGTGTCCAGACACAGCCCGACAACGTGCAGAACATCGACATGATGATATGGTTCTCGTTGCAGCAAAAAGACTTCGCCTTTGCCCTTGCCCAGGCCAAAGCCCTGGACCGCCGTTTTGGCGGCCGGCATGGCGAGTCTGTCTGGCGTGTGGCGCAGGTGGCGCGGGCCAACGAAGCATACGACGTCGCCCGGGACGGCTACGCCTACCTCGTAAACAAAGGCTCGCAACATCCATACTACATGGAGAGCAGGGTAGGGGAGTTGCAATTGCAGTTTCAGCAGCTCGTGTTGGATCATCAGGCCGACGGTGCCGCGTTGAAAACGCTGCAAGAACGTTACGAGTCGGCTTTAGCCGAGTTAGGCTCAACCCTCTCCACTGTGCCGTTGCTGCGTGACTACGCCACGTTGCTGGCCTACCATCGGCACGACCTGCAGGCCGCCTCCGATGTGCTCTACGACATCCTGGAGATGGACAAACTGCCTCCCCGTGTGCGCGACGAAGTAAAGCTTGAACTGGGGGACCTGATGTTGGTGGCCGGTGAAGTATGGGACGCCTCGCTGCTCTATATGCAGGTGGAGAAATCTAACAAAGAAGACCTCCTGGGATCGGTGGCCAAATTTCGCAATGCCAAACTCTCCTACTACAACCACGACTTTGAGTGGGCCAAATCGCAACTTGACGTGCTGCGTTCCTCCACATCCAAGCTGGTAGCCAACGACGCCATGGAACTGTCCTTGCTCATCAGCGACAACATGGAGCAGGACAGCACCTTCGACATGTTGGATATTTTTGCCGATGCCGACCTGTTGCTCTATCGCAACCAGTTGGATGCAGCTTGGTTGCGCTTCGACGAAATCAGTCGTCGCTCGCTGTCGCATCCCTTGCTCGACGACGTGCTCATGCGCAAAGCGCAGATATGCATAAAACAAGGCCGTTACGCCGATGCTGACACCCTGTTGGGGCAGCTCTATGCTTTCTATCCCGACGGCATGCTGGCCGACGACGCGCTTTTCCTGCGGGCTGGCATCTGCGAACAGCACCTGCAACAGGACGAGCGAGCCCGTTCCTTCTACGAGCTGCTGTTGACGGACTACCCTGCCAGCATCTACACCGAGCAGGCCCGCAAGCGCTATAACGAAATCAAAAATCGCTGATACCATGAGCAGTACATACAAGTCAAGCCTTGTGCCGTCCCAGCGTGTCCGTGCCAAAAAACACTTGGGGCAGCACTTCCTGCGCAGCGACGAAATCGCACAGCGTATCGTGCAAAGCCTCTCTGCACCGACAGCCTGCGTGCTTGAAATCGGGCCGGGCATGGGCGTCCTGACCCAGTATCTGATGCAGCGTAGTGAGCTGGAGCTATGTGCCATAGAGATAGACACCGAGTCGGTCGAATACCTGCATGTCCACTATCCGTCATTGCGTGTGGTGTCCGGCGATTTTTTGCGGCTCGACCTGGAGCATCTCTTCCGGTCCCCCTTTTCCATCATAGGCAATTTCCCTTACAACATCTCCTCACAGATTCTCTTCCGCCTGTTCGACCACCGCGACCGTGTGCCCGAGTTGGTCGGCATGTTCCAGAAAGAGGTGGCCGAACGTGTCACCGCCTCGCCGGGCAGCAAAGTGTATGGCATACTCAGTGTCTTGCTTTCAGCCTTCTACGACATGGAATACCTCTTCACCGTTTCGGAGCAGATGTTCGATCCGCCGCCCAAAGTCAAGTCGGCTGTCATCCGGCTCAGGCGCAACGCCGTTGCCCGTCTTGACTGCGATGAGGCAAGTTTCGTGCAAGTTGTCAAGGCGGGCTTCAACCAACGGCGCAAAACCCTGCGCAACGCCCTGCGTCAGTTGGGGCGAGACTTTTCACAAGTGCCTGATAGCATGTTGTCAAAGAGGGCCGAGCAGCTCAGCGTCGCCGAATTTGTCTCACTCACCCGTCACCTCGTACAGACATGACCGCCCTCTCCTACATCCTCATCTCCCTCTCGTTCGGCACAACGCTGCTGCTGCTGTTTCGCAACTGTGCCGCGGTGGCTCCAATCCGGTTGTCCAAGGCCTTGGTTGAGACCCTTCTCGTCGCCGTGGTGCATGTAGCCATCTTCGCCCTGGGGCGGTACTCGGGCAGCCTGCTCCGCTTCGAAGACATGCGCGACGCTACCTTCTATCAGCAAGCCAACGAGCTCGTCTTCATGGGGCTTGTCGTCATCGTGGCGCTGCGCTGGACAGTGGCGGCGTTCCGCCGCGACAGCGACGATGCTGCCTACGACATCACTCGATGGACCACAGTGGCGGCCCTGTCATTGGCCACCGGGGTCAACCTATTCATCGTCGGGCTGGCTGACGGATTCCTGACCGTCAGCGGCCGCCCGTGGCTGGTCTATGCGTTGCCGCTGCTGTTGTTGGAGTTTCTGTCAGCCTACCTTGGCGTCATGCTGGGCCGCCGTCGGAAACGTCTGTCGGCCCGCCGCTGGAGGCTGCTGGCTGTCATCATGTTGCTTTCCGCCGCGCTTCTCTCCACAATAGGGCGGCTGTAATCAGCGCAGTGAGTGTCTCGGATGTCGGTACCGCGAGCCACAATCCTGTTGTCCCCATCCATCCGGGCAGCAGGCAGAAGGCCGCTACAAGCAGCACCATGCCGCGCAGTGTCATAAGCAACGTGGCGAGATTTGCCCTTTCGACACTTTGTAAATAACCAATCAAGCTGAGGTTAAACGCCACGCACAGCATCCCCGTCGCATAGAGCGGCAGCCCATGTGCAGCCAGAGGGAAAGCCGCCGTGTCGGGGGTGATGAAAACAGCGATGAGGCTGTGGGGAAAGAGGGCAAAGACCAATGTTGCCGCCGCGCCGATAGCCAGATTGATAGTCAGGCTGTACCGCAGTGTGTGTCCGACACGTTTTGTTTGCCGGGCGCCGTGGTTGAAACTGATAATAGGCTGCGCCGCCTGCACCACAGCGCTGTAAATCATATACACCATAGGGAAAATATAGCACACAACGCTGAACGCCGCGATGCCTGCATCGCCCAGATAACGCCCGAACGACAGATTGCCCGTCAGCATCATCACCGAAATCGCCAGTTCGCCGACAAGCGCCGAAACACCCGTTTTTGCCATGTGGCGTACATTGCGCCACGAGAGCCGCAGACTTGTCCAGGATAGTTTGATTCGATAAAAGCGCAATGTCTTGGCGCGGAAAATCATATAATAAAATGCCATCAGCGCTCCCACGCATGTGCCGATGTCGGTGGCCAACGCGGCCCCCTTCATCCCCATGTGGCAGGGAATGATAAAGACATAGTCGAGCGCGATATTGATAATGGCGGGAATGATATTGGCATACATGGCATAGCGTGGCGCTCCGTCCAGTCGGATAATAAACTCGCCCACGAGTTGGAACATCAGGAACAGGCAGGTGGGGATAAACCACAGATAATAATCATTTGAGAGCGGCATCAGCGTTTCGCTGACGCCGAGTGTCCGCTGTATCGATTCAGGTGTGCTGTAGAGCGCAACGCCCATGAGCAATGCCAGGATTCCGCACGCCCCGAAAGCCTGTGTGACATTGATACGGGCGGCTTTCCTGTTGCCTTGCGCCATGTGGATGGCAGCCACCACGCTGCCGCCGATGCCGAACATCATGCCCAGGCCGGTGACAAGCATCATGACCGGTGCAATCAGATTCACACACGCGATGCCGTCGGCACCGACACCATGGCCGACAAATATGCCGTCGGTCAGCGTAAAGGCTGCGTTGAACATCATCCCCAGCAAGGTGGGGACAAAAAGACTGCGGAACAGTTTGGGTATATCGGTATGGGAAAAATCTATATTGTCGCGGTTATCAAACATAGAACAAATAAGTTGCTTATAGTTTAAATAAAAACAATTCTCCTGCCGCATGGTGGCGGCAGGTCCGGCGGTGAGCAGTTTGTCCGCCTCTTTCTACAAAGGATGATCCTCCTCGCAGAGCAACAGCTGCATCTGGCAGCGGTCGCAGTCGAACCGTAGCCTGAACCGGTGGCCGTTGTTCTCTAACAGCAAATCCCCGCGGTATTCCGGTGCGACACTGTCATTGCATTTATGCCGCAGGCAGGCCCCCAATTCGTATCGCAGACAATAGCGTGTGGTCATCAACGCTTTGCCGGCATAATTGTGCGATTGCTCCAGTCCCCGTTCGTCAACCTGCGCCCCGTGGCGCCGGTAGAAATTTTCGGCCTGCCGGTTTGTCACATTGGCGCGGTAGTCCACGTGGCTTTTCGGATAGACGGCGTCGTTGGGTTCAAGCTGTCGCGTCGGGGTGTTGTTCCGCGCTGTGCGCCTTCGTTCCAGTGCCTCGACAGCCTCGCGGCGCAGCGCGTTGAGCACAGCGGTCGGAATATAGCGAGGCTCGTCAGTCCGTACATCGACATCCGACATCCGGAAGACCGTTCCGCCCGTTTTGCCCAGTTGTGCCCGAATCGACTCAAGGCTGAACTCCTTATTCTTTGCAACTATCTTGGAACATGTAATCTGCGAGCTTCCTTGATACCCGTCCCCGTCGGTTACCTGCAGCGCAAATCCATTCACCGTCTCCGTCAGTGCGGCTGCAATGTCAATCTTTCGGCTGGCGCTGGTGCCGGACAGCTGCTTCTCGAACAGGTGGTCATGATTGCGCCAGACGGCCGTGCCGGGCCTGATGTCCGGCCTTCCGTTGGGGACGACCGTCCGGCCCGTCACCGCGTTGACATTAAACCCCTCCAGCTCGCCATTTCCGTTGAAATAGCAGAGCCCGTCGCCCGGGGCGAACACCGTGTCCGCGTCATAAGTGTCAATCGTGATGCCGTTGCGGTCACACCGGATCACACGTCCCGCCGGTTTGCCGATGGATTTTTGTGTGGCCAGCGATGCCATCGGTTGCCTTCCCCGCAAAAAATAGTCGGTGAACCCCCGGTTGAATGTCTTCTCCGGATCGGGTGTGAAATAAAACGTGCACCGTCCCGTCGATGCCGGCTCCAGATCGGTCCGTCCTTCCATCATATTATCAAGCAATTGCCTATAATATGCCGTTACATTCTTCACATAGCCTATATCTTTCAGCCGTCCTTCTATTTTGAACGAAGTGATGCCTGCATCAACCATGCTCCCGATATGTTGTGCCGCCGAAAAATCCTTCAGCGATAGCAGATGACGGTTGCGTTGCAACACCGTGCCCTCTCCGTTGACCAGATTATACGTCGAGCGGCAGGGCTGGCTGCAGCAGCCCCTGTTGCCGCTGCGTCCGTTGAGTGCCTGGCTCAGATAACACTGTCCGCTATAGCTCACACACAGCGCCCCCTGCACAAACGCCTCCAGTTCGACGTGTGTAGCCTGCCGTATGGCCCGCATCTGTTCCAATGAAGTCTCGCGGGCGAGCACAATACGTTTAAACCCGACCTGCTCCAGAAACTTAATATGCGCTACGTCGGCATTGTGGCACTGTGTGCTGGCGTGCAACTCAATAGGTGGAAGCCCGCACTCCAGCAACCCCATATCCTGTATAATCAATGCGTCGCATCCGGCCTCATACAGTTGGTGGCATAACCGCACAGCCGCATCCGTCTCGTTGTCGAACAGCACCGTGTTGACCGTTGCAAACACCTTGCAACGAAACAGGCGGGCGTAGTGCGTCAGCCGTTCAATGTCTGCGATACTGTTGGTGGCGGCGCTGCGTGCGCCGAAAGCCGGTGCGCCGATATACAGTGCGTCGGCGCCGTGGTCGATGGCGGCGCAGCCATACTCATAATTCTTGGCCGGAGAAAGAAGCTCAAGCTGCATGATAGTAAAACGCAAAAGCCGCCGTTTTCGTATTGAAAAAAAATGTCCGGGCCCACTTTGCAAAGATTTTGTAACTTTGTCCCGCATTACAGTTATGGCATCCACACGCATCATCTCTTCCGTACATCGTTCCTCGCTGGCGGGCTTGGGACGCATGCTGCAGGCCGGGGCCTATCGCCATGCCCGCTATTTTATTCTTTTAGACGAAAACACATTCACCCACTGCCTGCCCCGGCTGGTGGCCTCCGTGCCGGCTTTGCACGAAGCGGAGTTCATCGAACTGCCTGTAGGCGAGGCGGCCAAGACAATAGAGACTGCCGGGCAGGTGTGGTGTGCGCTGATGGACAGCGGCGCCGACGCCGACAGTGTGCTTGTCAACCTCGGCGGAGGCTGCGTGAGCGATGTGGGCGGCTTTGTCGCCGCAGGCTATCAGCGCGGCATCCGATATATCAATGTGCCCACCACCTTGCTGGCCATGGTCGACGCCGCGGTGGGTGGCAAAACGGCAGTCAATCTGCAGGGCGTCAAAAATCAGGTGGGTTTCTTTCACCCTCCTGCTGCCGTCTGCATCCATCCCGTCTTCTTGGACACCTTGCCTGCTCCGGAGCGTCTGAGCGGCCGTTTCGAGATGCTGAAGAGCCAGCTGGTGGGTGGCGACGCGGTGGCTGCAGCGCCGTGGGACACAGCGTTGGACAGCCCGCCGCCCGCGTCGCTTATTGTCGCCTGTGCCCGCTTCAAAGCTTCGGTGTGCCGTGCCGACCCGCACGACAGCGGGGTGCGGCGCATCCTCAACTTCGGCCACACCTTCGGCCACGCCCTCGAATCCTTTCTGGCGCGTCGGGGCTGTCCGGTGCCGCATGGGGCGGCGGTGGCCATGGGCATGTGGTGCGAGTTGTATCTCTCCGTAGGCAAGCTGCATTGCGTCGACAGCCTGCTGCACCGCTATGAGGCGTTGGTCCGCGGCCTGTTGGACGTGCCGCGCATCACGTTAGCCGACACCGAATCCCTGCTGCAGCTCATGCGGCACGACAAAAAGTGCGCCGACGGCACAGTGCGGTGTGTGCTGCTGAAAGAGCCCGGGCTGCCGGTGATAGATGTGCCGCTTGACGACAACGAGATCCGCGACGCCTTGCTAAAGCTGCACCACCAACTGCGCGGTTGAGCGGGTGCGCTGTTCCAGCAGAATGTTGCGGCCGGCCACGACGGCGGCGATAATCTCCGGCGTATAGTAACGAATCGTGATAAGCTGCAGGTCGCGGTTGTAGCGCACATTGAAATTCTCTTTCAACCGTTCCGTCAGCTGGTCGACCAGGACCGGCCGGTCGTCGAGACAGACAGAGAAACTCAAAGCCGTGTTCTGCATCAGGTTGACTCGGATGTTCAATGCCGCCAGCGTGGCGAAAATGGTCTGCAGATTCTCCTCGGCGATGAAAGAGAAGTCGCGTGGCTGGATCGATATCAGAACCTGCTTGTTCTTAAATATATACAGTGGTGTCAGCGGCCGTATGCCGTCATAGTTGCCCACCGTCGAGCCCGGAGCCGACGGGTCGATAAACGACTTGATACGCAGTTTGATAGATTTGTTCTGCAACGGTTTGACCGTCTTGGGGTGGATGACGCTGGCGCCGTAATAGGCCAGTTCAATAGCTTCATTGTATGGTATTTGCTCGATTTTGACAGTGTCCTTGAAAAACTTCGGGTCGGCGTTGAGGAAACCGGGCACATCCTTCCATATAACCATCTCGTCCGCGTCAAGGCAGTGTGAGATCACCGCTGCCGAGTAGTCGCTGCCCTCGCGTCCCAGCGTCGTGGTGTGGCCGTCGCGGGTGGCGGCGATGAACCCTTGGGTGACATACAGCTCCGCCCCCTTGCCCAGTAGCAGCCGCCGGGCCTGGGCCCGGGTGGCCGTCCAGTCCACATTGCCCTCGCGGTGGCGGCTGTCGGTGGTGATGACCTGGCGTACATCCACCCATCGGTTCGCGATACCCGCCTCTTGCAGATAGTGGCTGACAATGGTGGTGGACAGCAACTCTCCGTAAGAGACCGTTTGGTCATAGTCATAGTTATACTGCGAAGGGGTGGTGTCGCAACGCTGTTCCAGCTCGGCGAAAAGGGTGTCGAGGCGGTCGAAGAGCGGGTGCGAGGCGTCGGCCATGAGGTCGCGGGCGATGGCCATGTGGTAGTCGCGGACCGCCCGCAGCCGCTCCGCCCGTTGAGACGGCGGGCAGACCCCGGGCACCAACTGCTCCAGCATATTGGTGGTCTTGCCCATGGCCGACACCACAACCACAAGCGGCCGTCTCCCCTGTCCGCGGACAATGGCGGCCATATTGCGCACCGCATCGGCGCTGTTGACGGAGGCACCTCCGAATTTAAATACAGTCATATTGAATCTGGAAGGGTGGGCGATGCAATCATTGCTGCTGAAATATCGGTTACAAAGAGCTTGTCAGTTGCCCGTCTATCGCAACTCGCGCTCCAGGCTGCGCAGCGAGTCCTTCTCTTTGATACTCTCACGCTTGTCAAAGAACTTCTTGCCCTTGGCCAGCGAGATGAGCAGTTTGGCACGGCCTTCCGGGTTGACGAACAGCATCACAGGCACAATCGTGTAGCCGCGTTCCTTGGTCCGGTTCTGCAGTTTGCGCAGTTCGCGCCGGTTCAGGAGCAGCTTGCGGTCGCGTTTGGCCTGATGGTTATAATAGGAGCCGAAACGGTACTCCGAGATGTGCATCTGTCGGACGAACAGTTCGTTGCCAATAAATGCACAATAAGCGTCAGAGAGATTGGCCTTGCCGTCGCGGATAGACTTGATTTCCGTTCCCGTCAGCACGATGCCGGCCGTATAGTCGTCCACGAGGAAATACTCGTAGGTGGCGCGTTTGTTCTTGATTTCTATGATATTCTTCGGTTCCATGCTGTCGTTTCAGTCTCGGGTGCGTTGCCGATGTCTGCAGGTGTCTATGCCGTGATGGCCTTCAGCGCTTGGCTGAGTTGGTCGGGGCAGCTGGTTGGGCCGCCGTTGCAGCTGATATGCGCTATCCGCCGTGCGACCTCGGCCGCGTTCATCCCTTCCACCAGCCGTGCGATGCCTTGCAGGTTGCCGTTGCAGCCCCCGTGGAAGACCACATTGTGCAGCGTCCCGTCGTCGGCAATGTCAAATTCAATCGCCTGGCTGCATGTGCCTTGCGTGCGGTATTGGTAATGTTTCATTGCTTTAATGCGTGGGTGCAGGTGGGTTAGAAAACCACTTCGGGGGCCTTCTCGCTGCCGCTTTCGCTTTGGAATGAAGACTTTGTCTCAAATCCAAACAGCGCGGCGACAATATTGCCCGGGAAACGGCGCACACTGACATTATACCGCTGCACCGCCTCGTTATACTCGGTGCGGCTCTTCTGTATACGGTTCTCCGTGCCTTCCAGCTGGGCCTGCAGTTCGAGAAAATTGCTGTTGGCCTTCAAGTCGGGGTACTGTTCTGCTACGGCGATGAGCCGTCCGAGCGCCGAACCCACCTGGCTCTGTGCCTGTTGGAACTGCTGCAGCTGCTCCGGGGTGATGTTCGACGGGTCCACCTGTATGCTCGTGGCCCGGGTCCGGGCCGCCGTCACCTCGGCAAAAGTCTGCGACTCGTGCCGGGCGTAGCCCTTGACCGTGTTGACCAGGTTGGGGATGAGGTCGGCGCGGCGCTGATACTGAGCCTCCACATTGGCCCAGGCCTTCCCGACGGCCTCCTCGCGCGACACAAAGCGGTTGTAGCCGCCAATCAGCCACAGCGCCACCAAGGCTACAACGCCGATGACGGCAATCAGGGTGATAGTCTTCTTTTTCATAATGAGTGTATCTTGTTATCAGTTATTTATGACAAATCGCAATCTATCTCAGAACCGTCCGCTGGCTCCACCGCCGCCGAAATGTCCGCCGCCGAAGCTGCCGTGCATCGGGCCGCCGCCGCGGAATCCGCCGCCGGCAGGCCCTCCCCAAAACATGCCGCCTCCCGGCTGGATGATATCGTTCCGGTCGTGGTGGCTGATATGTCCGCAGTGGGTGCAGCGGTACACCGTGCGCACTTTGCGCTGTCCCTGCACCACCACGTGCTGCTCCTGCACGGCCTCCAGTTTGCGTTTTCCGCAGGCCGGACACTTGCGTCGTCCCAGCACTACGGCCATCGGCAGCACCACCAGCGTCAGTACGCCGGCCACCAGCAGCCCGACCCATCCGTCGGCCTCTCCCTCCTCGGTATAGGCGCTCATCTCCGGGTCCTGGCGGATGCAGCGGTCGAGCTTGTCGACCGTAGCCAGCAGCGCCTGGTCCCATTCGCCGCGTTTAAGCAGCGGCACCATCACCTGCTGCTCTATGCGATAGCACACCGCGTCGGGCAGCACCCCCTCCAGCCCGTCGCCGGTCAGGATAGAATAGCTGCGGTCGTCCGTACAGAGCAGGACGAGCAGCCCGTCGTCGCGTCCCTTGTGGCCGATGCCGTAGCGGTCGGCCACCGCCTGCCCGAAAGTGTACGGGTCGTCGCCCTCAATGTGGCGCACCGCGATGACAACAGTCTGCACCCCGGTCTCCTTCTCTAACCGTGCCAGTTCGCGGTCCAGGCTGTCCACCGTGGCCGCCGCCAGCACCCCGTCGGGGTTCACCGCATAGCGCGAGGCGTCCTGCAGATGCACCATAGGCAACCGTTCGGGCGTCCAATAGACGGCGGCGTGCGCCGTGGCGCACAGCAGGCACAGCAACGTGGCGCACAGCGTCCTGACAGGCAGTGTATGAGCGGATAGCGGCTTCATGGTTCCCGGTGCCTCCTGCTGCCGGCGCCGTCGTGAGAAGGGTGTCCGTGCCGGACAGCGGCAAGCACATCGAACTGCAAAAATACGATTTTTATCCCAACGTGGCGGAAACTCCCTGCCAAAATCCGTCCGCGACCCTGTGCGGCCGGCCTTTCAGGCATCGCCATAGTGGTCGGCGATGCGGTCGAGCAGCGCCAGCACCTCGTCCAGTGTGACGACGCTCACCAGCGGTATGCGGAACGCCTTGAACCCGGGCAGCCCGCGGAAATACGAGCCGTAATGCTTGCGCATCTCGAAGAGGGCGGTGCGCTCCCCCTTGAAAGCCGCGGCGGCCAGCAGGTGCCGGCGGCATACAGCCACACGCTCCGCCACGCCGACCGGGCGCTCCTCCTCGCCGCGCAGCAGCCGCTGTGTCTGTTCGAAAATCCAGGGGTTGCCGATGGCGGCGCGTCCGATCAGTATGCCGTCCACCCCGTAGCGCCGGTGTGCCTCGACAGCCTGTTGTGGAGTGGTGATGTCGCCGTTGCCTATGACCGGGATCGTCACACGCGGGTTGCGCTTCACCGCGCCGATGAGCGACCAGTCCGCCTGCCCCTGATACATCTGGGTCTTGGTGCGGCCGTGGATGCTCAGCGCCGCCACTCCCACATCCTGCAGCTGTTCCGCTAATTGTACGATAGGCTTGTCGCTGTCGTCATAGCCCAGCCGCGTCTTCACCGTCACCGGCAGTCGGCTGTGGCGCACCACCGAGGCGGTCAGCCGCAGCATCTTGGGTATATCCTTCAGAATGCCGCTGCCGGCGCCGCGTCCCGCCACCTTGCGCACAGGGCATCCCCAGTTAATGTCGATAAAATCGGGCTGCTGTGCCTCCACCGCCTCTATACATTGCAGCAGCGCCTCCTCCTCCGAGCCGAAAATCTGGATGCCGACCGGGCGCTGGCTTTCGTCGTAGCGCATCTTGCGGTAGCTCTTCTCCGCCTCGTGGTTGATTGCCTCCGCGGCCACAAACTCGGTCACAATCAAGTCGGCGCCGAACTCCTTGCACAGGTTGCGGAACGGCAGATCAGTGATATCGTCCATCGGTGACAGCCCGACGACACAATATTTTTGCGGCCAAAACGTAATATTACTGTTCACACACGTGCAGATGTGACAAAGCGTTGCAAAAATACAAATTTATTATGGAAAAAAGCCGCACCATCCGCTACCGCGAATACGACAGCCTCGCCCAGCTCCCCGACCCGCTGCGCCGTCTGATGGAGGCTGCCGTTGCCGCCGCCGACACCGCCCATGCCCCCTACTCGCGCTTTCGTGTAGGCAGCGCCGTGCTGCTTGCCGACGGCACCGTCGTGCCGGGCTCCAACCAGGAGAATGTGGCCTACCCTTCGGGGCTCTGCGCCGAGCGCACCGCCCTCTTCGCCGCCGCCGCGCTGCACCCCGGCGTGGCGGTGGAGCACCTCTGTGTGGTGGCACGCGATGCGGAGGGCCGCCTCGTCGAAGCCTCGCCTTGCGGCGCCTGCCTGCAGGTGCTGTCCGAGACGCGCCGCCGCCAGCCCGACCCCGTCGGCGTCACCCTCTGGCTCGCCGGCGGCCGCCTGCGCCAGTTCGACGACGTCGACAGCCTCCTCCCCTTCTCCTTCCAACAGCCGTAAAATACCCCCTTCTCCTTTCCCTACTTCCGGGCGGCGGCCGGTGCCGGCCTGACGCTCCGTTGCGCGGCAACGGGGCGTCATTAACTCCCCCGCTTGCTCGTTAAGTTTTTTTCGTACCTTTGCATCGTCATTCCACTCGCCGAAGCCTGCTAACAGGTTCGCCGGCCAGCGCCGGCAAGTCTGGAACAAGGGTCAAGCGGGCGGGTGGCAAA
>LPNH01000015.1:52962-79833 GCA_001543385.1 Candidatus Hemicellulosilyticus sp. P3
GAGAGCCTGGAATGCGGGATAGGCAAGTTAGATTCCCGCGCTTCTTTTGTGTGTTTTCCTTACAGTTCCATCGCCGGCATCCACGGGAATCGTGCCGGAACCAAAAGTTGCATCCGACACGTATGAGGACTTTAAAATGAGAAACAGATATTTGATTTGCACATTGTTTTTTATTTGTCTATCGGTATGCATGGCAGGATGTTCAGACAGCGGATCGAACAAAGGCACACCTGTTGCCAAGATCAACTGGAATCAAGACGGAGTCACGTTTGTAGATGTATACGGCAATCGCATCATCGACACAAAGGACTTTTCCAGTGCCGGGGAGTTCAGCGAGGGGCTGTGCCGTGTCACCGACAAGGCGAGTGGATTGGTGGGTTTTATCGACATCAATGGCAAACTGGTCGTTCCGTGCCGGTTCCCCGCAAATCCAATCAGTGGCACCATAGCTAACGGAATATACAATATCCGTGAAAACGAGATGTTCCACTGTGGATATGCACGTGTCGGATCAAAAAACAACAATGTTCTGATTGATAAAAAAGGCAATCCCATTCTCGAAGGATACACCGCTATCGACTGGGACGGAAAAGTGGCTATAGTCTATAAAGACAGGCCCCATCAGCAGGGTGTCTACACTATGGACGGTCAAGAAGTAGTACCCATCGGAGAATGTGAATACAAGTTTATAGGTGAGGATATGCTGGCCTGCTACAGCCATCAGTTCTACAACTGGGGCATTATGGACACCCGGGGACAGATGATAACCGACAATATGGAAGAGATGTTTGCCAACGACTATCCATTCGATGAGGTTGGGCTGTTCTGCGACGGTCGTGTTTTTGTCAAAATGGATCAGGGTCGTACCTTCTGCTTGCTCAACAAAGATGGAAGTGTCGAACAGTCGTTCGGTAAGTCGTTGCCGCATCTTCCCGTCACGCACTGCAACTATTATGTCGATGCCAAATCAATATACAACAGCCGATATGAAAAAGTAGCCGAGTTGCCTTCCGGCTTCTATTTCAGCACTGTTATACCGGACGAGAGTATGATGCTCGGCGTACACGAAAAAAACAACTATCATAACAGTGGATTTGCAAACGTCAAGGGTGAGATTGTCATTCCCTGCCAATACAGTGAATTCGTAGGCTTCTCGGATGGTATGGCCTTTATCAAGGACGATAAGGGGTGGCATATCATTGACGATGGCGGCGCAATTTGTGGCTCGCTGCAGGACAAAAACCTCAGTCCTTACGCCATCGGCCGCTTCTGCGCCAACCGTGCCATAATACACGGCAATGTTGTCGTTGACAAAAGCGGCGCTGTCGTCGACATACCCGGTATGGAGAAAATCAGCGGCTACCACTATTCGGGCAAAGACAACAGCGACTTGGGTGATGAAATTTAATTACAAAACTAATAAAAACTGATTTCATGAAGAAACTGTTTATCTGCGTTGCACTTGCTGCCGCAATGTTTACCATCGCCTCGTGCGAGAAAGATGAAAAGGAGGATAACTCAACTAGTAATAATGTGGTTGAAAACCAGGATGGCAACGCTATGCTTAATTGGGACGCTGTCAATTCTGAATTGTTTAGTATCAGCCAACTAAGCCAACTGATGGCCAATGATGGCTGGAACCAGTTGACACCCTATATGCAGAACCTCGGATATACGGCCGACAACAGCAACAATCCCAAACACTTCGAGAAAAAAGTAAGTTACCAGTGTCTTTCCGATCAGATGGTGGATTCGCTCAAGGTGCGGTATGCCGTATGGACCTCTCTGACACACTCTGGCATCAACTCTGGCCAAAATTGGATGTATCTGTATAACCTCAACGACTCCATCGCGACCAAAATTGTAGAAATGAAATTGGGAGAGATAAAGGCCAAGGTTACCGATAATATGATCGACAAAATAACGGTGATGGCTGGTATGAGCAACAACACATACACCTCATGGAACGAGGCTCAAACTGCTTACCTTACATTATGGAACAGCGACGATAGCTATCCAGGCAGGCATGCCAGATTTGAGGTGACGTGCAAGCGGGATGAAAATTATACGACAGCCTATTACTTCATTGAAGCTCTGAATCTTGAGAACTACTCGTTTGGTCGCAGAATAAACCTGTCCTATGGCATAACAGAGAATACCCCCGATGTGTCAAGTACCCTGATGGCTTATTATTCATTTGAGAACAACGGCGACGACCTGTCAGGCAACAATCATTCGGGCAGCTTTTCCGGCATTGCCGGTGTCAACTATATAACGGGGGCCAAGGGGCAGGCTGTACACCTTGACCATAATTCTGTCAACGCATTTGAAATTCCTTTTGTGTTTTTCAAAGATATCAGGCGGTGGACTGTTTCTTTCTGGGCCAAGGATTTGACAGCGGGAGCAATCTTCTCGTGCCAGAACCTCGCAATTACAGAACCTGGTGATGTTCCTCGACTCTATGCCGATCCAGACAACAGCCGCCTGAAAATACGTATGGACGGCTACGGTACTCAAGGTGTATTCAACTACGATTACACGCAAAACAGTGCCGCCTGGCATCACTATGTCATAGCGATGGACAGTACCGACTACACAGGTGCCAGCCTAAAAGCAGTTATGAAACTTTACGTCGACGGCCAACTGAAAGACAACATCAACTGTAGTTATAGCCCCGGTTACATCAATGGTTGCAGCAAGACTGTCTTCGGCGGTTCACGTGGCAATTCCTATCCCAATATTATCGACATAAAACTCGATGAGGTGCGCATCTACAGCCGCACACTCAAAGACGACGAAGTCGCCCGTCTATACGAATTAGTGTATTAACCCTTATATCATTACTATTACTATGAAAAAAAACAGCTATTTCCTACTCGCGGTCATTTCTATTCTGGCAGTAGGCTGCTCCGGGCAAAATGCCCAAGGAAGCGATGACAAAACTTCTGTAGAGGCGACTGTTGCCGAAGTCAAAGCACAACCAACCAACATTATGACTGCTGAAGGCATAGGACCGCTGAAAATCGGTATGCCGATGAGCGAAATTCCGGCGTCAGTGGACGGCCTCTACGACAAGTTTGACCAAAAAAGAGCCGATGAATTCGGAGATGATTGCCTAGCTTTCTACGAACTCAAATTCTACAAAAAAGGCAGAGTGGTGCTGGAAGGCACAGCTGATGACGGCGAATGCACCCAGAAATTCCAGATTGCCAGCCTGTATGCAGTGGAGGACACGCTCGTCAAAGTATCCATTGATGGCGTGCAGTACAGCTGCAATGACGACATCGCCAGCCTTATCAGTGGCCAAACGATACAGCAAAAGAGCAGTGATGTTTTCGACAAAGACGTGTACCTCTACCAAGGGGTGGAGATTGGGTTGACCAACCACTTGCATATAAAGCGAGGAACTACCATTCGACGCCTTGAGGTCGCCAACAGAAACCTCATCACCCCCATCCCGGAGGATTTTGTTCCCTGAAAAAGGTAAAGCAGTGTACTTGCAAAGAAGCAGCGTTTGAAACGAGGAATAATCATAATTAGATTTTTAAAACACAGAAAAATGAAGAAATTATTTGCCAGTCCGATTAAGTGTACCATTCACCCGCTTCATTGAAGCACTGTGATGGTCATGTGGTGTCAATGCATAGTTGATTTGATAATCCCCGCTGAAGACCCTTTCGGTGGGGATTTTTCTGTTTGACACATCCAATTCACATAACATTTTGCTACCGGAGAAGAGGTGGTGCCGTTTATTTTGCAATGCAGGTTATGCCTACCGTCACGAGGCAGGTTGGAGCGCCTGCAGCAACATTATTGACCCCCTGCGGCGACGAGGTGGTGACCTACACTGTCACTGTCGTGAGTGCCGACGAGACGGTGGGTAAGGTAAGTGCCGGTGTCGAGGTGGAGGAGGGTGACAGCTTCACAATCCGCCCCGCCGCTTTTTTCGATTATCAGGCCCAGTTTTTTGAAAAAAGTTTTCTTACACTGATTTTTCTTCGTATTTTTGCAACCTTATTATGTATAGTGTGCATGTTGCGCACTGCGGCATTTGTAAAACATTTTTCAACCAATACTGTAAGAAATGGGTATTATCGGAACTATCAGGAAACATTCGTGGATTGCCGTAGCCGTTGTAGGTGTTGCCATCGTGGCGTTCATTATCGGCGACTTGACCAAGAACAACCGGGGTGTTCCGGACATGGGCAAGATCGGCGGCAACACTGTCACGGCCCAACGTTTCGAATATTTGATGGACGAGGCCGAGGCAGCCTATCGCCGTCAGCAGGGCGTGGAGCAGATCCCGTCGGATGTCGAGTATCAGTTGCGCGAGCAGGTGTGGCAGAATTTGGTCGACGAGACGCTGATGGGTGCGCAGTATGAGAAGCTGGGGCTCGCGGTCACGGCGCGCGAGCTGAGCGATATGTACAGCGGCCGTTTCATCCATCCCTATATCCGCCAGATGTTCACCGACCCGCAGACAGGCCAGTTCAACGCCCAGGCTATCCGCTATTATACCGAGAATTTTGACCAGCTCGACACGTTGGCCCGCCAGCAGTGGGTGGAACTGGAGAAGTATGTCAAGCGCGACCGTCAGCAGCAGAAATACGCTGCATTGGTGGCCCGCGGTTTCTATATGCCCAAGACGCTGGCGCATCAGGTGGCCGAGATGAACGCCCGCAAGGTCAACGCCCGTGTGGTGCAGCTCAGCTATCAGTCGGTGGCCGACGAGGAGGCCAACCCCACCGAGCAGGATTATCAGCAATATTACGACAAGCACAAGGCCGAATACCGTGTGCGCGAAGAGTTGCGTGAGCTGGAGTTCATCACCTATCCGCTCACCCCGACACCGGCCGACCTGGTGGCCATCCAGCGCGAGGTGGACAGCACCTATGCCATGCTGGCTGCCGCCGACAAGGAGGACATTCCTTTCTTGGTGAACTCCGAGTCGGACCGCAATTATGACTCTAATTATGTACGCGCCAGCACACTGCCCGCCCCGATGGATTCGGCGGTGGCCAAGACGGCCGAAGGCGGCCTTGTGGCCCCCCGTCTGATTGGCAACCAGTGGATGATGGCCAAGGTGATGGCCACGGCGATGCGTCCCGACAGCATGCGTGTCAGCGCTATTTTTATCCTGAACCAGCGTGCCGGCGGCAATATCACACGTAGCGACGAGCAGGCCAAATCGTTGGCCGACAGTGTGGAGCTGTTGCTCAAGGCCAACCGTGTGCCGTTCGAGGAGGCGGTGGCTCAGTATTCCGACGACCCGCAGAAGAACGATACCAAGGGCGATATGGACTGGCAGGTTGATGGCGGCTACGGGTTCCTCAACGAGCGTGTTGTGGAGGCCCATGTGGGCGACGTGTTCACCGTGCGCCACCCCAACGAGGTGGGCTATCTGGTGGTGAAGGTCACCGACAAGACCCCTGCCGTCAAGAAGTACCGCCTGGCGCTGATCACCCGCGAAATTGTGCCGAGCGAGGCCACGGCCCGCACCATCTACAATGAGGCCAACGCTTTTGCCGGACAGAACCGCACCTATGACGAGTTTACCGCGGCTGCCCGCGAGGCCAACCTGCAGGTGCGCAGCTCGATGGCCAACCTGATGTCCAACCGGCTGCAGGGCGTCAGCAATGCCCGCAGCATTGTCCAGTGGGCATTCAACGAGAAGACAGCTGTGGGCGATGTGGCCGCACAGGTGTTCGAGGCCGACGATATGTATGTCGTCGTGGCGCTGAAAGATGTCTATAAGAAAGGCTATCCCAAGTTGGAGCAGGTGCGCAATATGATGGAGCCGCAGGTGCGGCTGGACAAGAAGGCCGAGGTGCTGATGGCCCGCGCCGCGGCGGCGAAATCGTCGTGCAAGGACATCGCCGCGGCGGCTGTCAAGCTTAACGCTGTGGCCGATACGATGGACAGTGTGTCGTTTGGCGATTACTTTTTGGGCCGCTATGGCATGGAGCCCCGTGTGCAGGGCGCCGTGTCCGCCGCCGCCCCCAATACGCTGGCGGGCCCGGTGAAGGGTGCCTCGGGAGTTTATCTGCTGCAGGTCGACGCGGCTGAGAACGGTCCCGTCTCCGACGAGGACGTCCGTGCCGCCATGGAGCAGGTCTATGCGCAGAAGCTGCGCTATCTCAGCCAGGTGCTGAAGGACAACACCACTGTCGTCGACCAACGTAACAAGTTTTTCTAACAGAGGGTGCGTTCCGCGCACTGCACGCTATAACCGACATAAAAGCGCGACACATTTATGGGTCGCGCTTTTCTACTACCCGATGAGTGCTCAGCAACGACAACGAAAACTGCGCCGCGCGGTGTCGAACCGGATGCCGCGGATAGCGGCTGTACGCCGGCGTCTGATGGCATTGTCGGAGCCGTTGCGCGACGTGATGCGCAACAAGCACCGCTTTGTAGTTATCGACAGCGAGACGTTTAAGGAGAAACTTTCGTTCCAGCTGACCGGCATCAATCTCATTGTCTCGGTGGGCGCTGTTGTGATTGTCCTCATCGTCGTCACCAATGTGCTGATTATATTCACCCCCTTGCGGCAGCTTATCCCGGGCTATATCAACAATGACATGGTGGAGCAGACCTACCGCAACGCACGCACTGTCGATTCGTTGGAGCGGGAGTTGCGGCGCCAGGAGTGGTTTATTGTCAATATGCAGGAGGCGGTGAGCGGCAAGTCGATGCCTTCGGTCGACGAGGTGCGTCGGCGAGCCGACTCGTTGGCGGCGTCGGGCCTGTCGGCCGATGTGTACGTCCGGTCGGCCGACGACAGTCTGCTGCGGGCGGAGATGGAGCAGGCGAGGCGCGGTCAGCGCCAGGATGTGCCGTCCGCTCAAAGAGAAAGGAGATGATGAAAAGAATTGCCATACTGGGTTCCACAGGTTCTATCGGCACGCAGGCGCTCAACGTTGTCCGTCGGCACCGCGACCGCTATGCCGTGGAGGTGCTTTGCGCCGGTGGCAATGCGGAATTGCTTATTCAGCAGGCGTTGGAGTTTAACCCCAATGCCGTGGCCATTGCCGACAGTTCCCGCTACCGTGAGGTTTCCGACGCCCTTGCATCCCGCGACATCAAGGTTTTTGCCGGCGCCAGCTCGGTGGCCGACTTGATGGAGATGAGCACTGTCGACATGGTGCTGGCCGCCATTGTCGGCTTTGCCGGGCTGCGGCCTACGCTGCGTGCCATCGAGCACGGCAAGGCGGTGGCTCTGGCCAACAAGGAGACGATGGTCGTGGCCGGCCAGATTGTCACCGACGCCGCGTTGCGTCGTCATGTGCCCATTCTGCCTGTCGACTCGGAGCACAGCGCTATCTTCCAGTGTCTGGTGGGGGAGGGTGGTGTCGACAAGATTCTTCTCACCGCCTCGGGCGGCCCCTTCAGGGGGCGCAGCCGGTCGGAGTTGGAGCATGTCACGGCAGCCGACGCGCTGCATCATCCCAATTGGTCGATGGGGCCGAAGGTGACGATCGATTCGTCGACGTTGATGAACAAGGGGCTGGAGGTCATCGAGGCCAAGTGGCTTTTTGGTGTCGACGCCGAACGCATCGAGGTGGTGGTTCACCCTCAGTCGGTGGTGCATTCGATGGTGCAGTTCTGCGACGGCAGCGTCAAGGCCCAGCTGGGTGTCCCCACCATGGAGACTCCTATCCAGTATGCATTGAGTTTCCCCGAACGTATTGAGAGCCATCTGCCGCGGCTGGATTTCGCCCGCTACCCGCAGCTGACTTTCGAGAAGCCCGACACCGAGACGTTCCGCTGCCTTCCGCTGGCCTATGAGGCCATCCGCCGCGGCGGCAATATGCCTTGTGTCATGAACGCCGCCAACGAGGTGGCGGTGAAGCGTTTTATGGAGGGGCGGCTCTCTTTTGCCGGCATCGCCGATTTTGTGGAGCGGGTTATGCAGCAGGCGTCGTTTGTTGCACAGCCCACGTTGGACGATTTGTACGAAACGGATAATTCAATACGTAATTTATATAGATGAAAATATTAGCTTTACTGCTCAGCCTTTCTATCCTGGTGGTGACCCACGAATTGGGACACCTCGGTTTTGCCAAGCTGTTTCACACCCGTGTGCGGCGTTTCTATCTTTTTTTCAACTGGAAGTTCTCGCTGTTCAAGGCCAAGAAGTTCGACGGCAAATGGCATTTCCTCTTCTTCAATGCGCAGACACCCGCCTCGTGGGAGGAGGAGAATCTGCGTGAGGAGGACAAGGACAACACGTTATGGGGTATCGGCTGGATTCCGCTGGGCGGCTATTGCGATATTGCGGGCATGATTGACGAGACCAAGTCGGCCGACGACCTGGCCAGCGAGCCGCAGCCTTGGGAGTATCGCAGCAAGCCGGCATGGCAGCGTCTGTGCATTATCAGCGGCGGTGTGCTGGTCAACTTTATCTCGGCGCTTGTCATCTATGCCGGCATATTCGCCCATTGGGGCAGCGACGAGCTGCCGCTGCGCAACGCCACGCTGGGTTACGAATATCACCGTATTCTTCTGGACGAGGGTTTCCGCCAGGGCGATATTATCTTTTCGATAGACGGCAGGGAGATGTATGATTTCGCCGAGGCGCAGCAGGCGCTGTTGCTGGACAATCCGGGCGAGGTGGTGGTCAGACGCGGCGACTCGTTGGTCTCAATAGGGCTTTCGGGCTCTTTGCTCGAGCGCGTCAGTGCGGAGCAGCCCAGGCAGCTTATGGCGGTGCGGGTGCCCTTTGTGGTCAAGGACTTCGTCGCGGGCTCGGCGGCCAAGGCGTCCGGCATGCAGCCCGGCGACAGTGTGGTGTCGGTCAATGGCAAACCGATGGCGGCGTTCAGCGACATCTCGGCCGAACTGGCTGCGTCGGCCGGCGACAGCATTGCTATCGGCTTTTACCGCGGCGGTGTCTACGACAGCGTCAGCCTGTTGCTGCCCGCTGAGGGCAAGCTGGGGGTGCAGCTGGTGTCGGAACCGGGCGCACTGTTCGAGGTGCGTCATATCGATTACACGTTGCTGCAAGCAATCCCGGCCGGCATCAAGCACGGTTGGGGCACGATGGTGACGTATGTCAGTTCGCTGAAGATTCTCTTTACCAGAAACGGCGCCCAGAATCTGGGCGGGTTCGGCACGTTGGGCAGCCTGTTTCCCACGACATGGGACTGGTATCAATTTTGGAGCATTACGGCGTTTCTGGCGCTGATTCTGGCGTTTATGAATGTGATTCCCATACCGGGGCTTGACGGCGGCCACATCCTTTTCACGCTGTGGGAGATGGTCACGCGCCGCAAGCCTTCCGACAAGTTCCTCACCTATGCGCAGAATGTGGGCATGATACTGCTGTTGATGTTGCTGGTGATTGCCAACGGCAACGATATTTGGCGTGCCGTCAGGGGTATGTTTTAGCGATGAAGAAAATAGATCATCTGATACTGCGGTCGTTTATCGGTCCGTTGCTGCTCACATTTGCCATCTCGGTCTTTGTGCTGCTGATGCAGTTTGTGTGGAAGTATATCGACGATATGGTGGGCAAGGGGCTTGACTTTATGGTGATCATGGAGCTGCTCTTCTATGCATCGGCCACTTTTGTTCCTATGGCGATGCCTATCGCCGTGCTTTTTGCCTCTATCATGACAATGGGCAACTTCGGCGAGAAGTATGAGCTGGTGGCGATGAAGGCGGGGGGCGTCTCGCTGAGCCGCGTGATGCTGCCTATGGCGTTTGTGGCTGTGCTGATGACGGTCACGGCGTTCTATTTTGCCAATAATGTGATGCCTACGGCGGTGCTTAAATATAAGTCAACGCTTTATGACATCACCCATAAAAAGCCTGCCATCAACTTGCGCCCCAGTGAGTATTTTGACGCTATCGACGGTTATGTCATCCGCATCAATGAGAAGAACGCTGTCGACGGCCAGTTGCGCGACATCCTGATCTATGACCATAGCCAGGGGCTCGACCGCACCAATGTCATTGTGGCCGACAACGGTTATATGCAAACCAGTCCGGACGACCGGTATCTGGTTTTCACGCTCAACGACGGCTATACTTACTCCGAGTCGACGGCCGGGGATGATGCCGACGCGGCTCCGCTGACCCGCATCAGTTTCAGACAGCAGGTGCTCACATTTGATATTTCGTCCTTTGCGATGGATAAGACCAATGACGAGTTTTTCAAGGGCATTTATCAGATGATGAATGTGTCGCAGCTGGATTCCACCGTGTCGTCACTCGACTCTGTCCAGCAGGCACGCAGCCGCGAATATAGCGCGGCGCTGTCGTTTAAGCTGCAGGCTTATCAGCAATACCGCAGCCTGCGGCGCGATACGGTGTGTGCGACGCCTGTCCCTGTCGCGCAGCGTTACGACTCGCTGTCCGACGCTCAACGGCGGCGAGCCCTCGACCATGCCCGCACGCTGGCCCGCTCCGCCCGGCAGGAGTCTGACATGTATGCCTCCAGCCTCAAGAGCGACCAGGAGTATATCAACCGCCATTATATCGAATGGCAGCGTAAATATACGCTTTCGCTGGCTTGTCTGCTGCTGTTTCTTATCGGCGCCCCGTTTGGCTCCATTGTGCGGAGAGGCGGGCTGGGGTTGCCTCTGGTGGCTTCGGTGGGGTTCTTTGTGCTTTACTATGTCATCGGCATGATTGCCGAGAAGGCGGTGCGCGAGGGAGCGCTGAGTCCTATGGGTATGTGGCTGTCGTCGCTGGTTTTTCTGCCTATCGGTTTGTTCCTGACGCTTAAAGCCACCACCGACTCGTCGTTGTTCGACCTCTCGTCATGGGTCCGTCGTTTCAAAAAGGCGGGCCGCCTCGTGGTGAGGAGACGGCCCGCTGATGCCCGCATGGGGTAGATGGAAGCCGCTGTCTGTCAGCCGACGGAGCAACCGTCGGCCACTGCCTGGCCGGGGGTGATGAGCACCAAGCGGCCGTCTTTGTCTTCGGCGCTGAGTATCATGCCCTGGCTCTCGACGCCTTTCAGCTTGCGCGGGGCAAAGTTGGCGATGAAGCAGACTTGCCGGCCCACCAATTCGCCGGGGTTGGGGTAGAATTTGGCGATGCCGCTGACGATGGTGCGCGGCGTGCCGCTGCCGTCGTCGAGCAGGAAACGCAGCAGTTTGTCGGCTTTGGGCACCTTGTCGCACTCCAATACGGTTGCTACACGGATGTCTATCTTGCCAAAGTCGTCGAAGGCCGCCACAGGTTTGACGTCGGCGGGACGCCATGCTTCAAGTTCGTTCTGCCGCTTGGTTTGCAGAAGCCGGTCTATTTGAGCCTGGATGGCGCTGTCGTCGATTTGTTCGAAGAGCAGTTCGGGTTTTTCGATGGTGTGGCCTTCCGTCAGGAGGTTGGCGCTGCCGGCATGCTGCCAGCCCATGGCGGGGAGGTTCATGATGCGGTGCATCTTGTCGGCTGTAAAGGGCAGAAAGGGGGCGCAGAGTATGGCGAGGTTGGCGCATATCTGCAGTGAGAGGTTCATCACTGAGGCGGTGCGGGCAGGGTCGGTTTTGATGAGTTTCCAGGGTTCGGTGTCGGTGAGGTGTTTGTTGCCGAGACGGGCCAGGTTCATCATCTCGCTGAGGGCTTCGCGGAAACGGTGGTTTTCGATGCTGCGGCCGATGCGTTCGGGGAAGGTGGCGAGCTCTTTGACGACTTCCTGTTCCGTTTCAGTCAATGTGCCACGGGCGGGGACTTTGCCGTCATAGAATTTGTGCGTCAGCACCAGTGTGCGGTTGACGAAGTTGCCGAGGATGGCCACCAGCTCACTGTTGTTCTTGAGCTGGAAGTCTTTCCATGTGAAGTCGTTGTCTTTGGTTTCGGGTGCATTGCTGCAGAGGGTGTAGCGCAGCACGTCTTGTTTGCCGGGAAAGTCTTTGAGGTATTCGTGCAGCCACACGGCCCAGTTGCGCGAGGTGCTGATTTTGTCGCCCTCGAGGTTGAGGAATTCGTTAGCGGGGACGTTGGCGGGCAGGATGTAGCTGCCGTCGGCATGGAGCATCGAGGGGAAGATGATGCAGTGGAAGACGATGTTGTCCTTGCCGATGAAGTGGACCAGCTTGGTGTCGTCACTTTTCCACCATTTCTCCCAGTCGTCGCCCTTGAGTTGTTTGGTGAAACTGATGTATCCGATGGGGGCGTCGAACCAGACGTAGAGAACTTTGCCCTGTGCCTCGTCGAGCGGGACTTTTACACCCCAGTCCAGGTCGCGTGTGACGGCACGGGGCTGCAGTCCGGCGTCGATCCATGACTTGCACTGGCCGTATACGTTCACCTTCCAGTCGCTCTTGTGGTTGTCGAGGATCCACTGGCGCAGCCAGGGTTCGTCCTTGTCGAGTGGCAGAAACCAGTGCTTGGTCTCTTTGAGCACGGGCTTGCTGCCGCTGAGTGCGCTCTTGGGGTTGATGAGGTCGGTGGCGTTGAGCGAGGTGCCGCAGGCTTCGCATTGGTCGCCGTAGGCGTGCTCGTTGCCGCAGTGGGGGCAGGTGCCGGTGATGTAGCGGTCGGCCAGGAAGCAGCCAGCCTCCTCGTCAAAGTACTGCATCGAGACCTTTTCCACGAACTTGCCTTCGTCGTAGAGTTTTTTGAAATAGGCGGCGGCGGTTTCGTGGTGTTCTTTACTCGATGTGCGGCTGTAGATGTCGAACGAGATGCCCAGTTCGGCAAAGGAGTCTTTGATGATCTTATGGTAGCGGTCGACGATGTCTTGCGGCGCACAGCCCTCTTTGCGTGCTTTGATAGTGATGGGTACGCCATGTTCGTCGCTGCCCCCGATGAACAACACCTCCTCGCCTTGTGCGCGTAGGTAGCGGGCATAGATGTCGGCGGGCACATAGACGCCGGCCAGGTGGCCGATATGGACGGGGCCGTTGGCGTAGGGCAGCGCAGAGGTGACGGTGTAGCGTTTGAAGTGTCGGTCGCGTTCGGTATAAATCATGGGTGTCGTTTAATCGTTATAGGTGAATGATGTGGTTTGCTGACGGTCGTCTGTGCAGCCGACGGGCCATCCTGCCGGGTCGTAGTCGTAGGTGTAGGAGGTGCTGCCGTCAAGTGCATAGGGGTAGGAGAAGCGGAAGCCGTCGGGGTAGCGGCTGTTCAGGTAGGCGAGGGCGAGGGTCAGCGCGATGCGTGTCGCCGGGTCGTAGCTGTCCGGCACGGAGGCCGGCAGGTTGAACCCGACGGTGGCTGTGGCCACTCCTTCGCGTTCGACGGCGGTGATGTTGCTGCTTGACAGCACACGGGTGTTGCCCAGAAAGCCCCATCCCCAGAATCCATACAGGGGGTTGGGGTGGCCGTCGTAGCGGTAGTGGAGCGTGAGGTCGATGTCGACGTCGATGTGGCAGCTGCTGTCGGCCAGCATGTCTACAAAGCTTTTCAGCAGCTGGGGCGTGACACCGGGTAGCTGCGAGCCGAGGTCGGTGGTCTCGATGACGGTGCGGTAGAACGAGGTGTCCAGGTTCAGCTGCTGCACCAGTTCGCCAATGGCGAGGTCGGTGCTGCCGGTTGCGGTCAGGTGTTCGCCGCTAACTATGCTGCCGGTCCAGGTGTAGTCCGACTGCAGGTTGCTGATAAGGATGTTGTCTACGAAGTCTTTGCGACGGCTGTTCAGAAAGTCATTCAGATAACCGGTTATCATGCTTTTGTCTATCTCGTCGTAGCGCACGGTCTGCAGCCGGTTGCCTGAATATGCGGTGGTGGCGCTGAGCAGTGTGGCGCCGCCGCTGCCGGTCAGTGTGAGACGGCTGAGGCAGTCGCCGCTGTATTCGAAACGCAGTGTCTGTGCTCCGCTTATCGAAGTGGCGGGTCGGCTGACGCTGATCTGGCGTCCAAGCCCGTCATATTCGAATGTTCCGGCACGGCCGTCGGGGCCCATGGCGGTGAGGCGCGGCTCTTCGCCGTCGTCCCAGGCAAAGTATTGTGTTTCGCTGTTTTCGGTCAGGGTGGCCGGCAGGCGTCCCGGTCGGTAGCATCCGGGTGTGTAGGCGCTGTCCGCCTGTCCCGGCGTCGGGGCCGCCGCTTCGCCGCTTTCGTCTTTGGAGCAGGCTGCCGCAAGGAGCGCTGCACAGGCGACGGTGAGGAAAAATCTGCGTTTCATTTACTTGGGGTTTTGGGGTCAAAGACAAGGGGTCAGAGATGGCGATCAGATGGCCTTTTTGGCTGTGGTGGTGCGCTTGGGTGCCGCCTTGGGTTTGGCGGTGGCTTTGGGGGCTGCTGTCTTCTGCGAGCGGGTGTTCTTTTCAGGGGCCTTGGCGTCGGCTTTGGTCTCGGGTTTCACCTCGCCGGTTTCGGAAGAGGGTGCATCGTCGTTCAGCTTGTCGGCGGCCAACAGCACGTTATACCAGCTGAAAAGTTTTTTCACGTCGGAGGCGTGTACGCGGTTGCGGTCGTATTCGGGCAGCACCTGCTCCAGTTCGCTGAAAAGCTTGGAGCTTTCTTCCTTTTTGGGGTCGAAGGCGGTGGTGTTCCCGCTGTAGTGTTTTTTCAAGGCCGCCATCACGTCGTTCAGCGGCGCCTCGCCGTTGTCGGTGAAGATACGGATTTCGCCCAGCGAGCTGATGCGGTCGTGATGAAACACATGGTATTTCTGTTTGCTGACGAGGTTCATGACAACGGCGCCGTTCTTGGTGCGTGAGACCAGTTCGCTGAGGTCGGGCTTGCCGGCAATGAATAAGATGTTGCTTAAATCCATAGGATGTTTTGTTAATAAATGTTTTGATATTGTTTATGTGTGTTGTTCCCTTTTGCGATGGTATGCCGCAAGGCCCTCGATGGGTTGCGCCATAATGTGCGCGACGGCGATGCCCGCTTGCGTTGCCGCCTCGTCGAGCTCGTGGCGGAAGTGGGCTGCGACACTGCCTGTCAGCGACAGGGTGGCTGTGTGCCGTCGTTTGCCCAGCGGCAGCACCTGCTCTTCTATATATGCGGTCATGCAGCCAACCAACAGGCTGTGCATATAGGGTTCCTGCCGGTGTTGTGCGGCAAATGGGGCGGCGCTGGCCAGAAAACGGTTGGCACAAGGCTCGTGATAGAGTCGTTGCAGAAATTCGGGCAGCGACAGCGGGAACAGGTGTTTGAACTGTTCCGCCAGCGGTCCGGGCATGCGTCCGGCCCAGTAGTCTTTCCACAGGCGCCGTCCGATGTGGTTGCCCGATCCCTCGTCGCCTAATACGTATCCGGTGGAGCAGATGCGGTCGGCCACCGCGGTGCCGTCGTAGTAGCAGGCATTGCTGCCCGTTCCCAGTATTCCTGCCAGTCCTGGACGGTCGCCTAACAGGGCGCGGCAGGCTCCTGTGAGGTCGTCTTCGACGACGGCGCGGGAGCCTGGGATGCAATGTTCGAAAATCTGTTTGTAGCGCTGTCGCGACTGGCTGTCGCCGCATCCCGCACCATAGAAAAATATTTCTCCTTCGAACGGTGTCGCCCCCATCACTTCGTCGATGCAACGCTCAACCACACTGTCGGGGGTGAAATGCGGATTGAGCCCCACGGTGAAACGGTCGACGGTGCCGCCGTCGTCGTGTTGCAGCCGCCAGACAGTTTTGCTGCTCCCGCTGTCGATGACAAGATTCATGGGGTGGGGTGGGGACTATATGATTCCGATAATGTCGTTGATGTCGTCAATGTGGTGGCGCACACAGTAGTCTTCCAGTCCGTCGATGATTTTTACTGTGGCTGTGGGGTCGATGAAATTGGCCGTGCCAACCTCCACCGCCCGGGCGCCGGCCATCAGGAACTCCAGGGCGTCGGCGGCGGTGGCGATGCCGCCCAGCCCGATGACCGGGATGGACACGGCGTGAGCCACCTGCCACACCATGCGCACTGCAAGGGGTTTCACACAGGGGCCGCTCAAGCCGCCGGTGACGGTGCTCAGCATCGGGCGACGGCGCTCTACATCGACGGCCATGCCCAGCACGGTGTTGATAAGCGACACACTGTCGGCACCGGCCTGCTCCACCGCCCGCGCAATCTCGACGATGTCGGTGACATTGGGTGTTAGTTTGACGATGAGCGTTTTGCCATATACTTTCCGCACCGCCTGCACCACCTGTGCCGCCATGTCGGGTTTGGTGCCGAACCCCATGCCGCCTTTCTTGACGTTGGGGCAGCTGATGTTGAGCTCGATGGCCGGTATGCGCTCCAGTTCGTTGATGCGTCCGGCCACGGCGCAGTATTCTTCAATGCTGCTGCCGCTGACATTGACGATGATGTGGGTGTCGGTGTCTTTGATGCGTGGATACACTTCGTCGCAGAAGGTGGCCACACCGACGTTTTGCAGTCCCACCGCGTTCAGCATACCCGCCGGCGTCTCGGCCATGCGGGGGTAGTCGTTGCCCTGGCGCCGCTCGCCGGTGGTGCCTTTCACTACAATGCCGCCGAGCCGCCCTAAATCGATGAAGTCGGCGAACTCCTCGCCGTAGCCGAAAGTGCCCGAGGCTGTCATGACGGGATTCTTGAGATGGAGGTTGTGTATCTGTGTGGCTAATTGGGGTTGCATGGGGTCGCGAATTGAAGGGTTGGACGGATGTGGGCTATTGGTTTATCCATTGCGAGAGGCCGGTGGCGTCGAACACCGGCCCTTCTTTGCAGACGCAGCGGTGTCCGTCGTCGCTCTTCACCACACAGCACAAGCAGGCGCCGATACCGCAGGCCATCATGTTCTCCAGCGAGAGTTCGCAGCTGATGCCCTGCTGCAGGGCGTGACGCGCCACAGCCCGCATCATGGGTGTGGGTCCGCAGGTGCAGATGTGGTCGTAGCCATCGTCGAAGTGGCTGTGCTGCGTCACCAAGCCGCGCTCGCCCAGCGAGCCGTCGTCGGTGGTGTAGAGCAATGTGCCGTAGGGGGCGAAGCGTTCGCGTGCCGGAATCAGGTCTGCTGAGCGTCCGCCCAGCAGAATTGTCGGGCGGATGCCGCGGGCGCAGTAACACTTGGCTAAGTGGAGCAGGGGCGCGACACCGGCGCCGCCGCCCACCAGCAAAGGTCTTTCGCCGCGCAAAGCAAACCCCCGTCCCAGCGGGTAGACCAGATTCAGCTTGTCGCCTTCCCGCAGCGTGGCAAGTTTGCGTGTGCCTTTGCCGACAATCTGTACCAGCAGGCTGAGGGTGTTACGTACGGTGTCGACATCGTGGATGGAGATGGGGCGGCGCAGCGTCACTTCGCGACAGTCTTGCACCTCCACCTCGGCAAACTGGCCGGCGGCAACGGGTGGCAACGTCTGCGGATGTTGCAGCGTAAGAGAAAAATAGGTTTCGCCCCACGCTTCGCGTCCGACAACAGTGAAGTCGGTGATATATTTCATACTGCAAAGGTACAAAAAAACGACTTATCATTGAAACGTTGCCCCCGTTCGAAAGTGAGATTATTGTGAAGAAACCAAAAATATCGCTCTTTTGGCAGCGTCGTTCCTGCCAGAACCGGCGACAGGGCCGCCGGCATATTTGGTGAGTCGCCGGTCATTATTCACTTTTTTTCTGTATTTTTGCATATTATGTGTGGTGATTTGTCGCAGGCGATATTATGAATCTGAACCCTTTGCCGTCGGTCATACTTGAAGATGCTGTCCGTCAGCTGTCACGCCTGCCGGGTGTGGGCTCACGTTCGGCGTTGCGCTATGCGTTGCATCTGCAGCGTTGCAGCGAGGCCGAGGTGCGCGATTTTGCAGACGCAGTGCTGCGGCTGAAGACACATCTGCACGAGTGCCGCCACTGTCACAACATCAGCGACACCGAGGTCTGCCCTGTTTGCAGCAGCCCCAAACGGCAGCGCAATATCGTCTGTGTGGTCGAGAATATACAGGAGGTGATGGCCATTGAGAACACCCGGCAGTACCGAGGTCTGTATCATGTGCTGGGTGGTGTTATCTCGCCTGTCGACGGCATCGGGGTCGGCGACCTGCACATCGCCTCGCTTCTGCAACGGGTGCGGGAGGGGGTGCCCGATCCGGTCGAAGAGGTTATCTTGGCGCTTCCCACCACCATGGAGGGCGACACGACAAGTTTCTATATCAGCAAACAGCTTGATGGCACACAGGTGAAAATCACCACGCTGGCCCGCGGTGTGGCTATCGGCGACAATCTTGAGTATGCCGACGAGGTGACGTTGGGCCGCTCTATTGCGGGTCGCGTCCCGTTCAACCGTTAATCTGTTCAACCCATGTGCTCCTTACGCAACTTGTTCCCCTTTCTGCTGGCTGTCGCGCTTTTTGCATCGGCATGTGCCCAGCCCGATGCGCAGACGGCCGCCGCCGAACGGCTTCGCGCTGACATCGGGCAGATGCTGTTGGTCGGCTTTCGCGGCACCACGGCCGATGCGTCGTCGACCATCGCCCGCGACATCCGCGACCACCGCATTGGCGGTGTGATTCTCTTCGAATACGATGCGCCTTCGGGCAAGCATCACCGCAATATCTCCTCTCCGAAGCAGTTGCGCCGGCTCTGTGCGCAGTTGCAGGAATGGTCGGACGAACCGTTGTGGGTGGCGGTGGATCAGGAGGGGGGCCGGGTGGCACGGCTCAAGGCGGCCGACGGCTTTTCGGCGCCGGTGCCTTCACCCAAGGCGATGGCCCAAGGCGGTGTCGATTCCGTTCGCGAGTACGCCCGCCAGACGGCTGAGATGTTGCGTGGTGTCGGCATCAACCTCAACTTCGCCCCCTGTGCCGATGTCGACATCAACCCCGACTGCCCGGTCATCGGGCGCCTGGGTCGCAGCTTCTCCGCCGACCCCCGGCAGGTGGCGGCCTGCTGCGCCGCATGGCTCGACGGCCAGTCCGCACAGGGAGTGGTCGGTTGTCTGAAACATTTTCCGGGTCACGGCAGCGCTTCGGGTGACACCCACGCCGGGCTGGTCGACGTGACGGACAGCTGGCGGCGGGCCGAGTTGGAGCCCTACCGCACACTCATCGCTGCAGGGCAGGTGCCCATGGTGATGATGGCTCACGTTGTCAACCGGCATCTTGACTCCCTATATCCTGCTTCGTTGTCGCGCCACTGTGTCGGCGGGTTGTTGCGCGGCGAACTGGGCTTCGACGGGGTGGTTATCACTGACGACATGGCCATGGGTGCCATTGTCAACAACTATGGCTACGACGAAGCGGTGGCCTTGGCTTTGGAGGCCGGTGCCGATATGCTCTGCCTGGGCAACAACGGCACCTGTTACGACGCAGATATAGTGCCGAAGACAGTCGACATCATCCTGCGGCTGGTGCGCGAAGGGCGTGTGTCGGCCGAGCGCATCCATCTGTCGGCCGAGCGCATCCGTTCAGCCAAACATCTCGCATTTTATGGCAAGAAATAGCGTCCGACGTGTACTAAATATAAAGAAACCTCGTAAAAACAAAGGCTATGAAAACAAACAAGTGGATTATTCTGTTGATGATGGGGGCCACGCTTAGCGTCACCCCGTCGTTGGCACAGCGCCCTGGCGGCGGCAGCCGTTCGGCCAGCAGTGCTCCGCGTGGCGGCGGCAGCCGCAGTTACAGTGCCCCCAGCCGCAGCTATAGCGCCCCGACATCACGCCCGTCGACATCGCGCAGTTACAGCACGGCCGAACCCGGCCGGAGTCATGGCACTCCGTCGACCCGCACGGCGTCATCATCCGTGCGCAGCCATAGCACCCCGGCTGTGCAATCCCCGGCCGTACACGCCCAGACACCGGATGTGCACAGCACGGTGCCGACTGTACGCAGCATGCCGTCCGACCGGCAGCATGCTACGGTTGCGGCTCCCGTCAGCAGTGTCCGACCTGGCGCCCCGGTGCGTTTTGGCAGCGCCAAAGGTCATCCGGCATCGGGAGTCCGTCCCGGTTTCGCCCGTCCCGACCGACCTCGCGGGCCGCTTCCCCCTTCGCATCGTCCGTTGCGTCCCGCCCCGTTCTTTTACCACCCGGTTCACCACTACTATGTCCACATGCGTCCCCTCTACTGGGATCCGTTCCTTCCCGCCGTTGTCTATTGGCCGGGTATGTGGAGTTTCTGTGTGGGTTATTGGGCCGGCAGCGGTTGCACCAACGAGGTGGTGGTGCGCGAGTATGTCAGCAACACACACCATGTTGACATGATTAGCTACGCCATCAGCGGCGACCTCATGTATGCCCTTGTCCGCGACGGCGGCGACACCTACCTGCGCGTCTTCGACAAGGCCGACAATCTTTTGGCGCAGCATCCCGTACACAGGAAATACAGCACCCTCACCGTCGACCCCGAAAACGGCGGGTGCTGGATTATGAAAAAGCGGGACAAAGATCCGATGCTCTTCCTCTATGTCGACGGCGAGTTGCTCATTTACGAGGCGGATTCCTGAAGTGCTGTGCCGCCATGTTTTAAGGTATAAAACAACAGGGCAGGTCAAACGACCTGCCCTGTTGTTTTTGGGGGTTGTGGATGGCGCTATTTCAGGTTGGCCAATGCCTCTTTGATGCGGCGCAGCGCTTCGCGCAGCAGCTCCTCACTGGTGGCGTAGCTGAGACGGATGCAGTCGTCGTCGCCGAAGGCGCTGCCCATCACCGTGGCCACATTGGCCTCGTTGAGCAGGTAGAACGCCATGTCGGTGGAGTTCTCAATTATCTTGTCGTTGAATGACTTGCCGTAGTAGGCGCTGACGTCGGGGAAGAAATAGAAAGCACCCTGCGGCAGGCGCACTTTCAGCCCGGGTATTTCGCGGAGCAGCTGGTAGACCATGTCGCGGCGTTGCCGGAAGGTTTCGCGCATATTGATGATATCCTGGCTGGTGGCGGGATCCATCAGCATGGCTTGCACAGTAGCTTTCTGGGCGATGGAGCAAGTGGCGCTGGTCACCTGGCCCTGCAGTTTGTTGCAGGCTTTGGCAATGGCTGTCGGGGCGGCGATGAAGCCGATGCGCCAGCCTGTCATGGCGAAGCCTTTGGCCACGCCGTTGACGGTGATGACCCGTTCCTTGACATCGGCGAACTGGGCGATGCTTTCATGCTTGCCCACAAAGTTGATGTGCTCGTAAATCTCGTCGGCCATGACGAAGAGGTTCTCGTGGCGCATCACCACGTCGGCGATGGCCCGCAGTTCGTCGCGGCTGTAGAGCATACCCGTGGGGTTGCTGGGCGAGGAAAACATGATGAGTTTGGTGCGCGGGGTGATGGCGGCCTCCAGTTGCTCGGCCGTCACTTTGAAGTCGTTCTCGATGGAGGTTTTCACATAGACGCATTTGCCTTCGGCTACGCGCACAATCTCTTTATAGCTCACCCAGAATGGCGTGGGGATAATCACTTCGTCGCCGGGGTTGACCAGACATTGCACCAGTTGATAGATGCTCTGTTTGGCGCCGGTCGAGACGACAATCTGCTCGGGTTTGAACTCCAGCCCGTTGTCGCGGCGGAACTTGGTGCAGACGGCTTCGCGCAGGTCGGGGTAGCCGGGCACGGGGGGGTAGTGGGTGAAATTGTCGTCGATAGCCCGTTTGGCGGCCTCTTTCACCGCTTCGGGGGTGTTGAAGTCCGGCTCGCCAATGGAGAGGCTGATGACATCTTTTCCCTGCGCCTTCAGCTCGCGTGCCTTGGCGGTCATGGCCAAGGTCTCGCTTTCGGCCATGTTGAGGATTCTATTGCTGAGTATTTCCATAATGTTTGTTGTTTTGATAATAGCAGTTGTGAATTGCAGCGCAAAAATACACATTATTTTCCGTTTTTTTTGTACCTTTGTTATTCCGAAAACGAACCTGAATAAAACTTAACCCACTATGGCAAAGGAAAAGAACGAAGTAGACAACAGCAAGCTGGAGAAACTGAAAATCTTGCAGAGCACGCTGGATAAGATTGAGAAAAATTACGGCAAGGGCTCCATCATGAAGCTGGGCGACCGCCCGGAGGAGGATCTGGAGGTTATCTCCACCGGCAGCATCAACCTTGATGCCGCGTTGGGTGTGGGCGGGTTCCCGAAAGGCAGGGTGATTGAAATTTACGGCCCCGAGTCGTCGGGTAAGACCACGCTGGCCATCCATGCCATTGCCGAGTGTCAGAAGAACGGCGGCATCGCCGCTTTCATTGACGCCGAACATGCCTTTGACCCCTACTATGCCAAGAAGCTGGGTGTTGATATTGAGAACCTGCTGGTGTCGCAGCCTGACAACGGCGAACAGGCTCTCGAGATTGCCGACAACCTGATCCGTTCGGGTGCCATTGACATCATTGTCATCGACTCGGTGGCGGCGCTGACGCCCAAAGCTGAGATTGACGGCGAGATGGGCGACAGCAAGATGGGTCTGCAGGCCCGCCTGATGAGCCAGGCCATGCGCAAGCTGACGGCCACCATCAGCAAGACCCGCTGTTGTGCCATCTTCATCAACCAGTTGCGCGAAAAGATAGGTGTGCTCTTCGGCAACCCGGAGACCACCACTGGAGGTAACGCACTGAAATTCTATGCCTCGGTGCGTATCGACATCCGCCGCATCCAAGCCATCAAAGACGGCGACCAGAATGTGGGTAACCGCGTCAAGGTGAAAGTGGTCAAAAACAAGGTGGCGCCCCCGTTCAGGGTCTGCGAGTTTGACTTGATGTTCGGCGAGGGCATCAGCAAGCTGGGCGAGATAATTGATTTGGGCGTCGAATACGACATCATACATAAGTCGGGCTCGTGGTTCAGCTATGGCGACACCAAGCTGGCCCAAGGCCGCGAGGCGCTGAAGCAGCTGCTCCACGACAATGTCGAGCTATGCGACGAGATTGAGGCCAAGATACGCGCCACCATGCAGCCTAAAGAGGAGTAGCTTTGGAAGAGGAGTTCGACACAGCGCTTGAGGAGCGCGAGGTGGAGGCGCGGTTTCAAGAGTTGCTGGAAGCCTGCCGCCAAATTAAAGAGTTGACCCCTGACGAGGAGTCGCAGATAGTGCGTGCCTTCTCTATCGCACGGAACGCCCATGCCGGTACCCGTCGAAAGTCGGGCGAGCTATATATATTCCATCCTTTGGCGGTGGCGCTCATCGCTGTCAAGGAGATAGGTCTTGGTCCCATTGCCGTCATCTGCGCGTTGCTCCACGACGTGGTGGAAGATACGGAGATAACCCTCGACGAGTTGCGCTCGGTCTTTGGCGACAGGGTGGCCACCATTGTCGACGGGGTGACCAAGATAGAGGATGTCATTGAGCTGCATCAGGGCGATTCGAAGCAGGCTGAGAATTACCGCAAGATATTGCTCTCGATGTGCAAGGACGCCTATGTCATATTTCTTAAACTCTGCGACCGCCTGCACAATATGCGCACCCTGGGGTCGATGAAAGACACCAAGAAAATAGCCATCTCCTCCGAGACGCAGTATCTCTACATCCCGCTGGCGCACCGGTTGGGTCTCTACAGCATCAAAACCGAGCTCGAAGAACTTGTGATGCGCTACACCGACCCGGAACGTTATGAGGAGATTTCGAAGCTTGTCAACCGGTCAGCCGGCACCGAGGATTTGCTGCACGACTGTCTCATCATCCCCATACGCCGCATGCTCGACAGCCACGGCTACCGTTACCGCATCAAGACCCGGGTCAAGTCGGTCTATTCGTGCTGGAAAAAGATGGAGCACAAGGGTGTCTCGTTCGATGAAATCTACGATCTCTATGCCATGCGTATCATCCTCGATGTCGACGAGGCACATGAAAAAGAGGAGTGCTTTAAGGTTTACGCGCTTATATCCAGCCAGTTTCCGCCCAATCCGTCTCGTTTTCGCGACTGGATAACCACGCCTAAAAAGAATGGATATGAGTCTCTGCAGACCACGGTGATGACGCCCATCGGCCGTTGGGTCGAGATACAGATACGCAGCGAACGCATGCACACCATCGCCGAAAAAGGTATGGCGGCCCATTTCCTCTATAAGGAGGCGCACCCCGAACTTGTCGATGTCAACAACCCGGTTGAGGAGTGGCTGCGGCAGATACGTGTCACACTCGAAAATACCGACAAGAGCGCCATTGATTTGGTTGAAGAGTTCAAAGAGAACCTCTATACCCGGGAGATCTATCTCTTCACGCCCAAAGGACAGACTGTTAAGCTTCCTTCGCACAGCACGGTGCTCGATTTCGCCTTTGCCATCCACACCGACCTGGGTTTGCATTGTATCGGTGCCAAAGTCAACGCCAAGGTTGTGGCACCGGCTTATGTGCTCCAGTCGGGCGAGCAGGTGCAGATTCTCACCAGCCGCCGCACGGTGCCTGAACCCGAATGGTTTGACCATGTCCGCACGCAGCGTGCCAAAGAGAGTCTGAAAGATTGGTTCCGTGAACAAAAAAAAGAGCGTCGCGACGAAGGTGAGCAACGCCTGCAGGCGCTCTTCCGGGCGCTACATGTCGATTATAATGCCCGTCAGGTGGCACGCCTGCGGCAGCATTTCCGCTACCACAGCGACCTGGATCTCTTCTACGATGCGGCGGTGTCCAAAGTGGGGCTTCACGAAGTGGAGTTGGCGCTGGGTCTTGTCAAGCCGCAGCCGCGGCTTGTCTTCCTGGATGCCTACAAGAAACTCTTTGACGAGGATTCCGGCGGACAGGCCGCCGACACCAACGGAGCTGCCTACAATGTGCAGTCGTTTCTGCTTGACAAAGACTATGAGCGATTCACTATCGTGCCGGCCACCTGTTGCAGTCCGGTGCAGGGTGACCAGGTTATCGGCATTGCCGAAGACGACAAAATTGTCGTACACCGCACCAGCTGCAGGGTGGCCATGAACCATCTGGCCAACCATGAAAACAACGTGGTGCGGGCCAAATGGCGCGAAGGCGAGCAGGTGTCTTTTCTGACAGGCGTCACGCTGACAGCGATTGACCACAAAGGTCTGCTTCAAGAACTGACACACGTCATCTCACAGGAGATGGATATCAATATGCGGGCGGTGACCCTCGAATCTTCCGAAGGAGTTGTTCACGGTATCATCATGTTATATATCAACAATCTTGACAGTCTTAACCAGCTTATCGCCACACTTGGTTCCATCGAGGGTGTGAATCAGGTGCGTCGAATCTGAACAGCAGTTGTCTATGAACGAACCGACCCCTATTGAACGGCTGAGCGATATCCTTGACATCCTGCGGCATGAATGTCCGTGGGATCGTGCGCAAACCTTCGAAAGTTTGCGCTACCTGACCATCGAGGAGGTGTATGAACTTTCCGACGCCATACTGTCGTTGCAGCAGGTTGCCGATGGAACCGATGATGCCGTCGACGCTGCGGCCGACGTGAAGAAAGAGCTGGGCGACTTGCTCATGCACGTCCTCTTCTATGCCAAGATAGCGGACGACAACGGCTATTTCTCTTTCGACGAGGTCTGCCATGCCGTTTGCGACAAACTGGTGTCGCGCCATCCCCACATTGCTTTGCCTTTGCGTGACGGTACTTTGCGCCCGCCGATCGCAGACCGCCATCCCGGATGGGAGCGGCTGAAGATGCGTGAGGGGCGCCACTCGGTGCTCGACGGGGTGCCGCGTGCGCTGCCGTCGCTGGTGCAGGCGGTGCGTCTGCAGGAGAAGGCCGAGGGGGTAGGCTACACCGACCCTGCCGACGACGGACGGCGGCAATTGCTGGAACGTCTGCCTGACGACGGGACGGAGGCGGGCGACTTGCTCTTTGCCTGGGTGTGGCGCCTGCGGCGGCAGGGGGTCAATGCCGACGAGGCGCTTGCATTGGCCAACCGCCGTTTCATGCAGCGTGTTGCGCTGTGGGAAGGGCAGAGCGCAGACGGCGAGGGTTCGTTTTAAAATTTTCATGTGAAAAAAAGGCAAATTCAATAAAATTTTGTATATTTGCCTTTATGAAAAATAAAAGTTTTTATTTGCTGTTGAAATTCGCCGCAGTTGCATGGCTTGCGCCGAATTTTCTGATGGCACAGGGCACTCACACCACCGTTGTCATTGGCACGGGTACGTCGAGCAGTTCCTATCCGGCGTTCCTGCCGTATAACAATCATTCCACAACGGAGATGATTTATACCGCGGCGGAGATTGGCACGGCGGGCATGATTGACACCCTTTGGTTCTATTCGGATGCAACGGCTTCATTGGCTTGCACCAGCCTGCGTATATATATGGGCACTACTGCATCGTCCACTTTTGCTTCTTCCAGCGACTGGTACGGTGTCGACGATGTGGATCTGGTCTACGATGCAGCTACAACCATCGGGGGAGCTGTAGGTTGGTTTGCCGTTGCGTTGCAGACGCCTTATTATTACCCGGGTAATGACAATTTGGTGGTGGTTGTCACCAAGACAGCCGCCAATTACAACCTTTCGAGCAAATGGCGGTATACCTCTACTTCCAGTGTCGGTTACCGGACACTGTATCGCGGCAGTGACGGCAGCTCCAGCCATGGAGATCTCTCTACACTGACCGCCACCACATCGGGTACACGCACCTACGACCGTCCCAATGTGAAGTTCTCCATCAACACGGTGATACCCGACTGTTTTCGTCCAATAAACCTTGCCGCCGAGCTCACCTACACCGGTGCGTCGATCAGTTGGACAGGCTGTGACGACGCGTTCGGCTACGAGATCTGTTACGGCACCACCGACCAGCTTAGCAGTTACATCGCTTCAGCGGAGACTGTCTACGATACAGTCTATGACCTGGAGGGGCTGGAGGGTGACACCACCTACTATGTGTGGGTGCGCAGTCTTTGCAGCGACGATTCATCGACATGGTCGCGTCTTGTGTTTACAATACCTGTCTGCGGCGAATATGCCGGAGGCACCGCCACCAGTAGCTATGTACCGTTCCACGGCAACTATGATTACGGCTATACACAAAGTATCTATCCAGCCACGGCGCTGGAAGGGGCTGGCATTATCAGCGGCATCTCTTTCCGCACCTCATCGGTGCCGTCGAACTATACCACACGCACGGTCTCTGTCTCGATGGGTACCACCACGCGCACCTCGCTCTCTACGA
>LPNH01000141.1 GCA_001543385.1 Candidatus Hemicellulosilyticus sp. P3
GAGGACTGGGTGGACATCTCCACGTTTAGCTATGACACCGCGCAGGTGGGGTTTTACCGGTTTAATGGTAAGGAGAAGGACCCCGAGACGGGCTTTCTCTACTACGGGGCGAGGTACCACTGGCCGGAGGTCTGGAGCGGATGGCTCTCGCCGGACCCGATGATGGATAAGTACCCGGGGATAAGTCCGTATGCTTACTGCAACTGGAACCCGGTGATATTTGTGGATCCGGACGGGAGAGACACTTTTTATATTGAGATGGACAAAGGCAGGATTTATCATCAAGAAGCAAAAGGTGACCATTGTATTCGCTTTAGAAAAGATGGGGAAATTTTAGATGACAAGACTATGACAGGAATAAAATCTCAAATTAATTATGAAAAAAGTGGCACATGGGATGCTGATGGGCCTGGAACAACTGATTATCTTGAATTTTGTGATGCACAGATAGGAAAAAGTGTTTTCGATGTAATAACGGAAGAAAGTGCATTTAGCCGTTCTGCAAAAGAATGGGATTATTATTATTTCGGAGGCGTTGGAGGAGAATTATCTTCATCAGGACGGAATGACAAAATGATTCATGAACCCGATAGATATGCTTCAGAAAATATCATAGAGTGGCATCATTTTCATCCGAACAATACTAGCCAATCATGGTTCCCTTCCTATTCAGATCAGGAAAATTCCTGTTCTTTGCATGTTCCTAGTTATTTACATAATCAAGGAAATATATATCGATTTGACCAGGTTGTTAGAAAACGCAATGTCACTCCGATTGATTATAGAAAAAAAGTGACTGTATATTGAGAATCTAGAAAATCTCATTATGAAAATAAAAACAATTATATTGTTCTTTCTATCCTCTATTTGGGCACCTTGGGGATTTGTGGTAAATGCCCAAAGTATGTATCCATCATTGCCTTCTTCAATTTATTACAATATGGATACATCAAAAATAATATTGGGAGAAGAACAGATTACAAGGACATCCTATACCGCCGAAGAACTTGCAAGAATTTTTGATGGTTCTTGGAATCCAGATAGTGCCATGTTAGCGATACCATACGAAGATGTACCATGTACAAAAAATGAGATAGTCACATTACCTCTATTGGAAATAAATAGTCGGGAATTGGAAAGTTTAATCTCTGAAATTATTGATAAAACGATTTCAGAGGGTTATTCCTATAGCCCAGATACCGTTATTTCACGTGGCATAGTTTTTAATATTCGTTTCTATTATGATAGGTATTCTCAACAAAAACCCATTATGATGAAAATAAATGTTCTTTCAAATTATTATTTGGGGGCCAATTTCAAATACAATAAAAGAAACTATTCAGACTCAAATATTTATTGTTGTTATTATAAAGGAATTTTGGGTATTGTTACATTCTCAGATGATATGGAGGCTGCTTCTGTTAAGTCTTTATTTGCAGAAACTGAACAGAATGTGTCGTTATATCTATATAAGAAGCAACGACAAAAAATAAATAGCGAATTAGGCTCACCGATTAAAGATGTTCATAGTACTAATTATGGACTATATCGAAGGTATGTACTGCAAAATAATAAATGGGTTATTAGTGATTAATTAACATTAGTCATTTTCGCTCCTGAAGAGAACACTTAAATTCCAAATACAAACATGACACTTGGTAATAGGCGCACTGAAATTTCGTTAACCTATAAAGTCGAATTCTTGCACCACAAGAAGTAGACACAAAGAGGTGGAAAAGAAACTTTGATGTTTGCAGAGTTGGAAAATAATCCATATCATTGCACAGTGAAGTTTAATCCACCGGGAGGGAACCCTTTTTATGGGAAAACATTACAATCCTTTGGAAGAAGAGTTCTTGATTCATCGGTA
>LPNH01000142.1 GCA_001543385.1 Candidatus Hemicellulosilyticus sp. P3
GCATGGGATCGCGAGTGCCTTCAGCAACGGTGACCTGGAGTTGCAGGCGCTGACCACGGTGGCTGCCACATACGTCACGCTGCATTATTTGGTGTCGTTCGTCAACATTGTGGCTTGCAGCTTCCACACCGCCATCGAGCGGCCTTTGGAGTCGGTGGTCATCGCCCTCTGTCGTAGCATCGTCTTCGTGCTGATTCCCATGTTTTTGCTCACTCCCATCATCGGCCAGAAGGGCATCTGGCTCAGCATGCCTATTGCCGAGGTAATGACGTTGATGGTCAGTATTCCGCTGGTGCTTGTTTCGATGAAACGGCTTACGTCCAAGTCGTAAATCGTCTGTTCAAGGTAATTGACTCAAACCCTCACTTGACCATCTTCGTAGTTCATGAGGGGAATGAACGAAAAACTCCACCGAAGGCCCTTGTAGGTCTTTGGCGCTATGATTTCCACAAGGTTATCGCCTTTATTCAAGTGAATACGAGCAGGTTGACGCATCCAGTAAAGCTGCTCGTCGGTGAAGGGATGCTCTTCCTCGGGCTTGCCCCAAGTGTTGAAATGATAGTCGTAGGCCCCAGGCTCATCCCACGGCTTTGGCGGCAGAATCTCCTCTCCGTTCACGAAACACTGACCATTGCCTTCCCATCGGCCTTGCTGTCCAATGCCATAGCCGTTGCGGTTGGAACGCGCTGGCACACAGAAGCCTATCCAAGCCTCAACATCCATGTCGCGCTCGGCGGTGATGACGGTTTGTGCCGTGGCCAAGGCCGTGTCGCCTACACTTATATGTTTCGTCTGGCAGAAGGCATCCAAGTCAACAACGCCACCGTAGGCCGCAAGTGATTCATGTTCATCTATCTTCACCTTCCAGCGGATTTGCGCATTGGGAGCCCAACGCATTTTGTCCTTGTGGAAACGGTCGCGGTGAAGGACCATTTTCTCCTCGAAGGCAGCCAGCTTCTGCCCTGCCTCGGTCGAAGGGTCGGGCAAAAGGTTTTCGTTCTCCACCTCGCCCGCATTACCCCCGTTCCAAAAACGCTCGGCAAAAGCCATCATGCCATTAATCATGCCGTTGTGCAGGGCGATGTTTTCCTTTTTGTCCACACGCACGTCGTTCCAAAGGCAGAGGATGCCACCCAATGCCTTCGTAGTGTCGGGGACGGATTGCGCGGCGGCGGTGTGCAGGAAACAGCGGCTCGTGAACAGCATCGGGTCGTAGTAGTTCAAGTAGCCGACGAATGAATCGAGGGACTTCCCACCCTTCGTCGTAGCGGCGGCATTGGAGCCAGCCGCCTCGTTCCAGATCTGCCTGATCACATGGTCGGAAGCAGGCAATCCAGGGTCCCATGCAATCGCCTGACGGTCATGGCTTTCGATCACATTCTCAATCCATTGCATGAATCCCTCACGGTCTTCGATCCACACCTCGTCGGAACCTATGTGGATATAAGGGCAATCGGACTTCGGAATCTCACGGAAGAACTCTTCAAGGCACTTCTCGAGCACTTCACGGCCTTCTTTCGAGTCCATCGTGAAGCCAAAAGCGTCCTTGAAATATGTGGAATGGCCGGGCATGTCAATCTCGGGCACCACGGTGATGCCTCGCTCACGGGCGTAAGCGATCAACTCGCGGATTTCGTCGTATGTGTAGAACTTTCCTTCGTCACGGCCCTTCCTTTGGTACTGAGGGTCGTTGAGTTGTGGATAAACCTTGCACTCAATGCGCCATGCAGGATAGTCGGTAAGATGCCAGTGGAAATAATTCAGTTTGTAGAAGGCCATCAAATCAAGTGTCGCCTTAAGCATATTGATGGTCTGATAGTTGCGGCCCGTATCGTGCATAAAGCCCCGGAAAGG
>LPNH01000143.1 GCA_001543385.1 Candidatus Hemicellulosilyticus sp. P3
TGACAGCACCTTGCTCCAGTTCGACGGCAACCGGCTTACGGCTCGCTACAACTATGTGCGCGACCCGATGCTGCAACACAACCTGGGCCTCGACTCCGGTGCCGCCCCCGGCCTCGAACTCCTGAAAGGCATCATCCAAAGCTATATGCAGCGCATGATTGACAACAACCTCATCTATAAAACCGACACGAAATAAGCCATGAAACGATACCCTGTCGCTGTCCTGCTGTGGAACTTCTGTCTGGCATACCTGATTTACATGCTCTGCCGCATTGTCTATGTGTGGGAGAACTGGAGCCTTTTCGGGCCCGGATTTGAATCGCTCTCCGGCAGCCTGTTGCTCTCCGGCAGCCTGCGCTTCGACACCGCTGCCATCGTCTACACCAACAGTCTTTATGCCGTACTGACACTTTTGCCGCTGCACATACGTTTCTCCCGGCTATGGCAACAAATATGCAAATGGGTGTTCGTCGTGGTGAACAGCCTGGCCGTAGTTGTCAACCTGGTCGACGCGGTCTACTCGCAGTATAGCGGGCGGCGCACCACCGCCACCTTCTTTGCCGAATTCAGCAACGAGAGCAATTTCGCCGGCATCATAGGTGTTGAACTGCTGCACCATTGGTATCTGGTGCTGGCCGGCGCCGCAATGATTGCCGCATTGTGGTTGCTCTATAAGCCGTTGGACACACAGTTGCCGCCCGAACGCAAGGCGCAACCCGTGCGTTACACCCTGCTCTCGTCGCTGTCGCTGCTGCTCTATCTGCCACTGGCTGTCATCGGGATGCGTGGCGGCGCCTCCACTGCCGTGCGGCCTATCACCATCAGCAACGCCAACCAATACGTCAACACCCCCGGCGAGGCGGCCATTGTGCTCAACACCCCTTTCTCACTTATCCGCACCGCCGGCAAAACCACATTCAGCGACCCCGCATGGTATACTCCCGGACAACTCGACACCATCTATTCGCCCCTGCACAACACAGCATCTGTTCATGACTCGGAACCGACTGTCCGGAACCCGAAAAACGTCGTCATCCTGATTGTTGAAAGCCTGGCCCAGGAATACATCGGGGCCTACAACAACTACCCGTGCCACACCCCCTTCCTCGATTCACTTATCGGCGTGAGCCTCACCTTCGAGCAGTCATTCAGCAACGGCCGCAAAAGCATCGACGGCATGCCGTCCATCCTCTCGTCGATACCCATGTTTGTCGAACCATTCTTCGTCACCTCCTATTCACTTAACAACGTGAGCTCTATCGCGGGTGAACTGGCGGCACACAGCGGCTACAGCACCGCCTTTTTCCACGGTGCTGAAAACGGCTCGATGGGATTCCAGGCCTATGCTCGCACCAGCGGATTCCAACAATATTTCGGCCGCACCGAATACAAGGCCGACAGCCGTTTCCACGGCGACGACGATTTCGACGGCACCTGGGCCATCTGGGACGAAGAGTTTCTACAGTTCTATGCCCTCACCATGAGCGAGATGGAGCAACCTTTTGTTACGGCCGTCTTCACCGCCACATCGCACCATCCCTTTGTCGTTCCCGAGCGCTATCGGCAACCATTCGGGCAGCCTGGCCACCCGATGCACACCTGTATACGCTATGTCGACCACGCGCTGCAGCAGTTTTTCGCCACAGCACGACAGCAACCTTGGTTCGAAAACACGCTGTTCGTCATCACCGCCGACCACACAAACGTCGTCGAACACCCCGAATATCAGACCTCAATAGGGCTCTACCGTGTGCCCGTCATCTTCTACGACCCCTCCGGCACCCTGCCGCGCGGACACAGGCCCGGCATCGCTCAACAGATTGACATCATGCCTACCCTGCTGGG
>LPNH01000144.1 GCA_001543385.1 Candidatus Hemicellulosilyticus sp. P3
AAGGATTTGCTTCTGCCTATATGAGAGTAGTGTATGGCGGCTGACTTGCAGGAACTCCGCCGCCTCGCGGTCGCTTATCCAGCGGTCACCACCCAAAAGCGGTCGGTAGTCTTTGAAAGTGTCTTTTGCACTTGCTATCGTCTGTTCAATCTCTTCGATGTGGGCGAGTATCTGCTCGTCAGCCACCATCATTCCACTTGTCCATTCCTCTCCTGTCATGATTGTTTACGGTTTAATTTTTTGGTTCTAGTGGATTTAGTGTGAATTAACAATTCGAGTCGTTAAACAAATTAACATATAGACATGCCAATAAGTCGAGAAATCTGTGTACCTTTGCCGTATGACAGAAGACATACGAGAGATACTATCGTCCCTTCTACTTCCAGAAGGAGGCGACTGGCAAGTGGAATCATACAAGAAGGACGATTCCAACGAGTGCATACATGTGCATGTCCGATACTGCAAGTCGGAGGTGACTGTAGCAGGCAAGACATTCCCGATTTTCGACTTTCGCAAAGAGCGAGTGTGGCGCCATCTGGATCTGTGGCAATACCACACCTTCATAGTTGCTCGTATACCACGATATCGAGTAGACGGCAAGGTTATCAGTCTGGAGGTTCCCTGGGCAGACCCGGGCGAGCACGTCACTTCCATGTTCGAAAAAAAACGATAGTCACTCTTCTCGAAACCAAGAAACAGATTGCTGCATCCAGACTGCTTGGTCTTACGAAAGACCAGATTCATCATGTGATGGAACGGGCTGTGGAGTATGGACTCTCCCGTCGCCGCCACACCATAATGTATAGTCATATACACATAGATGAGAAGTCCCGTCGTGGACACGACTATGTTAGTATCCTCTACGCTGATGACGGAACTGTCCTTGAAGTTGTTGGAGGAAGAAAGCGAGATGACGCAAAGAGGTTGATAAACAAAGCCTTGAATCCCATACAGCAGGCAAATGTCCTGACGCTCACCATTGACATGTGGGACAACTTCAGGGATGCTGCATTGGAGCTTATGCCACAGGTTCGCATCTGTCATGATCCATATCATCTGGTTGGGCATCTGCAGGATGCTGTTGATAGTGTCAGAAGACGCGAAGTGAAAGGAAACGACATTCTCAAGAGAAGCAGGTTCCTTTTCCTCAAAGACCAGGAGAATCTTACGGCCAAGGAACAGATACGCTTTGATTCCATTGTCAAGACAAACCTGGAGGTGGCCAACGCTTGGCGCATCAAGGAAGAATTCCGTGACATTGTCAAGGCCAAGAGTGAGCATGCCCAGATGTTCATTCTCTATCTGATGTGGAGACAACGGGCAAAGGCTGCTCATATTCCTGAGATTACGAAGGTGATTGATATGTTTGACCGTCATGAAAGAGGTATTCTCAATGCCCTCAAACTCGACAAAAGCAATGGCAGAGCAGAGAGAATGAACGGTTCCATTCAGGAACTGAAAACCATCGGAAGAGGATATAGAGATGTGGAAAGATTCCGCATCGCAATACTCTTTTTTCACGGGGGGCTTAAACTTCATAGAGACCTATAAATGTTAAATTCATTAAGTTAATTCACACTAAATCCACTAGAACCAATTTTTTCAGATATTTTCTGGATATTCGCGGCAGGAATGCTGCCTGAATCAAGGGAGTCCATCATACGGATGATGTCATCCGTCCGATAGTAGATTTTATGTTCCAACTTTGAGTAGGGCAGTTCGCCACGCTCTCGCATGGCATGCACCGTGCGCTTGCCAATGCCAAGCATAC
>LPNH01000145.1 GCA_001543385.1 Candidatus Hemicellulosilyticus sp. P3
TTTATGCTGGATGGGGTTTACACGGCGCGAATACTCCACATTCACGAAATTGATGATGTTGAACTGACAGCCCGGCGGCGTCTTGCCCTTCGCCTTGTTTATGCGGTAGTGGTAGTAGAGCTTCTGGGCGAGGGTAGGGAACTTGTAATCGTACACCACCATCGAAAAGCCCTTGGCCGAGTGCTGACGGATGAACGGCTCGATAACAGAAAAGGTCTTACCCGATCCAGGCGTACCCACCACGAACGTACCACGGAAGGGGTTATTGATGTTGATCCAGCCGTGACGGAACTTACCGTGATAGTAGTAGCGCATGGGGATGTTCACGCCGTACTTCGTATCGACGCGCTTCTCATTCTGTTCGAAACTCTCGTTCTCGAAGTTGAAGCGGTCCTTCATCAGTCCCTCCTTCAGATACTTCGACACGTTGTCGAGCGCCACATGGACGCACACCGTGCCAACGATGGAGGCCACCATGTAGAGCCAGATGCTCAATGGGAATATCCACAGGCGGTAGTGCAGCCAGTCGGTGTAGTAGAGCCACACGGCCAACAGAACCAGCACGAATCCGATGACAATGGGCCAGAACACCATCTTACGGGCATCGAACTCAATCTGTTTCTTATTGCGGGTACCGATGCAGGTGATGATGACCAGCAGGAGCGTGGCAATCTTGCTATAAGCGAGGTGACCAGGCTGGTAAATCAGCCAGCGGCCCATGCGCTCATGCAGGTCGGTCAGCACTCCGGCGAACGTGTCGAGCAGCTCGGGATTACAGGCATACTCGAAAAACTCAACGACCAGCGAGACGTAGATGACGACTCGGAAAATGCTGTAAATGCTTTGTATCTCTTTCGACTCTTCCATTTCTATCTTACCGATTTAGCGTTGTTCCACCACTGGCGGCGGCAACGGGTGATGATGTCGTGCTTGGTGGCGGGGTTCATGTAATAAGCCCGCTCCATCAGCTCGTTCCACACATCGAGAAACGACGTATAGCGGAGTGCGAGGGTGAGCTGGCGCAACTGTTTGTTGATGGTGCGCAACTTGGGCCGGATGGTCGATATGACTTTGTTCTTCTCCTGTTCCGTCATCTTGCTACTCTCAAAGCACACCTTACGGATGTCCATGATGACGTCGAGCGTGGTGCGCACGATGTTGCGATAGACCACATTGCGGCGTGTGGAGAAAGCCACGGCCAAGGCGTTCTCAGGACTGTCCGCCAGGACATGGCCCAAGTCCTTCACGCATTTCGAGGTTTGCGTCACCTCGTAGTAGATGCCGTAGATTTCTGCAGCAATCGACAGTACATCATGGAACTTATCCAGGTAGTCGTTGAACTCGCGCTGGAAGTCGGTCGTGGCTTCCACCTCCTCCTTTATCCAAACGTGGCCGGTGGTCATCAGCAGCTGAGCCTTCTCCTGCGACTCGATGGTTTTCTTTGCCTGGTCGGAGGCTAATTCTATGGCAGCCACACGTCCCGGGTCGATACCAGCCACCGACTTCAGCGGTACACAAAACAGTATTAACAAGTATAGCTTCTTCATCATTCATTCAATATTTGACTTACGGTTGATGCCCTTCGCCAGCGTTCGTACGCCTCACTGGCTATCTCGGCATGGCTCTTGTCAACCATCCCAGCCGTGTACTGGTTCCAAACATCCGTCAGATTATGATACGCGATACTGATGGCGAGGGTGCGCAGCTTGGCATTCAGCCGGGCCAGTTCGTCGGACAGTTGCCAGAGCATTTCCGTCCGTTCGGCTCCC
>LPNH01000146.1 GCA_001543385.1 Candidatus Hemicellulosilyticus sp. P3
GCCGTAGACCTTGTCACCGACTTCGATGACGGGGGCCAGACCGCAAGCACCGACGCAGCGGAGGCAGGTCAGAGAGAACTTGCCGTCGGGAGTGACCTCGCCGACGCCGATACCCAACTGACGCTTCAGCTCGTCCAACACCTTCTCGGCACCACGCACATAGCAAGCGGTACCCAAGCAAACGCTGATTGGGTGCTCGCCTTTAGGCGTCATGGTGAAGAAGGAATAGAACGAAACGATGCCATAGACTCTCGAAACCGGGATACCCAGTTCCTTGGCCACGAGTTCCTGGACTTCAGCAGGCAGATAGCCATACTCGCCCTGAACCTTGTGCAGCACGTTGATGACTTCACCGGGTTGGTTGCCATACGACTTGCAGACTTCCTTGATGAAGTTGATCTTCGATTCTGATAATTTGATAACTGCCATATTTATTTCCTTTCTATTAATTACTGGTTATGGAATTACTCGCTGATCTCAACGTGTTCCGACTTGTCGAAATAGTGGGTGTGCAGCAGTTCGTGCGACAGATGGCCGCAAGGCTCACCAAGGTATTCGGCATAGAGCTTCTTGATCGAAGGATTCTCATGCGACTTGCGGATCGGTTTGCCAGCATCCTCGCGGTAGATGGCTTCCGTACGCTTCTTGATGATCTCGCTGTTGCCATGGTGGTAGGGCTGACCAGCGCCGCCGACGCAACCGCCGGGGCAGGCCATGACCTCAATGGCGTGGAACTGTTCCTTGCCTTCGCGCACTCTCTCGAGGAGCTTGCGGGCGTTGGACAGACCGTGGGCAATGCCGATGTGGATGGGCGTGCCGTCGAAGTCGACCCAAGCGTCACGGATACCTTCGATACCACGCAGCTCGGTGAAGTCGATCTTAGGCAGCGGTTTGCCGGTGAACACTTCGTAGGCGGTACGGGTGGCGGCTTCGATCACACCACCAGTGGCACCGAAGATGACGGCAGCACCAGTCGATTCGCCCAACGGGTCGTCGTAGTCCTCGCTCGGCATATCCTTCAGGTTGAGGTTGAACTGCTTGATCAAGCGGGCCAACTCGCGGGTCGTCAGGACGTAATCGATGTCGGGGTTGCCATCCTTGTAGAATTCCTTACGCTTGCTTTCGTACTTCTTGGCCAAGCAAGGCATGATGGAAACGACCACGAGGTCTTCGCGGTTGATGCCCATCTTCTGTGCCCAGTAGTTCTTGGCGATGGCGCCAAACATCTGCATAGGCGACTTGGCGGTTGAAGGCACGTCAAGCATGTCGGGGAAGTTGTGTTCGAAGAAGTTGACCCAACCCGGGCAGCACGAAGTGAGGATAGGCAGGCGGACGCTCTTGTCGCCTTCCATGTACTTCTTGATGCGGCCAAGGAGCTCGGTGCCTTCCTCCATGATGGTAAGGTCGGCAGCGAAGTCGGTGTCAAACACATAGTCGAAGCCGAGGCGACGCAAGGCAGCGGCCATTTGGCCGGTGACGATGCTGCCGGCAGGCATGCCAAACTCTTCGCCGAGGGCGACGCGGGTGGCAGGAGCCGTGTTGACGATGACGGTCTTCTTGGGGTTGTTGATGGCAGCCATCACGTTGCGGGTGTCGTCCACTTCGCTCAGGGCGCCGACGGGGCACACCTGGACGCACTGACCGCACATGACGCAAGGCGAGTCGACAAGGTCTTGCTCGAAAGCAGGAGCCACGACGGCGCTGAAGCCACGGTTGATGGCGCTCAGGGCACCAACGGTCTGGACGTTGTTACACATGTTTTCGCAG
>LPNH01000147.1 GCA_001543385.1 Candidatus Hemicellulosilyticus sp. P3
AATGTCACCAAGGTATCTTGCTATGCGGTTGCCTAAGGATGCGCTCGGTTTCCTTGATGTTTTCCTCATTGCGGGGATGCTTGTTGTCGAAATATCGATGCTTATATTCTTCCACCCCCTCGTAGGTATGCTCGGCCAGAATGCATTCTTCTTTGCCTTTTATACTAAGACTAGATACCCGACAACCTGCTTCTTCAGCTTTCTGCGAAATATCAAACCGATATTCATAGTCCCGCTGAATGAAATCTAACTGGTACTTGCAGTTGTACTTATGATAGCGCCAATGTGTTCTTGCCGTATATAACATATCCGTATACATCGGATTGCGCAAAAATTTCATTTTGGGCATATACGATGATATGGAATGAACATGTATGGCTTCCACTATAGCCAGTTCATCCTTGTTGATTACCATTATTGCGGTGTCGTAAGATTCCCGACCTTTGGGCTGGAACGCTATGGTGACGCGATAATAATCCTTATCGTCTTGCGAAAAGGTTTCCATCGTGTATTTCGATTTCTTCGAGAAAATGCGGAGTTAAGTCGCTTCCAATGGTCCACATGCAATCAGACGGTTTATTGTGGCTTTGCAGTTCCAACTTGTTGTCCAAAATTTCAGGGCCAACCAGTCTGCGCCAGTATGCCTTGTTGAAGACCATCACGGTGTCGAGGCTTTGGTACAGACGGTACAATTCCTCGTTCCATTCGGATGAATCCTGGCCATTGTACAAACGCAATGAGAGCATTTTGCCATAGGCTGGCATATAGTTTCTTATCAGACCCTCGCTTTTTACAAACAGACTGTCGTTCAGCATCTGCTGGTTGAGATAATACCAAATTCCCACGGCATCCTCTGTGCGGTAGTTCTGTGGAATACGCTCGACAACTGCCTTCATCAGTTTTTTTGCAGAGGCATATTCTACAACTTTCACCTCGTCCAGTTGTATGGAATTGGGTTTTAGAACCACACTGCCTTTCTTCTTGATTAACGTCCGTGCCTCGATGGTGTCCGACCGGTATCCCAGCGAAGAGACTGTCACTTTAGCGTTCTCCATCCCCTGCGGTATATACAGCGCAAAACGTCCCGATTCGTTGCAGGATGTACCAATATGGGTGTTCATTATGTGTACGGCAGCATAGGGTATCCCCTGCTTTGTGTCGGCGTCGCACACACTGCCGAGGATTGTCTCCTGGCAGTGTGCCGACGACATAGCAATCGCCATCAAGGCGATTATATGAAATTTATTATTCATATCTTTTAAGTCAAAATCCGTCAATCCCATATTCTGCCGGACCAATCGCCGGCTGTTTGTAATCCCGCATTCAACCATTTTGATCCAGTAAAACCGACCCAATGGCTGTTTGGTGAAACGGGACCATTATTTGTGATGGCTCCATACGCAAAACCAGTTGCATCAACAACTGGCGTTGCCACGGCTTTCACTACTGTTTCTGCAACATCGCGTATGCCACCCCACAGCCTTTTCCAGAAACCAGGCTTCGGATCATCGCCGTCTTGTCTCTTAAACTCTTTTTTGACGTTGTTCCAGGCGTTATCGGGATTATGGGCCACCTCATACCAATAGGAATAACTATAACGTGCTATTGCAAACGTGCCAAGTGCGACATCGTATTCTGACACCTCATCAGGAGAAATCCCCGCATCCTCACGGCTTTTTACAACTTGGTTTTCGTGTTCAATCAAATAATCTGCATATTCTTGTGGGGAAGGCAAAGCATTGGATATCATGATTGACTTGGAATAGTCAACCAATACATCGAGAGCACCGGCAATAACATCAACTTCGATGATTTCGTTAAACGACGCATTGCCAAGGAACGCGTCGATGATAAAATCCGTTGTTGCGGTGTAACTATTGTTAATATCTTCAAATGTGATATCACAAGAAATATCGTATTGTTCTTGCAGGTATTTTTGCGTGAGGATGAAAATATCCTCATGGGTCGGATGTGGGTTGTTGTTGATAATATAATCCAGCATCTCATTATGTATGCGTCCGCAATAATCATACGGGTTATTCGCATTAGCAATGTCTGGTACATTTTTAGAAACACGTTCTGACACAGGTGCGCAATCTGTATTTTGATCTTTCGAACAGCCGGTCGCGAGGCACACGCCCAAGATGGCG
>LPNH01000148.1 GCA_001543385.1 Candidatus Hemicellulosilyticus sp. P3
GACCGTGACCCAAGGGGAAGAACTGTCACTGTTGCTTATCTTGCTATAGTTGATGAACCCATCGCTGTCACTGGCCAGGATGATGCAGCCAAAGCGGAATGGTGGCCTCTGTCGGACTTGCCACATTTGGCATTCGACCATTATGACATCATGCGGGATGCAATTAGGAAATATATGGAGATTGTGAAATGAACGGTAAAATGATGGAAAAAATGGATACTTACGAAACCATTGATTTGAACGACTACACCCAGATTGGCGAGGGCGGCAACGGGAAGACTTATGTTACATCCGCTGATTCGGACGAAATCCTCAAGGTGAATAACGCCCGCTTGAGCACATGGGAAGTCGTGAAGCACGAATACGATGTTTCCAAGGCTGTTGCCAGTCTCGGAATTCCTGTACCCGCGATGTATCGCATCGTACAGGTAGGAGATGCATACGGCACCATCTCGCAGCGCATCAAGGGCAAGAAATCCCTCTCACGCATCTGCCACGACGAACCCGAGCGCACCGAAGAGATGGCCCGGCTCTTGTGCCACAAAGGGAAGGAACTATTCGCTAAGCCTTGCGACACCGAATTCTTCCCCAGCAGGAAGGCACAGGCACTACTGGCCGTTGAGAGGGCCACTTTTGTAAGTAGGAGGAACAGAGAGAAGATGCGAGCCTTTATTGAAACCATCCCTGAGAATACTCACTGCGTGCATGGTGATTTCCAGACAGGCAACCTCATCCAGGCTGGAGCGGATTACTATTGGATTGATCTGGATCGCTTTGGGTATGGCGACCCTATGTTCGACATCGGCCACCTTTTCCTTATCTGCCACATCTATGCTCCCATGAAGCGTGTGCAGGATATATTCCACATGACCCAGGAACAGTTTCACCGCTTCTGGGATGCCTTTGCCAAGGAATACACCGGACAGGACGACCAAGCTGCCTTCGATGCCCAGGCCGGACGCTTCGCCGCCCTCGACGTCATTCTCCGCAACGTCTTCCAGAAGTCAAACTTTATCGAGAAGATTTTCTTCGGCTTCTATGTACATAAACTGATGAAACAATATTATTCGTAATAACTATGGCTCGACAATGAACTTATGTTCGATGAAATACTCAATGTGAAATGAAACAGAAAAAACTTTGGATGCTGGCCGCCATCTTTGTAGTCACTTGCGGTCTTGTGATAATGCCGTCATGTAGCAATAGTGATAATGCCGTCAAACCTGATACTTCGGCTTTGGAGAACTGGCAGGCAGGACGGACGGTGACTGCCGAAGCAGTGAAAGCTTTCGGTGGAATAGATAATTGTTTTGCTGCCGAACCCATCCCTGATGGTGTGTGGGCACGCATGCAGGGCAAGACCTACAAAGAGAACCCCTACATTGGGCGTGACGACCTGCGACATATACGCGCCCTACACTGGGACTACGACAATCAGATGCATGTGGGCGAAATGATAGTCAACGTGCAGATTGCCGACCGTGTGGCAACCATCCTGCGCCAACTGTTCGATGCGAAGTATCCCATCCAGCGGATGCTCCTACCCGACGTGTATGATGCCGACGACGAAACACAGATGCGTGACAACAACTCGTCGTGCTTCTGTTATCGTGCCATCGCTGGTACAATCAAGCTCTCGAAGCATGCCCGTGGCCTGGCCGTTGATATCAACACACTCTATAACCCCTATTACAAGGATCGTACCGATGGCACCCGCTTCATTCAGCCCG
>LPNH01000149.1 GCA_001543385.1 Candidatus Hemicellulosilyticus sp. P3
ATGCTGCCCGCCACGGGCGACCTGCGCCTGGCCGTCGACATGTCGAGCGACCTCTCCTACCCCGAGGGTAACTACGAGTTCCGCGGCTTTACTACTACGCCCTACGGCACCGACCTTGTCCATGTTTACAGCGATATCATCGCTGTCATCAAGGACATGACGAAGCCCCGCGCCCTCTTTACGCCCTCGCCGTCGAACGGCATCCTGGGCTTTGGCGACGAGCTGGCCGTGGAGTTCAATGAGGACATCGTGCCCGGCTACGTGGGCGACAAGGACATCATCGTCACGGCGAAGCTGAACCAGCAGCCCGTCAGCCATGAGGTGGCGGCCCACCTGAGCCGTCGTGGAGGGGGTGCACACACGGAGAACTCCATTTTCCTCAGTGGCGACTTCAGCACCGACTTTTGGCTCAATCGCGAAACGATGGGCACCGTCCTGCAGCTGGGCGTAGGCACCAACGTGTTCGCCTTGAGCTTCGACGACGAAGGCCATGCCCATGTGCATATTGCCGGTGCGGAACTGGTGAGCCATGCCACCGTGCCTACGGGCGTGTGGACCTACTGCGTACTGAGCTACAAGGCTTCCAACCATACGCTGAACATGCTCGCCCAATGGGACAACAGCAGCGAGCGTCTCTTCGAGAATGAGCCTGTTTCGCAGACCAACACAGAGGCTATTCATTACAGCGACGACAACCGCCTCCACTTAGGTCCTGTCACGGCAAAGATCCATGACCTGAGCCTCTTTAACATCTACCGCGACGTGGCCGAGGCAGCTGCCACGAAGTATCAGTCGAAAGACAACTATGTCTATGGACTGGTGAACTACTGGCCCATGAACGAGGGACACGGCAACATCATCGCCGACCAACGCCATACGCATGACATCACACTGCAAGACACTTGGTCCATTGAGAATACCAACTACATGCTCCACATCGAAGCCGACGAGACGGCCGAGGCCGACATCACGCGCATCAACACCAGTCGTGGCGACAGCTATGCCATCGAGCTGTGGGCGCAGATGAACACCCAACCAGAAAGGGAGACCACAATCTTCGAGACAGGCAGTGTGCCGCAGAACCGCCTGCGCCTCTACTACGATGCCACCAACAACCTGCATCTGGACTACGGTGAGAAGAGCACCACGGTGGCCAGCATCGAGGACTTCCCCAACTTGGAGCGCGCCAATCACTTGGCCCTGAATGTCGTTCGCGGTCAGGCTGCCTCGTTCTACATCAACGGTCAGCGCACTGCTGTCATTGCCGAGGCCGACATGCCCGCCATGGAGGGTGCCGTGATGCGACTGGGCGAAGGCTTCGACGGCTACATCGACGAGCTGCGCATCTGGAAGGCCACGCTCTCCGAGAGCCGCCTGCTCAGCAATATCTACAACACCCTCGACACGGCCGATGTCTATAGCCGTGGTCTCTTGGCCTACTATCCCTTTGAGAAGACCGGCACCGTAAACGGTGTGACCACCAAAGTAGGAACCCTCGAAGACCAGGCCCCCGGCAGTGTGCTCAGCGGTTTTGCCGCTGAGATAGCCACCGGCACAACCTCCTCCATCATAGGCTCCAACTTCCCCTTGAAGAACGCCCCTGACGAGACGCGGCTCATCGCCTCGCCCGTTGCCTCAGAGCGCAAGGTGGTCATCAACCTCACTGGTGCCGGCATCTCGCCCCGCGACATCGAGGGCACCAC
>LPNH01000150.1 GCA_001543385.1 Candidatus Hemicellulosilyticus sp. P3
ACTAAAGTTTCCCACCCCTTATTACAAGGCATTTGTTAGTCCCGTCAGTACGGGAACTCGCTCTGAACATAGGCATTCCCAATTTGTCAAAAACGTGTTAATCCCATAATTTTTGCTTACCAGCCATGCCCAAGACTGGTGGTGTGCCTACAATAATCAGGATTTCTGAGGCCTCCTCTCCTCCAGCCTGTAATGTTCGCATCGTCTGTTCATAGTCTGCTCCGAGCAGGTGGCACAATCTGTAGAGTATCTGTGCCATGATCTGCAGCATCCTCTGCCAGAGCGTCAGTGCCATCAGGTCGCTTTGTGTATGTCTGAAGAGTTCTCCCATCGTCTCATACTCGCCAAACCGCCTGTAGAGCGTGAGCATTGTATAGGTCGCAAGAGCCAGCGTACTGTCTGCTATCTGTGCGTCAAGGTCTGTGGACTGGCATTTTCCCAGTCCGAGGTACTGTTTGCACTCGCGATACATCACCTCCTGGTTCCAACGAATCTGATAGTATTCAAAGACCTTTATGAACGAGAGGCTCTTGTCCGTAGTGAGCAGTATGTTCCATGTGGTACACTTGCCATACTGTACAAAGTACAGTCTGAGTTCCATTCCCTCGAACACCACGTCCTTCCTGAAGTAGCGGCACTTGTATTTCCTGCATGTCTTGGCATTCCGTTCGTTCAGTGCCACCAGTTCCTTTCCCGTATGCCTGAACCTGCCATCCTCATATTTCCGGTTTCCGTTCTTCGTCATGCAGATGACGTGTATTGCCCCGTCTTCCATCTGGCGTATATCCTTGATGAAGTCGATGCCGTCAAACCAGCTGTCTGCAAGGAAATAAGCGGCACGGATGCATCGCTTCCATGCGCGGCGGACCATTCGGATGGCCACCTTCGGCTTTTCCTCGTCAAGTTCCTCCTTCCGCTTGTAGCCGGGACTTCCCGCGTCACGCTTCTTACGGAACAGCCCCTTGCGTTCCCCTGCCGAGAGGCTGTAGTCGCCTTTCTTGCCCTTCTCGGCGTGGAGCGAACAGTCAAGCGGTATGCTGCTCTTGCCGTCGAAGAAGCTAAGCGTAAGCAGTTTGTAGCCCAGCTTGTGCCTGCCGTCGGTATGGTCGTACACACGGCTCAGACCCTCGAAGTGGATGCCGCTCTTCTCCAGCGTGGTGTCATCCATGATATAGAAGGACGGTGTAGCGTCACAACAGCCGCCACGGCTCTCCACTATGCGGAGAAACTGCTTGGCGATACCCAGCAGCAGACTGCGCCAGTTGTAGTAGGGATTGGAAAGAAAACGGTAAAAGCAGTTCTTCCCGATCTCCATGCTCAGCAAGCCGAACCACCTGGACTTGTAGAAACGGAACACGCTTATCTCGAGGAAGCGGATAAGCAGCAGGTACAGAAGCAGTGCAGAGCAAGGAACTCCCTGCTGTTTGGAGATATGAGCCTGAAGCATCAGCTTGCCGAGACTGAATTCATGACCAACGGCTACGATTTTCTGGCCAACACCATCTTTTTCGCACAAAATGTTGCTCAACTCGGAAATTTTGCCTAATTTTGCATCCATAACGGTTTTTGTTAATTTGCTGTCTTTATTGTACTTTTAGCGAATACAAAATTACAACAAATTTTCGAGAAACCGTTATTTTATTAGGGTTTTCTGAGGGTGGGAAACTTTAGTTAGTAGTTTTCT